>JANPIV010000022.1:0-237530 GCA_031425155.1 Saprospirales bacterium | reverse complement strand
ATGTTGTTCGGGTTTTTTTTTCTTATTTAGTGGTAATCCTTAATTTTATAATTTGCCCCCTAAAAAAAACCCCCCTCATCCCGTCCCTTAATCTTCCAACCCGGTCAGCGGTTATTACCATGCGTATTCCCCGGCTCTCCGGTTTATGAATTTACAAAAATTTACATGATTTTACACAAACGTCTGTAAATCAATCTTATAGATTTTGATTTAATTGCCTCCCGCACCTTTGTACCATCGAAATTGATGAGTAGAATCGGTGTGGCGAGTTGATGTAAACGCTGTTTTTCAGCAGCCTTCTCCCGCCCGCCCGCTCCATTCGGAGCGTGTAGAACTTTGTGCATTAGCGGTCTCTATTTTCCTGCTGCACTTTGCTGGCCACTTCGCTGCTGCCAGGCAAACTGGCTGCGCTATGCCCGGACACTACCTGCCGACCTGCTCATCTCATTCATTCACCTTAATTTTTTTTACAGATGAACAATGCAATGAAAGTAAGCGGGCAGTGGTGTGTCAAACTGTCCTTTTTGCTCCTGCTGATGCTGCCTGCCAGCATCGGGGTCTCCGTCGCCTCCGTGATGCCGACTACGCCGGTCGCCTCCGTAATGGGCTGCGACGACCCGAGCGGGGTGACCAGGACAGCCAGATGGTCGCATGGAATTTCTTTCTCCTGGACAGGCGAGAGCGGAGCCATCGGCTACAAGGTGTATTATGTGCGCTTGTCGGACAATTATACCAGTTCCGTCATCACCACAGGCAGCACCTCGATCTCTCTCCGGGCTTGAAAAAGGCGATTATCATTTCTTTTTTGCCACTGAGTTTGTAGATAGAACGTCCGATTTTGTTATCACGGACGATTTGATCATGTAACGGGATAGTGGCAGTGTACGCCGCTTGCTTGTTCATAGCGGGCGGCGTACCTGCTTTTAGTAGCTGCCGCTTGATATTCATAGAATGAAATATTTTTATGAGAAAAACAAGCTCCTGGCTTGCATACCTGCGGCTGCCTGTCTTTCTTTGCAGGGTGGTCAAGGGATTGTTTTGGAAACGTTTGTACTTTTTAAAATAATTTCTTTTGATCACTTATGCAACGATCAGGTGGCTATCCATCGGGTCAATTATTTACCATCTTAATTTTCTTACAGATGAACAATCTAATGAAAGTAAGCGGGCAGTGGTGCGTCAAACTGTCCTTTTTGCTCCTGCTGATGCTGCCTGCCAGCATCGGTGTCTCCGTCGCCTCCGTGATGCCGACTACGCCGGTTGCCGCCGTGATGGGCTGCGACGACCCGAGTGGCATTACCAAGACGGGCCAATGGTCGCATGGAATTTCTTTCTCTTGGACGGGCGAGAGCGGAGCCATCGGCTATAAGGTGTATTATGTGCGCTTGTCGGACAATTATACCAGTTCCGTCATCACCACGGGCAGCACCTCGATCTCTTTCTCCGGGCTTGACAAGGGGGATTATCATTTCTTTTTTGCCACTGAGTTTGTAGATAGAACGTCCGACTATGTTGTTGTAGAAGACTTGATCATGTAACAGTATAGTGGCAGCGTATGCCGCTCGTTCATAGCGGGCGGCGTACCTGCTTTTAGTACCTGCCGTTTTGAATAGCAGATAGGTTCGGGCAATAGGTATGGAAATCAATCATTTTTTTTTGATATACCGGCCTTTGTAATTGGCCGCCTGCGCCAGCAGCCAGGATCGGAGATATAAATGCGGTGCCTTTTTAATCATATCAATCAGTGTTTGCTGTTCAACTTTCTCTAAGACCAGCATTCTGACGAACTTAATAAAGGCCAGCGTGGCTTTGACCGCTTCGGTTTCGGGTTTTGGCGTACGGCCAAGTAAGGCTATAAAGGCCGCACAATAGCCCAATATTTTATCTGCGCCTTCTCCTATATCCATATCCATCATTAAAATCAGCGATCTGGACCGAATAACATGGTGAATATCCCTGAATTCTGTGGAAGCGATAAGGGTCCTTGCTGCTGGGTAGTCCTTTTGTTCAAAACAGATGATGGCCCGCGCCAGATTGATACTATCCTGCCGGACATTAGTTGGCAGAAAACGAGTATAGGCCTCTATAAAAGAAGTGGCCCATTTAAAATCATTTACGCTACAAGCCACGCTGACAATACTGGTAAATTGCGTAGGAGACATTACTCCTGTTTGGTTAAAACTTGCATACTGAAGTCCAAATTTATTTAATTGATGGACTTTCTCCTTAAAAATATCATCCCGACCATTCCTGATCTGTATAGCCGCGTAGTTACGCAAATAGCTAATTATACCATGTAATTCATCGGGTGCCAGCTGGTCGGCCCATGTATCCAGACCTGCCTTCACCCGGTCATAATAGACTTCTTGTTCTGTCTCTACCAGTTGACGGATGTCGCGGTACAATAGGAGCAGTGGATTGGTTGCTGCTATCGGCTTACCGGGCAATTCAGGAGACTGTATAGAGGGGGAGTCGGATGCAGCTGGTGGACGCACCCTTTCGAGGTTAGTGATTCGGCAGTCCATTTTAAGCTGAATAATTTCCGCAGCGGTCGCCCAGGTCGCCAGGCACTCTTGCAAGGCCTCCCGGTCCGGCACAGGCATGACCGCAGAGAGGTCCTGGTAATGAAAATAGCTGGCCACCATTTCCATCAGGTAGCCATCCGTACTTTTTTGGGGCACTGCTTTCGCCTGCGCATAAAAGCGTGCGGTGTGTTTTGAAAACTCGGCCTGTAATCCGCGCTCCTGTAAAATCCCTAACCAGAGTGCCTGGCTTTCCAGGGTGTCGTTCCCTATTTTTTCGGCCAGCAAAAAATCCTTCAACCAGGCATGCAGGTCGGAGAGCGTATTGAGCACGTTTTTCTGCGTCCTTTTACGCTCTGTTGCATCGTCGGGCAGGTCCGAGCTGAATATCTGGGCATAGGCGTAGGCCATTTCGAGTTTTTTCTCCTCCTGAAAATCGGGAGCAAACTTGCGGATATAGTCAAACACCCGGAGGGCCACTTCTTCTCCTCCATGTGCTTGCTTCAAGTATTTATGGAAAGCGCTGACTTCCTCTTTTTTCAGCGTTCGCAACAAATTTAAAAATTTTAAATTTTTCATACGCCCATAAGTTCGGGGAAAAAAAATAAAACTACTGCATGCAGTAACAGCGAAGAAAGTATTAACAAAATTTATTGTAAATAAATATTTATATAATATTTAAAAAAATGTATTTCAATACATTAGGAGAGAAATACGCATTTTTAAATTCCATTCCCCTGGGCATAAACGGCGGCTTGCAGAATGCGTAAACAGGGTTTACTGAAATGCGGGTAACGACAGTAATTCGCCAAAATAACGTGGTGAAAGCGGTGAAAAACGTATTTGTGAACTATGCTATACGATGGAACTTTGCAACATAATTGACAGATACATAGCATTCTTATCTACACACTGAAACTATGGAGGCACTCCCGAAGAAGTATATACTGGATAAATTCCAGGAACACTTACAGACGAATTTTGAATCCTTTTGCGAGCGGCATGATATAGAAAAGACCCCCAGCCAATGCGTGAATTTTATGATAGATCAGGGCTTGATAGCACCAGCGCATTTGCAACGCTATGCTGTAGCGCGGGAATTCGAGAAAATATGTGCAGAATATAACTATCCCAAAACGCAGGTGGTTGGCACCTTGGCCAATCGTTTCTCCTTATCGGAAAGGACAGTGTGGAGTGTGCTCAGACACAATAAACCCGGCCAAAAGTAACGCGATTTTTATAGTTACACGTCGCAGTAAAGATTAAACGGCTGGCAAATTTTTGCCTTGCTTCCCATCATACTGCATGGAATATGTTCGGGCTATCTACTTCTGCCGCTTTAAGGTTGAACCCACACTTGACGGCTAATGACCCTCTGCTCCTCGGGAGCGCTGAATGAAGCAGTCATATCCAGATATGACTTTCCCAAAAGTCAAATGAAAACTTTTTATTAAAATATTGGAAATGATAATATTAGGATACTTAGGTGAATAAATTAAGGTGATAATGTATTCGTTTTTTAAATCCCGAAGAGCCAGGTTGACGATAGGAGGAAATTGACGAAAACTAAGTGACCATTAGCAATTAGTCATTTCCTCCTGCGCCAGCATCACCCTGTGCCGAGGCTTTTACATTTTACCTGATATGGACATGACAACTGTACTTATTCTGACGCCTTTACCCCTGGAATATGATGCCGTGGTCAGGCACTTACGGAGTGAACGAAGATCGCTGATCAAAAATGCCGCCGCCTACGAAACAGGCACTTTCGCGGGCAGGCACCAGACCTACTCGGTAGTGGTGCGCGAGCCGGGCATGAAGAATGTGGATATGGCCTTGGCCACCGAAAGGGCCATTCAGGCCTTCGACCCCCAGATTGTGCTGCTGGTGGGCATCGCCGGGGGCGTGAAAGACGTACAGATCGGCGACGTGGTGGTGGCCAGCAGTGCTTTCAACTACGAATCCGGCAAAGAGACCACCGGGGGCTTCCTGGCCCGCCCGGCAGAATATGCTTTCAGCGAAACATTACTCGCCCAGGCACAAATACTCAGCCGCCCCCCTTTCGCCTGGAAACAACGTACCCGCGATGGTGCCGTCGCTGCGTCTGTGGTGATCGGCCCGATTGCCGCCGGGGATAAGGTCGTGGCCGGTACCGACAATGCGACCTATCAGCACATTATTAAAAATCTGAGTCATGTCAAGGCCCTGGAAATGGAAGCCGGTGGTTTCGGACGTTCGGTGCAATCGCACCGGCACCTCGATGCGTTGGTCATCCGGGGTATTTCAGATCTGTGCGCCGGAAAAGCCGAAACCGATCAACAAAACTGGCAACCCGTGGCGGCGGAGCGGGCGGCGGCTTTTGCGTTTGAAATGTTGTATGAATTGGATTATTCCTCCTTTATGCCATCAGAAAAGCAGAAAAATACGCCGCTTATGGAACAAAACAATAAAAACACCCTGCAAAACAGCAATATTCAGGCTGGCGGGAATGTCCACATTGGCGATGTTCACCAGTATGGCCAGAACAGCCCATTGGTCCCCCCGGCGGATAACGATGTAGAGCAGTTCATCGAAACGCTGCAAAACCTGGTGGCGCGCGGAAAATCAAAAGAGGCTATTCCCAAACTCTGCCTTTTTACCAAAGCAAACAATACCGGGCTCTACGAGCCCGCCCTCCATTTGTCCGACCGCTGGAAAGATTTCGAGCGCAGATCGCTAATGGGGATGCTCTCCCACAGCGACCAAAACCTGGAACGCTCGCAGCTCACGGCGACTTTGCTGGGTTTGATCGGGCAGCTGCGCGAGGAGTGAAGTGGGGTCTCTCCGCATTACGCAACAATGGCTGATGGCTTTATAAGCATACGAGAAACAATAAAATGCCATATTTTACGGGGAAAATAACCATCAACCAATGTTGAAACAATCTCTCCTTTTATCTCTGTGCTGCCTTTTCACCAAACTCATTTTCGCTCAAAATTGCGACGACCCCAACTCTACCTTCGAGTTTGTGGGTAGTCAGAATACCTATTTTTGTGAAGGCATTACGGGTATTGTCACCGTGGATATAACCGTAGATCAGAACAATGATCCAGCCTGCATTGACTATATGAAATTAGAGTGGGGAGATGGCACCACCGAGAATTTAGCCAGTAATTTCTTTGGGAACAAGACCCACGTCTATAATTTCCCTGATTCGGTAGCCTGTTCCCTGACGGCGGATGACCTCAACCCGGAGGTGAAACTTACCCTGTATTTTAAGAACAATAAACTTAATAAAAGGACGCAGTCTTTGGCAATTACGCCTTTGCCCAGGGCCAAATTCACCGTTAGTGGCTCCCTGTGTGTGGGTAAAACCATTGATTTTAATAATATTGGTTGCTGGGGTGATTCTTTTCTCTGGACCTACGGAAATGGCATGACTTCTACCGAGGAAGATGGACAGGTAGTCTATACCGCCGCCGGTAATTATACGGTCCGGCTCATTGCAACAAATGAGTGCGGCTCGGATACGATGACTACACTCATCAATATTAGAGACCGTCCCGCGATCACGGCTATCTCCGCTACTCCGACTACTGGCTGTGTCCCTTTTCAATCCAAACTAACACCCACGGCAACGGGTATTAACCTCGATGGCTACGAATGGAAGGTTATTTCCTCGCCCAACAATTGTTCTTCCTGTGCGCAATTTATTCCAGCGACCGGCAAGGATTCTATCAGGCCCGTTATCCAGTTTACGGAGCCTGGGCCATACACCATCCGCTTGATCGGCTCGAACGAATGTGGAAGCGATACGGCCACTATCGAAATAATGGCCAGTGCGGCTCCAGGGGTGACGATAGGCACTATTCCACCCGGCTGCAATTCGCTTACGGTTAATTTTGATAATAGTCTGCTCACTTATCAGGGCACCATTACGCAATACAACTGGATGTTTCCGCCCGGAGCCAGTATTGATACGTTTATCGGACCTACGCCGGGGAGCGTTATTTTCACTGAAAGTGACACCGTTATCCTGAAAATTACCGGGCCTTGTGGCACAATTACCAGAAAAATACCCATTACCGTCAATTCGCAAAGCCCCATTGTTTTTGGCTCTTTGCCGACGAGCGTTTGTGTGACTGGCGACCCGTTCAATCTGACCGCCAATCCACCCGGCGGCCAATTTAGTGGCACCGGTATCATCAATGCCACCACCGGATTATTTGACCCGGAGATCGCTGGTTCCGGCACCCATCTTATTCATTATCAACAGGGTGTACCCGGCTGCGAATCCGAAGGAGACCTTAGCGTGATCGTACTTGCCTCTGATCTAGTCAGCATTGGTGCTGATATTGCTGTCTGTCGCGACGCGGCTCCCTTGCAGTTGATGGCCAATTTAATGCCCGGCATTTGGATAGGTACTGGTGTAGTTGACAATATTTTCACTCCTGCTCTAGCCAATATCGGTTTAAACACCATTAAATATACTTACACCAATAGCAGTGGGTGTATTAGTAATGTTTCTAAAACGATTACGGTAGTGTCTTTGCCCACTATCCAGGCACCCGATACTATTTTTACCTGCAACATCAGCAGCCCTATTGATCTGATCACTTTGGGCAATATTGATTTTACGCCAAACCTGCCTTTTGCTGGTTCCACTTTGACCTGGGCGGGTATGGGCGTAAATGCCAACGGTAAATTCACCAGTCCGGGTGTGGGCAATTATGACGTGGCATTAACTTATACTATTCCGCCGGGCTGTGATACCACGGTGCATTTTATCGTCAAAGTTGCGGCCTTAGTTCAGGCAAATGCGGGGCCCGATACCCTCATTTGTCAAAGTCAGGGGACTTATAATTTAGGCGGATTTCCAAACTCCGGCACCTGGAAAACGATCACCGGCACAACTGTCACCAATCCATTGGATTTAAACGATTATCCTGCTAATACCTATAAGTTTATTTACACCGTCCAGGAAAATATGCCCTGCCAAAGTAAGGATACCGTGACCATCACTATTGTGGGTGGGGCCAGCGTTGCTGCTGGTGCAGATCGCTATATTTGTAATACCGAAACCAGTTTGACTTTGCCCACTATGCCGGGCCTGACCTGGAGTGGGCCTGCGCTTACTGGAAATATTATTGATATAACTGCCCTTGTGCCAAATACTTATGTTTACACGTTAACCAATTCCAGCCTCCCTGCTGCCTGCAACCACGATGACTTCACCCTGACCGTCTCCGCCCCGCCTTCCGCCAGTTTCACCCTGAATCAGGATACTTCCTGCGTCGGCAAAACAGTCACGGTCATCCCGGTGGCCACGACTGGCGAGCATTCTGTCAATTGGGGCGATGGCACGACGAATAACCTGCTGACCCATCAATACGCGGCAGCAGGCACTTACGATATTGCTCTGACAATCTCGACCTCTAATCCGCTGACCATGCAGACGCTCTGCTCGGCGACCCTGATGCACCCGATCCATATTATCGAACCGATTGCTGCTGGAAACATCAAATTTTCGATGAGTGCTGATTCCGGTTGTGCCGTGTTGACGGTGGCGTTTACGAATACCAGTCAGGCCGAAAACGGGCAGTATTTCTGGAATTTTGGCAATGGCCAGACTTTTAATGGCTACTCCCCACCACCCGTGGATTTTCAGGCGGGTGTAGAAGACACGACGTATTTGGTTACTTTGACCGTAAAAAATGGCTGCGACAGCATAACTTTCTCCCGATCCGTAAAAGTATTTCCGTTGCCGAAGGCAAAAATGGGCCTTTCTTATGTGCAGCCTTGCAGTGGTGGCCTGCTGAAAGCCAGCGTGTTAAGTGCCGGCAATCCAGTAATTAACACCTTTTATACTACCACGGGCCTGGTGCGCGCGGGCAGCGTGACCGAGCCGACTTATTTTCAGTTTTTCACCGATTCTATTCCTTTTACGGTCGGGATTTATTTAGTGACGACTAATGGGTGTGGTACGGACACGGCTTATGAAGAAGTAGTGGTCCAACCAACTGATGTGGTGGCGGTCATTGGCCTGCCCGATACGACGCGCATTTGCGTGGGTACACCGATTACCCTTATCAATTATGCCACCGCCGGGGTACCTGTGGAATGGACCGTCTCCAATGGAAATTCTTATGCGGGCGATACCATTCAGGTCAATTTCGATACCGCCGGGTTTTATACGCTCACTTTGAGAGCCTTCGGTTGTGGTTTCGATAGCATGACCGTGCCCGTCTATGTACACCCGCTTCCCACCCTCACGGTAGAGCATCCCTTGAGTCAATGTCCGCATTTGCCCCTCGATTTTAAAGTTACTTCCAATGCCGCCGACATTCGCCTGTGGTACGGCGATGGTGATTCTACCCTGCAAAAAATATCCCAGCACTACTTCCCGGGGCCGGGTCTGTTTATGCCCACCGCTCGCGCCGTTTCTTTATTTGGATGTACTGCCAAATGGAACGGGCAGCTGACCATCCTTTCTCCGCCCCATGCTTTGGCGGTAGCCGAGGACTCGGTCTGTGTGGGCGATCCGGTGGTGTTTTCAGGTACTGCCGATCAGCCTGGCATTACCTGCACCTGGACTTTTGGCGATAGCGCGTTTAGTGACCAATGCACTACGACCCACCCCTTTGGCTCCTCCGGGCTGTTCAACGCCGTTTTTACAGCTATTTCTGCGGAAGGTTGCCTGGGACACGATACCATCCCGGTGTACGTGCGGAGCCGCCCTTCAGCGGATTTCAGTTACACGATCCACGAGAAATGTACGCCCGCCAAAGTAGCCTTTGTCAGTAATGCGGTGGGTGCGACCGGGCTGACCTGGACGTTGGGCGACGGGACACAAAGTACGCTTCCGCAATTTGAACATATTTATCAACAAGGACAGGCCTGGTTGGTCACTTTATTGGCAACCAATGAAGGTATTTGCTCGGCCAGCACACAGCAAACGGTCATGGTGTATCAGACGCCAGTAATGGATTTAGACTTATTTGAAACCTGCTTTCTGGATTCTGGCTTTAACCTGACCATCAAAACGCCGCCCAGCAATCACGTACAAGTCACCGCTCCCGGTTACGATCAATCTGGCAATTTTCACCCTGGATTGCTGGCCAATGATTACCATATTTATATCAAAACCCCGCAGGGCTGCGAAAATGACACCACCATTGTTGTCTTGCCGGTGGATGAACTCTATCTTGGTATTGCCCAGGATTCTTTCTCCATTTTATTGGGCGATTCGGTCCAATTAGGTGCCGAAGTAAACATGGTGAATGTGACTTTTGAGTGGTCGCCCAATGTTTATTTGGACAATAATACCATTTTCAATCCCGAATCAAAACCTTTACAACCAATTGCTTACACCATAAAGGCGACTGATGACCGGGGTTGTTCCAAGAGCCAGGTCGTACACATTGAAGTGACCATTGACCGCGATTCGAGTCTGTTCATCCCCAACGCCTTTTCACCGAACGCGGACGGAGAAAACGATATTTTTTACGTGCGCAATGAACTCAATCCCTCGATCAAAAAAATCTCTGAGTTTCGGGTTTTTGACAAATGGGGAGCAAAAATGTTCGATGTGCGCGACCTCCACGAAGGCCAGCAGGCCGTGCCGGAAAATCCTTATTTCGGTTGGGATGGCAACTTCCGGGGCGATAAGGCGGAGGCGGGGGTATATCGGTTCCAGATCGTGATCGAGTACGTGGACGGTGTCTCCCAAACTTTTGATGGCTCGCTAATCCTGATTCGCTAAAACTCCAATCTTCACATGTTACGACTTATCTACCTGCTTGCCTTCCTTTTTTGCCACTGGTTCGCCAAGGGACAGGATTTTCATTTTGCCCAGGCTATTCAACAGCCATTTTTGGTCAATCCCGCTTCGGCTGGCCATCAAACCGAACAATCCATGCGGCTGGCCATACTTACGCGTGCGCAGTGGGCCAATCCAGGCACCACCCAGGCATATCAAGGTTTCGCTTTGACCCTGGAATGGCGGCATTGTATCAGCAATGCCCGGCACTTTTTTGCGCTGGGTCTGAGTGCGCAGTCAGACGGAAGTACTTTGGGCGGCTTCTCCAACCGCCAGTTGCTGCCCGCTTTTGCCTATCATGTACACTTGGATCGCGATTGGTTTTTGGCCGCGGGCGGTTCGGTAGGGGCACTTAATTATTCGCTGCGCGGCGACAACCTGCGCTTTGATGCCCAATATCAAAATGGATATTTCAACGCCGACCGCGATGATCGGGAAGACCTGGATGGTAATGGCCGCACGGTAATTGATATGGGCGCAGGTGTCGAGGGTTACAACAACCGATTAGGCATGTCTTTCGGTTTTTCCTGGCTCCACCTGAATCAACCGGCCTATTCTTTTCTGGATGAAGAAAACCGGCTCGGCATCTCGTTCATCTCCCACGGCACAATTTCTTCCAATCCGCGCAACAAAAAAGCCATCGCAGCGAAATGGGTCTTGCGCCGTCAATCATTCAATGGCAATAACTCTCAGCAATGGACGCTGCTGGCGGGCCCAATGGGTCAGCAGCTCTGGTCAAAATACGGTGCCGCCCAGTTTGGTGTGTACCTGCGCTGTGGCAGCCGGCCCAATAGTGCCCTCACTATCAATGCTATAGTGCCCACCATGACTTATCAAACCCGTGACTGGTCCGTCAGTATTTCTTATGATGCCAATGTGTCGGGGTTGCGTACCCGGTTTGCCGGAGGTATGGAAATATGGCTCAATTACAATTTCGGCAATTTTGATAAATGCGTGAACTGCGCTTTTGGCCGATAAGTGCTTTTTTGAAATGGGCAGTAGGAAAGTTTTTCACTAAACAAAAAAAGCCCCAGCGCAATGCTGAGGCTTCAAAGTGGTGATCTCGATGGGATTCGAACCCATGACCACTTGATTAAAAGTCAAGTGCTCTACCGGCTGAGCTACGAGATCAAACTAATCGAAAGACAACCTTTCTCGAAAAGCGGGGCAAAGATACATTCATGTTTAACGAAAATCCAAGACCTATCGAAAAAATTTCCAATGATAATTTGGTTGTCAGGGGTAAAAACCCGGCTTGGGCCAAATTAGTTTCGGCAGCCAGCCTTTATACGGGAAACTTTTTCGGAGAAGAGGGCGTTTTATCTACCTTTACCGAATAATATCACGCACAAACGGCCGCAGTCGGGTCAAGGAATTATGAAGGAATCTATTCGTCAGAAACAAATCGGGGAACTCCTGCGCCGCTACTTCGGTATGCTACTCTCCGAAGAAGGCAGTCTCATCTATGGTCGCGACAAACTCGTGACCGTCACTCAGGTAAAAATGACGCCCGATCTGCTCGTGGCGAAGATTTATATCAGCGTGTATGGCACCGAAAATAAACAGGAAGTCATCCTCGAATTGGAAGACAACTATCCGCGACTGCGCCAGGCCCTCGGCTCCAAAGTAGGCAAGAACATGCGCCGCGTACCCGACCTCGAGTTTTTCCTCGACGATACGGTGGACGAAATGTACCGCGTAGATACTTTACTCAACCGCGTCACCGATGCAGACCAAAACATTGGCAAGTAGGGCGTTTCCAGCATGAAAATCGGTTTGTTCTTCGGCTCTTTCAACCCAATTCATATCGGCCATTTGATCATCGCCAACTTCATGGCGACGCAGACGGATTTGGATAAAATATGGCTGGTCGTAAGTCCGCAAAATCCGCTCAAACTCAAAAAAACGCTTGCCCGCGATTACGACCGTTTGCACATGGCCCGGCTTGGCATTGGCGACAATCCACGGATGGAAGCCTCCCAGGTCGAGTTTGGCCTGCCAAAACCTTCCTATACCGTGGATACGCTCGCTTTCCTGCGTGAAAAATACCCGGAACGGACGTTCGCGCTCATCATGGGCGGCGACAACCTCGCTTCGCTGCATTTGTGGAAAAACTATGAGCACATCCTCGCGCACTATGACATATACGTGTATCAACGCCCGGGCATGGAGCTAGGGGAACTGGCCACGCACCCGCGTGTGAAACTCTGTGCTGCGCCCCTGCTCGATATTTCGGCCACTTATATCCGCGAATGTTTGCGCAGTGGCAAATCGGTGCGGTACCTGGTGCCAGAGCCCGTCTGGGAATATCTGGAAACGAGCCCGCTCTACAAAACCTGACCAAACTACCGGATATTTGACCAATTCGTGCAGCACACACGGACATCCACGTTTTTTTTCTGTAAATAGTTTCTGGAAGAGTGGGGAAGATTTTTCCTTCAAAATCTTCCCCACTCTTCCAGAAACTATTCCCCTTGTATGAAACTCTCCGTCATCATCGTCAATTACAACGTCCGGCATTTCCTGGAACAGGCCCTCCTGTCCGTACGGAAAGCATTGCGCGGCATCGAAGGCGAAGTGTGGGTGGTGGATAATAATTCGGTGGACGATTCGGTGCGGATGGTCCAGGAGAAATTCCCGGAGGTGCGGCTGATCGCCAACAAGAAAAATACCGGATTTGCGGTCGCCAACAACCAGGCCATCCGCGAAAGCCAGGGCGAATATGTCCTGCTGCTCAATCCAGATACCCTGGTCGAGGAAGATACATTTTCCAAATGCCTAACTTTCATGGACAGCCACCCGGACGCCGGGGCATTGGGCGTGAAACTTATTGACGGCAGCGGCAAATACCTGCCCGAAAGCAAACGCGGCTTTCCTACGCCGTGGGTGGCTTTCTGCAAAACCTTTGGCTTGTCGTCCATTTTTCCCAAAAGCCGCCTGTTCAATCAATACTACCTCGGCCATCTGCCCGCCAATGAAACCAATCCTGTGGATGTGCTGGTGGGCTGTTTCATGTTCATGCGCCACACGGCCCTCGACCGCGCCGGACTGCTCGACGAAGCCTTTTTCATGTATGGCGAAGACATTGATCTCTCTTATCGCATTAAGCAGGCAGGTTTTGAAAATTATTACTTTCCGGAAACGCAAATCATTCATTATAAAGGAGAAAGCACCAAAAAAGGCAGCCTGAACTACGTCCGCACGTTCTATCAGGCCATGATTATTTTTACCCAAAAACACTTCACTGGCCCGCGCGCCGGACTGTTTATATTGATGCTGGAAGCCGCCATTTGGCTGCGGGCCGGACTGACGCTATTGCGTCATCTATGGCAAAAAGCCTGGCTGCCCGCATTAGACGCTGGCGCGATCTACATAGGCCTTATTTTTCTGAAAAATTTCTGGGCGAACTACTATTATAAAGACCCGGAGTGGTTCAAACCCAACGTATTATGGTTCAATTTTCCGCTGTATATTCTGATCTGGCTCGGCACGGTCTGGCTGAACGGCGGCTATGACCAACGCTACGACCTGCGCCGACTGGTGCGTGGGCTGGCTTTTGGCACCCTGTTGCTGGCCGCTGTGTATGGCTTTCTTGATCTCGATTACCGGCCTTCGCGGGCCCTCGTCCTCTTAGGGTCCGTCTGGGCTACGCTGGCGACCATCGGCCTGCGGGCGGGTGCCCATTTTCTGGAATACCGCAATTTCAGCATCGGGCGCGACCGGATAAAAAATCTGGTCGTTGTCGGTTCGGCCACCGAAAGCGAACGGGTCATGGGCTTGCTGAAACAAGCTGGTGTACCGAACAATTTTATTGGTACCGTAGCCCCGCCCGGTCAGCACGACGACCGTACTTACCTCAGCAGCCTGGAACAATTGGACGAAGTGGTGCGGGTCTATCGGGTGAATGAGGCCATATTTTGCTCCAAAGACATCCGTTCGCAGGATATTCTGGCCTGGATGACCCGGCTTGGTCCATCGGTAAATTACAAAATAGTGCCCGAAGAAAGCCTGAGCATCATTGGCAGTAGCAGCAAAAATGAACCTGGCGAACTATATACCATTGCCATTCGCTACAATATCGCCGAGCCCGGACAACGACGCAACAAGCGCGTACTGGATGTATGGCTTTGCTTATTTCTGGTGGTTAGTGCTCCGGTTTGGTTGTTTTTTTCTAACAAAAAAATTTTTTTCCTGGCTAATTGGTGGGCCGTCTTCCTGGGGCGAAAAACCTGGGTCGGCTATGCTCCCAACGAGCAAAACGCCACTTTACCGGCCTTGAAACCGGGGGTTTTTTCTCCTTTAGAACAAATCCACGGCCTGCAAGCCACCCTGCCCACCGTAGCCAGGCTGAATTTTCTGTATGCCAAAGACTGGAACGTGTGGCGGGATTTGGAAGTATTGTGGCGGACAGGCAAACGTTAGAACACCCCCGGCAAAATCACGTCACAACCCAAATTTCAAAAACCTTGGAAAGAAAGATAATCAACTTTGGAAAATGCCAGATCCAATGTTAATAAAGTAGCCATGTTTTCAAGAGCAGCGGCAGCGATAATGGCATCAGGCAATTTCAACTTACCCGCCTTTCTGATTTCGATAATCCGCTGTAAAAAATGCGTATCAACTGCCTGTAAATCAATAATTTCCACACGATTTTTAAATTACTGGAATAAAATTTCGTCGTGTGTTGATAAACCAGAGAAGGACAAAAATTCCAGTTCTGTAATAATGGAAATGCCAATCCAATTAGCGGATTGCAAGGTTTGGAAAAGCGAGGGGATGCCATTTAGCAAGGCAATCACGGCATTAGTATCGAGCAAAAACCTACCATTCATCCCGCATCCTACGTTGCTCAGCCACGGCATCGCCCCGCCACTGCAGTTTACCAATCAAATCAGAAAAATCATATTTAGGCAGCGGTGTATTTTTCAGCAAAAACGCCGATGGTTGCACCACTTTCACGTAGTCCAAAGTACGTAAAAATTGCAGCAGTAGCGCATACCTGCTTTCCTCCACATCAATAATAACTTGTTGCATAGACTTTTATATTTTGGACAAAGTTAGTTCATTCGGATGTTTGGAGCAATTGATAAAGCACTTCTTCTTTGCTTTTCCATCACAACCCAAACCTAACCCAGTCCACCGCCATCACCGCCTGCGAGGGATTATTCTCGTTTTTCACCACAAAATACAAATCGTGGAAATCGTGGTCGCTCGGTGGCGTGACGGGCAGAATGAGTTCATAGAATTCCATTTTGCCGGACGAATTTTTCTCCGGGACTTGTACGCGACCAACTAGTGGTCCGTTGGGACTATCTAGGCGTAATTCGAGCCAACCGCCGTGGAATTGCCGGAGTTTATCGCCACTGCCCACGCCGATGGCGATGCTGCGCACACCAGTCAGGTCCGAGCGTTTGAACACAAAAAAACTACGGTGCTTTAGTTCGGTCAGCACCACCGTATCGCCATTGAAAGGACGATAATTATCAATGCTTTTCGACATGCTATCGGCCTGCTCGGCTTGTTGGAAAGCGGGACGCAGGGCGATGGTCTCCCCATCTTCAAGCGGAGCCTGGCTGCTGCTGCCCCGGTCGCGGTAAGTGGCCTTAAATATATAGGTGCCGGGATACGCCTTTTTGCCCTTTTCCTGGCTGGCTTTCACCACCAGCGGGTAACTACCCGCCAGCGGGAGCGTTTGCTTTGGCTTGACAGGGGCACCGAGTGTGAGTATCCAGCGCACCATTTCCCCGGCATCTTCGGCGGAGACCTGCGGGTGGGCGCTCATCACGACCTGCCCCCAGTTGCCCGCACCGCCCTCGAGTATTTTTTTGGATAAATTGCGTACGGCAAACTCATTGCCTCGGTACCGTTCGGCGACGGCCTGAAACGACGGGCCATTCACCAGCCGATCCACGGCGTGGCAGGTCTTGCAATCGGAACGATCAATAAGGCCCTTCCCTTTGGCGTATTCAGCCTGCTGCATGGCAGATTGGTGGCCTTTCGCGATGCTGGTAATGTCGAACCCCGTTTCCAGATAGTCAATCGTGGTGGCTACTACTGCTGACGAAATGCTGCCGTTTACAAGCGAACCATCCTCCGGGTCTTGCACCACGACGCGGTATTTCAGCGTGTCGCCGGGCAGATAGAAACTGCGGTTTTGTGGCCCAAAATCCCAACGCACGGTGGGCGGAGCGTTGCCCACATGAATTTTTTGCTTTACAGTACGGGTCAGGTTTGATTCGTCGGTCACTTTCAAACTCACCTCGTAGGTACCGGGCAGAGAGAAAACGTGGACGATGCTGTCCAGCGGATTTTTCTTTACCGCCTCCGCTGTACCGACCCCGGCATGGCTCCTGGCATACCGACCCTCCAAACGGAAAGACGGCGTTTCATCCCCAAAATCAAGTTCGTACGTCAATCGGTCCTGGTCATAGTCCCGCGTTTTGCTGGCCGAAAAAACGATGGTCGCCGGGCTGGCATCGGCAATTTTGTCGGCTTCCAGCACGGGCATCGGCGGACGATTGCCGCGCACATAATCTATGCGGCTGAGGCGGGCATCGGGATTGGAAGAAAACCATTGTGTACCATATTCGAGCACCCAAAAAGAGCCATTTTTGTCCACCAGCATATCCATCGGGCGGCTCAGTTTCACGGAATCGCCAAAGGTTTCCATGCGGCTGAAATTGCCGAGACTATCCACCGTGACGGCCATCATCCAGCCCCGCATCCAATCATAAGTAATCAGTTTGCCATTATAATAGTCCGGGAAGCGCGTGGCTGCCGGGTATTGATCCACGTAATAAGTGGGGCCCGCCATCGCGTTGCGGCCACCTTTGCCCACCAGCGGGAACTCGGCGGAGTTGCCATACGGATACCAGATAAAAGCGGGCTGCGCCGGGGGCAAATCGCGGCGACCCGTGTTGTTCGGGCTATCATTGAACGGGTGCAGCGGATCGAAGGGCGGACCGGATTTGCTCCGCGCAAAATCATATTTGCGATACGGCTTGTTGTCGCCGACAAAGTAGGGCCAGCCAAAGAAACCGGCGGCCCGGGCGCGGTTCACCTCATCATGCCCTGCCGGGCCACGAGCGGTATCGGGCTCGCCCGCATCGGGGCCGACTTCGCCCCAAAAGAGCAGTTTGCGGCGGGTATCCACCGAAATGCGGTAAGGATTGCGGCAGCCCATGACGTATATTTCGGGGCGGTCAATGCCGGGGCCAGTCAGTTCGGGAGAGGTGACGTGGACATCCTGATCGGTGAAGAGATTACCCGCCGGGCAGATATAAGTGCCGTCCTTTAAGGGTTTGATCCTCAATATTTTACCCCGCAAATCGTTGGTATTGGCGGAGGACTTTTGAGCATCCCAGGGGCTGCGTCCGGGGCGTTCGTCAGCTGGATTATAGCCTTCCGAAGCAAATGGATTACTGTTGTCGCCCGTAGAAAGGTACAGCGTCCCGTCGTCTGTGATGCGGATACAGCCGCCAGTGTGACAGCATTCCTGGCGTTGAACGCCTACTTTCAAAATCACTTTTTCGGAGGCGTAGTCGAGGGTATTATTTTCAAAAACAAACCGCGACAGTTTATTGACAGACTCTGTGCCCAAGGGCGAATAATACAGGTAAATCCAGTGATTTTGGGCGTAGTTCGGGTCAATTGCCAGGCCCATCAGTCCATCTTCTTCTTCGGAATACACGGGTAATTTGTAGGCCACGCTGGTCAGGCCACTAGCCGGATCGTACAGTTTGATACTACCGCGCCGCTCAATAAAAATGACTTTCCCATCGGGAAACATACCGAGTTGCATGGGCTCCGTTAAGTCGCTGGCCAGTACAGTCTTGACAAAACGGGTCGGATCGGGCGATTCGGGCGTACGAACGGCTCCATATTTAAGGCGTTTGTTCCCACCAATGGTATATTGTAATCCGCCCAGCAAATGCTGAAGAAACAGCGGATCCGCATACGATTCTTTGGTGTGGCCGAGAGCCGTGTAGAACGCCCGGCCCCCATCGTATTCATGGTACCAGGCCATCGGGTGGTTGTCTCCGTTGGTGCCGCCCTGATACGAACTTTCGTCAATGGCCAGCAGCACGTTTACCTGCGGGTTCATTTCCTTAAAGTTATACCATTCATCGCGGCGTTTCCATTCATCGGGCAGGTGTTTGGTGGCGGCGTGATCGTGGGTTTTTACGCGCAGCGTGGCATCTTGCTGCTCCGGGTGACTGGCAAAATACGCTCCCGCCAAGCCACCATACCAATGCCAGCCATACTCCGTATCGGTGGCGGAATGAACGCCCATGTAGCCGCCGCCCGCCTGAATATAGCGTTCAAAATCAGTCTCTTGCAAGGGAGTGAGCACATCGCCGGTGGTGTTGAGAAATACTACGGCGGCGTAGCGTTTCAGGTTCTGTTCATTGAAATCAGCCCCATCTTCGCTGGTATCCATCGCAATGCCATTGTCGTAGCATAGTTTGCGAAAAGCGGCGATGCCTGTGGGAATGCTCTCGTGGCGGTAGCCTTCAGTTTTAGAAAACACGAGAATACGCGCTGGTACATCGTCGCCAGCACAACGTTGAAAAAGGAGGAGGAGAAATGCAGCAGCAACCAGTAAAACAGAACCGTATAGAAAGCGAAACATAGCGAATGATTTTGCGCCAAAATACACCGCTTTCCTTTTTGTTCTATGCCAAATTGCTTTTACGAAATTTTTTTACTGTTTTGTATAGAGTGTGTCAGCATTGGAGGATGCGATTAAAGTAATTGGTAATCATGGAATTGATCGAATCCTCCAATCCTCAAATATCCAATGTTTACTTATTGCCAGGGACCATCGCCGTGGGCTGCACGAGGCCTGCCAACCGCTCGAAACGCGTATCCAGGTAACCTTGCAAAGTAGTAGCGTCGGCCAGGGTACCTTCCGGCAAACGCAGGCTGCTTGTATCGGCAATGGTCAGCTGAGCACCGGACTGCAGTTGAATCGAGTTTGCTTCCGCTACGCCGTGGCGTATGACCGGATAAGGGCGGGCCGTGGTGGACATATCAGGAATAAGTACATCATGCGTCCAGTCGGGTACCCGATCCAGGCTCCAGTTGGCTGCCAAATGCCAGTTGGCTTCCTGGCCGGGCTGGCCGCCTTGCCAGATGTTTATGCTGTGGGTGTTATAATCAGAGCAACGCGATTGCGCCTGGGCTGACCAGCCGATGGCGAGTAAAAAGAGAATGAAAAAAGTGTTTCTCATGGTGGATGGTGCTTTGGATGATAAAAAAACGATGCCTGGGATGGCCTGGGGAAAGGGAGTAAATTCCTATGCCATAGCACTCACGCGTGCCAGCCCGCCACCTGAAAAATTATTCAAAAAAATCGTCCATATTCAAAAGAAAAAAATTAAATAATTTGTTTTAAATACGAAATCAAAAATACTACTTTTGCTCTTGAAAACATTTGGCAGCAAAACGATCCTTCTTTAATTGTTTGATTTTCAGTGATATGAATCACCGAATAAATGCTTTGCCAGCGACTATGTGGAATTTTATTAAAACAAATTGGTTTACAATAGCCATTGTGCTATTGCTTTTGGTGGCCATTGGCCGCAACAATCCCCGCCTTAAATTCTGGAACGCCGATAGCCCGACGGTGGCCGGTGGAAAATATACGGATGCCAGTCCCGGTGCTGCGGCCCATCTCGATCTGTTTGGATCGGGCAGTGGTGAGGTGACTATGCCCACCATAGACGACGCGACAGCGGTGGCTTTCCTGAAACGGTTTGGTAATCTGTCGGTGAACGAGCGGAAAAAATTTGGCATTCCGCCCTCGGTGCTGCTGGCCTGTGCGTACGTGAACAGCCACTCCGGTCAGCGGATTGCCGCGCTACAGGTCAATAACTTTTTCGCGCTGCCCTGTGGCGGCGACTGGACGGGTGCGGTGGCTACGCTGGACGGCCAGTGTGTCCGCCGCTACGATACGGCCTGGGCGAGTTTCCGCGATTTCGGCGTGTTCGTCAGTCACCAATCGTGGTTTGGGGACGTACGGAAATCGGCGGGCAGCGACTGGCAACAGTGGCTGAGAATGCTGGACGGGAAAAGTATTTCGGATGTGCGCAACAACACCGCCGAGATGCGCACGGTGATCGAAACGTATCGCCTGTTCGAACTGGACGGCCAATAATCGCTTTGCGAGTGACTCTCCATATATTGACAGATGCTACCTTGTTTAGGTAGCCGCAGCGCGGCGAAATATTTATAGCCTATCGTCCATCCATCAAGCCTTGTAGGTGCAGCGCACCGGGCTGTGTTCCGGTGCGCTGCACCTACAAGAAGGGGTTATTCCATTTTGCTACAAATATTTAGGGGCGCTGCCCCAATGTTACATCGTTGCAATAAGTCTCTACTTCCCCTTTTCCTGCGAATTAGAGGCTGATTTTTGTTCCCTTACTTCATTTCGCTTTTGCCGCCAGGCCATGAGGCCTACATAACCCAGGGCCAATAATCCCAGAGAACCTTCTTCGGGTATTTCAAAGTCTTCGCCGTCTTTGGTGCGAAAGAGCAGGGGTTCGGGTGCAGGCATTTGTTCTCCTTGCATGAATAAAGGCATTTTAAATTTCTGGTTGCTCCTTTCCGGCCATGACTTGGCAAGTAAGCAGCAAAAATAAAATAGCCGCTCATGCAAAAGTGTCGGCTACCCGCATTTTATACGGTTTATAAGCCAGGCCATTAAACAGGCTGCAAATAAACTGTGACCAAAGCAAAAGGTCTCTGATGCGCTGCAGACAGCATATAGCCTACCCGAAGAAAGTTAGATTTGGACAGAAAGGGCCCCCGGAACCTTGCGGGAAGCACCTTAAAACTTTAGTATTCAGACCTTTCGCTGCCTGCGGAGAATGCGATTAACTTTGCTTTAACCTTCTGGCACCCTTTTTGAATGTTACCTATTTAGAAAAGCACGTTTAAAGTATGTGACTTTCTGGTGACTGTCCACTTTTAAATTTTCAATTATGAAAAACCTTCTTTTTCTTTTGTTTTTCGCCCCGGGTCTGCTGTTGGCTAAACAAGGCAACCCCACTATGGATGCAATCACTACGGCACTTGGTAATGGCAATGTAGAAATGCTCTCGAAATACTTTGCCGATAAGGTGCAGATTTCGATTCAGGATAAAGAACAAACCTATACAAAGGCCCAGGCGATAGAAGCGGTGCGCAGTTTTTTTGCCACTGCCAAACCGCAGTCTTTCAGCGAAGTGCATAAAGGCACCAGCCGCGAGAATAGTGACCAGTACTGTATTGGCAATCTGACGGCCGGCAACGGTGCCTATCGCGTGTATTTGTACCTGAAAGTGAACGGCAATTCGGTCACGATTCAGGAAATGCGTCTCGACAAACAGTAAAATGTTTCCGGGAAAATCGTTTTAAGATTGTGCATGTTGTTGGGTCATCGCCGGTTCCCGGTGATGACCCAATTTTTTTAGCCAAAAAAACTGCCCTTATATTTACGCCGAACAAAACGGCTACTGCCCCGTTTTGCTACGGCACGATTATTTAATCCGGCTGTGTTACGGCCAACGTCTTCACCCTGTTTGTATATATTTCCCGCACAATTATGGAATGGATTTCCGACCCGGATATTTGGATTGCTTTTTTGACGCTCTGCGCCCTGGAGATTGTTCTGGGGATTGATAATATCATCTTTATCTCTATTGTCACCAATCGGTTGCCGGAGAAAAATCAGGAATCTGCCCGGCGGCTGGGCCTGCTGCTGGCCATGGGAATGCGTATCCTTTTGTTGCTTTCGATTACCTGGATTATGGCCCTGACCGGCGATCTGTTCACGCTTTTAGGTCGGGATATTTCCGGGCGCGACTTGATCTTGCTGCTGGGCGGACTATTCCTGTTGTATAAAAGTGTAAACGAAATACATGGGAAAATGTCCGAATCGGGGGAATCCAAACTTAAAAAACCCGCTGCCCGCTATTGGCCCACCATTTTCCAGATTATTCTGATTGATATTATTTTTTCCTTCGATTCCGTCATCACTGCCGTAGGCATGGTGGACCATGTCGAAGTAATGATCGCCGCCGTGGTTTTTTCCGTAGGCGTGATGATGGTCGCCTCCGGGCCCATCAGCCGGTTCATCAATCGTCACCCTACGGTGAAGGTGCTGGCCCTGGCGTTTCTGATGATGATCGGGTTATCGCTGATTGCCGAAGGACTGGATTATCATATTCCGAAAGGCTTTATTTATTTTGCAATGGCCTTCAGTATTCTGGTGGAATTCATCAATATTCGCATTAACGCCAGGGAGGAAAATCGTGGATAACTTCCCGGCCCGGGCGTAGCCATTCTTCATTCAATCATCGTACTTTTGTGGGTACATGAGCAACTTCGTCGTCTCCGCCCGCAAATATCGCCCGCAGCGTTTCGAAGACGTAGTCGGCCAACAACACGTGGCCGGTACGTTGAAAAATGCCCTCGCCACTGACCACCTGGCCCACGCTTTCCTGTTTACCGGGCCGCGCGGAGTCGGCAAAACCACCTGTGCGCGCATCCTGGCCAAAATCCTGAACTGCGAAAACCGTACGCCCGACCACGAAGCCTGCAACCAGTGTGCTTCCTGCAAGGCCTTCAACGAAAGCGCCTCGTTCAATATCATTGAACTGGATGCAGCCAGCAACAACTCGGTGGAGCATATTCGCGCCCTCATCGAGCAGGTGCGCTTCCAACCGCAGCAGGGTCGCTACAAAGTGTTCATTATTGACGAGGTTCACATGCTCTCCAGTCAGGCTTTTAATGCCTTTTTGAAAACGCTGGAGGAGCCGCCGCCCTACGCCATCTTTATCCTGGCCACCACGGAGAAACACAAAATCATTCCCACCATCCTGTCGCGCTGCCAAATCTTTGATTTCCGGCGGATTACAGTGGTGGATATGGTGCTGCACCTGAAAGATATTTGCCAGAAAGAAGGAATCGAAGCCGAAGAAGATGCGCTGCATATTATTGCCCAAAAAGCGGATGGTGCGCTGCGCGATGCGCTCTCTATTTTTGACCGCATCACCAGTTTTTCGGGTAAAAAAATCACCTACGATGACGTGATCGAGAACCTCAACGTGCTCGATTACGACTATTATTTCCAGATCACCGAGGCCTTGCTGGGCGAGGATATGCCCGGTTTGCTCAATCTTTTCGACCAAATCCTGCGCAAAGGTTTTGAGCCCGATACCTTCGTCACCGGCCTGGCCGAACACCTGCGCAATATCCTGGTCTGCAAGGATGCCACTACGCTCTCCCTGCTCGAAGTCGGGGAAAGCCTCCGCGAACGCTACCGTCGGCAAGCCGCTTTGGCTCCGGCCTCATTCCTGCTGACGGCCCTGAATCTGGCCAACGACTGCGATATTAATTTTAAAATGGCCCGCAACAAACGTCTCCACGTGGAGCTGTCCTTGTTGAAGATGTGTTATATCCAGCGGGCGGTACAAGCCGCCACACAGAATGGCTTGGCGGAAAAAAAAAATCCTGAACCCACTTCCCCGCCCGTCATCGGCAACAGTGCCCGTCCCGACGCGCCACCACCCCGCCCAGTAAGTACTAAAACGCCGATCATCGGGGTAAATGAGCCGGAAATGCCGCTCATGCCGCCGAGTAATGCCCAGCCGCTCTCCCGTCAGGAGATGACGGAATTGGCCAGCGGCATCCGGCAGGGGCTGAAAAGAGCCGAGAGCCTTTCACTCAACCTGGATGCCTACGATCAGGCGGTAGAAGTGGAAGAGGCTAAGAATGCCGCGCTGGAAAGTCGCTTCACTCTGGATAATGCCCGCACGGAATGGCTGGCTTTCGCCAAATCGCTGGAATCCAATCTGGTGCGCCTCGCCCTCACGGGTGCCGACCTGCGCCTGGAAGATAAATTATTGATTGTCACCGTAAAGACGGCTCTGGAGCGCAACCACATTCAAAGCGAAACCCTGCGTCTGCTGGATACTTTGCGCCGACATTTGCATGATCCGCAGGTGAAAATCCGCATAGATCTGGACGAAAACAAACCCCGCGAAGAGGTAGTAAATCGCCCGGCCCGCCCACTCAGCAAGCAGGAAACACTGGCTAAAATGCAGGAAACCAATCCTTTGATCGGGGAATTGATACAGCGGTTTGGGTTGAGTTTGGATGAGTGAAGGTGATGGAATGTCGCGCTGCTCCATTTGCTCATTTGCCTTTTATCTATGCAAGCCCTCTGGCACCTCGAAAATATTGACGTTACCCACCTGCTTTGTCCTACCAAACTGGACGATGAGGCCCGCATGGCTGCCCATGCGCATAAAATGTTCCGCAAAGGCGAGCCGGTCTATATTCCGAACGATCTATCCGACCGCATCTTTTTTATCGAAATGGGCCGGGTAAAAATCTCGGCCATGAACGACGAAGGTAAAGAGATCACCAAAGCCATTTTGGGTCGGGGAGAGGTATTCGGCGAACTTACCTTGCTGGGCGAAGCGCGGCGGCACGACTTCGCCACTGCCCTGGAAGACACCATGACCTGCGTGGTCACGCTGCCCGAACTGCGCGAACTGATGCGCGACCGCTCCGAACTGAACCTGTTTTTCATGAATATTTTTGCGGCGCGCCAACTGGAAATGGAGCGTCGGCTGGAGTCGCTGATCTTTCGCGACAGCCGTAGTCGCATCGTGGAGTTTTTGTACCAATTGGTCAACAGCAAGGGCCAGCGCGTAGGTTACGAATGGGTGGTACGCAATTTTCTGACTCACCAGGAGATCGCTAACCTGACCGCCACCAGCCGCCAGACCGTGACGACTACGCTGAACGACTTGCGTTTCCAAAAACTATTGACTTTCAATCGCAGTCGGCTGCTGGTGCGCGACCTGGATAAACTGAAAGCCGAAATAAAAGGCTGAATAATGAAAGACAATTTCTCTACCCACTCCGCCGAATATGCGCGTTTCCGGCCCGGTTACCCGCAGCAGCTTTTCGATTTCCTGTTTTTGCTCTGCCAAAACTTCGACACAGCCTGGGATGCAGCCACCGGCAATGGCCAGATCGCCGTTGGGCTGGCCAAGCGATTCGGGCAGGTATTCGCGACGGATATTAGTGAAAACCAACTCGCGAATGCGCAGGTGCGACCCAATATTCACTATGCCCTGGGTTCGGCGGAAACACCGGATTTTCCCGATCAGCATTTTGATCTGGTGACGGTGGGGCAGGCGGCGCACTGGTTTCAGTTCGATGACTTCTACCGCACGGTGCGGCGGGTGCTCAAGCCCGGCGGCGTGCTGGCGCTGGTCGGCTACAATGTCCTGAAAATAGATGCACCCACTGATGCGGTCATCAATCAACTCTACCACGAGACGCTGGATGGCTACTGGGATGCTGAGCGCCACTATGTGTATGATGCTTACACGACCATTCCGTTCCCTTTCGAGGAGATTCCACTGCCGGAAATGACCATGACCTACTCCTGGAATCTGGAGCAACTGCTGGGTTACTTGAGCACCTGGTCGGCCATCAAACGCTTCACTGAACAGCAGGGACATTCGCCGCTGAACGCGGATTTCGTGGCGGCCATGCGGCTATTTTGGGCCGATAATGAAGTCAAAATGGTGCATTTCCCGATTTTTGCGCGGATAGCGCGGGTATCTTAGAGACGTTGCATGCAACGTCTCTACATGACGATAAAAACAAAAAATTCAATGTACCAACTTTTCAAACCGCTTCTCTTCCTGTTAAGTCCCGAACAGGCCCATCGGCTCACGGTGATTTTACTCGATGCCGCTGCTGCTTTCCCTCCCTCGCGCTGGCTACTGCGCCGCTGGTATTGTCTGGAAGATAAACGTTTGGAAAAGAAGGTTTTAGGGTTGAATTTTCCTAATGGAATTGGTCTGGCAGCAGGTTTTGATAAGGATGGAAAACACCTGGCCGGGCTGGCGTGCCTGGGTTTTGGTTTTATCGAAGTGGGTACGGTGACGCCGCTGCCACAGGCTGGAAATCCCCATCCGCGTTTGTTTCGGCTGCCTGCCGACGCGGCACTGATTAATCGCATGGGGTTCAATAATGAAGGACTGGCAGCGTTGGTGGCGCGTTTGAAAAAATGGCGCGAACGCGACTGGCCCAATCGTCCGGTCATTGGCGGTAATATTGGAAAAAACAAGAATACACCCAACGAATCCGCTGCATCCGACTATGTGCTCTGCTTCGAGGCACTTTTCCCCTGGGTGGATTATTTCGTGGTCAATGTCAGTTCGCCCAATACGCCCAACCTGCGGGATTTGCAGGAAAAAGAGCCTTTAACGCGCCTGTTGACGGTCTTACAGGAGAAAAATCGGGCACAATCCGCTCCTAAACCGATCTTGCTGAAAATCGCTCCCGATCTCACGGACACGCAATTGGACGACATCGCTGACATCGTGCGTAGCACTGGATTGGCTGGGGTGATCGCTACCAATACGACGATCACACGGGAAAACCTGCACACTACTTCACAACAACTGGCAGCTATTGGTCTCGGCGGATTGAGTGGCGCGCCGGTCCGCGACCGGGCCACAGCAGTGATTCGGTATTTGCGCAACCGGCTCGGCCCGGAGGTCGTTATTATCGGGGTAGGAGGCGTAGATTCGCCGCAGGCGGCCCAGGAAAAATGGCAGGCTGGTGCCGATTTAGTGCAGATTTACACTGGCTTGGTGTACGCTGGGCCGGGGTTGGTAAAACAGATTTTGCGAAATAGGAGTACGGCTATTGCTTAAAGCGGTTACAAATCCACCTCTTTACTCATCCACCCTGTCCAATCCTCCTCCGTATCTATATCGGTGAGCAAGGGCAGTAGCGTACAGTTTTTGCCAGCGGCCGCAATGCGTTCCAGCGTGGTGTGGCGCACCGTACTGGTGCTCCAGGCGATGTCGCGAAATAAGGCAGGTTCCAAAGTACGCATACCCAGCAGGTAATAACCACCATCCGGCACCGGGCCGAGCACAAAATCAGTGGCGTTCAGGGCCATGAAAGCATCTTCCAGAATGGCTCCGGTCAGGTCGGGACAGTCGCTGCCGATGATGACGCCCTGCTCTGCGCCCGCCTGAAAAGCCGCCCGAAAAGCCTGTTCCATGCGTTCGCCAAGATCGCCGGGCTGCTGCACCATTTTCTGAAAATCCGGCTCCGGCCACTCGTCATTTGGGTCGGCAAAATCACTGTACAACAGCCAGCGTTCCACATTTGCATCCAGGGCTGCGGTACGGGTTTTATGGAGCAGTAAGTGATAAATACGCAGGGCTTCGGTGTCGCCCACGGTGCGGGCCAGACGGGTTTTTACCTGTCCCAATCGGGGATTACGGATAAAAATAAGCAGAATACGGCGCACGTCAGAACGAGTTTTGATGGATGGCGAAGGTCTGGAAAAAACGCAGATTCTGGCTGAAGATGGCCAAAAGCCTCCATCTTCCATCTTTGTTTTTACGAACCAGAAAAATCCCGCAATTTGCCGCCGCAAAGCCATATTGGTCTTCCAGTTTTTTTCACCTGAAATTTTGTCTGGAAAAATAACCGTGCCAATGTCAGAATGACCTTAATTTTTCCAAAAACTGCCATTTTTTCTCCAAAAACTACCTTTTTTGCTTTTGGAAACAAATTTGAAAGAAAAGGTAAAAGATTCTTTTCTCAACTTTTCTAAACCCCTTCCTCAACATATAATATGACCTACGATAATTTCACTATTAAGGCCCAGGAAGCCATCCTGCAGGCCCAGCAAATAGCCGCCGGATACGAGCAGCAAAGTGTGGATACCAGCCACCTGCTGAAAGGTATGTTGCAGGCAGATGATAGCATTACCGATTTCCTGCTAAAAAAGGCGGGCGTCAATATGCCGCGTTTTACCGAAGCACTGGATAAACTTATTTGGGAAACGCCCAAGGTGCAAGGTGCCGACAAACAATATCTGACCAACGAGGCCAACAAAGCCGTCGCAGCCGCCAAAGGCATGTTGAAAGACTTCGGCGACGAATATATTTCGCTGGAGCTGCTGTTGCTCGGTATTGTCAAAGGAGCCGATAAGTCGGCCCGCCTGCTGCGCGAGCAAGGGGCCACTTTGGAAGTGCTGACCGCCGCTGTAAAAGAACTGCGCAAGGGCCGTAAAGTCACCGATCAGGCTGCCGAGCAGACCTACAATGCTTTACAGAAATATGCGATCAATCTGACCGAACAAGCCGAAAGCGGCAAACTCGATCCGGTCATCGGGCGCGACGAGGAGATTCGCCGGGTGCTGCATATTTTGAGCCGCCGGAAAAAGAACAATCCGGTCATTATCGGTGATCCTGGTGTCGGTAAAACCGCCATTGTGGAGGGTATTGCCTGGCGGATTGTGCAGCAGGATGTGCCGGAAAACCTGGCCTCCAAAAAGATTTTTTCGCTCGATATGGCCTCACTGATCGCCGGAGCGAAGTACAAAGGCGAATTTGAAGAGCGTCTGAAAGCCGTCATCAAAGAAGTCGTGGATTCGGAGGGCAAGGTCATCCTGTTCATTGACGAGATTCACACGCTGGTCGGTGCCGGCGGCGGACAGGGCGCGATGGATGCCGCCAATATCCTGAAACCGGCCCTGGCACGCGGCGAACTGCGCACCATCGGCGCGACTACGCTGGACGAATACCAGAAATATTTTGAGTCTGATAAAGCCTTGGAACGTCGTTTTCAGGCCGTATATGTGGACGAACCGGGTTTGGAAGATACCATTTCCATCCTGCGCGGTATTCGGGAAAAATACGAGAATTACCACAAGGTGCAAATTCTGGACGAGGCCGTCATTGCCGCCGCCGAACTCTCGCACCGCTATATTTCGGAGCGCAAACTGCCGGATAAAGCCATTGACTTGCTCGATGAGGCTGCCGCCAAATTGCGCCTCGAACTGGATTCTGTGCCCGAGGAAATTGACGAACTCGACCGTAAAATCCGGCAGTTGGAAATTGAACGCGAGGCGATCAAACGGGAAAAAGACGAGCGCAAACTCACGGCCATGAACAAGCAGATCGAGGAGTTGCGGGAAAAAGCGGATGCGCTGCGGGCCACCTGGCAGTCGGAAAAAGAAATCGTAGAATCCATCCAAAGCAGTAAACAGCGGATGGAAGAACTGCACCTGCAATACCAGCGCAGCGAACGGGAAGGCAATCTGGAGCAGGCCTCGAAGATCAAATTTGAGGATATTCCCAAACAGGAAGCCTTTTTGCGCGCCGCCGAAGACAAATTGGCCGAAATAGCCCCGGAAAATCGTACGACGACCCAGACGGTCACAGCCAATGATATTGCCGAAGTAGTGGCCCGCTGGACGGGTATTCCGGTCTCAAAAATGATGAAAGGCGAACGCGAGCGATTGCTGCATCTCGAGGCGGAACTGCACCGTCGGGTGATCGGTCAGAATGAAGCCGTGGAAGTCGTTTCGGATGCGATCCGCCGTAACCGGGCGGGCCTGAGCGACCCGGACAAACCCATTGGATCGTTCATTTTCTGCGGCCCGACGGGGGTGGGTAAAACCGAATTGGCCAAAGGTCTGGCCGATGTGCTGTTCGATGATGAAAAGGCGATCACGCGGATTGACATGAGCGAATACCAGGAAAAACATAGCGTGAGCCGCCTCGTGGGCGCGCCTCCCGGTTATGTGGGCTACGATGAAGGTGGTCAACTGACCGAAGCGGTGCGTCGTCGGCCATACTCCATCGTGCTACTGGACGAGATCGAAAAAGCGCACCCGGACACCTTCAATATTCTGCTGCAAGTGCTGGATGATGGCCGCCTGACCGACAATAAAGGCCGGACGGCGAACTTCAAAAACACTATCATCATTATGACCTCCAACTTGGCCAGTGACCGGATTATGGAGACGTTTGAGGACTTCGATACGATGCCGGAAAAACGCCAGCATGAAATATTCGAGACCGCCAAGAGTGAGGTGATGGATGCGTTGAAGTCCACTTTGCGCCCGGAATTTTTGAACCGGATTGACGAAGTAGTCGTGTTCCATCCGCTGCAAAAGAGCCAGATCCGCCAGATTTTGGATTTGCTCACCGCCGACATCCGAGTGATGCTTGACCGGCAGGAACTGCATCTGGATATGACTGACGCTGCGGCTAATGAATTGACGAACAATGGTTACGATCCGCAATTCGGGGCTCGTCCGCTCAAAAGAACGCTGCAACGTGAACTTATCAATGAATTGGCCAAACATGTACTGGCCGGGAATTATGCCAAAGGCGATACCATCCTGATTGACGCCGATGGCGGCGGGCTGCTGTTTGGCCGAAAGTCTATGATGAACGGGAAGGAAGTGGTGACGAAGCAGTTGGCGGACGTGTAGTGAGTAGTTGCATTTGAAATTAGAAGTCCGTATATTTTTACCGGATTTATGCACAAAACGTTTTTGGACGTCTGCGCGGCGCAGTTCTGAATTTTCAGAAAAATAGCACGTGGCGTTGTGAAATTTCCAAAACCCGGGAGCTTGTTAAGGCTTTCGGGTTTTTTGTTTATACCACTCCGGCAACTTTTTCTCCCTTCTCCGCCTTTATATTCCCAAACAGATCACTTGAATTTTCCTGCCGCCATCTCCCCGCGCGCCCGCTTCCTGTTCGGCATCCTGATCCTGGTCGTTGCCAACGTGTGTTTTTCTGCCAAGGCTATTCTGGTCAAATTGCTCTATCGCTACCACCTGGATACGCAGTCGGTCATTGCGCTGCGAATGCTGCTGGCGTTGCCGTTCTATCTGGGGATCGCCTTCTGGCTCCATCACCGCGAAAAAAATGTGCAACTAAGCCTGCGCGAATGGCTGGCCATCAGCGGGTTAGGTATTTTGAGTTATTACGTATCCAGTATGCTCGATTTCTGGGGTTTGCAGTATGTCACGGCCAGCGTAGAGCGATTGGTGCTCTATACCTACCCCACGCTGGTGCTGATTTTGTCGGCATTTTTATTCAAAAAGCACATTAGTCGCCGACAGTATTTGGCATTGATACTGACCTATATTGGCGTGGTCGTTGCGTTCGTGGCGGAACGGGGTTTTGGCGAACAGCGCGATTTACTGCACGGCGGCTTGCTGGTTTTTGGCTGCGCCATTACCTACGCGACTTACGTGGTGTTCACGGGCGAGTACGTGCATCGGGTGGGTTCGGCCAAGTTTACCTGCTTTGCGGTGCTGGCGGCCACGGTTCCGGCGCTTATTCAGTCGGGTGTCCACAACCATTTTGATTTGTTCCGTTTTCCTGCTCCGGTTTATACGCTTTCTATCTGGCTGGCGGTGGTGGCCACGGTGATTCCTACTTTCCTGATCGTCGAAGGGATCCGGCTGGTGGGGGCCAACAACTCGGGTATTATCGGTTTCGTCGGGCCGGTGGCGACCATTTTATTAGGCAATATTTTTCTGGGCGAGCCGGTCACGGCCTGGCAATTAGTAGGTACTGTCATCGTGCTGCTCGGCATCGGGTTGTTATCCTGGAAAGAAAAACGGAAGATGACACCTGTCAGGTAAGGTGTTCCCGTCTGCCTACAATTATGCAAATTTTGTTACTTGGTGGATTATTTTGTCAAATACTGACCTAAAAAGCGTAGCCTGACTTACTTTTGTCCATTCTTTCCCTCCTAATCCGTATGCTGTCTGCATGGAGTCCACTGTTTTGGGCAATTAATTTACGACTTTCCAGCGGTAGTGTACGCCCTATAAGTCTGGCCATTTTTAATCTTAAATGCTTGCGCAGATCCGATCGCGCCGGGCGGCCATTTTTTATCCCAACCGTATTTTAATCAAAAACGCATGAAAAGGACTATCATCTCGTTGCTGGCTATTGCCTTGTCGCTGTCATCCGGCTGCAAAGACAACGAAACAAAAACAAAAGAAAATAAGGTGCTGACCCGCAAAACAGCGGTGTATGACGGCACATTAGCGCAGGACTGGGCTGTAATGGCCGGACAAATGGTGCGCGAGAACAACCTCTCCGCTCCGCAGGAAGCCCGCGTGTATGGCTATGTGGGGCTGACGCTTTGGGAATCCGTCTGCAATGGCATCCCCCAAGCGAATAGTCTGGCCGGACAGATCAATGATTACAACTATGCCGCAGCGGTGGATATCACCAAAGAATATGACTGGGGTATTGTGCTCTGTACGGCGATGTCGGCGGTTTTGCCCCAATTGATAGAACGTGTCACTACCACTCAACGGAGTCAGATTGAAGTGCTGGCTATTACGCAGGAAGCCAAAATGCTGGCCGATGGTGCTTCCTCGGAAGTGCGCTTCGATTCCAAGGCCCTCGGCATGGAGATCAGTGCCAAAATCCTGCAACGAATGCACAACGATGGTTTCGATGTGGCGCGCAACCTCACGCCGGTGGTGCCCGTCCGCGATGCCGACCATCTCTGGTATTGGGCTCCGGCTACGCCCAATCAACAACCCTTGGAGCCGCTTTGGAGTACACTGCGCACCTTTGTACTGAATAATGCCCAGACTTGTGAAGCCGATGCCACTCATCCTTACTCCGAACAACCCGGCAGTGCTTTCTATCAGGATGCGATGGAAGTGTATGAATCGCCGCGTGTCAATACCAACCGCAGCATTGCTTATCACTGGGAAGATGGTTCCAGTCGCACTGGCGGGCCAGCGAGCCACTGGATGAGTATTACCACTCAAATGCTACAGGAGGGCGAAAAAAATCTGGCGGAATGTGCCAAGGCTTATTGCCTGGTGGGTTGTACCTTGGCCGACGCATTTAGTGTGTGCTGGTATTCCAAATATAAATACAACCAGTTATTGCCTGCCACCTACGTGCGGGAACAGATCAACCCCAACTGGAAACCCTGGGTGTATAATCCGCCTTTCCCGGAATATACCTCGGCGGCAGCCACGGTAGGCGGTGCAGTGCCGATTGTGCTGGCCAGTGTTTTGGGAGATATTGCTTTTATAGATAAAACCCAACTCGGTACTGCGCTTTATACGCCCGATGGCGGGCCTTTTGTGTTGCCCGAACGCGCATTTTCCTCGCTCACCAAAGCGGGGGAAGAACAAGCGATCAGTGGCATTTGTGGCGGTATTCATTTTCCCCGGGCCTGCGATCTGGGCCTGCAATCGGGGCGTTGCGTCGGCAACACCCTCCTCTCGCGCTTACATTTTGGATTCTAATCATCCCATACTTACACACCTTATTCATTGCGGCGGTGGTTTGGCTTTCTGGCTAAACCGCCGCTTTTTTTGTCAAAAACTTGCGCAACTTTACGCCTTCTGTTTTGAGGATTTGAAGATGTGAGGATTCGAGTATTTGATCAATTACGTGATTACCAAGGGCTTTGTCGAATACTCAAATCCTCGCATCCTCAGAAGTCAAACATTCGCATCCTCAAATACTCAAATATCGTCTAATTACTTTTCCAATGAACACACCCTATCCGCACCTTTTTGCCCCGCTCGACCTGGGCTTTACCACGCTGAAAAATCGCGCCCTCATGGGTTCCATGCACACTGGCCTGGAAGAGGCAAAAGACGGCTTCCAACGATTAGCCGTCTATTTTGCCGCCCGGGCCCGTGGCGGTGCGGCATTGATGGTGACGGGCGGTATTGCACCCAACCGCCAAGGCTGGCTGGCACCGTTCGGGGCCAAACTCACCAACCGCAGCGAAGCGGCTAAACATCAACTGATTACGCAGGCCGTACACGCCGAAGACGGCAAAATTTGTCTGCAAATCCTGCATGGTGGACGTTACTCCATGCACCCGCTTTCGGTGGCGCCATCACGCATAAAAGCGCATATTTCGCCTTTCACACCCTGGCAAATGAGCGAGCGACTCATCCGCGCCACCATCCGCGATTTCGCCGATTGTGCCGCCCTCGCCCGCAGTGCAGGTTACGATGGGGTGGAAATAATGGGCAGCGAAGGCTACTTACTCAACCAGTTTATCGCCCCGCGCACCAATCACCGCACCGATGCCTGGGGCGGCGATTTTGAACGCCGTATTCGTTTTCCCCTGGAAATAATGCGCGCTGTCCGCGCCAAAGCCGGAGCGGATTTTATTGTGATTTTCCGCGTTTCCATGCTTGATCTGGTCGAAAATGGCAGCACTTGGGAAGAAGTAGAAAAACTGGCCCTGGCCGTGGAACGAGCGGGCGCGACCATCATCAATACCGGCATCGGCTGGCACGAGGCGAGAATTCCGACCATCGCCACATCGGTCCCGCGTGGTGCCTATGCCTGGGTAACGAAGCGACTCATGGGCAAACTACAAATTCCGCTCATCACGACCAACCGCATCAATACCCCCGAAACCGCCGAACAAATCCTGCGTGACGGCTACGCTAATATGGTGTCTATGGCCCGTCCCTGGCTGGCCGACCCCAATTTTATGCTCAAAGCCGCCGCCGGACAAGCCGAATTGATCAATACCTGCATTGCCTGTAATCAGGCTTGTCTGGATCATGTTTTTCAGCAAAAAGAGGCGAGTTGCCTGGTGAATCCGCGGGCTTGCCGGGAGACTTACTTTCCGAGCTCTCCGAACTTTCCTTCTACGGGGGGCCTCGGGAGGCCTGCTGCCGTCATCGGTGCCGGTCCCGCCGGCCTCTCTGCTGCCACCGAACTGGCCGCACAGGGCCACGAAGTCCATTTATTCGAGGCCTCCGGCGAGATTGGTGGACAATTCAACATGGCCAAGCGCATCCCCGGCAAGGAAGAATTTCACGAAACCCTGCGTTATTTTGGCCATTTGCTCGACCACACCGGTGTGCATCTGCACCTGAATACCCGCGTGGATGCCAACTTTTTGGTGGCACAGAAATTTGAAAAAGTAGTCATTGCCACGGGCGTAACCCCGCGTGTGCCGCAGATCGAAGGATTGGATCACCCCAAAGTGCTGTCTTATCTGGATGTGCTGCTGCATGGTCGGCCAGTGGGTCGCACGGTGGCTATTATCGGGGCGGGCGGTGTCGGTTTTGATACAGCCGTATTTTTGACTACGCCCAATTCGGAACATGAAAAGGAACGTCTGGAAGGCCAAATTGCTGTGGACGAATACCGGCACGAGTGGGGCATTGACCCGGCCTATCAGCATCGCGGCGGTTTGATTCCGGCGGAGAAAGAAGCAAGTCCGCGTAAAGTGTGGATTTTACAACGTTCTACCGGTAAGGTGGGCGATAAACTCGGCAAAACGACCGGCTGGGCGCATCGCCTGACGCTGAAAAAACGCGGGGTGGAAATGTGGGCCGATGTGACTTATGTGCGCATAGATGATGCCGGTTTGCATATCATCGTGAAGGGCGAACCACAGGTACTGGCCGTGGATAATGTGGTTATTTGTGCGGGCCAGGACCCCATGCGCGATTTGTACGAACCGCTGCAACAGGCGGGCATCGCGGTGCAACTTATCGGCGGAGCCAAAGAAGCCGGTGAACTGGATGCCAAACGTGCCATTGAAGAAGGGCTGCGCACGACGATGGCAGGATGGGAAGTATGAACTATAAACGATGAACTTTCTCGTTTGACGAAAAACATAACCATGAGAAAAATGCACCTTTTTTTAGCGGCAATGGCCAAATGGCTCGCTGCCTCACCGTTCATCATTCATCATTCATCATTCATCATTCTTTTACGCCGTCCGCTCACGTTCATACTTCATACTTCATCGTTCATACTTCTTTTAATAAATCCGCTTGCCTCCCAGCAATTGTCCCACACGGACGTCATTCTATTCACCATGACGGCTGGCGCGGATAGCATTTGGCGGCCCATGGCTCCGCGATTTCTGACGGCTTTCAATCGGCGAGGCTATAACAATCAACCTAATTTCTTCTCCAACAACGATTTATACCTCACCGTGCAATTGCCCACGGACACAACCCAGACGGATATTTACAGCCTGAACCTGGCCAGTCAGACCCTCACGCGCGTGACTGAAACTACCCGCACAGCGGAATATTCTGCTACTCTGATGTTTGGTGGACAGCGTTTTTCTGCCGTGGAAGTGGGGGAGGATGGCACCCAGCGGCTGGTTTCTTACCCGCTGGATCGCTCGGATGGCGGGCGGGTGGAATTTCCGCAGATCACCGGCGTAGGCTATCATTGCTGGCTGCGCGATACATTGGCCGCGCTGTTTATTGTCGGGCAAAATAACGCGCCGCACGTGCTCTATATGGCCGGAACAAAGGGCCAGAAACTACAACGCATCACCGCCAATCCCGGTCGCTGCCTGCTGCCGTTGGCGGGTGGTAAACTGGCCTACGTCCATAAGGCCACTGAGGACACCTGGTATTTGAAAACTTTTGATCCGAAAAAACTGACTTCGGATATTCTGGTGAAAATGCCCGCTAAAAGCGAGGATTTCGCCCTGCTCCCCAACGGCACTTACCTGACGGGCAACGGCACAAAACTCTGGCAGTACCGGCCCGGTCGCGACACCAGCTGGCAGGAAGTGGCCGACCTTTCCAAATATGGCGTAAAAAGTATCAGCCGCCTGGCGGTGAGCCGGGATGGTAAACTGGCCGTGGTGGTGAATTGAAGGAAAAAAAATGTGGTCAATAATTTTAATGTGGTCAATGTGGGTCACTCGCGGCAGCACATTGACCACATTTTTCAATTGACCACATTAATTTTTCCCAGTCATCTTATTTGTTCGCTGATCATCCCGAATCGCCGCTCGCGTCGCTGATAGCTCAGAATGGCTTCAAACAACTCCTTTTTGCCAAAATCCGGCCAAAAAACGGGGGTGAAGTACAATTCCGCGTAAGCGATCTGCCACAGCAGGAAGTTGGAAATACGCGTTTCGCCGCTGGTGCGGATGAGCAGTTCGGGATCGGGAATGCCCTGGGTGCTGAGCGCATTTTCAAAGACGTTTTCTGTAATATCTTCCGGGCGGAGCAGCCCTTTCTGGGCTTGTTCGGCCAACAGGCGCGTGGCCCGCAGGATTTCCCATTTGGCAGAATAATTCAGGGCCAGCACGAGCGTGATGCGCGTATTATTTTTTGTCGCCTCGATGCCTTGCATGAGCGTACGGTAACTGGCGGCGGGCAGCGCTTCCAGATCGCCAATGGCCGTCAGGCGCACCCCGTTTTTGTTCAAATCGCGGATTTCCCCCTTGATCGTTTCTACCAGCAGGGTCATCAGCGCGGTCACTTCGGCGGGCGGACGATTCCAGTTTTCGGTGCTGAACGCGTACAAAGTAAGGTAGCCGACCCCAATTTCGGCGGCTGCTTCGGTCACTTCGCGCACACTTTTCACCCCGCTGTGATGGCCCACCACGCGGGGCATCCCTTTTTGTTTAGCCCAGCGACCGTTGCCATCCATGATGATGGCAATGTGTTTCGGTATATTGCCGGGTATAATCTGCGACTTTAAGTCGGACATGATGTCAAAATTTATTTCAGAAATAAACCCCTCTGCATTTCTGCGAAGGGAGCAAAGATATTTTAAAAAGTTGTGTTCCAAATGGCGGAGTTCACCGCACTATAACGTCGGGTAGCAGGCTGTTTTTCTGGAAAAATGGCCTTGCACACAATTATTTTTCAAAAAATGCAAACCTTCGCGCTGGTTGCCGCATCCAGCAGGCTATTTGCAAAAAATATAACATGAAACAGCCATATCGCCAGCAGTACAACGCCCGCTTCACGCCGGAAAAATACGCCGCTTTTCTGCACACCATAAATACCGTTTTTGGCGAACCGCCCACGTTCCGTATTTCCGAAACGCCGGTTTTTGTGCCCAAAACGATTAAAAACCAGTTGTTGCAAGGCATTGACGATATTTTTACCGCCCTGCAACAGCCTGATTTCAAACAACGCAGCGAAGCCGCGCTGCCTGCCCACCTGCGTGTGCCGGGGGAGGATGCGCACACGCAATTCCTGCAACTCGATTTTGGCATTTGCCGCGATCCGCAGGGCAATTATATTCCGCAACTCATTGAAATGCAGGGCTTTCCGTCCTTGTATTTCTTCCAACACGCCCTGGCGGAAGCCTACCGTCAGCACTTCGAAATTCCGGCGGACTACCATCATTTGTTCGGTGGCCTGGATGCGAACGGCTACGTGGAGATGTTGCGCGAAGTCATCGTCGGCGATGCCAAACCGGAAAATGTGATCCTGCTGGAAATAGAACCGGAGAAACAAAACACGCGGATTGATTTTTGGGGCAGTCAGAAGTATTTGGGGATCAAGGTATTATGCCTGTCGAAACTGAAACGGGAAGGTCGTGATTTGTACTACCTGGATGAAAGTGGCCGTCGTGTGGCGGTGGAGCGCATTTACAACCGCATTATTTTTGATGAACTGGAAAAACGCAATGACCTGCCCCGCGAATGGGACCTGACCACCGAGGTGAACGCCGAATGGGTCGGCCACCCGAACTGGTTTTTCCGCATCAGCAAGCATACGCTGCCGTTCCTGAACACGCCCTTTGTACCGCAGACGTTGTTTGTCAATGAACTAAAATCTATCCCGACCGACCTCGAGAACTGGGTGCTCAAACCCCTCTTTTCCTTTTCCGGCCAGGGCGTAAAAATCAACGTCACCCGCGAAGACGTGGAAAACGTGGACGATCCCGGCAATTTCATCCTCCAACGTAAGGTGGACTACGTGCCCTGCATCGAAACAGTCAACCCCGCCGAACCTTCCAAATGTGAGATTCGGATGATGATTCTTTGGAATAAAAACTGGGAAAAACCGCGCCTCGTCAATAACCTCATTCGGATGAGCAAAGGCGAAATGGTCGGCGTGCGTTACAATCAGGGTAAGGATTGGGTGGGTGCCAGCGTGGGATTTTTTGAACCGTAAATCAATGATGAATGATGAATTATGAATGATTCCCTTTGCGTCTCGTGATTCATCATTCATCATTTATAATTCATCATTAGTGTATGCAACTTTTCTACGCCCCGCGCATCGAGCATGGTTTCGCGCATTTGGAGGAAGAAGAAGGCCGCCATTTGCTCACCGTGCTGCGCCACAAAGTGGGCGACCGGCTACAAGTCACTGATGGTCTAGGAAATATGTATGAGGGCGAAATAGCGGAAGCTAGCAAACGCGGGGTCTCCATTCACCTGCTCACCACCACTGCTGTGCCGCCTGAACGCCCCGGCCGCCTGCACCTCGCCATCGCCCCGACCAAACAAATGGAACGTCTGGAATGGTGCCTCGAAAAAGCCACCGAGATCGGCGTGGACGATATTACCCTGCTGCAATGCCACCACTCCGAACGGACTACGGTGCGCCTCGACCGGCTGGAAAAAGTGCTGGTGTCGGCCATGAAACAATCGCTGCGGGCCTGGCTGCCACAATTGCACGGCTTGCTGCCTTTTCGCTCCTTCGTCACCGCCGCCACCGAAGCCCAGAAACGGATTGCCTGGTGTGCCGATTCGCCATTGCCCCATTTAAAAACGACTTTGGTGCCCGACCAAAGCACGTTAATTCTGATCGGTCCCGAAGGCGATTTTTCTCCCGAGGAAGTAGCCTTGGCGCAACAGCACGGTTTTGTGGGGGTGGGTTTGGGTACCGCCCGGCTGCGTACCGAGACGGCGGGTTTATTAGCCGTTACCGTTTTTAATTTGATTTGAGGATGCGAGGATTTGACTAAAAGCAACCGGGTGGATATGGTCAAATCCTCGCATCCTCAAATATTCAAATCCTCTTTAAATCACTGAAAAACAATTTATTGCGCAATAAAAATGGCACGCTCACCTATCGTCGAACCCCGTTCGACGTAGCAAAAGCCCGTTGTCGCCGTCGCCGAACGGGGTTCGGCTATACCCTCCCTTCAATCATTGCCAATCAATTTTCCGCGAGAAATACATCACCGTCGCCAGAATAGCGAACAGACCCAGACTGCCGATCAGCAGCGCGTAATCCTGCAATTGCAGCACCGTAAACAGAAATCCATACAATAACGTCAGCGTGCCGCTTACTAAAAAGGCCATTTTGCGGCTGTCAAACAAAGCGCGGGCATAAAGGCCGGTCAGCCCAATCGTCATCGCCGCCGACACGCCATAAGCGGCATTGAAAGAAATATGCTCCGAAATAGAGACCAGCAGCGTGTAGAAAATAACCAGGGCCAACCCAATCAGTGCGTATTGAAAAGGGTGAACGCGGCGGGAATTGCGCATTTCTACAAAGAAAATAACCAGAAAAGTCAGGCCAATAAACAGCACCGCGTACTTCACCGAACGAATGGATTTTTGGTAATTATCCACGGGCAGCAGAAAATCTACGCCAAAGGTGCTGTTGGAAAAATCCACCTGCGTATCGCCGCCCCAGGCTTGCGGATAGTTGCGGTTGAGGTTCAGCACCTTCCATTGCGCATCGAAACCTGCCGGACTGATGTTTTTTTGATCGGGCAAAAACGCACCCGTGAAACTCGGATCGCTCCATGCCGATTTGATATTCACCTCCGTCACTTTCCCGACCGGCGTAAAAAACAGCGAGCCGGAACCTTGCAGCGCAATATCCACATGAAAACGGTGGGCATTCGCTTCGGCAGTCAACGGTACCGCGATGTGAATACCACTGCTGGCCACCCCCGATACCGACAGGCCGGGTTCAAAGACGACCGCCGCCTGGTCATCCCAGGTCAGCATGACCTGTTCTTTCAGGCCACGCAGGTCAGGAATGCCCAATTGTACCACGGCTTTATCCCATAAAATATTGGAGCCTGCCGGAATAATATTGTCCAGTGCGGGTTTTGGGAAGGCTCCATCCAACGTTAATTTGGAATTATAGACCACCACTTCAAAAATGCCCCGGTAGCGTTTTTCCGGGAACACCTCGCCGCCTATGCGCAGATCGTCCGGCAGGAGGTACGCGTATTTCAGGTCGCGGTTCAGTTCCTGACCGGCGGCGTTGCGGGTTATTTGTTCGTAAGGCAGCACTAACACCGGGCCAGTGATGGTCTGCCTGAGTCCCCATTTGCCAGCCACTTCACCGACGGCTTCGTTTTGCCGACTTTGCCGTTCGCCAATGATGCCTTCGATCATGGCCGTCGGAATGATCAAAATGAGCATTAATACGAAAATGACGATGCCTTTTAGGGAATTAGCGTGCCGCTGAAAAAAAGGCGGAGGATCGAAGAATGGAGTGACAGAATCGTTTTGCATAACAGAGATTTAAAAGTACTTTGAATTGCAAAGTTATTCGCAAAAAAATATCCGGCCAAATTTTTAGCCGGATATTTTTTTAAGTGCTTGTACCGGCGGCTGAACCCGCCGGTACAAGCACTTCATATCCCCAATTTCTGCCGAATCGCCGCTGGTATGGCATCTTTATGCACCAGAATAGACATCGTTTTGGAGCGGAAATATGGCTGCGACACATATAAATAGCCATTCATTTCCTTCTTCACAGTGCCCCAGGAATTTCTCACGGTGTAATATTTCGTACCCGTCTGGTCTTTCACGATCCCGGTGATGTGCATCCCGTGGTCGTCGGTAGTGCTCATTTCATCAAAAGCCGCCTGGCGCTGTTCTTGGGTCACCAATTTTTCTTTCAAAGGGGCTTTCCAGATCGAATCTCGCTCGCCAGCACTCATATCTTCCCAGGCTTTGGCGGGCATGATGGCCATGCCTTCTTTGGCCGAAAAAGTTTTTTCGCTCACGTCAGCGGCCCAGACCACGCCGAAACCCTTGTCCACCGCGTTTTCGGCCACTTGGGTAAACTCGTCGAGCGGCAGGTTATAAAACTCGCCATTCGACCAGTTATCCGACACTTCCAGCACGAAAGGTTTGTAAAACGCATGGTGCGTGTAAGATGTAAGTGCCACATAATCATCGGATTTCAAACCTAGACTTTCCATATACGTCAGCGGCGTGTAGGATTTACCAGCCACTGTGAAGGTCGTCGGCGGAGTACCCATGTATCCATCCAGTGCGCCCGTGAAGGCCTTGCGCCACTGCGTGCTGAGTTTGCCGTCGGGATTTTTGTTCAGCGCATCGAGCATGGCTTTCAGCACGGCTTCCATTTCGCCATGCACGGGTTTGTCCTGGCCGGGCGGAAAACCGGAATACACCGACTGCGGCACAATACCGTACTTGCGGACGATGTTCCATACGTCGTGCGTTTCGGCACCTTGTCCGAAAGCGGCGGCTCCCTGACGGCGGATATAATTCTCGGCGCGTTCCAGATAACCGGCCCGCACGATGAACATTTCGCTCAGGTCCACGGGTTGTTTGCCCATGCGGATGAGTTCGCTTTCAAAAAAAGAATTAGCCGAATACACCCAACAGGTGCCGGATTTGTTCTGATTCTCAACTGGCGTAACGCCGAGTTTTTTGATCGTGGTAAAATGGTAGCCGTTCAGATCAGCGGCCAACTCCTGTGCCGACACCCAGCCAGCGCACAGCAGGAAAAAAGGAACAATAAACAGTTTTTTCATTTTTCTAAATTGTGTGATAAGGCCGCGAAAATAGCACACCCTGCTGCTTTATTGTCACAAAACGACCGAAATAGCCGATGTTGGCCGTGATTTACCGCTTTGGCGGCCTCATTGGCAAACGGCCCGATTTTTTAATATTGGACAGGTCAGGGGCGTTGCCGGTAAATTGCTATTTTTGCCATTGACAAACGGCACACATCAAATACTCAAATCTTCGTCTCCTCAAATACTCATTCATGACTGATATTTCAAAGTTAAAAATGCTGGCTGCGCAGGTTCGCCGCGACATCATCCGTATGGTATTTGGCGTGCAGAGCGGTCACCCCGGCGGCTCGTTGGGCTGTGTTGAGTTTTTTGTGGCCCTCTACGGCAGCATCCTGAAACACGACCCGGAGACTTTTACCATGGAAGGTAAAGACGAGGACATGTTTTTCCTGTCCAACGGCCATATTTCGCCGGTTTGGTACAGTGTGCTGGCCCGCTCGAAATATTTTCCCACGGCGGAACTGGCGACTTTCCGCAAAATAAATTCCCGCTTGCAGGGCCACCCGACGACCCACGAAGGGTTGCCGGGTATCCGCGTTGCCTCCGGTTCACTGGGCCAGGGCATGTCGGTGGCCATCGGGGCGGCCCTTGCCAAAAAGATTGATGGCGACCCGCGCTGGGTATTCGCCCTCACCGGCGATGGCGAACTGGACGAAGGTCAATGCTGGGAAGCGATTATGTCTGCCGCGCACCTGAAAGTGGACAATTTGATCGTGACGGTGGACTGGAACGGCCAACAAATAGACGGCCCGACCAAGGAAGTTATGGATTTGGGCGACCTGCCCGCCAAATGGAAAGCCTTCGGTTGGGATGTCATCGTCATGGAAGACGGCAATAACCTGCAAATGGTCATTGACACGTTGGAAGAAGCCAAAAAGCGGAGCGGCAAGGGTAAGCCGGTCGTTATTTTAATGAAAACGCACATGGGCTACGGCATTGATTATATGGTGGGTTCTTATAAATGGCATGGTAAATCGCCGAATCAGGAGCAGTATGATCTGGCGATGGGGCAGTTGGAGAAGGTGGAGTTGGGGGATTATTAGTGTGAAAAAATTGAACTATGGCAGACTTAAATAATAAAATAAAACAATATCAGGATTTTATTATAGAAATTCTGAATGAGCACGCCATTTTACCTCGTGAATCAAATGAACTGGAAGATCAAGTACTGATAGATCGCCAAAACAACCATTTTCAACTGGTACGGATTGGTTGGCAGGATGGCGAGCGTATTGAAAGCATATTACTTCATTTCGATATAAAGCCAGATGGTAAAATCTGGATACAAACGAATTGGACAAATGGCCGGGTAGCCGAAGATTTATTATTGCGGGGAGTACCAAAATCTGATATTGTACTTGGATTGCATCCACCAGAATACCGGCAATATACCGAGTTTGCAGTGGCTTAGTAATGTGCTAATAATTTCCCTTATGACAGAAGAAGAACTTCAAAAACGATTAGCGCAATTAGATTGGGACGAAAAACGTACAAAAGCGCATTTACAGATGTACGTTCAGTATCCAGACGCTTTCCAAAAATACAGCAAAAAATGGCTCAACAATCAAATCAACCTATCTCTCGGACGGCTTCGACAGATCACTCGCAAGCGGGACACGCTGATACGGAATCACCAGTCCAAGCCACCCGAGGAAAAGTAGTAACGCTTCCTTTCACCGTTCGTGAACTAGTGGATACTTTTATGAATTTGCAAACTGCTGATGAAAGGGAAGCGTTTTGGGCTGATCTTGATCTACAAATGCATGCCCTTTCCGAAGATCAAAAAGCATTATTTGTACTTTCATGGCATGAATCGTTACAAGAAACGTTAGCAGGCGTGGATAGGACGCTGCTTAAAGATTAAGTTAAAAGAGCACCTCTTTCAATAAGACAATGAACATCAACGACATACAATCCACCGGCACACGTGCCACCCGCGAGGGTTTCGGTCAGGGCCTGCTGGAACTGGGCCGCTCGAACTCCAAAGTCGTCGGCCTCACCGCCGACCTCATCGAATCACTGCTGATGCAGCACTTCAAAGCCGAATTCCCGGAGCGGTTCTTTGAGGTCGGCATCGCTGAAGCCAACATGATGGGCATCGCGGCGGGCCTGGCCACGGCGGGCAAAATCCCGTTCACGGGCACCTTCGCTAATTTCAGCACGGGCCGCGTGTATGACCAGATTCGTCAAAGCATCGCCTATTCGCACAAAAACGTGAAAATCTGCGCTTCCCACGCGGGCCTCACGCTGGGCGAAGACGGAGCCACGCACCAGATTCTGGAAGACGTGGGCATGATGCGCATGATGCCCGGTATGGTCGTCATTAATCCCTGCGACTATAACCAGACCAAGGCGGCCACTATCGCCATTGCCGATCATTTTGGTCCGGTGTATCTGCGCTTTGGCCGACCGGCCTGGCCAATTTTTACAGAGGAAAATCCAAAATTTGAAATTGGCAAAGCTCTTCACCTGGCCGATGGCACGGACGTGAGCATTTTCGCAACCGGCCATTTAGTGTGGACCTGCATTGAAGCGGCCAAGGAACTGGCCGCACAAGGCATTTCCTGCGAAGTCATTAATATCCACACGATCAAGCCGTTGGATAACGAAGCGATCCTGGATTCGGTCAGCAAAACCCGCGCCGTGGTCGTAGCCGAAGAGCATCAGCGTAATGGCGGCCTCGGTGATGCGATTGCCCAATTGCTGGCGCATAAAATGCCTACGCCGATGGAGTATGTGGGCGTAAATGATTCCTTCGGGGAAAGCGGCAAGCCCGCTGAATTGTTGGAAAAATACGGATTGGGCAAAAAGGACGTGCTGTGGGCGGTGAAAGATGTGTTGGATCGGAAGGGGAAGTAGTTATTTCGCTACTTCCACACCCGGCCGCGCTTTCCTTACCCGCAAAGCCGCTTCCTTCGCCGCCTTGATCGGAATAGCCACATATTTCTTTTCCATATAATCCAGCATTTTGAGCAGCAATTGCTGCTGTTCCGGCGGCAGTGCGGCGAACTCGCGGCCATACACTTCATAGATGGCCCGTTCCTTCACCGCCCGTACTTCGGCGGGAATATGCGCCAAGGCCCGCTCAATCTGCCGCTCATGCCACACCTCGCGGTAGGCCAGAATGCGCCTTTCGATGATAGTGCTGGCTTTTTCACATTCGCTTTCACGGAAAGCCAGATTCTCTTTGGCGACTTCTTTTAAGTCCTCTATTTCAATGAATTGCACCGAAAATGTTGCGGTGATGGCCCTGTCCACATTGTTGGGAACCGATAAATCCACGACTATTTTGGAGTCGGTTTCGCCAGCCAATAGCTGCTGGTATAAAGCGGGTGTCACCAAGGTATGCGTGGCTCCGGTGCAGACAATCAAGGCATTGAACCCGCCCGAATAGTGTTCCAGCGCATCCAGCGGCAGGGCAGGACCGTCAAAACTGGCCGCCAGGGATTGGGCTTTGGCCAGCGTCCGGTTGAAAACTGCCACGCGGCGATAACTGGCTTTGGCCAGAAATTTGGCGAACAACTGATTGGTCTGTCCCGCGCCCACCAGCAAAATGCGGGCATCGGTGGCCAAGCCGGTTCTGCGCATTTCGCCGAAGGCCAAAGCCACGACGGACAGGGCTTTCGCGCCAATCCCGGTGTTAGAATACACCTCTTTGGCCGTCTCAATAGTCGTGCGCAGCAGCAGTCGCAGGTGGTCGCCGGTGAGTCCCCAAGCCCGGCTCTGGTCGTAGGCTTCACGCAATTGGCGGATAATTTCCCGTTCGCCCACCACCAGACTATCCATCGAAGAGGCAACTTCCAGTAAGTGACGGATAGCGTCTGTGCCGTGCAGAAGTTGCATCGCAGCGGCGGTTTCTTCCAACAACGGAGCCGTAAGATCAGGGCGAATGGTGGCGACCACGGTCTCCGCCAAGTTCGCCGCAAGGGGCTGTGGCGTATAAAAAAGGTACATCACCCGGTTGCAGGTGGCCAAATACATTAATTCCTCCCAGCCAAGTTCCGTTTTTAATTGTGGTAACCGTTGCGCAGCAACATCGGCATTCAGGGTGGCGTGGCCGATCTTTTCGAGTATGGTGTGGCGGTGGGTCAGAGTCAGCAGGTGATAACCATCGAGCATGAGCAAGGAGATTGTGTCGGCGTCATTTTGTACGCGGCAGAAAGGCAAAAGTAAGGAAGGCTTAGCCTTTCGTATGTCATATCCGCGTAAACCACCCCAAATCCTGGAAAGTTTGAAGACGGTCTAAACAAAGCCACTACTTTTGCAAAATGACCGATAAACAACGATCCTACCTGTACCTGCATATTTGCGTACTTATTTGGGGGTTCACCGCGATTTTAGGCAAATTGATTTCGCTGCAAGCCTTATCGCTGGTTTGGTGGCGGGTGCTGATTTGCTGCATAGCCCTGTTGCTGATTGTTCCACGTACCCAGTGGCGCCAACTGGATCGCCGGATGGGCATTCGCCTGCTGGGGATCGGCGTGTTGGTCGGGTTGCACTGGCTCTGTTTTTACGGGGCCATCAAGATTGCCAATGCTTCGGTCGCCGTCGCTTCTATCTCGACTATTTCGTTTTTCGCCGCTTTTGCCGAGCCAATTTTGCTCCGGCAAAAAGTCAAATGGTATGAAATGGCTCTGGGGATTTTTGTGCTGCCGGGCATGGCTTTAGTGGTGGGTCACATTGACTGGACGATGCGGCTGGGTTTTGCGGTGGGCGTGGTATGTGCCTTGCTGGCGGCTATTTTTTCGGCATTAAATAAGAAAGTTATTGATAATAAACCGCCGCCGCCGTTGGTCATGAGTTTTGTGGAACTGTTTGGTGCTCTGCTGGTTACGTCGCTGATGCTGCCTTTTTTTTTATGGCAAAATCCCGATCTGGCGGTCTGGCCCCAGCCTTCGGATTGGCTTTGGCTAGGCATCCTGACACTGGTATGTACACTGTTGCCGTATTATCTGACCCTGCTGGCTATGCGCTATGTCTCGGCTTTTGCTACTAATTTAACGATCAATCTGGAACCCGTGTACGGGGTGATCCTCGCCGCCATTATTTTTCGGGAAGACAAGACTTTAGACCCCAATTTTTACGTGGGCGTTATCATTATCCTCATTGCGGTGTTTAGTCATCCGTTCTTGAAAAAAATGTTTGAAAAACCGGAGCCAGCCTCTGAAAAAAAAGCAATGCAAAAAGATACCCAGTGATTTCACCATTATATTGACCACTACCTGTCCCGATCTTTTATCGGGATTAGCCACATTTTTTGTTATTGTTTCCATGTTGTTCAAATGGCTTTTCGTCGTCTTCGCTTTTTGGTGGTTGTACCACGCTTTGCGGCCGTGGCTGGCACCGAAGCGACCACCTGCGCCACCTCCAGATAAAAAAAATGGAGAAAAAAATAAATTAGACGACCACGGCGAGTATATTGACTACGAAGAAATAGAGTGAAAGTAACGAATTAACCAATTAACTAGTCAACGAATAAACCAGCCATGCTCGACGTACTCATAAAAAACAACCAGTTCATTGCTTTCAATAAGCCAGCGGGCATAGCCGTTCAGCCGGATAAAACCGGCGATCCGACCTTCCAAAGCCAGGCCGAAGCGTATTGCAAACACCCCTTGCAGGTGGTGCATCGTATTGATCGGCCCGTGAGCGGCATTATTCTTTTTGCCAAATCCAAAGCCGCGATGACGGCCCTTTCCCGCCAATTTCAGGAGCGAAAAGTGGAGAAAGAATACCTGGCGGTGGTGCAGCAAATGCCCGCCGAATCCGAGGCCACGTTGGTGCATTATTTGCGCAAGCAGGAGGGAAAAAATACCGTGATGGCCTTCATTGGTGAGTCGCCCGGCACCGAACGCGCCGAACTGCGCTACCGGGTCATTGGCAGTAGCGACCGCTACCATTTGCTTCATATTCAACTGATTACGGGGCGCCATCACCAGATTCGCAGCCAACTGGCGGCCATCGGTTGCCCCATCAAAGGCGATGTGAAATACGGTTTCCGGCGCAACAACGAAGACCGTTCGATTCATCTTCACGCCTGGCGACTGGCTTTCGACCATCCGGTTTCGGGCGGACGCATCCACCTGGAAGCGGACTTGCCTAGCGATCCCGTGTGGCGGGCTTTTGCAGAAATGATCTTTAAGAAAGCGATAAAATAAGGGAAAAGGCAAAGGGCAAAAAGCAAACGGGCAAAATAGCAAGAGGCAAATAGGCAAACTCATCATTTGTGCGCGTGTTATTCATTGCCTCTTGCCCTTTGCAAATTTGCCTTTTAAATTACCCCCTGCCTCAGCCATTCCTGCACTTTTAAAATAGCGATCATCGAAAGGGCGTCCGTGATTTCACCGTTCATCACCATTTCCACCACTTCGGCGAAAGGCAATCGCCGCACATGCAGTTGTTCGGTATCCTCCGGTTCGGCTTCACCCATTTCCAAATCCTGGGCGATGTAGGCCACACCATATTCGTCGGTCACGGAGTTGGACGTGTGCATTTCCAGCAGCGGCGTCCAGCGCTGCGCCGTAATGCCGGTTTCTTCCAATAGTTCGCGTTTGGCCGCTGCCAGCGGATCGGTGCCCAATGGTCCGCCGCCCTCGGGGATTTCCCAAGTATAACGTTGCAGCGTGTAGCGATACTGACCCACCAGCCAGGTATAACCCTCCGCATCCAGCGGCACTATCCCAACGGCTACGTTTTTGAAATGCACCACGCCGTAAATGCCGGGATTGCCCGATGGGTTGAGCACTTCGCGGTGCGTCACCCGAATCCACGGGTTGGCGTAGGCTTCTTGTTCGGACAGTGTCTGCCAGGGATTCGGGCTATCGTCGGGGCCGGATGTTTTGAATTGGAAAGGCATGGAAAAGGAATGTGGTCAATAATAGATGAATGTGGCCAATGTGATATTTTTTGTTTTGATAAATGACTGTCTATCAATTATTTAATAAAGGGTGTCAACTTTTCAAACCTTAGCCAAAAATGTTTTGCAACAACTCCGTCACTGCTTCCGCCCGGTCCGCATCCCAATCTTCGGCTGGCAGCGCGGCAACAGCGGTGGGTAGATTCCCATGCTTCACCAAGTCCAGCATTTTTTCGCGTTCGGGTGCTTCGAAGCGACTGAATGTGCGCCGCAACAAAGGCAATAGTTGCTGAAAATCGTCATCCGGCACCTCTTGAACCCAACTATCGAGTGCCTGCCACAAGTCGGTATAGTGCAAAAGCAAAAGTCCGCTACCGTACAGAAAGCCCTCCAGCCAGGCAGCCGCCTCGGTCACCGCCTGTGCCCGCGAAAGACGATAACGCATGGTTTGGTCGGTCTGTGCCGCGTTTTGCACACTTTTATCAAATTGCAGCCGACTGCACAGGCCTGCCAGCAAGGGAGCCGCCGTTTTGCTTTCCGCTATTTCAGCGAGGGTTTGTTGCCACAATATTTCATAATCCGGCACCGACAAAATGGCCAACGCCCGGTTGATGGCCAGGATTTTTTTCAAAATATCGGTAGCCACATCTTCGTCCACACCGCTACACGCCGCTGGCAATTGCACCGCCACGCGGGGAATAACGCCGCCCAGCAATTGCTCCACTGCACTCAGATCGAGTTGGCGGGCCGAACCGTAGCGCACCACCTCGGCCAGTGGTGGTACCGAGCCACAAAGCACCAGCACATCATTGCATAAGGCACTGACGGACTGTAATTTAGCCAACAAATCCGGCACCAGTACCGTCAATTCGGCTTTGAGGATCGTGCTGAGCAGGCCCGTCAGTTCGGGCAACTGCACAGAGGCGCGGATTTGTCGAAGGGCGCGATTGGTCGCTGCTTCCAGCACCGTATTGCCCCAGGTGCCCGCTTCGATCAGTCGGATTTCAAAATCCGGCAGCCACTTCAGTTGCCAGTCTTCATGGAAACCGCCTTGTCGTTTGGTATGGTCGCGCTCGCCCCCCAGTTGTCCCCACGGCATCCCCAGCACACCGAGGCGATGCAGTAGTCGGCTCTTGGCGGTATGGGCATCTTTGCGCAGATCGAGCACGAGAGTTTTGCCCTGGGTTTCGCGTTTCAACAGGCAACTTTTTACCTGCGCCTCAAAATCGGTTTTTAGCGGCGGCACCGGCAGATCGTCCGGTACTTCGCCCAGCACATCACCGATAATCAATTGCTGGTCAATGAGTTCCAGTTGTTTTTCCGCCCCTTCGCACAGCACCGTCACCGCCACTTCGCGTAACTCCTCGATGCCCGGAAAACCCGTGCGCCGCAGCACCGCCAGCGTGTTAGCCAGCCGCACCGCTTCGATGACATGCGCCGAAGAAGTGGCCAAATCCTGCTCCCGTAGCAATCGCGCCGCCTGAGCGAACCACTGCGTAACGGCATCGTAACCTGCTGATTGCGTAGGGTTTGATTGGCCAACGCTGTCCATTTTAAAGAGCAACCGATACCAGGCCGGGGCGATTACACCGGCACTATAGCCGCTTTGCGTGGCCAGCCGATCGAACGACCAGGGAATCCAGGTGGCTTCGGTTTTTACTTTTTTCAGTCCTTTCAACAGGGCGGCATCCGCGCTGGCTTTAATTTGCTCCAGTGCGGCGAGAGCAGGCGTATGCCAGGCCCCGCAAATCACGGCAATGTGTTGATAACCTGCCTTTTGTGCTCCGCGAATAGTTTGGCGCATCCAGGCTTCGCGCAGCAAAGTTTCGAAGGTTTCCGGTTTGCTTTTGTCATCGCGCAGGGCGGTCATCAGTTCGACGACCGTTGGAAAAATGGCCGTATCGTCGCTGCGCCGCTCCAGCAGCGCGTCCCACCAGCGTTCGGGATCGGTATAGCCTGCCAATGTAGCGATGTACCGGAAGGGGTCCACCTCCGCCGCGTCGGGTCGTTCCCCAGGCAAATCCAGCGTCAGTTGTGTTTTGGGTTCCCGCAGGGCAAAAATATGGCTCATGGGTAAGTCCATGAATTGCACCGGAATATTATTTTTTAAACCAAACTGGATGGCCTGCCATTCGGGAGAAAATTCGGCAAAAGGAAAAAAAGAGGCCTGCTGCAACTGTTTTGGATTGTACACCAATATAGCGACCGGCGGCACCATTTGCGCATGGGCGGCCAGCGGAATCAATTTTTCCGCATCCGGCGGCCCTTCTATCAAAATAACGTCCGGCGGATTGGCGGTCAGGGCCATACGCAGGCTGCGGGCCGAGCCGGGGCCGTGGTGACGAATGCCAAAGAGGTCTATTTTATTGGAAGTAGAAACGATGAAGCGAAGTATGAACTATAAACGATGAAGTATAACGATGCTAAGCGGTCGTAAAGTCCGTGAAGGCTCAGTGGGTGGAAAAAATTCCGCATTCCGTATTCTGCACTCCGCATTCGATAAAATTCCGTATTCCTAATTCCGCATTCGAAAGGGTGAGTTTTGCAGGTGTACTTGTACCAATTTGCTGCAAAAAAACAGGCTGAGGTAGAGCGCAAAGGTAGCCAGCACCAGCAACCAATCCGACCAGCGTTGAATAATTAGCACATCGTAGGCACCATGCAGCAGAACAGCCAGTCCGAAACCTTGCGCCAGTAAAATATAACGTCTGGCGGGGTTGAATTTGGCTAATCCGGCAAAATAACCGACCACAATACCGAACACCAAATGCGCGGGTACGGCGGTAAAAGCGCGTACCAGAATTGTATCAAAACCAAAACGGTACGCATACAAAATATTTTCCATGGTCGCAAAACCCATCGAGACCAGCACGGCATACACAATGCCATCGAGCGGTTCATTAAAGAAGCGGTAGGGGAAGGCGGCCAGGAGTAGCACGAGGCCTTTCCACAGCTCCTCGTTGAAGGAAATAGCGGCAAAAGCCAGCAAAAAAGTGGCCCAGGCCTGGTGCCGATGCGGGCTGAGTTGGGCAAACGTGTACATTTCCGCCTGCACCGCCGGCCAGGTAGCCAGGGCTCCCAATGCGAAACAAACTGCCAGCGGCACCATAGGTTCGCGTTCATATTTATCCACCCAAAAGATGCCAACGCTGATCAGCAGGCCGGGCAGAATGGCGAGAGCGAGGAGGAATGGGTGCATGCAGGCTAAAAGTACTGTCTCAATATGTATCCACCAAACTTTTGGCTTTAAAAGCAGTCTTTAAATCGTCCAGCACACTTTTGGTTTTAAATACTACCACTTTACGTTCGCCGGGCAGTAAATCGAAATAGTTATCACTGAAAGCCCCTTCGGCAGTGGTTTGCAGCAGTACGTTTTTGGCCAGGCGGTCGCATTGCAGCGTGATTTGATAGCCATCATTGACAGCCTGGGTTTTTAAAGTGATCGTACTGCGCGACAGGTCCAGTTTCTTAGGCGGCACGCAGTAAAACAATCGGCGGCTCAGCAGTTGGCCAGCCCCATTTTTTAAGGTAATTTCAATGACTGCGTCTTCTTCGCGATGTTTATTCAGTACCGTTTTTAAGGAACCCTGATAAATCATAGCACTGGAATCGGGCACTAAGGTCAAGTCAGTGACTGTGACGTTACTCAGCTGATTGCCATCCATAGTCAGTGCCCGTACTTGCAGGGTGGCCTTCACTGCTTCTATCGAATCGGAAATGCCATAGATTTTTAAAATTCCTTCTTCCAGCATGGGCAGCGCAACTACCGGGCGGTAGGCATCGCGGGCATAGTATTGAAGGGCTTTCCAGCGGCCAAAATAATCAATGCTCGACCAGGAAGCCACCGGCCATACATCGTTGAGTTGCCAGTATAGCGTACCCATGCAGTAAGGTTTATTCCGCCGGTGTGCTTCGATACCCGTACGAATCCCTTCGGCCTGCAGTAATTGGCTGACGTACACGAAATCCTCAAATTTTTTGGGCGTACGGTAATCCCGCTTCATGTATTCTGCGATGAGGGCATTGCCACGCGGATGCTTTTGGTGAGCCAGCATGACGGGGCTTTCCAGTTCCCGGTCTTCCGGCAGCGTAAATGCCTCAATGGTACGCCATTCCGGGAAGGATTGAAACCCATATTCGCTCATGAAACGCGGCACTTTTTTGTCGAATATGGCGAAAGGTTCTTCATCATGCCAAACGCCCCAATAGTGGGCATCGCCTTCTTTCAGGGATTTAGGGTTGCTGCGTCCGTACTTAGGCGAACTTTCCCAGTAGGGTATGCCATTGCCATAGTTGGCGACATAAGTGGGCAAAATATCCACAAACAGCAGTTGGTAATCTTTCCAGAGTTGGCTGCGCTGGGCCTCGGTGAACGGCATCTGCCAGCCCCAATGGTTCCAGGCTTCGTTGTTTTCGTTGTTGCCACACCACAGGGCTATGCAGGGATGCTGGCGCAATCGCAGGATTTGTTCATAACTTTCCTGAGCCGCATTTTTCAGAAATTTTCCATTTCCGGGATACAGGGCACAGGCAAACATGAAATCCTGCCAGACGAGAATGCCCCGTGCATCGCAGAGCTGATAGAACAAATCATCTTCATAAATCCCGCCGCCCCACACGCGCAGCATGTTCATATTGGAAGCCACCACGTTGTCCAGCAATTTTTTGGTGTGATCGGCGGTCACGCGGTCTTGAAAAACATCCTGCGGAATGTAGTTGGCACCTTTGGCAAACACGGGTACGCCATTCAATTTGAAATAAAAAGATTCGCCGTCTTTGTCTGTCTGCGTGACCAACTCAATAGTACGAATACCCATGCGCGTATCGTACTTTTCAATAAGGTGACCGCCGCCCTTTATTTCTACTGAAAAATCATACAGGTGCGGTTCGCCCATACCCACACACCACCAGAGTTTGGGTTGTTTTACATCGAAAGTGACCGAATCCTCGTGTACCCCGGCATATAAAGTACGCTCTTCTATAGAATTGTTTTTGCCATCGCGGGTGGCAATGGAGACTTTGGTCTGCACATCGCAGCGATAGCGGAAACGGGCGACCATTCTGGCTTTTTCCGGCGTAATGCTCTGTGGCGTTATGTATAAATCTTCCAGAATCAGGTTGTCCCAGGCAATGAGCTCCGGTGCCTTCCCAATACCGCCGCCTACAAAACGCGGCCCCCAATCCCAGCCGTAATGAAACTGCGCCGTACGCGACATGGTCCGAACACCACCCGGCAATTCGTAGCCCAGGCCCTTCCAGTCAGCGTCCGTTTTCTTGAGCGGACTTTCAAAATAAATGTGCAGGTGGTTATCGCCTGCTTTGAGCCATTTTTTGACATCGGTGCGCCATACCCGAAACATATTATCGGTCTCCAAAATCAGGGTATCATTCAAATACACATGCGCATAAGTGTCCAAGTCCTTGAAAGACAGTTCGATATGCTGACGGCGCAAGGTCTCTGCGTCCACTTGAAATGTGGTTTGAAACTCCCAGTCCTGTTGCTCGATCCATTGCAGTTTCGCTTCATTATCACGGTAAAATGGGTCTTCAATCATGCCGTTTTTGAGCAAAGCCGTGTGTACAGTGACCGGCACTACGGTAGGCTTCCATTCCGGAGTTTGGGCCTGCCGAAACTGCCACTCCGCATAGATCGTACGATGAAGCGGCAGCGAAGAGGGTTGGGCGTAGGCAAGCATGGGTAGTAGGAAAAGCGGGAGGAAAAAGACGGTGCGCATCAGGACAGATTTTGGTACGGGTCGCTTGGGCGGCGCAAAAATAGCCAACTTGGGGGCATATACCAGAGGGTAATATGGCCTTCTATATCGCAGATTTTACTTTCACAAAATGAATGAAGTGCTGCCGGTTTCCGAAAGCGATATTACATGTTCATTACGGCAGGTTGGCAAATACAATACTTTTAAAATAGGATGAAAAGCAAAATAAATCCAAACAAATAATTTTACATTCGCCACCAAATTACCAACAAAACAAGGCATACAATGGATGAGATCCAACAGCATTTCCAAAATATCCAGCAAATCATCCGACAAGGAAAAAACGGGGCGTTGCAGGCTGCAACGGTCTATTCTCTTTCATCCTATTGGTATGTCGGATCTTATTTAAGTCATCAACTTACCGAAAACACCTATGGAAAAAACATAGTAAATCGATTGGCGGATTGGCTCAAGCAACAAGACGCGAATCTCAAAGGGTGCGACTGGCGCAGTTTGTATCGGATGCGCGAGTTTTTTGAAAAGTGGCAGCATGTGGATTGGTCGTATATTACCCGAAGCAAAGCTATTGAATATCAGTCAACAGAAATGTTAGAGTTGCCTTTGGAGATTTTGGGGTCAGCAACCCCAAAATCTTCGCCTATGCCCATAGCACTAACGAAAGTTTCTTGGACACATCATATTGAAATACTACGCGGGGCGGTTTCAGAGGAAGAAATGGTATTTTATCTAATGTTAAGCATTCGTGATAGATATACTGTTCAGGAGCTTCGCCGCCAAATCAAATCAGGCCTTTTTGAGCGGCAAATGCTTGCCAAACATACCCTACTTGTGCCGGAGCATCCCAAAAAAGACTTATTGTCGGATGTGTTCCGCGACCGCTACATTTTTGAGTTTTTAGGTATAAAGGAGCCATATTCAGAATACGATCTGAAGAAGGCTCTGATTAGTCGAATGAAGGAATTTCTGCTCGAACTGGGACGTGATTTTCTGTTCATTGATGAAGAAATGCACCTGCAAGTGGGCATGAATGATTACTTCATTGACCTTGTTTTCTTTCACCGCGAGTTGCAATGTCTGGTAGCGTTCGACCTGAAAATCGAGGCTTTTAAGCCGGAACACTTGGGCAAAATGAATTTTTACCTCGAATTGCTTGACCGCGACCTTCGCAAACCGCATGAAAACCCGTCGATTGGCGTGGTATTATGCAAAACCAAAAATGATGAAGTGGTCGAAATCGCTATGAGCCGCCAATTGAGTCCGACTTTGGTAGCGGCTTATGAAACCAAATTTGTGGACAAGAACCTTCTTCGTCGTTTGCTTCATCAATGGACAGAAGATTGGGAACAAGGGAAAAGATAAAAAACTCATTCCCCCGCTCCAAACCGCTCCCGCATACTTTTCTTCAAAGCCAGCATCTCATCCCGAAACTGCGCCGCCGAAATAAAGTCCAGTTCCTTAGCCGCCTTCTTCATCTTGTTTTCGGTGTCGCCGATCATCTTTTCCAACTGCGTACGGGTCGCATAAGCCACGATGGGCTCGGCGGCGAGGCTCACTTCTTCGGATTCTACGTAGGCCCGGCTGCCGCCCACATCGCGGATATCGAGAATGCTGCGCGTGGCGAGGATTTGCTCCCGCGTTTTAGTCACCGTACGCGGCGTGATGCCGTGCTGCTCATTGTAAGCAATCTGCGTCACACGCCGCCGATTGGTTTCGTCCATCGTGGCGCGCATGGAGTCGGTGATTTTGTCAGCATAAAAAATAACGAGGCCGTTCGAGTTGCGGGCTGCTCGTCCGGCGGTCTGGGTGAGCGAACGCATATTACGCAGAAAACCCTCCTTATCAGCATCGAGAATGGCTACCAAGGACACTTCCGGCAAATCCAGCCCTTCCCGCAACAGGTTCACGCCCACCAGCACATCATACTCGCCGAGGCGCAGATCGCGCAGGATTTCCACGCGTTCCAGCGTTTCCACTTCCGAGTGGATATAGCGGCATTTAAGTCCGATTTTGGCAAAATAAGTCGCCAGTTCTTCGGCCATACGTTTGGTGAGGGTGGTCACCAGGGCGCGTTCATTCAAGGCTACCCGTTGCTGAATTTCTTCAATCAGATCGTCAATCTGGTTCATCGAAGGCCGCACATCTATCGGCGGATCGAGCAGCCCGGTGGGGCGCACTAATTGTTCCACCACCACGCCTTCGGTTTTCACCATTTCATAGTCGCCGGGCGTAGCACTCACGAAAATCACCTGATTGATCATACCTTCAAATTCCTCAAAACTGAGCGGACGGTTGTCCATCGCCGAAGGCAGCCGGAAGCCCCAGTTGACCAGCGATTGCTTTCTGGCCCGGTCACCGCCCCACATCCCGCGCACCTGGGGAATGGTCGCGTGGCTCTCGTCAATAATCATCAGATAATCGTCGGGAAAATAATCGAGCAGACAGAATGGCCGCGCTCCTGGCCGACGACGATCAAAAAAGCGGGAGTAATTTTCGATGCCGGAGCAGTAACCCAGTTCACGGATCATTTCCAGATCGAACGTCGTGCGCTCCTTGATCCGCCGCGCCTCCGCCAGTCGTCCTTCGTGGACGAAATATTTTTCCTGCTCGTTGGCCTCGTGCTGGATTTCATAAATAATCTGTTGCAGCCGGTCCTTCGGTGCCACATAAAGATTGGCCGGGAAGATGGCCACCGCGTCCATTTTTTCCAGTCGCCGCCCGGATACGAGATCAATGCTTTCGATGCTTTCCACCTCGTCGCCAAAGAAAATGACCCGGTAGCCCCAGTCGGCGTAAGGCAGATTGATGTCCACCGTATCGCCCCGTACGCGGAAAGTGGCACGGGAAAAATCCGTCTCGGTGCGGGAGTACAGGCTGTCCACCAGACTGTAGAGGAAAGCCGTTTTTGGCAACTTCATCCCCTTGGTCAGTCGGATGATCCCGGTTTTGTAGTCCTCTGGGTTGCCCATACCATAGATGCACGATACCGAGGCAACAATGACAATATCGCGACGACCAGACAGCAAAGTACTGGTGGCTTTCAGGCGTAATTTATCCACCAACTCATTGATTTGCAGGTCTTTTTCGATATAAGTATCTGATACCGATACGTAGGCTTCAGGCTGATAATAGTCATAGTAAGAGACAAAATACTCGACCGCATTATCTGGGAAAAAGGTCTGCAACTCGCCGTAGAGTTGGGCGGTCAGGGTTTTATTATGGGTAATGACCAGCGTCGGGCGGTTCAGTTTGGCGATTACATTGGCCATCGTGAAGGTCTTGCCGGAGCCCGTCACCCCCAGCAAAACCTGGGCGCGGTCGCCGGCTTCAATGCCTTGTACCAGTTGTTCAATGGCCTGCGGTTGGTCGCCAGTCGGGCGGTAGTCGGAAGAAATTTTGAAATTCATTGGCGTGCCGATTCGAACCCCAAAAATGGGGATTTTATTTGGAAAACAACCTTGCCACGACAGGGTTTTAAAACAAAAACTTTTAAATTTTAAAAAATTTAACTATTGACTCTGCCACCTTTAAGTTTTGCCTAACCATTTTTAAAATAATACCCGGATATTTTTGCTTTTACATAAACGTAGGCACCATGTTGAAACCTCTCCTCCTTTTTGCCTTTATTGGCCTTTTTATCGCTTGCACCCAGCCAAAAAGTGTTTTTCAGGAAAGCCCTTACGAATCCGGGTTGGCCCGCGCTGCAAACCGTTTGACGGGAACTAACAAAAGAATGAAACACCTGCGCGGGTTGGAAACCGTTTTTCAACAGGCTCAATATCTGGACCTCGCCCTCGTGGATTCCCTGCTGGAAGAAAATCGCCCCGATCTGTGGCCAACCGTGAATGCCCTCTATCGCCGCCTGCAAGTCCGTCAACGGAAAATAACGGCTTTGCAACCGCTCCGCGCCAAAAACGGCTACGAACCCACGCTGCCTTTCGTCACCAATATTGCGGAAAGAGAAGCCGAAAGCCGGCGGAATGCCGCCACTTATCTCTACGATAAGGCCCAAAAATTACTGGCAGAAGCTGAAAAAGGCAATCGCCCGGCCGCCCGCGAAGCACTTTCTACTTTGCAGGATTTGAAACAACACTACTATTTATATTGGGAAAATACCAACGCTTTGCTCGATAGTGCCCGCGTATTGGGTGTTTCACATATTTTACTGACCAATCTTCCTTCCACGCCGCCTGAAAAAGGTCTGTTTTTCTGGAAAGGCGTGTTCGCACAGACCCGTCGCCTGAACGATGAATGGCACACTTACTATGTTGCTTTTTTGCCAGATCAGCCTTACGATTATGTGGTAGAATGCCAGGTAAAATCCATCCAGGTGGGTTCGGAAAGCCGCAGCGAAAGCACCACCACCGAGGAGAAAGACATTGAAAAAGGCTTTGAAGAAAAAAAGGATACTGCTGGCAATGTGATTGAAAGAAAACCCATTTATGAACACGTGAAGGCCGAAATTCGCAAACTTTCTTTGAGCAGAGCAGCGCAAGGCGTGCTGGCCGTAGAGGTGCACAACATCCATGATAATGCGCTGATATTATCCGAAGACCTGCCCGTTGCTTATAGTTATAGTGAGGATTTTACGTATGTGTCCGGCGACCAGCGCGCGCTAAGTTCCATGATTATGAGCAGTGCCGATTCCTATCCAAGTGCGCCTGGCGAGGATAGAATGTCGGAGCGTTTGCTGGGCAATATGCAATCAGAACTGTTTTATTTTTTGAAAAAGAACATGGCCAAACGCTGAAAACGATTAAGTAAATAATAGTTATTAGTCAATTGATTATTGGTTGATAATCAATTCTTTAATTGAATTTTAGGATAGACTAATTGAGCCGAAGTACTTTGAATGTCTCAGCCCAAAAATAGACAACCATTGCCTATGTCGTATTATCAACCTTCATCAACTTTTATAAACGTTCATCAACCATTTTTTCACTAAAAGGCAAACGATTTGTTTTAAATTCTTTCAATAAATCATACCTTCGCGCTTTGCCTGCAACCTCGCTCCACTCTCCGCTGTTTTCCTTCCAATGGCAAAGACAAAAACAAAATCGGCCCCCGAAACCCACTCGGACAGCCTCATGCTTCCGCCCGCTCCGCCGCTCGCGAATGACTACATCGAGGTCATCGGCGCACGCGTCCACAACCTGAAAAACGTGGATGTCCGCATTCCGCGCAACCAACTCGTGGTGATTACGGGCATCAGTGGTTCGGGTAAAAGTTCGCTGGCTTTCGACACGATCTACGCCGAAGGGCAACGCCGTTTCATGGAGACGCTGTCGAGCTACGCGCGGCAGTTCATCGGGGAGATGGAACGTCCTGATGTAGAACAGATTACGGGTCTCAGTCCAGTGATTAGTATCGAGCAAAAAACCACGGGCCGCAACCCGCGCTCCACGGTGGGTACCGTCACGGAAGTGTATGATTTTCTGCGGCTTTTGTTTGCCCGCGCCGGGGAAGCCTACTCCCACGTGACCGGCAAGAAGATGGTGAAATACACCGAAGAGCAGATCATCCAGAGTATTTTAGAGCGTTTTGCCGGACAGAAAATCGCCTTGCTCGCGCCGGTTATTCGCTCGCGCAAAGGCCATTACCGCGAACTTTTTGAGCAAATCCGCAAGCAGGGCTATACCAAAGTGCGCACCGATGGCGAAATCGTGGACATTGAACCCGGTATGCAACTGGATCGCTACAAAATTCACGATGTGGAGATCGTGGTGGATCGCCTGAAAGTCGGCGAGGATCGTGGCGACCGGCTGGCCGCCGGTATTGGGGTCGCGCTTCGTTTGGGCGAGGGATTGATGCAAGTAATCCAACTGGATAAAGACAGTAATGCCAGCGGCGCGGCGATCAATTTTTCCAAAAACCTCATGGATCCCGAGAGCGGCCTCAGTTACGATGAGCCCTCGCCCAACACTTTTTCGTTCAATTCGCCCTACGGCATGTGTCCGCATTGTAAAGGGCTGGGCGAGGTAAACGAGGTGGAAATTGCGCGCGTAGTTCCCGATTGGGACAAGAGTATTGCCGAAGGTGCCATTGTGCCTTTGGGCGAAGTGCGTCCCAGTTTTATGTTCAATCAACTGCGGGCGATTGCCAAAAAATACAAATTCTCTTTCGAAACGCCAGTGAAGGACATCCCCGAGAAAGCCATGTACACGATTTTGTACGGCGGTGATGAGACGTTTAAAATAGATGCGGGTGGCGACGAGGAAGGCTGGAATTATAACCTCGCCACGGAAGGCATTATGAATATGCTCAAACGCTGGTACAGCGATACGGGCAGTGAAAAAATCCGGCAGTGGGCGGAGGATTTTATGACCGTCGCGACTTGCCAGGAATGCCAGGGGACGCGCTTGAAAAAAGAAAGCTTATGGTTCAAAATCGGCGAGCGCAACATCTCTGAATTGGCAGAAATGGACTTGACCGCTCTGCAAGCCGCCCTACAAAATGTAGAACCGGAAATGTCCGAACGCCAGCGGGCTATTGCGCGGGATGTATTGAAAGAAATTCGGTTTCGCCTCAAATTTTTGCTGCAAGTCGGGCTGGATTATCTGGCGCTCAATCGCCCGGCGCGTACGCTGAGCGGCGGCGAGGCCCAACGCATCCGACTGGCTACGCAGATTGGTTCGCAATTGACGGGTATTACTTATATTCTGGATGAACCAAGCATTGGCCTGCACCAGCGCGACAACCAAAAGTTGATCGGTGCCCTGAAAAATCTGCGCGACATTGGTAACACCGTATTGGTCGTCGAACACGACCGTGAGATCATGCTGGAAGCCGATTACCTCATTGACCTGGGCCCCGGTGCAGGCAAACACGGCGGCCAAATTGTGGACATTGGTACACCCGCCGATTTTTTGAAAAACCCGACCAAAACCTCCGATTATCTGTCCGGGCGTACCGAAATGATTTTGCCGGAAAAACGCCGCGCTGGAAATGGTCATGCCCTCGAATTATTTGGCTGCACGGGTCACAACCTCAAGAATGTGGATGTCAGTCTGCCGCTCGGCACCTTCATTTGCATCACCGGCGTAAGCGGTTCGGGTAAGAGTTCGCTGATCAATGAGACGCTCTATCCCATTTTGCAAAACCACTTTTTCAATAGCCTGAAACGTCCGCTTAAATACCAGGAAATCAAGGGTTTGGAACATCTGGATAAGGTCATTGAAATTGACCAAAGTCCCATCGGACGCACACCGCGCAGCAATCCGGCCACCTACACCAACCTGTTTGGCGACATCCGCAAACTCTTTTCTGATACGCCGGAAGCCAAGATTCGCGGTTATGGCCCCGGACGGTTTTCTTTCAATGTAAAAGGGGGCCGTTGTGAAGTTTGTGAGGGTGCGGGCCTACGGACCATTGAAATGAATTTCCTGCCTGATGTGCAGGTCCACTGCGAACGCTGTCAAGGCCGCCGCTACAATCGCGAAACGCTGGAAGTGCTGTATAAAGGCAAGAGTATCAGCGATGTATTGGATATGACCATCAATGAGGCGGTAGAATTTTTCCAGCCCATTCCCAATATTTTCCGCAAAATCAGGACGTTGCAGGAGGTGGGCCTGGGCTACATTACTCTAGGCCAACAAGCCACTACGCTCAGCGGCGGCGAAGCCCAACGAGTCAAACTCGCCGAAGAGCTCTCCAAAAAAGACACAGGCCGCACCATTTACATTCTGGATGAACCCACAACGGGTCTTCACTTTGAAGATATTCGCCAACTGCTGACGGTGCTCAATCGTCTGGTAGAAAAAGGCAACACGGTGGTCGTCATCGAGCACAACCTCGACGTCATCAAAATGGCCGATTTCCTTGTGGATGTTGGCCCGGAAGGCGGTCACCGCGGCGGCACCATCGTGGCCACGGGTACGCCCGAAGAAGTAGCCAAAGTGGCAGCGAGTTGGACCGGCAAGTTTTTGGAAAAGGAATTAAATGGTTAATAAATTTCACATTCGCGTCAATTTTCCTCCCGTCTCTTCCTTCACCACATACGGATCCGTATATCCCTGCGTTCGCAGTTTTTTTCGGGCTGCTTCCGCTGCCTTGACACTGGCATAGCGACCTAACAACACCACCGTCATGCCATTATCCTGACGACGCATTTCGATGCTACCCAAATCCTCAAAAGGAGCGGCATTGAATCGGTCGGGATTAGACAGGGCAGCGATGCGGATGAAATAGGGATTGCTTGCCGTAGCCTTGGTGGATGAAGGTTTTGCCACAGATTTGGCAGTTTTTGTGGTTTTTGCCGCAGGTTGTTTGTAAGAATAAACGACCGGGCGAGTGCCACTTGTAGCGGAAGCAGGTGTTGGCTGCGGCTCCTCATTTTCTACCAGATAAGTCTGCAAAGCCGGGTCATCCGCTCTTTCAGTGACTATTGTGGCATCTTTAAAACCACGTGCTGCCGCCGATCTTCTGGTCACTTCGGCCTGATCGGAGGTGTTCCACAGGCCAACCCGGACTTTCAACGCACCGTTTTCTACTTTACTGTAAGTATTACCCAGACCGTCCAACCGTGAGAACTCGTTCATTGCAATGGCCCGTTCCGTAGAAAAAGAACCGACCTGAACGGCATAACGTACCTCTCCATTTCCTGCCGACTGCGTCGTGGGGCCCTTAGCAATGACATTTCTGCGGGGCTGCTCGCCCATAATCATCGTGGTAGTAGAAGGCGTACTGTATTGAGCAGGTGCCGTTGTCTTTTCCCTGGCAGCAGTGCTGGCCGAAGGCTGACCAAGTTGAATAATCATATTCGGCGAAACATTCAGTTCTGCGGTAGCAAAAGCCCCTGGAAATTCTACATTGATCTGGCTCACGATGGACTGCGCTTCTTTACGTGTGGCATACACCCCAAGGTGCAGTTTGTAGCGATCTACCCCATCCGGCACGGTGTACAGTTGACCATATTTGGTCAGATCGGCGTATTTGCTGGCCACATCGGCGAAGTTGGTTGGCCCGGAAGCCAATTGCACCGTGTAGCCATTGGCACTGCCCGGCTGCAAAGTGCCGATGGGCGCGACCTTCGGAATGCCACTTGGATTATTAGCCAGCCAGGTCAGCAATTTGGAGGAACCCGGAGAAAGGCTGATCGCCGGGAGTTGCGGCGTATTGGCCATATCGCGCTCAGTACGTAAGAGTGTACGTGCATCCGCGAAACCCTCATGGGCAAAAGTGACGGCATATTCCTGTCGGCCATTGAGTTTCAGTACATAACGCCCATTCTGGTCAGTGGTCGCCTTGGTCCAGTGGGTACCAGTGTTGCTGCGGGCATAGACCGTCGAGCGGGGCAATGGTGCCCCCGTTGCTTCATCATAGACCATTCCCACAAAGGAACCACTCCGGTCGGGCACCAATGCCACGGATATTTTGCGGGGGCCGTTGGGGGAAACCGCACTGACCACCGTTTGCAAATCAAATTTTTTCACCATCATATAGCAGTTGGTTCCACTCGGCAGACTGAAATGCAGTTTGCCATCGCTTTTGGTGCGCTGCACCCCCAAACCGCAGGGGGTCAGGTCTATTTCTGCGTTGGTTACCGGCTCGGAGCCGCCATCATACACATACACGTCATATACATCCTGCGCGTACGCTGAGGTGGAAAACAAGGCAAACAAGGCAATTGACAAAATAAAAGGCCACTTCAAAGTGGATGATAGGTTAGCCATAACAAGGTCGTTTTTCGCTGCAAAAACAGATGGAAGCGCGGTAAGTTTGAAACAAAGTCTGTTGAAACGGTTTTGCATGACTACTTAGCACATTGTGTTCCAACTTTTTACATCTTAGTTCCTAACTTTGTCACTTGTCTTTCATCGTCTTAAATATCTGCGTCTATGGCTTTCAATCAATACCACGAACCACCAGAGGAACTATCCGAAGAGGTCAGAACCTTTGCCCGCATGATTACTTCACTCTGTGAAGAGGCGGAAGCCATCGGCTGGTACCACCAGCGCATTGCTTTGGAAAAAAACAAAGAAGCCCGTGCCATCATGGAAAATGCCCGGAAAGAGGAGTTCAAACACTTCGGGATGAACCTCGAATTCCTGCTCCGGCAGACGCCGGAATGGAGAGAGATTTTGCAGGGAACTTTATTTCAAAAAGGAGACATTACGCAACACGCCGATGAGGCGGAAGAAGCGGCGTAGGGCTGATAAATACCGAAATGGCCATTGAAAAGTACGCCCGGTCGCAGGCAAATTATTTCGCCTTTTTCAACTCGACCAATCCGTGCTGAATGGCGTACACTACCAGCCCCGCTGCGTTGCGGCAGCCGAGTTTGCTGAGCAGGTTGTTGCGGTGGCCCTCGGCGGTGCGGGTGCTGATGTAGAGCCGTTCACCGATTTCGGAGGTGGTCAGTTCTTCGCAGATCAGTTGCAGTACTTCGTGCTCGCGTGGAGTGAGTTCCGATTCTGCCTCCGCGGCAGGTTTGGGCAGGTGTTTATTGGTCAAACTTTCGTGGATGACTTCCATGACCATACTGTTGTAGTAAAAGCCGCGTTCGCGCACCTGCCGGATGGTCTCCACCACCTCGTCCGGATGGGCATTTTTTCCCAGATAACTGGCTGCCCCGATCTCAATCATGTTGAGAATGAATGCCTTACTGATGTGCGACGATAGTACCACGATTTGGATGGAGGGGAATTGCACCCGGATGATCCCGGCTGCCTCGATGCCGCTCATGACCGGCATTTTCAAGTCGAGCAATAGCACGTCGGGCGGGTCGGGCACGGCGCGGATTTTGGCCAGCAAATCCTCGCCATTTTCGGCTTCAATTATCACCTGCAAGTCCGGGTAATCCTGCAAAATGAGGCGCATCCCCCGGCGGAACAAAGCCTCGTCGTCGGCAATAGCAATTTGTATAGGTTGACTTTCCATTATTTAGGTAGTTATTGGTTATTGGTCAATTAGTTATTGGTTTGGTAATCACAACTTGGGACAAGCACCTACAATGAAAATCAGAGCCTTTAAAAATCAATAATCGCGGTAAAGCCCTCGCCCAAGGCCGTCTGAATATGCCACGTACCACCCATGATTTTGGCGCGGCTTTCCAGGTTTTTCATCCCCAATCCTTTGCCTTTGATGGTCTCGGGATCGAAACCCTGACCATTGTCGTGGTAAGTCAGCCTTTTGCCGTCGGTTTCCTGCCAAAGCCGGATGGAGATCTGGCTGGCCTGGGCGTACTTGAGCGTGTTGCTGCTCAGCTCCTGCACGATTCTGAAAAGGTTAAGCTCCGTTGTGGCATCACCAATAGCGACTCTTTCCAGGTTGTATTCCAAATGAACGGCCACAACGCCCGTTTTCCGAATGCTTTCGCAGAGTTCTTCGAGGGCCTCCAGCAGACCGAAATCTTCGAGGGTCGGCGGCAGCAACTCGTGCGAAATGCGGCGGGTCGTATCCAGCGCATTACCGATCAGTCCGTCTATTTCTTCACACATGGCAGCGTATTGCTCGTCGTGCGTGGTGCTGCGCCGCAAGCGGTGAAACGTCAGGTGCAGCACCCCCAGTTTGGAGCCAATATCGTCGTGCAGATTACCCGCTATCCGTTTGCGTTCCTCCTCCTGCGTGATCAGGTTATGCTGCACCAGGGCTTCCTTATGGCGCAACTCAGTCGCCTGGGCCGCCATTCGTTGAGATAAAATACGGCGTTGCGCGTGACCGGCATAAGCCACCACGACGAGGGCCAATGCCACCATAATCAGGATACCCGCACCGACGAAGAAGACGATTTCGGACGTTTGAAAACCACTTTCCATAAGGCGACAAGGATGATAAGTTGAAAGATTAAAAGCAATATTTTATTGGTCGTCCAGAGTATTTTAAACGACTCCCGGGCCTGGCTTTCAAAACTGCTGGCCATAAAAATAAACAAACTGCCGCAGTAATAAATCAGCATCGCTGCATTGATCAGCCGCAGCATTTGGGTTAGTCTGGGGTCTGCATCCTCCCGTTCCGGAATGCGAAAAGCATAGTCGAGCGCGTACAGAATAATGACGACTTGCACCAGCGTTTTTGCGTAGGAATTGAACTCAAAAATGCCTTGCAGCAAAAGCGTATTGAGCACCACCAGAGCCAGCACCGACACGACAATCCATTGGAAGTATTTTTTAAAAATGGACTGTTCATCCAGAATCTGCTGATAAAAGAGGGAAAACAGCAGAAACTCCCCAAACGTGTAGAGGTGTAACAAAGGCAAATTCTGATGATACGCCACGGCAGCCAACCTGGACCCTATTTCGATGATGAAATTGAACACCAGATAAATAGTCAATATCTGCAATGAGCGCGGCAGCCTGCGCCAATATCTAACTCCCAGGCAACACGACAATAACAGGCAGATGAGAGGCAGTGCGGAAATCCGGTAAAATTGATCCCAAAGAGTCATATTTATACTCAGGCAGTTAATTATTTATCACAGGCAACGCAGGGCGGACACGGCTCTGAAAAATCATAGAATCTCACCGCCTTTTTTTTATCTGGTGCCCGGAAAATAAGCGTAAGTTCAATTTTGCCAGTACACCGGTTGGGCTGTAGGGCGAGCATAGCGTACAGTGAGTCGGTTCCTCTGGCAATAGAATCGAGCGAGTGAATGTCCTGACTGGCTATTTTAAAACCCCATGGAATCTCGTCGGCAACCCTGGGAAGGGAAGGACGGAGCCATTTTTGCAGCGAATCGCGATATTTATCCCACGAACCGATAGACGCAACGGCGACGGCAGAATCCAGTTCGCCGGTTTTCGGGTCGGTTATTATCATAGTGGTCGGTGCCTTAGAATCGGGGACATTAGCAGGCTGTTGCTGGCAGGCCAGGATACCGGCAAAGACGAATGCTGTGCAGGCAAAGAAGAGTTGTTCTTTCATTGTTGGTTGTCCGTTTAGAAGATGGAAAGAATGCGCCAATGCGCTGCATAAAAGTAGAGCCGTCCCGCCCAAATCCACCATAAATTTCGTATTAAGTTAAAAAACAGGTATAAACAACCGTCATACGACCACGTATTTTCACCTGCCTGCCACGTGGAAACACCTGTTTTATAAAGTCGCGTATTTCTGCGCTTACCCGGCCGGGGGCGATCCACCCACCTTTGCAGCATCACTTTTTCAAATAAAAAAAGTCATGCAAAGGATCGGTACCTACTCTCCCACAAACCATTGCGACTGGTTACAGGATTTTGAACTGCAAATCAAAAATCACGGCTTTGCCGCAGCCTGGGCCACCAAATCGAAAGAAGTCGTGGAACATACTTCCAAGCATCTTTTCAGCCTGAAGGGCGCGGCACTGTTGCATTTGCTAAACCAAGATGAGAGCCTTGCCCCGCATTTGGAACAGCCTGCCTCATTGAATGAAACCGCACAGCACAAAGCCGCGATTCATCCGGTCCTGGATTACCGGCAACACCCGGAAGTCAAAGAGCGGGACGGCTCAGGCGTATCCTACCATGATCTGGCCTTCCAAAACTGGGGCAGAACGGTGCAGAACACTCCGGCGGTCACGTTCGTGCCGAAGACCAAAGAGGGCATCTGCAACATCGTGCGCTGGGCCAGAGCGAACGGCAAAAGAGTACGCGGTGCTGGCTACCGTCACACTTGGGGGACGTTGTATTCCGAAGATAATCAAGTGCTTATCTCGGCTCTGCCGCTCAATATAGTCAACCACCTGCCCGCCGCCGAACCAGCCATAGACCCTACCAATGAGTTGCAGGGCATCCAACTGGTGGGCACGACTCCGCAGGGCAAGGCACTCTGCAAAATCGGAGCAGGCACTACCAATGAGCAATTCAGACGCTGGTGCCTGGACGACCAGGGTGGCAACTGGAACTGGACGGTACCGCTCAACGTGATTATGGTCGAGATCACCTGGGGCGGAAGCAATGCCCCCATTTGTCACGGTGCCGGTATCCGGCACAAAACCCTGAGCGATCTGGTGACGGAAGTGGAATTTGTAAACGCCAAAGGCAACCTCCAGGTCGTGAACGATCCCGACCAATTGAAGGCCGCTGCCGGATGTTTCGGGCTGCTGGGTTTCGTGACGAGCATCACCCTCACCCTGGATGCGATGACTTATGCCAATATGCAGCCCCTGAAAAAATCGGTGGCCCTAACCATTCCGCCGCCCAAAAACATGGTGGTGCCGCCCGAAATTGATATGACTGGCATTACTCCGCAGGATTTGGAAACGGCCTGGCAGGATTTTGTAACGCGCTGCGAACAGGACTATTATGCGGAATGGTTTTGGTTTCCTTACCAAAAAGAATGCTGGATCAATACCTGGAAAAATGACGGGGACAAAGCCAACGCCAGCGATTATCCCGGCCCCTTTTGGACGCATATTCAGGAAGCCGAAGAGTACCTGGCCGAGTTGGCCAATGATACCGTCTTCCGGCTGCTGCCCGGCAAAACGCAGGCGGAACTGACCGGCCATCTGGCAATGGCATTGATGCCATCCAACACCACCATCGTCACTCCGCTGATTGATGCGCTGCACTTTCGGCGGGGCATCCAGAATATGCGGGTGCTCGATATGGAACTGGAAATCCCCATTCCGGCGGCTGCCGACGACCCGAATAAACCCGATTGGTCGGTGTGTCAGCAAGCCTGGTGGATGATTATCACCAACCTCTATCAGCGGAAAGACGCACCCATGCGCGTGGCTTTGGAAATGCGCATTATGGCCGACTCCAACATTGCTATGGCCCCGCAATTTGGCAACAGATGGGGCACCTGCTCCATCGAAGTACTCTCTACGCCCAATACCGATGCCACCGAATGGCAGCATTTTATGCAGGACGTCGTCAATCTTTGGATGTCGCTCCGGGCAGCGGATGGCAGTTCCCTCAACGTGCGGCCCCACTGGGCAAAAATGTGGCAGGGCCTGACTTTCAATGGACTAGCAGCCAATGACTACCTGAAAAATGTGGCCTACAAAGACCAAATCCCCGTGTTCCAGGCTGCGCTGCAAAAAGTAGCCCTGGCTGGCGGTTACACCTTGCAGGACTGCCAAAACATGTTTTCCAACCGCATTTTCGACGACCTTTTCGCAGCGGTTTTTCACTGATCCTGCAAGGTTTTTTTCTCCACTTTCATTTTAAAATACCTCACTATGGCAAAATCAAAGAGTTTCGCTGGCGTCACTGCTGCCGTCTGGAACTGTGTGAAATCCACCAGTTTCAGCGAACACGGGACCGTGTATAATCCCGCCGACGGCAGCCCCGGCACCGCCACCACCAGTACCATCGTCGGCCAGGTAGTGCTGGGCTTCAACTACGATGCCGTGAAAGACACGGTCACTTACAACATCCAGCAAAAGCCTTTCCTGGTCTCGGACGACCAAATCTGGACCGGCATCCAGGAAACCATTGACCATTGCTCCTGAAAAACATCCCCAATTCAGTCCATAATAATGGTGCGAGGCCAGCCAAGTGCGCATACCGCTGGCATTATCACCGCAAGGAACGACCTGAAAATCCTCCAAAAGAGTAAGGCGCAACCGCCGAAAGCGTCAGAGTAGGCAACCAATGATTCCATTCTTCAATTCATTCAGACTATGAAAAACATCGGTCAAATTTGCCTCAAAAACCATGGCGGCTTTGTGGTTAAACTACAATTTGTCTATTGGGACGAAAATGGCAACAAAGTCCATGTGGACGGCACCGCCGGCTACGACGTGTTGCAACAGGAAACCGCTGATCCCGGCCAGTATGGAGTGCCCGACGGCTCGCTCGTTTCGTTGTACGCCTTTGTGGTGTGGGGCAGCGACAATACGGCCAATCAGATATTTGTCTATCAAAACAACAACCCCGTTACTGCCACCTACACCATCAGTGGCACCACGCTGAACAACGACCTCACGCTGGACAGTGTCGGGTAAACCAGGGCCCTGGTTTTATTCCTTATTATGCAGCCCTGCGCTTTGATCGAGCGTGGGGCTGCTGTATGGTTGAGTAAAAGTTTGATTAGGAGTACTATTTCTAAGACATTTCTTGCAGAATGGCTTTCACGCCTTCGACCACTTTCAACCACGCCTGATTTTCATTCGTCCATTTTTTATCGGTAATTGGGATGCCTTTTTCTGGCAAGGCATTGTATTTGGCAAAATCCAAATCCGTCCAATCGCAGTAGTCAACAATAACCGGGATGAGCCGACAATCTTCTTCTTCGCAGCGTTGTGCTATCAGTGGCAATTCTATTTGCTGAATATAATCCGTCGCAAGACTATTCGCCGTGACCAGATAAAGCACTATATCTGCTTCCATTAAAGCAGTTTTGATGCTTTTGTCCCAATCTTCCCCGGCTAGGATGTCGCGGTCATGCCAGGTAGCAATCTTCTCGCGTCGCAGCCCGGAAAGGTGTTTGAGCAGAGCGTCTTTGTAAGCGAGGTCGTGTTTGGAGTAGGAGATGAAGATTTTTAAGGGAGTGGGTTCTAACTGGAGCAAGACTTGTTCCACATCACGCTTGAAAACAAGTGGTTTTCCAGCCTGTATTTTTTCAAAAACGAAATGGTTTTCGAGGAGTTTAAGCAAATCTAATTCCTCCAATGACTTGTCGCATTCCACTACGAAGCGGCCTTTTTCCAAACGATTCTTGAGATTTTCAAAGTCAAAATAGTGTTGTTTGTTTTTGCCTGACTTGCAACCCACGCATGGGCATGGCACTTTTTCATCAGATTTAATGCCCCGGTATTCACCGTGTAAATCTCGAAATGTTTTGAGAATAACAGTCATCAGACCCTTTCGGTCGTGACCTTGTGAACGGATAAAAAATGCATCACGGCCCTGCGATTTGGTTTTTATTACTTCGGCCAAGGCATCCGGCCAACGAAGTGCCACTCCATTACGCCAAACCAAGGTTTTTCCTTTGTCAATATCCGGGTGGCGGCTTACAATGAATTGCGTCATTAGAGCCTTTGGCAAAAATTCATACTCAATGAAAATTTCCAATGCATCTGTTTCAGGCCACTCCCAATCGCTTGGTGGTGCCGGCGGTAGTAGCGGTGGCGTGACAAAATCATGGTTGCCAGGTAAGGGATAGGCCATTTTGAACTGCTGCATCAATTCTAAAAGTTGTGGATGCATATCACAATACTCCTCATCTGACCAAATTCGTTCGAGATCTTTACGATTAAAGAAACCCTTTTTCTCCTCGGCTACTAGTGAGTCTTCCAAGATTTTATAGACCGCATCAGTGGCCCATTCATTTTTTAAAATGACCAGTTGCTTTAATAAATCACTTTTTTGATAATGCAAGCACACCCCGATTTTGTGCAGTACAGAACTCAAAATGAGGGCACTTTCCTTCTCTAGAATATTGTTTTTTGCACAAATTTTGCGGTACTCTTGAAACGAAATAAAATTTTCATTACGTCTTCCTTCCAGTTCACGACGAATATTAGCCCAATTTTTGGGAAATGGATATCGCGTATGCGGAAGTGATTGAGCAAGCAGGCGAATCTGATGTTCCAGTTCTTCAAAGCCGCGTTTAGTGCCTAAATTCACTACAAAAACGTCTTTTAACAGATTTGGAAAACGTTTTTGCCAAATCTCCCGGTCAAAAGAGCCAAGACCAATGCCATCCCGAAATTCATTGAGCACAACTACGAGTGGGCTGCCTTCGCCAAAAAGTTCGGCGGTTTGTAACCAATCGTCGAAATCGGTGCGGGCGTTTCCACTTTCTGCAACCATTACATATAGGCTGCTTTCAGTGTAGAAAAACTGGTGAAGGGGTTTGTATTTATCCTGCCCAGCGAAGTCCCAGATGTGCAATTTGAACTTTCGATTGTTCGCTACCGGAAACTCGTATTCACCAATGACGATATCTACACCCTGTGTGCGGTCCGCTTCAGTTGGTAATGGTTTGCCGAGCAGCCGATTAGCTAGAGAGGTTTTACCTGATCGGCCATCGCCGAGGAGAATAATTTTGGCTTCCAGAAGGATATCTTCACCAGTTTCTTTTTTTTGGCGGAAATATTCGAGGATGGCACTGTTACCTTGTTGGGCAACTTCTATAGGCGGGATAGTTAGTGGACATTTTTTCACACAAATGATCTCCTTTTCGCCGTATGTTCTCTCCAATTTTACAGGGATTTTTCTCTCAATTAAAGATAAAACAGGAGACAAATCAGATACGTTTGTAGAGGAGCAATCAAGTATCCGTAAGTTGATTAAACCTGATAGTGGCGACAGGTCAGATACTTTTGTAGCAGCACACGAGAAATATTGCAAATTCACTAAACTAGACAATGGTGACAGATCAAATAGTAAGGTAGAATGGCAAATAAGTGTCTGCAAGTTGATCAGGCCAGATAGCGGCAACAGATTGGATACACTAGTAGAGGAGCAATAAAGTATTTGTAAACTAGTTAAATCAGAAAGTGGCAAAAGATCAGAAACGTACGTAGAAAAGCAGTTAAGTATTTTTAAATTGACTAGTCCAGATAATGGCAACAAATCACTTATCTGCGTCGATTCGCAATCAAGGAGTTGTAAATTAGTTAAGCCAGATAGAGAAGACAAATCACTCACCTGCGTCGATTCGCAACTAAGTTGTCGCAAACTCCTCAAACCAGATAATGGGGATAGATCAGATAGTTCCCATTTTTCCTCTCGCAAGCCTGCAATCACTATTTTTTCTAGCGCATTTAATAAGGAAAGGGTTACTGGGAGGGTAGCGATTTTGTTAGCCTTGCCTTTATTTTGGGATTCTTTAGATTGCGATCTCAGTTCTCGAAAACTATATTCTGACCATTCACTACTCAAAATCAACTCCTTCACCCAAACACATTCCAACGCTTCCTCCGGTAATTCCGTCAGTCCGCAATTGCCAAGATCAAGCGTAGTAGCATTTTCACCACGCGCATGTTTTTCAATGTTTTCACGAATAATTTGGAGAGCAAGTTCAGACATGGCAGTGGGAAGAAAGGTTCAAGGTTAAAAACTAATTGTCAGTACTAAATGCAAAAGCCATCAGCCGCATCCAGCGATGCGAAACTAATGGCTTTTGTTATTAGATGTAGGTTTTTTCAGATCAACTATGTAAGGCCCGATTCCCCGTAGCCGCCAAAGCCGCTTCCTTAAACGCCTCGGCATAAGTCGGGTGCGCGTGGCTCATGCGGGCCGCATCCTCGGCGGAGGCACGGAACTCCATGAGCGCCACTCCCTCGGCAATCAGATCCGCCGCGCGGGCACCCACCAGATGGACGCCCAGTATTTCGTCGGTGTCCTTGTGGGCCAGCACTTTGGCCATGCCGTCAAGGTCCATGCTGGCGCGGGCGCGGCCCAGGGCGCGAAAGGGGAATTTGCCAATTTTATAGGGCGTACCAGCCTCTTTCAACTGCTCTTCGGTATAGCCCACCGAGGCCACTTCGGGCCAGGTATAGACCACACCCGGAATCAGATTGTAGTGAATGTGCGGCTTTTGACCGGCCATCACTTCGGCCACAAACACGCCTTCTTCTTCGGCTTTATGGGCCAGCATCGCGCCCTGAATCACGTCGCCGATGGCGTAGATGCCGGGCACGGAAGTTTCCAGGTGGTCGTTCACCGGAATGCGGCCTTTTTCATCGAGCGTGATGCCGACATTTTCGAGACCCAGATTGTCGGTGTAGGGGCGGCGACCAATGGCGACCAGGCAATAATCCACGTCCCAACTCAGGGTTTTGGATTCGTCGTCGCGGCTTTTGGCTACCACTTTCACTTTGGTTTTGGAAGGCGTTACCTCCGTCACGGCGTGGCGCAGGTGAAACTGGATGCCGAGGTTTTTCAGGCTTTTGGTCAGTTCACGGCTGCAATCGCCATCCATCGTGGGCAGGATGCGATCCATATATTCCACCACGTGGACTTCGGTGCCGAGGCGGGCATAGACGCTGCCCAGTTCCAGCCCAATCACGCCGCCGCCGATGATGACCATGCTACCCGGTACCTTCTCGATGTTGAGGGCCTCGGTGCTGGTGATTACCCGCTTTTTGTCGTAGTTGAAATTGGCCGGGACGATGGGTTTGGAGCCAGTGGCGATGATGACGCGGTCCGCTTCTATTTCGTCGCTCACGTTGTTGGCGGCGGCGATCTTGATGCGATTTTTAGTCACAAAAGAGGCGTGGCCATGCAGCACGTCTATCTTGTTTTTCTTCATCAAAAACTCGATGCCCTTGGTGTTTTCCAGCACCACCTCGCCTTTCCGCTTGATCATCTGCGGCATATTCACCTTCAGGTCTTTCAGGTCAATACCGTGCGTTTTGAACTTTTCGTGCGCGGTGTGGTAGTGTTCGCTGGAGTCGAGCAGGGCCTTGGAAGGGATGCAGCCCACGTTCAGGCAGGTGCCGCCCAGCACGCCGTAGCGTTCGACGATGGCGGTTTTGAAACCCAGTTGGGCGCAACGAATGGCGGCCACATAACCTCCTGGCCCGGAGCCGATGACGATGACGTCGTATTTCATAGATGATGAATGTGCTTGATTAGTTGACTGGTATATGCCGTGAAGCGCACGCCGCTTTTGTCATTCCGTAGGAACCCGTCCACGTTGTAGAACACGCTTGGCTTACACCGCGATGTGGACGGGTCTCTACAAGATGACAAAAGCGGCATATACCGTGACGTGGACGGTTCCCGACAGGATGACAAACTGTTGGTTTGGACAACGCAATGACGCGCACAAAGTTGAGCATTTACACCCCATCTTTCTTCGGCCCCTTATTTTTAAAATTGCGTCGGTTCCAGCGATCATTAGGCCGATCATTGGCCTTTTTTTCGGTTGGCTGATCCGTTTTTGGCGGCACTTCACCCGCTTCCGACTTGGGGCGTGGTGGCTGTTCCGGGCGGGGCGGTTTATTGGCGGGCGGCTGATTGTCGGTGCGTGGCGGACGGTTGTCCGGGCGGTTTTGCTGGTTGCCAGGTCGCTGATTATCCGGGCGCGGCGGGCGATTGTCTGGCCGTTGCTCTGGCCGCTCACGGCGTTCTTCCGGGCGATTCTCTCCACCATCGGTTGGCCGATCCGGGGCTTTGGCCGCAGGCGGCTGGGGACGTTGCGGTTGTTCCGGGCGATTCGGTTTGTTCGCTGGCGGATTGTCGGTGCGTGGCGGACGGTTGTCCGGGCGGTTTTGTGGGTTGCCGGAACGCGGATTGTCCGGGCGCGGCGGGCGGTTATCGGGCCGGTCGGATGGACGCTCGTTGGGTCGGGAGCGGCGGTCGTCGGGACGGCCCCGGTCGAAAGTAGGCGGCGGAGTGTTTTCCAAAGCGGCAGCGGCACTTTGCGAACGGTCGCGGCCTTTCTGGGTCTTTTTCTTCTTTTTCCGCTTTTCCATCGGCAACTGGATCACGTCGTGGACGTTCTCGTAATCCGGTTGTGCTTCTTCGGGTTCTTCCATTTCCGGGCGCGGGGCCATCGCGATGATGTCTTCCAGGCTGGCCGGCGTTTTGCCCTGCTTGATCATATCGAGGGCTTCCCATATCTGATCCACGTGAATGGCGTAAAACTTGCCGCGCTGCTCGGTGTACATATAGAACATCAAGCGTTTGAACACGTCGGTTTTGACTAAAATGGCCTGTCCGGCCACGGTTTTCAAACGTTCAGCCCGATCAGGAAAATCTTCGAGGGCATCAATATACGTGTCCAGTTCGTAGTTGAGGCAGCATTTCAGGCGGCCACACATGCCGGAGAGTTTGGTCTGATTGATGGCCAGATTCTGATAACGCGCCGCTGCCGTGTTGACGCTTTTAAATTCGGTCAGCCAGGTGGAGCAGCACAGTTCGCGGCCACAGTTGCCAATACCGCCCAAACGGGCCGATTCCTGCCGCGCACCAATCTGGCGCATTTCGATTTTCACCTTGAAATCGCGGGCATAACCGCGAATCAATTCCCGGAAATCCACGCGTCCATCGGCGGTGTAGTAGAAGGTGCATTTTCGGCCATCGCCCTGAAATTCCACATCGCCGATCTTCATGTTCAGTTCCAGCGTCCGGGCGATTACCCGCGCTTTCACCATCACTTCCTTCTCCATTTGACGCACTTCATGGAGGCGTTCCAGGTCGCGCTCGTGGGCTTTGCGCACCACGCTTTGCAGGCGGGCATCGGGCCGGACGCGTTTGCGCTTCATTTGCAGGCGCACCAGTTCGCCAGAGAGCGTGACGGTGCCTACATCGTAGCCGCCGGAGGTGGATTCGACGAGCACCCAGTCGCCCGTGGTGGTACGCGTGAAAGGTGGATTTTTGAAAAATTCCTTGCGGGCACCATTTTTAAAACTGACTTCCACAATATCGAATGGCTTGGGATCAGCAATGCCCATAGCCGTAATCCAATCATAAGTATTATGCCGGTTGCAGCCGCCCGTCGCACAGCCGCCGTTGCTTTTGCAACCGCCAGCCGAACCCTTATCGGTGGAACAAGAAGAAGAACATCCTACGCAGCCCATATTTTTCGGTTGTTGATTAGTTAGTTATTGGTTGAATTTTGGTCTTTGGGTGTTGGTCTTTAGTCTTTGGCTAAACCCGAATCTTTCAAGGTTTTTACATTCGTAGAAACCAACCTTTTAAGCACTTTTCAATATTTTATTCATTTGAATAGAAGTATCCAAAAACAGGATTTTGGGGTTCGCATTACGTTCGATGTAGTAGATATTGTCGTTGAAAATACCGGCCAACTGGCTGATTTTTTCAAAATTGAGCACTTTGCCCATGTTCTGTGCGGTGGCTAATTCGTCGGCGCGCAGGCGAAGATCGGTTTGGCCGGTGGCGACCAAAGCCAACAGTTCGCGCAGAAAATGCAGGCCGTATTGCAGGAATTGTTTCTGGTTTTCGCGCCCCAGTTTGGCGAATTCTTCGGTCCAGCGCACCAGTTCCACCGGATTGCCGCGCCAGCATTTGCGCAGCCAATCGAGGAGCATTTGCGCATCATCGTGGTCGTGGGTATCGGCGGCCTGCAGGGCATAGTGGAAATCTCCACCGGCCAAAAAGGCGATCTGGCGGGCGCGGTTCGCATCCAGGCCGCGTTGGGCCTGCAATCCGGCCGCCACTTCCTCGTCGGTGAGGGTGTCGGTTTTCACGAGCTGGCAACGGCTCAAAATGGTGTTCAAAATAGCCTCCTGATTCTCGGCAACGAGCAGAAAAATGGTCTGATCGGGCGGCTCTTCGATGAGTTTGAGCAGGCGGTTACCTTCTTTACCCAAGTATTCGGGCATCCACATCACCAGGATTTTGTAGTGGCCCTCGAAAGCTTTGAGGCTCAGTTTCTTGACGATGGCATTACATTCTTCCTTGTTGATGTTGCCCTGTTTGTTTTCCGCGCCGATACGCTGGAGCCAGGTATAAACGTCGGCGTACGGATTCTCCGTCAGCGATTGCCGCCAGGCCTTCAGGTAGTCGGTGCTGACGGCATTGGTGCCAATGGTCGGGAAGGAAAAATGGATGTCGGGATGGGCGAATTGCGCGGCTTTACGGCAGGCACTACAGACGCCGCAGGCATCGTCAGTGGCCGTTAAGTCAGCATCTTCGCACTGCAAAAGTTGGGCGAAAGCCAAGGCCAGGGCGAGACTGCCGCTGCCGGTGGGGCCGAGTAAGAGCAGCGCATGGGGTACCCGTTCGCTGTGCGCGAGTTGACGGAGGAAGGATTTCGTCCGGGTTTGTCCAATTATTTGCCCAAAAGTCACGTAGAAAATGGCGTTTGCGAACACAAACGACCCGAACTTACCGCCGAAAACTACGGCTTGCAATCTACAATCAACGAATTAGCGTACGCTGAAATAATTCAGCGAAGAGGAATAGAATAAATGTTAAATGTTTGAAAATCAATGCTAAAATCGAAAATCGCAATCGGCAAACAATAATATATCTGAATACTGGAAAAGACGGTACGTGGTCGGGATTTTGTGTTCAAAGGCGAAGGTACACAGGTTTACCGTAAAACAAAATCTGATTTACCGGGTTAAAACCCATCATGAAAGTCGCCGTTATTCGCCGGGCCCATTTTAATGCCGCCCACCGCCTGCACAATCCCGCCTGGACCGATGAACGCAACCGCGCCGTATTTGGCCTGTGCAACAACCCGAATTACCACGGACACAACTACGAACTGGAAGTAAAAGTGACCGGGGAAGTCGATCCAGAGACTGGCTATGTCATTGACCTGGGCTGGCTGGCCGACCTCATCAAAGCGCAAATTGAAAACCGTTTTGACCACCACAATCTGAATCTGGATACGGTGGAGTTCCGCGATCTGAATCCTTCGGCGGAGAATATTTGCGTGGTGATCTGGCAGATTTTGCGCAACCATTTACCTGAGCACTACGATCTGCACATTCGTCTGTATGAGACGCCCCGCAATTTTGTGGAGTACCCGGCGTAAAGCCCCTCTAGCTCCCTGTGTCGTTGCGCACAAGGCCAGCGACACGCTTTACCCGAATTTTTAGCGATGGTGAGCATGGCCATTATTGGTAGTCATCAAGGACTAAGAGGGTTCACGCGTTTTATGAAGGCTAATGGAAAAGAGAGGGAAAGGGGACTTTCTATTTCATTCCCGCCAGCCGTAGCCGCTCCCAGATACTGAACCGCAGTTCATTGCGGGTGCTTTCCACCTCGAATTTATGGTGCGTCCAGAAAACCACGGAAAAGACAATGCGATGCTCCGTGAAATCCAGAATACGCACCTGCAAAGGCCGCTGCGGATCGTGCAGTATTCGGGGATGTGCCCCCGCTACTTCCAGCATAATATCGCGCACCTGATTTTCGTCGGCACCATGGGCCACGCTCACCGTCACCGAGAAGCGGGAAGGCTGGGTATCATAGTGGCTCCAGTTGACTACCGTTTCAGTGATGAACTTATAGTTTGGCACGATCAGCACCAGCCCATCGGGGGTTTCGATCTTGGAAGTGCGCAGATTTATTTCAATGACTTTCCCCAGTTGCCCATCTACTTGCAGCACATCGCCCACTTCCACCGTGCCTTCAAAAAGCAGGAAAATGCCCGACATAATGTCGCGGAAAATCTGCTGAATACCCAGCCCCAACCCGACCAACAACGCCGCCGAACCTGCCAGCACCACGGTCACTTCAATACCGACTGTTTTGAGCATCGCTACGCTCGCCAGGGTCCACAGCAGGTATTGCACGATCAGGAACAGCGAATGCCGCCGCCCGTAATCGGAACTGGGTAGTACGCGCTTACTACTATGGATGACCCGATGTGCCAGCCGCAAGGCCAGCCAGCACAGCGTCCAGATAACAACTACGCCCAGCACCATCGCTACCGTAAGCGCGTACTCGCCAATGCCAAATAAATGGTATTCTAAAAACGAACGGAAATCCATAAATGCCTTTTTACAATCCAGCGGGTTTCTTTGGCTTGCGCACGGTAAACACCCGCGACACATTGAACCCAAAACGAATACCACTCAACAGGCGGTCTTCGTCATTTTTGAAAAACCAGTCCTCCTGCGTTTCGGTAATAAAACCCTTGTAGGTCATATCTTCCGAATTGGTGAAATGCAGCGAAAACACGTGGCCCCCGGTTTCGATCTCCCAACCGATGGACAGCGAATTGGAATATGACTGGTTGATCTGACCCTCCGGCACGTAGTAGTATTCGGCGTTGATAGCGGTGCGTTTGGTGAGTTTGATGCGGCCACCCGCGCCAATGGCAAATACGTCGTTTTTGTCGCCGAGGGTAGGGACCAGATTGCGGTGGACCAGCGTCGGCATCAGTTGCAGCGACAGGCGTTCGCTGAACTTGCGGGCCAGCAGTATTTGGTGCGTGTAAAACACCCGCGAAGTGAACTTGTTATCGCGTTCGGTATCCGAAAATTTCAGCGATTTGATCTGGGCATCAATCAGGTAAGACAGCGCCACCGGCATATTTACTTTGCCGGTGCTTTGGCGTAAAATCTTGAATTTGGCGAAGCCGTCAAAGATTTTTTCCCGTCCGCCGCGCCCGACGCCGATCATCAGCCGGGGCGTGATGCCGTAATCAAAACCGATGCGCACGTTGGCATTATCCAATCCGAACATGTCGTACAAGCCCTGCCGCAGCGGCGTAAAACGGTGCGATATTTTGAAATCGAGTACCCCCGGCGCGCTGTTTTCGATGGAGTGACCATTAATAAGGCGGTTGGATTTGAAGGTCGCCGTGGTGTAGTCTGTGGTTGGTTCGTCGGGAAGACCAGAGAGCAAATCCTCGGTTTGGGCAGACAGGGAACCCGTGATACCCAATAAAAAAAAGAGGAGAATTTTTTTCATAAAAATTTGATTTGCAAGTAGTTGAAAGTTTTACCTGAGTGCATGTACCGTCGAAGCCTGTTCGACGGGGGAAAAGCCCGCTACAAGCCGAACGGGGTTCGGCAGTAATTACCCGATTTTATCGCACAATTATTTCATCGGTTTCAGCAGTGCCTCCACGGTGATTTTGATCGTTTTGGCAATTTTGTCGCGCACGAGTGCCGGAATGGAAATATTGTAATCGGCAGCCGCCACGTTGAAGTTGGAGGCCAGGGTAATGTTGCTGCCATTCACCTTCACAGTGCCACTCACATCCACGTCTTTCGTGACGCCGTGCATGGTCAACTGGCCTTTCACTTGCGCCGTATATTTACCATCTTGCGCAAAATTGACCTCGTTCAGATTGGTGATTTTACCTTTAAACTGCGCATTTGGATACGTGCTGGATTCCATATAGTTTTCGTTAAAATGCTCCTGCATCAGGGCTTTTTCCATTTGAAAACCCTTGATAAGCACTTTCCACTCCATGTTCCCGGTCTTGGTATCCAGCACACAAGTACCGTTTTTGGTAGTGCCTTCTATTTTTTCCAACGGCGAGGTCGCATCGAATTTCACGCCTGCATCGCGGGTGAAAAAGCGTTGGGCGGTCAGCGGGCCGACCAGCAGCAGCAGGAAAGCGGCAATGGACAAAATGTTTTTCATAAAAAGGTAGTTGAGAATGTGTACCGGCGGGTTTAGCCGCCGACTAATAAAGGGAGATTTACGGCGGTTAAACCCGCCCTTACGAGCATTCGGCGGCTAAACCCGCCGGTACAGATCATTTCACTTCCACGCAGCGCGATAGTTGCACGTCGAGGTTGAGGCCGTCGCATTTGCCTTTTAGGGTGATGTTTTCACCCACTGGGAAAGTCGTCCGTGGATGTTTGGCCAGCGAATCGAGGGTGCAGTACACGCCAAAATCCTGGCCGGTATTCAGCATCACTTTTATGGTGCCGTCTTCGGTGGTGGTTTCCTTTACTTCTCCCGATACGGCGATGGTTTTGCCGAGATATTTGGCGTTCGCTGCATTTTCGTCGGCGTTATATTCAGTGAGCAAGGCGGGAGCAGTGATGCTGGCTTCGGCTTTGGAAGCAGCCATGTCTTCTTTGGGTTTGTTCCATTGATAGTAGCCAATAGCGGCACCAATCAGACCGATAGCCAAAAGGGCGAGGAGGATCTTTTTCATGACGGAGAGCGAAATTTATTTCGCTTTTTGATTGTAAAAAAATGATTTTGAACTAATTATGCGTTACTCCGGTCTTGCTCTGCGAAATAAATTTCGCTCTCCGGTCAATTGTTAGGTGCCCCGGCTTTGACCCAGGATTCGATCTTTTGGCGGTTACAAAGGCTCATTAGTCCGGTCTGGGGCATGGGATTGATCGGGTCGTTGATGCGTGCTACGAGCGTTCCACTGATCGCGTAGTCATGTATGACGTCGAAATCTTCAAACGGATACCCGGAAATATTGTTAGCGACCGTGTGGCAGGAATAGCAGTTGTCCTGCAAAATCTGCCTGATCTCTACGCTGTAGCGCATGGCCGTAGTATCGCAGGTAGCCTCCGGGCCATATAGTTCTTCTTCATTGTCGTAAGCGCAGCCAGTCGGCAGGGCCAGCAATGCCCAGAGGCTCAACAAGCCACAAAACAGCAGTCGTTTTTTCATGTTTTTCCTGAAAAGTGAATATTAGCGAATAGCAAGTAGTGCTCAACATTGAACGGGCTTACCTGTTTATAGTCGGTTTGAACATTCTTGCTGGATTGGCTGCAAAAATGCGGCAAACTGCGCGTTATTAACTGCCTGAACTGGCTGAATCCTGAAAAAACGTAGATAGGCCCGCACAAACCTGTGCTCAACCATTTTTTAAACCTGCTTAAACCCATCAAAACCAACTACTTCAACATGGAAAAGAAGAATTGGAAAATCTGGTTCCGGCAATTGGGCCTGGCTGGCTTTTTGTTTTTTTTGGCCAAAGGACTGGTCTGGCTGGCCATATTTTTTGGTCTGTTTAAAGCGTGTGGCACCTGAATTTAAAAGGCAAAAACATGAGTCATCCCGAATATTATAGATTGGCTGGATGAGCCGCAGCGCGGCGAAATATTGGTAGAAAATAGCATGTCAATCAGTATTGGAGGTGCAGCGCACCGCAATATATTCCGGTGCGCTGCACCTCCAATGGGTATTCATTCGGGTTTCACTACCAATATCGTAGGGCGCTGCCCCTGCTCGCGTCAATTGCAAAAATTCAGGATGAATCATGTTTGACCTGAATTGTTTGCCATAAAGTACCCTATTTTATTATTTTAAAACAAAAAGTTTTCGCAATTTCGCCCCTTCATTCCCGGCAATTGATTTATGGCCTCTAAGAAAAATACGACCGCGTTGGCTCTCCCCCCTGAAATAATGGCCGACGAAATGGTGGTGGACCCCAACCACATCGTTATCAAAGGGGCGCGGACCAACAACCTGCGCAATGTGGATCTGCGTATTCCCAAAAACCGGCTGGTGGTGATCACTGGCGTGAGCGGTTCCGGCAAATCGTCCATCACGATGGATACGCTCTATGCCGAGGGCCAGCGGCGCTATGTGGAGAGCCTGTCGAGTTATGCCCGCCAGTTTCTGGGGCGCATGAAAAAGCCCGACGTGGACTATATCCGCGGTATTTGCCCGGCCATAGCTATTGAGCAGCGGGTCACAACCGGCAACACGCGCTCCACGGTGGGCAGCATGACGGAAGTGTATGAATTTCTGCGGCTGCTGTATGCGCGCATCGGGCGGTTTTATTCGCCGGTGAGTGGCCAGGAGGTGAAGAAACACGAGGTGTCGGACGTGATTGATTTTATCAAAAAACAACCGGAAGGTACGCGCGGGTTGGTGCTGATGCCATTCAGCGATAAATATAAGGAACGGACGCTCGAACAGGAACTGAACCTGCTGCTGCAAAAAGGCTACACGCGCCTGCAAGCCGGGGCGGAGACCGTGCAGATCCAGGATATTCTGGAAGGCGAGAACACCGAATTTTCCCTGAAAGAACCCGCCTACACCTTTCGCGAGCGCGGTCTGCTATTGATGCTCGACCGTTTTATTATTCAAAATCCGACCGACGAAAGCGATTGGATGCGCCTGGCGGACTCGGTGAACACCGCCTTTTATGAAAGCGAAGGCGAATGTGTGGTCGCCATACAGAATGCAGATTCGCAAACCACAAATTCCGCAACGCTCTCTTCGTATTCGTTCAATAATCGGTTTGAGTTGGATGGCATGGAATTCCCCGAACCAACACCGCAACTGTTCAATTACAACAATCCCTACGGGGCTTGCCCGACCTGCGAAGGGTATGGAAAAATCCTCGGCATTGACCAGAATAAAGTGATTCCTGACCGCACCAAATCGGTGTACGAGGGCGGCATTATGGCCTGGCGGGGCGAAAAATCCAGTGAGTGGCAGGAAGTACTGCTGCGTCAGGCGCACCATTTCGATTTTCCGGTGCATACGCCCATCGAAGCCCTGACCAAAGCGCAATGTAAACTGTTATGGACTGGTAATCAATACTTTGAAGGCATTGATGCTTTTTTTAAAGAACTGGAAAGCAAGACCTACAAAATTCAAAATCGGGTGATGCTGGCGCGTTACCGGGGCCGTACCGTCTGCCCAACCTGCGATGGCGGGCGACTGCGGCGGGAGGCATTGTGTGTGCGCATCGGCGGCCCGGAAGCAGCGGGCGGGCGCAATATTTCGGAACTGACTTCGATTCCGATTGACGAAGTATTGACCTATTTCCAGCAGTTGCAACTCAGCGAACATGACCGCCAAATCGCCAAACGCCTGTTGCTCGAACTGAACAATCGCCTGCGTTTTATGGTGGAACTGGGCCTCGGCTACCTCACCCTCGACCGTATCAGCAGCACGCTTTCGGGCGGCGAAACCCAGCGTATTCACCTCACACGCACGCTCGGCTCCAACCTGACCGCGTCCATGTATCTGCTGGATGAGCCCTCGGTGGGCCTGCATCCGCGCGATACCGGCCGACTGGTGAAAGTATTGAAAGAACTGCGCGACTTGGGCAACACCGTCGTGGTGGTAGAACACGAAGAGGAAGTCATCAAAAACGCTGATTATCTAGTGGATATGGGCCCCGAAGCGGGTGTGAACGGCGGTCACGTGGTCTTTGCCGGCAACTATGCGGACATTGGTTCGGCTGCGCCGGAGAGCCTCACCGCCCAGTATATGAGTGGCAAAATGTCCATTCAAACGCCTCTCCATCGCCGGAACACGCCGGAAATGCTGGTGCTGCGCGGAGCCCGCCAGCACAACCTGAAAAACATAGATGTACACATTCCGTTGCATTGTCTGACGGTGGTCAGCGGCGTATCCGGTTCCGGCAAAACCACGCTTGTGCGCGACCTGCTGTACCCGGCCCTGTTGCAACACCTGCCCGACAACGGCGGCAAACAACCGGGCCTCTGCGACGGACTGGAAGGGCCGGTGAAAAAAGTGACGCGGGTGGAATTTATTACCCAAAGTCCGATTGGCAAAAGCAGCCGCTCCAACCCGATCACCTACGTCAAAGCCTACGACTATATCCGCGATTTATTCGCCGATCAGCAACTGTCGAAAATTCATGGTTTTGCGGCTAAACATTTCAGTTTCAACGTGGAAGGTGGTCGCTGTGAGGTCTGCAAAGGCGAAGGCGAACAGGTGGTGGAAATGCAATTCCTCGCCGACGTCCATCTGGAATGCGAAGAATGTAAAGGCCGCCGTTTCCGGCAGGAAGTGCTGGATGTGGAGTATAAAGGCAAGAACATATTTGAGGTGCTGCAAATGAGCATCGAAGAAGCCCTGGTGTTTTTTGCCGGTCAAAAAGAGATCGTGGAGCGCATCCGGCCGCTGGCTGATGTGGGTTTGGGTTATGTACAACTCGGCCAATCGAGCAGTACGCTTTCCGGCGGGGAGGCGCAACGGGTCAAACTGGCGTCCTTTCTCATTCGGGAAAATACGGGTGGCCACATCTTTTTTATTTTTGATGAACCTACCACCGGCCTGCATTTTCACGATATTCAGAAGTTGCTGACCGCCATGAATGCCCTGATCGAAAAAGGGCACTCGGTATTGGTGGTGGAGCACAATATGGAAGTTATCAAATCGGCAGATTGGCTGATTGATCTTGGCCCGGAAGGTGGTAAAGAAGGCGGCAGCCTGGTTTTTGAGGGCCGCCCGGAGGATTTGGTCAAGGTGAAGGAGAGTTATACGGGGCAGTATTTGAAGGAGAAATTATGATTCTAAATGCTCAACACCTGACGAGAACTGAATTTATGTATTTTGAACGACTACTTGTATGTTTTCAAAATTCCCCTTTTGCAGATCGTCCTTTTGAATCATATAATAGATGGCTCCATCGCCAAATTTGTCAAAAAACTTAAACCAGTGAGCGTAAGGAGAGACTTGCAAAAGCAATTGCCATTCTACGGCGTCTTTGTAAATGTCATCCGTATATTCTCTTGCTGACTTAATTCTTTCGGCTTCGTAGGCCACACAATGCTGCACATTATCCGGGTAGCCGAAGAGTTTATTATTCTCACCTTCCTGCGGTCTGACAAGTGCTTTGAAAGTTGCTTCCAGCATAGCATACCGGCCTTTTTCTTCTGCCGTCAAATTCAATACTTGGAGTGCAGAATGATCGTAACGTGGTATGTCCAAGGTTTCTTTAAAAACCATACCGAATGCCGGTTCACTGTTTTGATTTGCGTCTATTTCTATTTGATCAGAATAATTCAATACTTTATAATGGTCTGGCATTTCCGGCCATCCATTCTCCGTATTTTCTATGTCAAGATAGAAAGTCAGATTTGGTAAAATGTTATTGGCAGCATATTTAGTAAAAACCGATTTTATATCATTGAATTTTATGGAGGCCAGATGAAGAAGGGGTGTGTCCTGGGCATTTTTTGGCAATTCAGTGCCTTGTTCCAGCTTAGGGAGGCCAACAAAATGAGATTTTTCCATATCCCCGTGCTCAAATGCTTTCAGGATAAAACACGGTAATGCAAGTCCTTTGATTTCATCTTTTTTAGTATTTAGGGTGATATCAGCTAAATGGTTGAACACCTGCTCCTGGATTTCGATATCGTCGAGTTTGGTCATTTCTTCGGCAGAAAGACCAATCAACCCGCCACCTTCAAAAAGAAAATGCTTTATTGTATATTCAAAACCCTTTATAAAGGTCTGATCAAAATACAACTCAAATTTTTGTTCGCCAGGAAAAGACTTCTCCACTTGCAGCAGTTTCGCTTTTATCGGAGAAGTAGATATAATCCAAATGTCTTCCCCTGTGCTTACGTTTTTCCCACCAATCAATTTAATGTCAACGATGGCCTTTCCCTTTTCTGCCCGGTCTGATCGCTTTTCACCCGTGCTGAAATGGAGACTTTCCTGATTTTCGCTATCTGTGTTAAGATCATCGCTGCTTCCCGGCTCGATAGGGGTTAGTTTGTGGATGCGTTTAATTTGGGCTATCAACATGACGGTTTATTATACTTTTGAAAGATTAATATTCCCGGCCCGTCCAGAGAAGGTTTATTTGCATTGTAGAGGTGAATTATAGATTAGTCACTCACCATTTCGCTCCAAAATCCAGTAACCGTTCCTCCTCCCACAGGCCACTCATCAGTTGCACCCCGACTGGCAGGCCATTTTCCGGGTGTTGGCCCGCCGGCAAAGCCAGTGCAGGCACACCAGCTAAATTGGCCAGCACGGTATAAATATCAGACAAGTACATTGCCACGGGGTCTTCCGACTTTTCGCCGAATTTCCAGGCCACCGACGGGGTAGCAGGCATTAATATAAAGTCATATTCTTCCAGAATGTCCAGGGTGCGCTGCCGGATGAGCTGCCGGGCTTGCTGGGCTTTGGTATAATAAGCGTCGTAGTAGCCGCTGCTGAGCACGAACGTGCCCAGCAAAATGCGCCGCTTCACTTCGGCACTGAAGCCTTCGCTGCGTGACAACACATAGTTTTCTTCCAAATTTCGGGCCTGCGGACTCCGATAGCCATACCGCACACCATCGTAGCGGGCCAGATTGCTCGATGCCTCGGCGGTGGTGAGCACATAATAGGTAGGAATAATGAAGTCCAGGAGATCAAAGGGTACGGGTTCCACCAGATGGCCCTGGGCGCGCAGTTGTTCGATAAACTGCCGGGTCACTGCCCGAATGCCGCTGTCAACGGCGTCGCTATCAATAGTTTGGGGAAAATAAGCAATCCGAACGGGCGCAGATTCGGGGCGGGGCGGACGCGTGGAAATGCCGGGTAAAGCCGTACTGTCATAATCGTCCGGGCCGGCCATGACCTCCAGCAGAAGAGCAATGTCCGCCGGATGATGAGCCAGCACCCCAATCTGATCGAAAGAAGAGCCATAAGCCAGCAGACCATGCCGGGAAATGCGCCCGTAAGTCGGTTTGAAACCCCATAGCCCGCAAAAGGCCGCCGGTTGGCGGATCGAACCACCCGTATCACTACCCAGGGCCGCCAGACAAGTATCGGTTTGCACCGACACCGCTGCGCCGCCGGAAGAGCCGCCGGGTACCCGCTCCGGGTCGAGGGCATTACGCACCGGCCCATAAGCCGAGTTTTCATTGGACGACCCCATGCCAAATTGGTCGCAGTTGGTACGCCCGATGATGATCGCATCTTCGGCCAGCAGTCGCTCCACCGCCGTCGCGGAATAGAGCGAGGTAAAGCCTTCCAGCACCTTCGAGGAAGCCGTGACCTGATGATTGGCGTAGCAAATATTATCCTTGATGCTGACGACCATGCCGTATAAGCGGCCCAGTTTGTCGGGGGCAGTTTGCCGACGAATATCGAGTGCATCCGCCTGGGTGCGGGCCTCCTCCGCCCACACTTCCACGTAGGCGTTGAGCGCGCTGGTTTTTTCAATCTGCGCAAGATAATGATCCACGACCGCACGGCAGGTGGTCTGGCCGGTATGCAGTGCCAGTTGCAAGTCAGTAAGCGACGAAAATTTGGGCATAGTGCGGCAAAAGTAAGGAAAATGATAAAAGCCTTTTTGCTCTCGTTCCTTTGGCCGGTAAGGCACTATCCGATTTTGCACCGGCAAGACCATTGGCCACGTATTTGCCTACTGCGACGTTATCATTTGGGCAATGTACTCCTGGTATTCATGAGGCATCCATTGCACAGAGATGTGGCGGATTTTGCCCCCTGTGTGTCATAAGTGCTGGCTAGCGGCAGTCTGAGTGCCATAATGTCAGCGGGAAGGCTCATGGACTAAGTTGGCACACCTTTGATGGAAGTGTAGGCTAATCCCCGGAACAGCCACCATCGCAATAGTTCCTGAAAGTCAACTGATACCTTTCAGGAACTATTGCGGTGTGGGAAAGAAATATTGGGAGGGAAACAAATTTGCCAGCTTTTTTGAGAACAGTTTGAAGAAAATGCGCAAAACCCGGATGGTAGGATGATTCGTCTGTTCACCATCTAATTATTAAAATACCGCCACAATTTTTCCCTGAAAGAGAATAAAATAGCGGCAAACCGGAAAATTTTGAGCCTTTCTTTCGTTCAGTATTTTCAATTTATTTTGAAAGCATATTTTTGCTTAGAATAGATCAAAATAATATAAACAATTGATTGTCAATGTTTTGTCTATACAATAGGTGTTGTGACATCAAATAATGACAAAAACGGACAAATTTTTGTCGAAGAAAAGTTTGGTAGAAGTTAAACAAAGGCAGTATCTTTGGAGCATCAAATTCAAAACAACAAAGGAGGCACCATGACACCCATGGAATTTAATAGCAAACTGAACACCTTGCAGACGTTGCTTCACTCCTTCGCCTATAATCTGACGAAGAACATGGAGGATGCCAAGGATTTGTACCAGGAAACGGCGTACCGTGCGCTGTTCAATCGGGACAAGTTCCAGCCTGGCACTAACTTTAAGGCGTGGATGTTCACGATCATGAAGAACATCTTCATCAATAATTACCGGAAAAAGGTGAAAGCAAACACCATTCTGGATACTACGGATAATCAATATTACCTCAATTCCGGTAGTCACTCCACGGCCAACGCCGCCGAGGGTGGTATTATGTTGAAGGAATTAAATGGCATGGTGGCGTCGTTGGATGATAGTATCCGCGTTCCATTTTTGATGCACTTTGAGGGATTCAAATATCAGGAAATTGCAGACGAACTGGCTTTACCGCTGGGTACGGTGAAAAGTCGTATTTTCTTTGCCCGTAAAGAATTGAAAGGCAAGATTTTGTCGAACTACGGTTTCCACCCAAACTGAAGCAAACATTAAATAAACACTCTCATTTGGTTCTTCAAGGCCGCTCGAAAGGGCGGCCTTTTTGTTTTTAATGCCTCGCATGTCGGGCAGTTTATTTAGAAAAAGGATTTTCCCGTAAATCTTTACTCACCAATTTCGTGAATTTTTCGATACCGGCCTCCGATGACAGTTGATTGTTACGAAGCGTCAGCCAACCCAGGTTGGGGCAGCCGCTGAGGGTATTCAAATCAGAAATCTGGTTATTGGGCAGTTCCAGCCGATCAATTTTTTCGGAATGCAGGGCAGTCATATCGTTCAGGCCGCAATTGTCGAGATAGAGATAACTCAATTGCGGCAGTTTGGAAAAAGGCGCGAGATCGGGCACGGGTTTACCCGTAAAATGCAGGGCGATCACGTGGCCTTTTTGTACACAAATGCGAAAACCGGCTGCCTCCTCCGCCATGCGCCAATACTCGCTGAAAGTCGCGTCCTGGATTTGCAGGCCCGCATTCTGGACGATCTGTGCCAATGCCGCCTGCTCCGCCGGATCGAGCCGGGAAAAGTCATAGTCAAATTGGCCGGGCGTGGCCTTTCCATTGCCTATTTCCATCACAAAACCCAGCGCATACAGCCCAAGTCCGAAGGCACAGAATCCCAGCGAAAGCAGGGCGGTGATCTTGTGCTCGCCAAAACCTTTAAAGCCCCACCAAGCGGCCAGCACATACAGTGCGAACAGGACGACCAGCATGGGGATAGCCGTCCATTCAGGCATTTTTTTGAGGGGAGAATTAGGGTCAGTCAGTCCCACGGTCAAGGCATAGCCAAGAAAAGCAGTGAGACAGAAGGAGAGGAGCAGACTTTTATAGGCCATGATGAATTATTTTAAAACTTCACCTCCGTTTCATTACAACTCTGGCACTTCCCCTTAGCCGGAAAATTCCTGGGATCTACCCCAGTGATGCGCTTTTCCAGCGTATAAGCATAGTGCGCATCACAGCTGCAACCCGCCGCACCGTTCAGCACCCGAAATGTAGCCGGATCAGCCCCTTCGATGGGCTTTTCTCCACAGAAAACCTGCCGCGCATCCTTTGTATAATACTCGTCTATTAGTTGAAAAGTGGCGGGGTCGGCATTCGGAAGCGGGGTCATAAAATAGTAGCAATACTGCTTATCCAAAGTATAGTTATCGCTCAGTATCCGAAAAGTAGCGGGATCAGCACCGGCCATGACCACACCTTTTTGATATACATGGTGCGCATCTTTGGCGTAGCCGCGTTCCAGTATTTGATAAGTGGCGATCTCGGCCCCTTCTACTTCGTTCATTTCCTGAAACACGCGCTGGCCATTAGTAGCGGTTTTAGGGCCTACATACCGGAACAACGCCGGATTCACGCCCTTTAATTCATAGATGCCGTACCAGCATTGCTGGCTATCTTTATAATAGCCGGACCCGGCGTGCCCGACCTCTACAAAATGAGTGGGGTCGTCCGAAAAAACATCTCTGCCAAAATAGACGGCTTTAGAGTCTTTCACGAAATCGTAGTTAATCACCGCAAAATGTGCCAGATCATCGGTGAGTGGCTCGGACATATAATACACCGCCCGTTTGTCCTTGCTATAATTGTTACTTACGTACTCAAAACTCGCCAAATCCGCTCCTTCGATCTTTGTGACTGCCCAGAAGACGCTGTTTTTATCGAAACCATAAAAAGCGGTGGCTCCCGGCAGCATTTTACTGCTCAGTTCACGCTCGGCAAAAGTCTGCGGATCAGCACCCGCTACTTCATTTACATTGTAGGACATGCCGAGGGAAGTCTTGCACCAGACTTTATCTTTATTAATGTGGTAACCATTGGAACTGAACAGGCCCGGCTTGCCGTCGCCGCAGCCAAAAAGGGTGGAAAAAAGACCGAGGAGCATGAGTGTGCGCAACATGAAATATAAAAAGGCAAAATAGCAAAGGGCAAGAGGCAATGACCAACAATGCATCATCAACAATTTACCCCCAACTATTTCAGGTTAGTAGAAGATCAAGTTTTTAATGAACAATGAGTTTCACTGTTTGCATAGAACCATCATGCAAATAAGCGGCACAGATATAAAGACCTGCGCCAAGGTGCTTTAAAGAAATCACTGCGTCTGGACTAATATTTTCTGCCAAAACCTGCTGTCCGGCGGTGTTTTGAATAGTGATACGCGCTGCTTGTTCTAAACCAGAAAATTGCACAAGATCATTCGTTGGATTCGGAAAAGCCTGGATCAGCGGTGCAGGAGCGTTGGCAGGCTCCGGGCTTTTGGTCGTGGTAATGGAGCGAAAGAAATTGACATAGCGGGTTTGTGAAAACACTGCGCCGTTTGCCCATTGGGTATCCTCAATCATCTCCAAAACTGGCGATTTAATCCCCAACTTATACCACGAATAATTGAAAACCGAATCCGTGATAGTTCCCAGGAAAGGCACCGTAGCGATGGCTACCGTGACGGTTTTGGTACGCAATACATCGGAGAATTGGCCGCCGGGGGTTTGTAAAGTACCATAACCATCGCCCGAAAAATAGACGTGACCAGCGATGGTGCCTTGCAGCGGTGCTGCACTCAGACTGCCCGCCACACTATCCAGCAGGAAAGTGCCAAAAGTGACCGGCGATTGGAAATAAACAGCCGGATCAGTAAATAAAAGCGCACTTGTTGGCGATTGATCTCCCCAATACAAGAGTTGATCGACGGTGGTTTGGTAGTAACCATACGCATCTTCTCCGAATTTGGCGACGATGTTGCTGGATGGATAATTGGCCGCATACGGCGTACCCACCGGCGACGTATAAAAGGTCGTGTCTTCTGCACCTTCGGGAATCAAAGCCGAGAAATCCCACACCTGATTAGCGCCCGCACCGCCCGGCGTGAAAATCTCGGTGTTGCAGGGTTGCGTCACTACCACATCGCCGACTTTGAGCAGGTCGGTGCTGGTAATCGTGGGCTGGGCGAAAAGGGCATTTGCCGACAGGCAAAGCAGGGTGATCAGTAGATTTTTCATGTTGAAATGTGTGTACCGGCGGGTTTAGCCGCCGAAAGTGATAGTACTGGCGGGTTCAGCCGCCGAGGTAGTAGTCGTACATCACGGTGCAGCGATAGTAATATCGGCGGCTAAACCCACCGGTACGTCACGGCAACCGATACGCCCACACCCCCGATACGCCCTCTTTCATCATGGCCAGACTGGTGTGGTACAGTATGCCGTTGGCTTCCACGGGTGCCGAAAACTCCGTGTAGGTGTATTCTTTGGTCTGGTATTTTTCTTTCCCGGTCTGCACATCGTACCCTTTGAAAGAACTATTGGAAGGCGTATTGTACCAACTCCGATTGCCCCGAACATCACCGTCGTACTGGGTGCGTAGAAAAAACGCTTTGAGCACCCCGCTGGGCGCGAGATAAATCCGCCAGGCCACGCCGTTATGAACAATGCTGTTGTCCACCCAAACTTCTTCATCGCCCAATCGCTGCCCGGTTTTAAGATCGAAAGTCCCGCTGGACGCATACGCCGTGTCGCCTAAGCAACCATAAAATTTAAATGCATCAATGGGCGGATAGAGTTCTTTGCCGGTTTGCAAACTCAGCACATGGGTTTTTAAACCCAGCGGAGAAGTATTCGTCGCCAATACGTAAGGAGCGTGGACTACAATGTCTAATGGCGCGAAATTGTGCGACAGTGGCGGTTTGAAAACCCAGATTTCCTTCCCGGTGGCGGGGTCCAACGCCCAGACCATGCCGTACATATCCTCGCCGTCCTTCACCAAACCGCAGACAATTACTTTTTGGTCGGCCAGTTCCAATGAAATATATCTGTTCGCCATGTTAGGCAATTCCATGCGCCACAGCACTTTATTATGCCGATTATCTACTGCGACGACTTCCAACGCAGCGTTTATGACGAACATCACGTCTCCATGCAGTATCCATTTGACAAAAGCCTGAGTACTATCGCCAGATTCGTAGAGTTGTTCGCCTGTTTTTGCGTCCAGTTGCACCAAATGATCGGCCTTGTTTCTGAAAAAAAGGTAACCACCCGACTCCCCGTATATTTCGGTCACCGAGTCTGTTGATACCCAGTTTTCTTTTCCGGTGGCGGGGTCCAGCGCATAAATCCGATAAGATTCTTTGGGATGACCGGCCCGAAATCCCTGCACGTATAATTGTCCATTTTGCAAAATGGGTGTCGTGGAGGACGCGATCGGTGCCTGCCACAGTAGTTTGGGACCGCCGAAAAGCGAACAGCCTTGCAGAAACGGAAGCAGCATGAGCATTATTAAGTGTCTGGTTATCATTGCTGGCAATACGAGTGAGATTTACAAAACCATTTTACGTTGACTATAAAACTTTGACTGGCCAGGCTCTCACCCTTTTAATCCAAAGACCAAATGGAGCGTAGCGACATCCCGATTTTTCGTTGGGAGACTAAAACCCAAAGACGCGAAGCACTCACCAACTACTCCCCGCGCCGCCGCCACCCGATCTGCCGCCGCCCCAACTACTGCCGCCGCCGGAATAAGAAGAAGACCCGCTGCTCCAGCCGCCACTGCTCGCTGAACTCCAACTATTGCCGCCGGAAGGACTGACGGGCTTAATGACAGGGATGACGAGTTCTTTGCTGGATTCCGCACCGCAGGCTTTACACTGAAAATATTGTTTGCGACGACCTTCCGCCTCCGTGGTAGCGGCTTTCAGTACTTCTTCTTTTTCTAATTGCAGGGCTTTGGAATGGCAGGTCTCGCAGCGGGTGTATTTGCTTTTGCGCATAGATTCGTAGCCTACCGTCTCGGTGAAATTCTGCGCGGCATTGTGCCAGACATCGTATTCCACCGTTTTCAAATCCTCTTCCACTTTTTGATAAGCCGTGAGATAATGCACTTTTTGTTCGTCGGCTACTTTGAACAGCACATGCCCTTCCGGGCTGGTGCGCGGATGATTGCGGAGCCGGTCGAGTTTGCCATTTTTTGCCTGCCAAAGCCATATAAACGGGATGGGAAACACCAGGGCATCGAACCAGTAAAACCCCGTGGCCGCCCGCAGGCGCACGTATTGGTCCGGTTCCGGCATTTTGCCAAACAAAGTCAAAAACACCTTCAACCGCCGGAAGCGACTGTCCCATAGCAGAAACGCCAGGTAAGCATAACAGGCCAAAAAGCCCCAGCCCCAGCCGACCGACATCTGATTAGCCACTTCGCTGAAAGCGACAGCAAACGAGAATGGAATGCCAAAATAGAAGATGATACCGATCCAAAAATGACCACTTCTTTTGCCGGCCACTTCATCAATCTGGGCTTTCACGGGATTGAAAGAGCGCACCATCCAACGGATAAGGCGTAGAATAATCAGCAGAAAAAAGAAGATAAAAGGCAAAAACAGCACGTCCCCCCGATCCATCGGAGCGGCGTGAGACTCTTGCTCCTCGTCATATATTTCGTCACCCGCCACCTCTTGTGCGGCTGCGGGTTCCGTCAAAGTCTCGTAAATGCCTTCCACCCCGGCGATCAGGCCGCCGTTGTAGTCGCCGCTTTTGAAAGCAGGCACCATCTTTTCGCGCTGAATGCGGGCGCAGGTAATATCCGGCAGCACCCCTTCGAGGCCATAGCCCGTCTCCATTTCCACGCGCCGCTGATCAAGCACAAAAAGGATCAGCAGGCCATTATCATTTTGGGCGCGACCCACACCCCATTTTTTGAACAGCGCATTGGCAAAATCCTTTGGCACTGCCTCGCCGATGGAAGGCAGCACCACCACCGCCACCTGCGCCGTGGTCGAATCCTCCAAACGCCCCAGCATCGAGTCTATCCGCGCCACCGCCGCCGCCGAAAGGATGCCGGTCGGATTGCTGACGTAGTGCGAACTGGGGTTTTGTTTCGGATCCGGCACCGTCTCTATCGTGAAGGTCTGGGCCGATAATTGGCCGCAAAAACCGATCAGGAGGAGCAATGCGAAGATTTTGAACGTCTGGAACATGCGCTGTTTGCTGATAATTGGTGTAGAATGGTTTGTCCAAAGACAAAGGACCAATATCCAAAGACTATATTAGACTTCTACCGCCATTTTCATTACTGCGTCTATCACTTTCTGGGCTTTTTCCACATCGTCCACATCAAACTGGTAGAAAACACCGACCTCTTCCGCGCTTGGCACATTGGAAAAGATGCGAATGTTGCCCTCTTCATATATCCTGATGGATTTGATCGAAGAGATATTGATGATCCGGTGGTCTATTTTAATGAAGTGCGTCTGCATATTGCGGGTTGTTTTTGTATGAATAATGCACAAAATTGGAGGTGAAACCGGCGGGCAGAAATGGCCGTTGCGCAAGTGGCCAGTTTGACCGCGTAAGTGGCCAAAGACCCAGAAGCCAAAGCGGCAAAGCATAATTTTCAGTTGCTCAATCAACCCTGCCATTTACTCGCTGGCCGTTGGACAACCGCACTGCACAGCCCCATTTTTGTGGCATCAATAAAACAAGATCACACATGGAAAATTTACAAAGTCCCGCCCCAGTCAACGTACAAGATGCGCACTACCTCCGCGTCGTAGAAATGGTCCATTGCTATGCCGAATCCGTTGGCCTGGACCGCAACAGCGTGTATAATACCGAAAAGAAACTGTGGATCTGGCGCAAAGGCTCGGTCAGCATCGAAGTCAATATCCTGCGGCTCAACTTCGCCAATGGTTCTGCCCGCGATTTTCTGCGCATTTTCTCGCCCATCATGGAAATACCGAGCACCAGTAACCTGCTGGCTTTTTACCGCCGCCTGCTCGAACTGAACGACGAGAAATTAGGCATCAAAATCTGTCTTGTACCCAATTCCAATAAAGTCTGGGCCTCCTTCGACCGCGATATCAAAGGCATTGACTTCAACGAACTCACCACGTTCATCGTTGATTTTGAGTATTGGGCAGACAAACTGGATGATGAGTTAAAAGCGCAGTTTCCGCACTTGAATTGAGAGGCAGCACGACCATTTAAAATGACAGAATCCTTCCTTGCATTACTCTCTATTTGATGAATGTATCAAATAGAGAGTAATTTTTTATTATAGCATTCCCTTTTTTCAAAACCTGTTCTTAAGTCACAAAACCCCTATTTTTGCCCTTCCAGGCAATTTTCGCGTAGTTGTTGAATTAAGAGATAGTGCATTGCCTTGCATTTTTTCTCGAAACTATTGACCACATTTAACCGTATTGGCCACATCCATCCATCTATGTCCCGTTCCCGGCGTTCCCAGGCCCTGCTGCAATTCGTTTTTTTCTGCGGTATCCTGTTGTTTATCAATGTTTTAGCCAATGTGTTCTACACCCAGGCCGACCTCACGGGCGATCAGCGTTTTACGCTGGCCCAACCCACCAAGCAACTGCTGACGGGCCTGAAAGAACGCGTGTACGTGGAGGTGCTGCTGGATGGCGAATTTCCCGCTGGTTTCAAACGCCTGCAGACCGCTACCCGCGAAATGCTCGAAGATATGCGCTCCCAAAACGGGCTTGTGGAGTACAATTTTGAAGACCCGCTGCGGGGCAGCCGGGAAGATGTACAGGGTCGGCAAAAGGCACTTCGTGAGTTGGGCATCGAGCCGATGACGATTGACATCAAAGAGACCGGGCAGGCCACCAAAAGGCTAGTTTATCCGGTGGCTATTTTTCACTACGGCAATCGCCAGATTCCGGTCAACCTGATCGAAAATAACTCGCCCGCCATCTCGCCCGAGGTGATCAATAATTCGGAGAAAAAACTGGAGTACAAGTTCGCCAGCGCCATCAAAAAGATATTGGTGGCCAACAAGCCCTACATCCTTTTCACCGAAGGCCACGGCGAATTGCCCAAACTCCAGACGCTGGATATTGAACGCAGCCTGTTGCAGTTTTATGACACTGGCCGCATTCTGCTGGATTCGGTGGTGCAACTGACGCCCGATAAATGCGCGCTGCTGATCGTCGCCAAACCGCGCGCTCCGTTTACCGAAAAAGAGAAATTCAAAATAGACCAGTACGTCATGCAGGGTGGCCACGTGCTCTGGCTCATAGATCGCCTGAATGCCGAACTGGACAGCCTCAGTGCCTCCGGGCATTTTGTGCCGCAGGACTATCCGTTGCAACTGGAAGATATGCTGTTCAAATACGGGGTGCGCATCATGCCCGATCTCGTGATAGACCTGGAGTGTTCCAAAATACCGTTGAAAGCGGGCCAAATGGGCAATGCGCCACAGTTCAAACTCTTCCCGTGGTATTATTTCCCGACGGTGCTGCCGACCGGCGACCATCCCATTGTGAAAAATCTGGATCGCGTAGAACTGCATTTTTGCTCTACGATAGATACCATTCGTACCAAAACTTCGGTCGCCAAAATCCCGCTTATCAAGACCAGCCGCTACAGTAATGTACAGTTCAGTCCGGTGGATGTCAGTTTTGAACTGGTGCGCCAGGAGCCCAAACCCGAGCTGTTCAACAAAGGCCCGCAGACCGTCGGCGTATTGCTCGAAGGCACTTTTGCTTCCAATTACGAGAATCGCGTATCGGAAGAAATGCAGGCTGGGCTGAAACAGATCGGTATGGATTTCCGCTCCACCAGTGTGCCTACGCGTATGCTGGTCATCAGCGATGGCGACGTAATCGCCAATTTCAGTCGCCCCGACACCAAAGAATGGCTGCCGCTCGGCTACAATCGCTACGAAAATCAGGCTTACGCCAATAAAGACCTGCTGCTCAATGCCATCGAATACCTGATTGATCCGAATGGCGTGGTGGCGGCTCGTTCTAAAACCGTGGAACTTCGTCTGCTCGATACCGTCCGCGCTCAGGCCGAAAAACCGATCTGGCAAGTCGTGAATATTGGTTTACCACTGGTTTTCCTCGGCTTATTTGGCTTTTTGTTCGGCTGGAACCGTCGCCGCCGTTATGCGCGGGAAGAAGAACCCCGTCCAAAAAAGTAGCCTTTAAAAATCGTCAAGGTGCTGAAAAACAAGGGCTTAACTGCCGCAGATACGCCACTTCCGCTGCCAGAGCGCCCAGATTTACCTCCCGTATCAGGTAAAGTATCCAAACGAAATGCCTATTTCGCTCTGGCCGCGATTTGTATTATTTGGGGTACGACTTATACCGCCATAAAGTTCGCGGTGCGCGATTTTCCGCCGTTTTTGCTGGTCGGTATTCGCCAAACGACGGCTGGACTGTTGCTCCTCCTGCTGGCTTTGGCCAATTATCACTGGCAAAAAACGGGTAATCGCGCCACCTCTGCTGCCGCTCCCAGCTTCAGTCCAATCACTCGCCCTTATATTTTGCGGCAGGTCATCACCGGCCTCTTCACCATTACGGGCGGCAACGGCTTCATTAGTTGGGGAATGCAGTACGTCTCCTCGGGACCGGCCTCGCTGATTGGTTCGCTTACGCCGGTGTTTGTGGTGCTCATTTCGCTCACGTGGCGTAGCGGCGAGCGCATTACCGGACGCATGATAGCGGGCGTTTTGCTGGGTTTTGGTGGTCTGGCGGTCATTTTTAGTCACGGTTGGGAGGATTTTTTAAAACCCGAATACCGCTGGGGCATTGCCGCGTGTTTCGCTTCGTGTTTCACCTGGTCGCTGGGTACGGTGATGGCCAAACGCTGGAACTCTTCGGCGGTCTCTCCCTTGCTCAACGCCGGTATGCAGATCACCGCTGGCGGGCTGGGCGGGTTTTTGTTGAGTATTCTGCTGGATACCTCGCACACCATCCACCACACCACCCTGGGTTGGTTGTCTGTTTTATATCTGATCGTGATTGGCTCCGCAGTAGCCTTTACCCTGTATATGTATGTCCTGAAACACCTCAATGCGACCGTTTCTTCGCTTTATACCTACATCAATCCAACCGTAGCCATCCTGCTCGGCTGGCTTTTTCTGGGTGAAAAACTTACCATCTGGGAACTCCTGGGTATGTCCGTTACCATCGCGGGCGTGTGGTTGGTCAATACCGGGCAGAAGCCGATGCGCCCGTAGGGGCAACCCTCGCGGTTGCCCAAATCACGCTTGCCCAAATTACGGTTGTTTCCCCTTATTATAATAAGCACAAATATCCTTCAAAACACAAGTCTGGCAACGCGGATAACTAAAAGTACACACCTGCTGCCCATGATGAAACAGCAATTTGTGAAAATTCAGCAATTCATCCGGGTCCTTGGGCAACATCGAAAGCAGCAAAATATGCGCCTTCTCCTGCGAAGTTTTGAACGGTAAAATGCCCGTCCGTGTCGAGACCCGATGCACGTGTGTATCCACCGGCAACACCGGGCGGCGCATGGAAAACAACAGCACAAAAGTGGAAGTCTTATAACCCACACCCGGCAGCGACATCAGGTAAGCCTGCGCGGCTTCGGTGGTCATATCATTCAAAAAACGCAGTTCCGTATCGCCATGATCGGCCATAATCCGCCGGATCACTTCTTGGATGCGTGGTGCCTTCAGTTCCGGGAAACGCGACGGCTGGATCAGGGCTTCCAGTTCCGCCGTGGGCGCAACGGCTACTTCTTCCCAGGTCGGAAAACGCTCCCGCATTTGATTAAAGGCCTGCATTTCATCGGCATAATTGGTGCGCTGCGAAAGGATGGTTGCGATCAGTTGGTCCATCGGACTTTTCGTCGAGTAGCGCGTTTGGCGTCCATACGCCTCTTCCAGCCGCCGGATAACAATATGAAGCAAAGCCACATCCATAGTGATGGGGAAATTTAGTGTTTGTTATTGATGTAAAGATTTTTGCGGGTTTTTGTTCATGGTTGCCTATTTGCTTTTTGCTTTTTGCCCTTTGCTTTTTTGCTTTTTGCCCCTCGCCTCTTTACCTGTGGCCCCGTTTTTTATGGAAAATAAAGGGCTATTCTGCCCACAAAAAAGAAAACGCACCCGATGACACACGCCCGGCTTCACCAGAAACTCGCCAAAATCAACCGTGATCCCCTCAAAACGGCCAAAGCCGTAGGCCTCAAATATGTAGCGGGTACCGCTGCCGGCTGGACCCGCTGCCGGGGCGAAGATTGCTTCCACTACACGGATGCCGAGGGAAATGTCTGTCAGGACGACGAGGTGCTGGCCCGCATCAAAAAACTGGTGTTGCCGCCCGCCTGGGAAAATGTCTGGATCTGTGCCGATCCCAACGGTCACTTACAGGCCACGGGCATAGATGTCAAAGGCCGCAAACAGTATCGTTACCACCCGGATTGGAATACCATTCGCAGCCAAACCAAATATTATCGGTTGCCGCAATTCGCTGATGCTCTGCCACTTATCCGCGCGCGCCTGGAGCAGGACTTGAAAAAACCGGGCTTCCCCTACGAAAAGGTGCTGGCCCTGGCGGTGCGCATCATGGAACAGACCAACATCCGCGTGGGCAATGAAGAATACAAAAAACTCTACGGCTCTTTTGGCCTGACCACGTTGCAGGACAAACACGTCAAAGTGACCGGCGATGACATTAAGTTTCAGTTCAAAGGCAAAAAAGGCGTGGCCCACTCCATTCACCTGAAAAGCCGCAAACTGGCCCGCCTCATCTAGCAGAGCCGCGATATTCCCGGCAAGGAACTCTTCCAATATTACGATAGTCAGGGCAACCACCGTTCCATCGGCTCCGGCGACATCAATGCTTATTTGAAAGAAATATCGGGCATGGACTTTACGGCCAAAGACTTCCGTACCTAGGCGGGCACGGTCACGGCTTTTCACTCATTCTGCGCCCTGGGCCCAGCCGCCACCGCCACCGAAACCAAGAGCAACATCCTGAAAACCATTGATGAAGTGGCCAGCAATCTAGGGAATACCCGCACGGTTTGCCGCAAATATTACATCCATCCGGCCGTATTAACCGCCTACGAGAAAGGAGATTTTTTCAATTTCTTGCCCGATGAGACGCCGACCATCGAAGAAAAAACCTGGCTGTCTGCCGAGGAACAATTGATGAAAAACCTGTTGGTAGGATATGCCTGGCAATAATTCCCGCTCTTTCAATTACGAACTGGATTTCGCCAACACCGACTTTCGTCAACATCCCGAACTCTATCGGGTGGGCCGAGGCGAACAGGGTGTCCTGTTGGTGCAACCTTATAAGTCCGAAATATTACCGTACTGGCGTTTCAAAACCGAAGCAGTGGCACAGGAATCAGCCGAAAAAATCTACGCGCTGTTCGAGGATTATTTACAGAAAAACGATTTCGTCGGCGCGGATATGGCGCGCAAGTTTTTGCAAATGGGATTCACCCGCGCCCGTCGTTATGCCAATTATAAAGGTGGTAAAAAGTACCGCGATGGCTCCGGCGACGCGACGGCTGGCCTGCCATATCCCTATTCGCAAAGCAGCCCCGATAAAGGCAACGATCTGTTGCCACAACAAGCCGATGCCCTGACCAATGAGAAAGCACGGGCAGCCGCTATTTTTCGGGAATACTGGTTTCGGGCCGAAAACAACCCGGCTTACCTGGCCCGGAAAAAGTTATTTAGTCAGCAGTATGCAGTTTAACTTTTTAAAATAGAGTTGGTGTATTTTTTACAATATCTTTGTATAAATAATTTTATTTTTCGGTCTGAAAGATGATTGTTTTATTGTACAAATAATTGATTTTCAAATAATTAATTTTTTTTTGACACTTCTTTGTGTGAGTTTTGTCAAAATAATCAGACAACTTTGGACACAATTTTGCTTGTGTTCGGTTCGTTTCGCCACGTCTATGAATAGGTTCTCCCTCTTTTCTACCCTCTCTGTGCTGAGCGTTGCTGTGCTTGCTGCGCTGCTGACGCCTACCTGTACGCAGATGCCCGCTGCGGCTCCGCCGCACACTACACACGTATTTTCCGAGCCTGCTGAGCCTGGTGAAAACCCACGTTTGCAGGAATTGATCGCTCAATACGATCAGTACTTCTCGCGTCAAATGACCGCCACCGGTACTCCCGGTGCCGCGATGGTGATCGTGAAAGATAGCCAGATTGTTTTTGAACGCGGCTATGGTTTGCGGGCCGTCGGCACCCCCGATTCGGTGGATGCCAACACGGTATTTCGGGTCGGCTCCCTGTCCAAAGGATTTGCGGGTGTGCTCTCTGGCATCCTGGTGTCGCAGGGCACTTTGGCCTGGGATGAGCCGGTGCAACAACTGGTGCCGGAGTTCAAATTGCGCGACCGCGAACAGACCGGGCGCATCCAACTATGGCACTTGTTATCACATACTACTGGCCTGCCTTACCACGCTTACACCCACCTGATCGAGCAGGGCTACGATATTCCTACGCTGATGAAATACCGTTTTCCGAGCGTGCCCCTGGCCTGGAAAGAAGGGGAGACTTACAGCTATCAAAATGCGGTGTTCTGTGTGGTGGAAGAAATGATGAAGGCCGCTACCGGCGAGACCTACCAGACTTTATTGAACGAAAAAATATTTCGCCCGGCGAACATGGTCACGGCTTCCTGCGATTATGCTTCTATATGCAGCACCGTGGACAAGGCCCTGCCGCACTATCCGGCCAAAGGCGGCACCTGGCGCCCGGATGTAATCACCGATCACTACTATAATGCTACGGCGGCGGGCGGCGTGAATGCCAGCATCACCGATATGGGCGAATGGCTGAAACTTCTGCTGGGTCATCGGCCCGAGGTGGTGTCTGCTGCTACGCTGGATAAAGTATTTTCGCCGGTAGTAAAAACGGGCCGCGAACGCCAGATTTTCCCGCAATGGATCAGCAAAGACGAGGCATCTTACGCCCTGGGCTGGCGTGTACTCGAACATAATGGCGACACGATTTTATACCACAGTGGTTCGGTCAATGGCTTCCGCGCCGAGATTGCACTAAATCGCCGCGATGGTATTGCCGTCTGTATGTTATTCAACGCCTGCACACCGTTGGGTAAAGAATGTGTACCTGCCTTTTTCGAGCGTTGGAACGATTCGCGGACGGCGGTGTTGGGCTGGCAACCATAAGGGAAATAGGCAAATAAGCAAAGGGCAATAGGCGAATGGAGCAATGCGACATCCCGATTTTTCGTTGGGACAGCAAAGGGCAATAGGCAAAATGGCGCGTAGTGACCATACTGGCCACGCTAAAACCCCACCCCTAACCCCTCCCCAGAAAGGGAGGGGGATTTCATTGAGTTTCAATTTATTGATTTTCAGCACCTTGATGAAAAATTATTTTATTTTCATGGTATTGAAAATCAGCAAGAAAGCACCACGATCATGTCCCCTTCCCTTTCAGGGGAAGGGTTAGGGATGGGGTTGCAACGGTATGAAATGCAGCCGTTTTGTCCCATTTATTCATTTGCTTTCCCCACCAGAATGTTGCATTGCCACATTTTCCAATTTGCCTTTTGCCCTTTTATTTAATCAGTGCTACCGCCTCTTCCACCGTCAGCACCGCCTGTTCGCCCGTTTGTTGATTTTTCACGGTCAATTTTCCCGTCTGCATTTCTGTTTCTCCGACAATAGCCACGAATGCCACGTTGCGTTTGGCGGCATACTCGAATTGTTTCTTCAATTTTCCCGGTTCCGGGTAAAGTTCTACGGCGAGGCCCGCTGCGCGTAGGTACGTAGCGCACTCAAAGGCATACGCATGGGTTGGTTCATCAAAAGCGGCCAGCAACACCTGCACACTCGCGCTGAGGGCCTCCGGGAAGACTTCCAAAGCGTCCATCACGTCGTAAATGCGGTCGGCCCCAAACGAAATGCCCACGCCCGACAAGCCCGGCACCCCAAACACACCGGTCAGATCGGCATAACGACCGCCGCCGCCAATACTGCCCATCGGTACGCCAATGGCCGCCACTTCAAAAATGCAGCCGGTATAATAACTCAGCCCACGCGCCAAAGTGATATCGAATTGCAACGCATTGGTCAGCGGCGTTTTTTCTAAAAAACGAAATACGCGATCCAGTTCATCCAGGCCACTCAATCCGATGGGGCTATCGGCGAACAGCGGGCGCAGGGCCTCCCGGTCCGGCACTTCCAGAATGTGCTGGATTACCTCAATGGCCTCCATCGAAATGCCGCGCTCCGCCAGTTCGGTACGCACACCGGAGAGCCCGATTTTGTCTAATTTGTCAATGGCCACGGTCATGTGCATGAACTGATCGGGAATCCCGGCGGCCTCGGCGATGCCAAAGAGTATTTTCCGGTTGTTCAGTTTGATGGTCACCGGCACCTGTAATTTCGCGAAAGCCTCGTCATAGATTTGCACCAGTTCGGCTTCAAATTGCAGGCTATCCGAACCAATCACGTCGGCATCGCATTGAAAAAATTCGCGGTAGCGGCCCCGTTGTGGCCGGTCGGCACGCCATACGGGCTGGATTTGGTAACGTTTGAAAGGAAAGGTCAACTGGCCACGATTCATCACCACATAGCGGGCAAAAGGCACGGTGAGGTCGTAACGCAGACCACGTTTGGCAATACTACGCACCAACTGCGCCGAATCGCGATTTTCCAGGGCTTCTGGCGTAGCATCTTTCAGGTAGTCGCCGTTATTCAGAATCTTGAATAGCAATTTATCCCCTTCGTCGCCGTATTTGCCGGTGAGGGTGCTCAGGTTTTCCATGGCTGGTGTTTCGAGCGGCTGAAAACCAAATTTCACGAAAACCGTACGGATCGTATCAAAAATATAGGTGCGGCGGCGCACCTGTTCTGGCCCGAAATCGCGGGTGCCTTCGGGAATACTGGGTTTTTGCATCTTGGAAAAATCTATTAGAAATGATCACCATTTAGTCACAGAAACAATCAAAACGCCTGCACAGCCAGCCTTTCGACGGAGTTCTGTAATAAATATGTCATACCACCTAAAGCAAGCCAATCGGCAAAACTTAAAGGGGCATTTTGACGTATATATATGCCTTGCGAAAGAGCAACGGGCTTCACTGCTACATCGCGACGGCATCGGCCAAACGGCTCAATACCAAACCTTTGTGGGCCAGCGTACCGATAATAAGCAGTGTAGCAATGGTGACATAAATGGCAATGGTGCGATGTTTTTGCTGGTCGTCGGTTTTCTTTTTGGAAAGAATGCGACCTACTTGCACCAGCACAATGGCGATGAACATCGCGCCAGCGTGCTCCATGGTGAAGTAACGCGCCCAGGAACCGGGCAGTGCCGAACCATTGGAAAGGGCCGCCATACCGAGGGGACTGACCCAAAGCAATAGTAGGCCGAGCAGTAATTGCAGGTGGCAAAGCCCCAGCAAAGCAGCAGCACTGGTATTGTCGGGTTTTTCGTAACGCTTGTTGCTCAGCCAGCCGGTGTAAGCGCGAAAAAGCACAAACACCAGGGCCGCGAGGATGAAGTACCTATTGTAAGCGTGAAGTTCTTTAAGTATTGCGTAAAAAGTCATGGCACAGTCTTATTAGTAATGATGAAGCGGTAAAAGTAGGAACTTCGTTCCCCGTCCGCCTTTTTACGCACGAAAATACCGGGAGAAATTTTTTTTTGAATTTTTTCTTCTAAAAGAGTGACCGTTTGAGAAGCTGCCGTTTAAAGGTAGTAACCGACAGAAAAAGCGCCTCCGGGCTCGAAGATATATAAGAAAGGAAGATTGTTTTCATTTGGTTTTTTGGGGTTAAGTCATCGGACGAAAAGTTCGATGGCTTTTTTTATTTTATGGAAAAAATTTATGTAAAAAATCTTTACTATCAATATGTTGCGTTGAAAAATAGATAAAATCAAAAATCCTAAATTTTACTTATTCCCGAATATTTCCAGCACTTTTTCGGCAGCCGCAAAGGGCGAAAGCCGCCCCGCCAACACCTCTGGTTCCAGGGTTTTTAGCAACTGCTGCGCACCTGTATTTCCTTGAAAAAGTGCCTGCAATCCGGCCTGTAATGCCTCCTCCAGCCAGTAGTGTGCCTGTTGCCGCCTGTTCTCCACAAAAAATCCGTTTTGCTGCGTTTGCTGGTGATAGTTGAGGATGGTAGTCCACAATTCGGCCACACCAGTCCCTTCCTGGGCACTGCATATCAGCACCTGTGGCGACCATCCGCTTCGAGGTTTTGGCAATAAATGCACGGCATTGCGGTAATGCCGCTGGGCTTGTTGGGCCAGTGCGAGGCGTTCACCGTCGGCTTTATTCACGGCCAGCAGATCGGCCAGTTCGACAATGCCCCGTTTGATACCTTGCAATTCATCGCCTGCACCAGGCAGTAATAATAGCAGAAAAACGTCCGTCATGCGGCGTACGGCCACTTCCGATTGACCAACGCCTACCGTTTCGATCAGTACCGTGTCGTAACCGGCGGCTTCCACCAGCAGAATTGTTTCGCGGGTTTTGCGGGCCACGCCACCCAGCGAAGTGCCCGCCGGGGATGGCCGCACAAATGCACCCTCGGACACCGAAAGCCGTTCCATCCGGGTCTTATCGCCCAGAATACTGCCGCCGCTCACGCTGCTGCTGGGGTCTATGGCCAGCACGGCCACCCGTCGCCTCTGTTCGAGCAAGTATATGCCCAGCGCTTCGATGAGGCTGCTTTTGCCCACTCCGGGCGCGCCCGTGATGCCGATGCGCAGGGTCGTGGGTTCCGCAGGTGCTTCGGTGAGTAAGCGGGCGATCACCTCCTGGGCCAGGGCCTGATGATCGGCGCGGGCACTTTCAACCAGCGTGATGGCCTGCCCCAGCACCACCCGGCTACCCGAACGGATGCCGCTGACTATTTCTTCGACGGTGGATAAGTGGCGACGCATGGCGCAAAGGTATGGGGAAGGGGTTTGTAAGGGTTTAGAAAAAGGTTTAGAAAATTCAAGGGGTTTAGAGAAAGTTTAGAAAACTTAGAAGGTTTAGAAAAAACACAACACGCTGGAAAGTTAAGTAATGGGAATCATGGGTTTAAAAGCCCCGGTAGGGGCAAGATGTTGGTAGAAATATGTCCATAACGGTTCTCTCATAAGCCCCGGAGGGGCGTAATAAGTACGCTATTGCGCCCCTCTGGGGCTTACCAGATGCTACCATCATTTTACTACCAACTTTTCGCCCCTACCGGGGCTTTTGCAGCATTCAAAAGGCTGGTTTAACCCATGATTCGCATAAGTAATTAGATTTTGCTACCAAAAGCGACCGTCTATTGATATTAAAGTTCCTTATGAGTTTATTATATTATTATTTTAACATAAATTTAATAAACTCATATCCAATAATATATTAGTTAACTGTTTTCACTTTTACTTTCCCAAAGGTTAAACTACGTTAAACAGAACTCTACGGGCTACCGGCCTCTTGCGGGGTGGAGGAAGCGTATCCATCTTGCAGCCAAATTTAAACGCCATGCAAAAAACAATTCTCTTCCTCGCTTGCTGCGTACTGGTTTTGAGCCAGTGCCGCACCTTGCGCCCCGCCGATTTTCGTACCACTCCCGCCCTGCCCGAACGCTTGCCGCCGCTGCGACTGCTCATCCATCAAGCCAGTTTTGGGCAGGCTTTCGATGCGGCATTATTTCGGCAAGGCCCCGCCGCTACCGATCCCTGGCAGGCCTACAGCGTGACCACCGGAGCCCTGCGCGATGTCAGCCATCTGCTGCAAAATGAACTGGCGGACAACGTGATGCAAGCCGGTAATGCCCAGGCTGGTCAGGCCCGCTTCAAATTGCTGTTCTACAACCGCCGCAATTCCGGTTGGGGATACGCCATCCCTTCCATCCTGACGCTGTCGGGTCTGAACCTGCTGGGTATGCCTTATGGTACCGTCCGTTGCGACCTGGATTTGCAACTCGAAATCGCCGATGCCAAAGGTCGGCCCATCGTCACTTACTCCGCACCCGGCACGGGTAAGGCCAAAATAGCCCTCTATTATGGCTATATCACTCCAGATGCTGTACGCAAAGCCAATCTGGAAGCCCTGAAAATGGCCCTGAAAGCGATGGAGGCCAAATTGCAGGAGGATGTGCCGGTGTTGGCGGCTAAACTGGCGGGAGGGTAAGGAATTATGAATTATTAATGATGAATTATTAATTCCGGGACGTCCTCCCGATACTCCGTTGAAGAGTTTATTAAAAAAGCACGGCAGCGTCCAGCCATTTTCTAAACCCGTCGTTTCCGGTACGTGGGGTTGGTCGGCGCTGCTGTGTTTTTTTGTAACTGTTTCACACAGTGGGCATTTCAATATAAAATTATATTTACAGCCAGATGATTTTGGGTGAAAAACATTCCGGCAAAGTGGTTGTTTTGCTCTGAAATTTAAAAATGAATCGTTTATTCTGGCTTTTCTCCGGTTTGTTGGCCTTTACTGCTTGCCAATCCGAACCTAAAAATACGGCAACGATTACGCCGACAACTTCCACTGCTGCGCCGGCGGCACCGTCCACCCGCAAAAACATCGTTTTCTTTGGCAATAGCCTCACGGCGGCCTACCAACTTTCGCCGGAGCAGGGCTTTGTAGCCATTATTCAGCGGCGCATTGATAGTCTGCAACTGCCTTACCGCTGCGTAAATGCGGGCATCAGCGGCGAAACGACGGCGGATGGCAAGAGTCGGATTGCCTGGGTGCTACGTCAGCCGGTGGATATATTTGTGCTCGAATTGGGCGGCAATGATGCCCTGCGCGGGTTGCCGATTGCCCAATCCAAAGAAAATCTGGGGGCCATTGTGGATAGCGTACGTTTGCATTATCCCAATTGCCAGCTCGTGATCGCGGGTATGCTGGCTCCGCCCAACCTCGGCGCGACTTATACCAAGGCTTTTCAAGGCATGTACACCGATCTGGCCCAGCGTAATCAGGCCGCGCTGATTCCTTTTTTACTGGAAGATGTAGGCGGTATTCCAACCCTCAATCTGGAAGATGGTATTCACCCGAATATAGCCGGACAAAAGATCGTGGCGGAAAACGTCTGGCGCATCTTGCAGCCGCTATTGGTGAGTGGTGGCTAAGGATATGGGTATTTGAGGATGCGAGTATTCGATCAGAGCACCTGACCATCACGTTATTGATCGAATACTCGCATCCTCGAGAAAGTTACATTACTCCATTAAAGCATAGCATTTTTAACATACATGCTTGATAAACAGGCACTTTTAAGTCTATGCTAACACTGCACTAAATAATTATTCTCTACTGGCCCGCGTTATTCAAGTACGTTGGCGTTGTGTCAGCGATTTTTACTACTCCTATTTATTATGGACCTGCCAAAAGTACTTCCTGCCATTAAAACCCTGATCGGGAAAGGTGATATTGAAACCGCAATGGTGCAATTAGTGGCGCTGCTCGACAGCGATCCACAATATAGCGAACTGGCCCAAATCGGCCGGGTGAATCAGGGCGAACTTTATCATGTAAAAGCGCAGACCATTCGCGGTACTATTTCCCCTGAAACGGCCCAATTATCCATCAATCAGGTGGCGAATAATGCCCTGCAAATTATTCACCGGCTCGAGGCGGGTAAGTTTACTTTTCAGGATAAAGCCCCGGTCCCGACCCACTCGCAGGCTTGGCGCTACTACGTGATCGGTGGGGTAGTGGCCCTGGCAGGTGCTTTTTTTATCTGGAAATTTACCCATAAACCGAAAGAAGAGGCATGTCCGCAGTACGATGACAAAACGCGGTTTAAAGTCATGATTTTGCCGTTCAAGCAGACCGGCGAAAAGAAGGCCAGCGATCCCGCCATTGATATTTCCGACGGATTAAATGTGCTTTTCAGCAAAACATTGAACCTGAAAGACCAGGCCGTAGCGGACGTGAATGAACAGTACGACATCGGCACCAATTACCCCAGCCTGACCGAGGCCACGACCATTGCGCAGGGCTGCGGGGTGCAGATGATCGTGTGGGGCAAGATCAACGAGACCACCGACCAGGGTTATAAATTAGATATTCGCTACAAACTGCTGGACGGCATGACGGCGAGTACAGGTGACACTACACTGGGTAATCTGTTGAAAATGAACGATTTCGGCAATCTGACCCGCGATGTGGACGCGGCGACCAGGCTGCTGTATATTGTGCTGGCCAACTGGGCCAGTATTCCGATTGCCAGTAATTTATTGGAAGAAAGTCCTCCCGTGGCGGCGAAAATGGACACTGCTCGGTCATCGGAATTGCCCGATAGTACGATGCTGCTGGCGGTGGCGCAGGGTCATTTGACCAAAAAGGAATATGACAAGGCCTTGGCCATCTACGATCAGATTTTGGAAGCCTATCCCAACCAAACCACGGCTCGGCGTATCCGGGGGGCGTTGCTCTACCAAAAGGGTGACTTCACCCGCGCCGCCACCGATCTGGAAATAGCCGCTCCGAATGCCAATGCTGCCGATCCTGACCTGTTGAAAATACGGGTCCAAGCCTCCCTGAAAAGTGGTCAGCCTGCCAAAGCCACCGAAGACCTGAAAGCGGTGCGCCAGAAAAAGCCCGGCGACGGAGTCTGGATAGACAAACGCGAGCAGGAAGCCGCCATTTCCACCCGGGAAATAGAAAAACGCCTGGTGAAGGAAGAAAGACAAGCGGCGGCCAAACCCCTCGATCCGCAGTTACAAAACAAGGCGGCCAAAACCAACCTGGCTCTGGGACATACGCAGGAAGCCCTGAACCTCGCCCAGAAATCCATCCAAAATAACCCGCAAGCGGTCGGGGCGTATGAAGTCGCCATAGAAGCGCATCTGCAAAAGGGCGATACCAGCAATGCCCGAAAAGTGATCGAGGCAGCGCAACGCAACGGCGTAAATACGCGGAGCCTGGACAAATGGCGTCCGTATGTTGCGCCATTGCAAACGCCGAAAAACCAGCAATGAAGGTTTGAGGATTTGAAGATGCGAGGATTTGAGGATTTGATTAATTAGGTGATTATCAGGTGCTTTGGTCGAATACTCAAATCCTCGCCTCCTCAAAAAACGGGATGTTGCTTTGCTCCATTTGCAATTTGCCTTTTGCATTTTTGCTTTTTTTTCAAAACCCTTCGCCCAAACCGCTGTTGCTTTGCCCCATGCGTCCAAATGAGCGTCTCCTCCTGATTATTCTTGCCTGCGTCAATTTTACCCACATCATGGATTTTATGATCATGATGCCACTGGGGCCACAGTTGATGAAATTATTCCAAATTTCGCCCAAACAATTTGGGTTCGCGGTGTCTGCTTACAGCCTCACCGCTGGCGTTTCGGGCTTTGCCGCCGCTTTTTTTGTGGATCGGTTCGACCGCAAAAAAGTCCTGCTTTTCGCTTACATCGGCTTTGTGATCGGCACTTTTTCCTGCGCTTTTGCGCCCACTTATGCGCTATTGGTGGCGGCCCGCATTCTGGCCGGGCTGTTTGGTGGCATGATCGGCGCGCAGGTGCTGTCCATCGTCGGCGATACTTTTCCGTATCAACGGCGCGCGGAAGCAATGGGCGTGGTGATGACCGCCTTTTCGCTGGCTTCGGTGGTGGGTGTGCCGACAGGACTATGGCTGGCCGCCCGTTTTAGTTGGCATGCGCCCTTTCTGGCCGTAGGCGGGCTGGGCGTATTGGTGACTGTTTTCATCATCGCTTTTGCGCCCAATATGACCAGCCACATTGCCCAGAAAGAACTCCGGCGCAATCCATTGCATGTGCTGACCGACATTCTGAAATCGCCGAACCAGTTGCGGGCACTGGCCCTTTCGGTGACCCTGATGATGGGTCATTTTGCCATTATTCCTTACATCGCGCCTTCGCTGGTGGGAAATGTCGGATTTAGCCAGGATAATATTTTTCTGATCTACCTGGTGGGTGGACTTTGCACCATCTTTTTCTCGCCCTGGGTGGGCAAAATGGCCGACCGCTACGGGAAGTACCCGGTTTTTGTGGTGTTTGCCCTCTGTTCGGTGATCCCGGTTTGGTTCATTACCAATTTACAACCTTCGCCGCTCTGGATGGTGCTGGTCATCGCCGGGATGTTCTTTGTTTTTTCCAATGGCCGGACCATTCCCATGCAAACCATTGTGTCGGGCGTAGTAACTCCCCAGCAGCGCGGCGGATTTATGAGCATCAATTCCTCGCTGCAACAACTGTCCACTGGGGTGGCGGCCTACATTGGCGGAGCCATCATTTACAAAACTGCCGATGAACATATTCACCGCTACGATTGGGTGGGCTGGTGGTCCATCACCTTGATCCTGCTGAGTATCTGGTTGGCCGGGCGCGTGAAGACGGTGGATCAGTAGTGATGCCCGCAACGTATAGTCGCTTCCCCAAGTTGGGTAATCATGTTGATATTTTGTAGTTATTTTGTCAGCCAACCCACAATTACTTAACAGTTAGTGTTTGTTTTTGGCATGGCTTTATTTTATTACAAATTTTAGACAAAGAAAAATTCTTTCCAAAAATGCCACTTCCCTGAAAGGTTTAGAAAATATAGCGTCCAGATGACCAAAGAATAGTTGGCAGCATGTAATATTTGACAAACAACTGCTTATGGTACAACGTAAAACAAATAGTTTTTTTTGTAAAAAGTAATCCCTATGCTTGGTAAAAAACGTAGCAATTAATTAACTTTGTAATTCTCGTGGAAAAGCGCCTGAGTACCTCCTGAATTTTGTTTCCTTTTCAGGATTTCTTCGTACAAGGGTTTATTCTTTATAGCAACGATTTTACGGATTTTTTTGAGCAATTAACAGGGCTCGGGTAGTAGTCACCGAAAAGACGACTTGTCCGTGCTTTGTAATCTTTGCTCCTAACATTCGGGTCTGTGCGTCGGCTTTTTCAGGATGAGGTGTTCGTGTTTTTAGTTTCAACCGCTTCCAAAACCGATATTAATTATGCTAGCCAAAGCAGGAAAAATAGTTATGCAAGCGCCACAGCAGCAACTCAAACTCATTTTCCGGGGTCGTCTGGAATTTGGTACGGAGCGCACCTATAATATGGTGCTCCAGCACTGGATAACCCGCCTGGAAAGTTATTTCAGGAGCGATGTCCTGTTCACTGCCGAGCAGATATTTTGTGTGGATGATTTCTCGCTCACGGTGCCTTCACAGACGCTGATGAGCAGCGAGAAGAGCTGGCGCAGTACTACTTCGCTTTTACAGGAAGTCGCCCAATACGCCATCATGGGGAGTGTGGGTGCCTGGTGCGTGGACAATGGTCAGGTGTTGGCCGAGTTCAAAATAGAGCCGCATTCCGACAAAGTAGCCGTCTCTGAATACCACCGGGCCTGCGAACTGATGCGTCAGGGCGGTATGGAGTCGGAGGCTACGGAAGCCCTGAACCGCGCTATTTCCAAGTATGCCAGTCATGCCTTGGCCTACGAGCGCCGGGGTTATGTGAATTACAAGTTAAAGAATTACAACGATGCGTTGTACGACTTTTCCAAAAGCATTGATCTGTATCCCAATAACCCGGAGCCTTACTATGGGCGCGGCAAAATGCGGATGCTGAAAAATGACTGGGAAACGGCCGTACAGGATTTCAATCATTGTCTGCGTCTTTCCATTCCGCTGCAGCCGATCTACTGGCTAGCGCGGTTGCAAAAAGGCGATTCCCTTTTTCACGCCAAAAAGTACACCGAAGCGATTGTAGAATTGAAGGCTTTTCTGGCCCGGAAATTCAAAGAGACCGACCCGAACTTTCGCCACCGTAGCAAAGCCGAGTACTTGCTGGCCGAGTGCGAAAAGGTAGTGGGAAAGAGCAAATAGAAGCAAAGAAGAGCAAGAAAAGGCAAAAGGCAAACAGGCAATCCGGAGATTGCTTTTTTGCCTTTTGCCTTTTCTTGCCCTTTGCCCTTCTTTGCTTCATTTGTCTTCCCGATGAAAAATCGGAATGCCACTATGTTCCACTTGCTTTTCCCGATAAAAATCGGGATGTCGCGTTGCTTCATTTGCTTTTCCTTGCCCCTTGCCTTTTGCTTATTGCCCCTTCCCTTCCTATTCCTTTATCAGCCACCGCACCAGCACGGGCACCAGCAGCAAATCACAGAACAGCGCGCCGACCAGCGTAATGCTGACCAGCAAGCCCACGATGACCGAAGGTGGATAAATGGAAAACAGCAGCACGGCGAAACTAAAAAACAAAATAATACTGCTCAGGCACATCGCTTTGCCCGTCTCCGCCAGAGTGGTACGTAGCGACTCTTCCACCGACAGACCTCGTCCTCGACAGAGTTTGAAATTACTCAAAAAATGCACCGTATCGTCCGTGGCAATGCCGAAAACAATGTTGAAGACCGTGGCGATACCCGCTTCCAGCGGAATGCCGAGATAGCCAATAAATGCCCCGGCAAATAACAGCGGCAGCACATTGGGCACCATAAAGACTACCACCATCTTTATATCTTTGAATAAAAAGCCCATAATGATGGCCACCACCAGCACCGAAGGCAACAGCCCCTGCAACATATTATCGCGGATATAAATGGAGTTGCGATCCAGAATTACCCCGGTGCCCGTGAGTTTGAATTTGGCGACAGAAGAGTCAATATTGCGACTCCACCAACTTTCAATTTCCTGCTGCATCCGCTCCACCGAATCGCGCCCCACGTCAATCATGCGTACTGCAATCCGCGCCTTGTCATGATTTTTGCTCAATAACACCTCCGAATACGCCGCCGGAATTTTTTTCGCTATCCACTGGTCTTCCTCAAATTCGGCGAGACTGTCCGGCAGGCGATAGGCTTCCGGGCGATTGCCGGAACGCATGGCGTGCAGGCTGCGATAAACGTCATTGATAGAAGCCACCGTCTTCACTGCCGGGTAACTGCGCAGATGCTCTTCCAACTTGTCCATTTGTTGCAACACCACGAAATCGTCGGCCTGACGGCCATTCTGCGGAAAGACGGCCACTTCCACGGGCCGAAACCCGGCGAATTTCCGTTCAAAATACAAAAAATCCTTCGTCACCTGTTGGCCACGCGGCAGGTTGTCTTTTAAAAAATAATTGGTGTGTATTCGGGAAATGCCGAAGGCACAAACGACCATCAGGCCGAGGGTAAACCAGACGATTTTTCGATGATTTTGCCCGGTGAAGCGGTAGGTCCAGTCCATGAACCGATCCCAGAACGCATACTCCCGCGTGACCTTTACCAGTTGGTGCCGCTCAAAACGGGGCAACATGGCCCACAGCCAGCCATAAATCACGAAAAATGAGAGGATGACCCCTAAAGCAGCGTTCAGGCCAAAAGACTGAATGGGTACCGTGCGGTTGGTAATCAGCGAAGCGAAACCGATGGCCGTGGTGATGCAGGTAATGAAAGTCGCCAGCCCAATTTCCCGCAGCGTCGTACGGATAGCGGTGGCACGATCATGGCCCTTTTCCAGTTCATCGAGGTATTTACTGGTGATGTGAATGGTATCGGCCACGCCGACAATACACATCAGGATCGGATATAAAGCGGAAAGGGCGTTCAGTTCGCGGCCCAGTGCGCTCAACAGACCGAGAAAAAATAACAGGGCCAGCCCAATGCCCGTCATCGCGATAAATACCGTCCACCACCGCCGAAAAATGAAAAACAGCACGCAGATGACCAACAGGGCCGCCAGGCAGGTGGAGACCAGGATTTCCCGTTTTTCCATCCTGACCAGATCCCGCTGAAAATAAGCGCGACCCAGCGTATGCGTTTCTTCAAACTGATAAGCCGCCAGCAGACTATCCAATTTGCCCATCAATTCCTGACCTTGTTCCAGCGTATTGCGGTTCACCGTTTTGAGCACTACGGCCAGGGCCGTCCCATCCGCTGAGATCATATTATTGACAAAACGGCGATCCTGTAACACTTTCGTCCGGTCGGTGGCATAGAAAGCCGGGTCGTCCAGGTGGATCACCGGCACCGCCGTGATGCCGAACGGGGTCTTGAGCGGATACTGCATCTTGGTGATGCTGTTTGCCGAAGTGACATGCGGCAATTGCCCGGCCCGCAGGGTGAACTCGTGGAACTTTGCTAAAAAAACCGAATCGAACACCCCGTCCCGGCGTTCCACTGCGATCAGAAGAAAGTTGTCGTCACTCTCAAAATCCTGGACATAGTTTTTGAAAAAAACGTACTCGGGGTCGTCTTTGGGAAAAAACTGCTCGAAATCGAAGGTGAATTTCAGGCGGAACAGCAGGAAGATGCTGGCCAGGGTCAGCAGACCATAAAAAACCAGGAAGAGATTGCGGCGTGGCATAAAAAAGGCAGTGGGCAATTTAGCAATGGAGCGCAGCGACATCCCGATTTTTATCGGGAAAGCAACAAGCAAGTATTGCTTCGCCCACGATGTTCCGTTGGGAAACGGAAGTTGCCCTGGAACGTTTAACTATCTGCCACAACTCGTGGGGTTTAGAAACGATTTAAATAAAAAAATAGAGCGTCCATCGCTCACAGCCTCAAAAAGAAGTGGTCGCCTGAATATAAAAAAGGCTGGCTCACAAAGCGACTTGTGAGACAGCCCACCTATTGGCACACATTAGGAAAGCAGTATTTGCAGAAATTTTTAAAATCTCACAAATGCCTTATTTTCATAGAATTACGCTCAGCGATCTACTTCTCAATTCCTTCAACGGGTTTCTTTTCTGCCTCGCGCATACCCTGACGGATCTCATCTTCCACCGAGTTTTTTGCGCTGTTGAATTCCCGGATGCCTTTGCCCAGACCGCGCATGAGTTCCGGTATTTTATTGCCACCAAACAGTAACAGTACAATGAGGAAAATAACGGTTAGCTCGCCACCGCTCAGATTGCCAAGAAAAAGAAATGTGTGTGTCATAATTTTTAATGTTTAGAATCGTAGAAACTCAGCCGAAGCTGGCGGAGACCAGTCATTCATCCCCAAAAGGAGATTAGACTGAAAACATCTGGCAAAGTTACGGCTGCCCCCGGTTAAAAGATATAGAGGTGAACAATTTTACTAAAATTCGATTATGCCTGTCCTAAGCAAACAAAAAAATGCTGGTTAAAGATGTGATTCAGGTGCTGGAACAGGTAGCACCATCGTACTTGCAGGAAACATACGACAATTCCGGCCTTTTGGTTGGCGGGTTCGATGCGCAGGTGACCGGAATTTTATTTTGCCTGGATTCCACGGAGGCTATAGTGGAAGAAGCGGTACGCAAAGGCTGTAATCTGATCGTCGCTCATCACCCTATTGTTTTCCGGGGCCTGAAACGGCTGAACGGAACTAATTATATAGAACGCACCGTCATTCGTGCGATTCAGGCGAATGTGGCTATCTACGCTATTCATACCAATCTGGATAATGTACATCGGCAGGGGGTGAATGCCAAAATCGCTGAAAAACTGGGCTTGGAGCGCACTCATATCCTTGCGCCCCGACCCGGCGCAGAAGATGCCGGCGCAGGTTTGCTGGGCGAGTTGGATCGTCTGTTATCCGAAGCAGATTTTTTGCAACTCCTTAAAAAACAACTACATGCGGGCTGTGTACGGCATACGGCATTCTTGGGAAAATCCATTCGGACAGTGGCCGTATGCGGTGGCAGTGGCAGTTTCCTGCTTTCGGCAGCGCGGCAGGCTAAAGCTGATGTATTGGTGACTGCCGATTTCAAATATCACGAGTTTTTTGATGCGGACGGACAGATTCTGATTGCCGATGTGGGGCACTATGAGTCCGAACAGTTCACTATTGGCTTGTTACATGATATAATTCGTGAAAAATTTCCTACTTTTGCGCTCCATTGCACGGAATTGAATACGAATCCCGTGTTTTATGCTTAAAATACGCCTAAAAGCGTTATTCCATCAATTGTTCACTCATTTACTACCGATATAGAAATGCCTGTAGAAGCAACCGTTGCCGAAAAACTGCAGATGCTGTGGAATTTGCAGCAAATTGATTCCCAACTGGATGAAATTCAAATCCTGAAGGGTGAACTTCCTATGGAAGTAGCCGATCTGGAAGATGAAATCGCTGGTTTGGATACCCGTATTAAAAAACTGAAAGCTAACCTGAAGGAGAGCGAACAGGAAATCAGTAAGATGCAGGCCTCGACCAAAGAGGCGGATGCCAACGTCAAGCGGTACCTGAAGCAGCTGGAAGAAGTAAAAAATAACCGCGAATACGAAGCCCTGCAAAAGGAGATCGAACTGGCCAAACTGGACATCCAGCTGATGGATAAGAAAGTGAAGGAAGCAAAAGCCCAGCTCGATCTGAAAAAAGACAGCGTAACGGTAGCTGAAGCCCGTTTCGATGCCAAACAAGGCGAACTGGATGCCAAAAAAGTAGAACTGCAAAGTATTATTGAAAAAACGGAGCAGGAAGAGAGTAAGCTGCGCGGACAAAGCGAAAAAGCCCGCCAGGGGATAGAAGAACGCCTGCTGAAGGCTTATGACAAAACGCGCCGTACTTACCGCAACGGGCTCTCTGTCGTGACGGTCGAGCGGAACTCCTGTGGTGGCTGCTTTAACAATGTGCCTCCCCAGGTACAACTGGAGATCGGGCTGCACAAAAAGATTCTGGCTTGCGAACACTGTGGGCGCGTATTGGTAGATGCCTCCATTGCCTACCCCGAGTCAGTAGTGGAAGCATAAATTTGCATTTCAAAGTTAAATTTTGATATAGGCCTCCCTGAATTTAGTGTTCTGGGAGGCCTTTTTGATGATTTTTTGGGCGACAGATAGTTTTTCGTCGGAAAATTTGTTAAAACGCTTCCGCAATTCGGAGTATCTCCGTTTCTTGCATTGTTCTTTTAATATGTATAGTTTCAACGCCGCGCCAATGTTCCCGTATCGGTTACGCCTTTTGCTTATTTTTCTCTCCTTCCTACTCGTCCATACGGTAGCAAAGTCGCAAGCTTTTACCATCTACGACAGCCTGCCACAGCTGCAGGAACGAGTAAAACAGAATGGAGAAAACACCACATTAGTTATCAATTTTTGGGCCACCTGGTGCAAACCCTGCGTAGAAGAGCTGCCTTCTTTTGATGAACTGAGTCGCCGCTATGCCGGCCAAAATGTACGGGTACTGTTGATAAGCCTTGATTTTAAAAGTAAACTCAAAACAGGCTTTATTCCTTTTTTACAGACACATAAGTTGAAGTCAGAAGTGATCCTGTTTGCCGATCAGGACGCCAACACCTGGATCCCCAGCATTCACGAGGCCTGGGATGGAGCCATCCCCGCCACTATTGTACTGCGTGGCAGTACAAAAATGTTCCACACTGGTAAGTTCGAGAATTATGATGAACTGGAAACGTTTGTCCAACCTTTCCTGGGTGTGATTGATGCGCCTGCGCCCGAGTCGGTGTTATCCAAGAATTAGTATTTCTCCGGATTATTGCATTTTTTTTACTCCCCAGAGGCCGTTCTCCCGGTTTTCCTATTCCGATTATATTTAATATTTCTTTATCCATGAAAAAATTAGCCCTTCTGGTTACTCCCCTTTTAATAAGTATGGTCCTGCTTTTCTCCAATTCGACGGAAAAAAGCGATTATGTGGTTGGCGATCAGGCGGAAGACTTTTCGTTGAAAAATGTGGACGGCAAACTGGTCTCTCTTTCGGACTACAAAAATGTATTAGGTTACATTGTCGTGTTTACCTGCAACCACTGTCCCTACGCCCAACTCTACGAACAGCGGATTATGGATCTCCATAAAAAGTATGCTTCCAGGGGTTTCCCACTCATCGCTATCAACCCCAACAGCCCGGCAGTGGTATGGGAAGATAGCTATGAAGAAATGCAAAAGCGCGCAAAAGCGCATAAATATGGGTTTCCATACCTGTTTGACGAAGACCAATCGGTCTATCCACGCTTTGGGGCTACCCGTACTCCCCACGTTTTCCTCCTCGATTCGGCTCGCGTAGTACGCTATATCGGTGCTATTGATGACAATGCTGAATCCCAACGTGACATCAAGCACCATTGGGTGGAAGATGCGATAGATGCCATGATGCGCGGGGAGCAACCCACCCCCGACTATACCCGCGCAGTGGGCTGCACCATTAAAAAGAAGCCATAAAGACAATATACAAAGGGCAAAAGGCAAGAAGCAACTGGTCTCACCTATCTCTTTGCTTTTTTTATTGCCTTCCCGATGAAAAATCGGGATGTCGCGCTGCTCCATTTGCATATTGCCCCTTGCCCTTTTGCTTCTTGTCCCTTGCCTACTGCTGTCCGGCGCGTTCTACGCGCTCCCAGAGCACAGATTGCTGCCCACGCAGATAGCGTAACAGCCCGGCATACTGAGCATAATTCATTACACAAAAATAATAGGGAACAAAGAGGGCTTTGAACCGCAATTTGCGCTGCTCCAGCAAATAGCCCGCCAGTGCCGCTCCATAAAACAGGAGTTGCAAGCCCAGCACCCCGGCATAAAAATGACTTTCTCTGGCCAGATAAAAATTGGCCGCCAGCATAACCGGCAGTAAGGCCGGGGCAAGCGTCCAGCGCAGCACCCGATGGGAAAGGTACTGAAAAGACAAAGTGCCATAGCGGAAAATATTGAGCAACGGCAATAAACGCACCACGGCCTGCCAGCTGCCCGCAGCGATCCGTACTTTACGTTTAAGTTCCTCCCGCACCGAAGCCGAGGAAGTCTCCACCGCGTAAGCATTCGGCTCATACTGTACCCGGTAGCCCTTTTGAGCGATCCGCATAGTCAGGTAAAAATCTTCCACAATCGTATCCGTCGGGACATCTTCGTATGCCTCCCGGCGAAAGGCGAAGAGTTCGCCAGCCGCACCCACGACCGACCACAGCTGGGCATCCCAACGCTTGAGCGTACTTTCGTATCGCCAGTAAATGCCTTCTCCCGCACTGCTGGCAGCATCCTTTTCACCCAGCGAAATGCGCTTTTCACCCGCTACGGCCCCCACCTGCGGGTCAGCAAAATGCCCGACCAGACGCCGGAGTGCTTCCGCGTTCACCAAAGTATTGGCATCTGTACTGACGACGAGTGGAGTCGTAATGAACTGCATCGCCCGTTGGAATGCGGCGATTTTACCCCGCCTTTCCGGTTCATGCAGCAGCTCCCACCGTACATCCATGGGGTAGGGGTATTGACTGACCAAATTCGGGGTAGCATCATTAGAACCATCCGTTACAAAAACAAAACGTACCCGATCGCGCGGGTAATCCAGTAACAATGAGTTCTCGATTTTGTGCCCAATCCAGTTTTCTTCGTTATAAGCGCACACGACGAAGGTTACTTCCGGTAATGGCAGGGACTTCTGGTTGGGCAAAAGCCCCGAAGCATCCTCCTTTTTAAGTTGGATGAGCAAACGGACCAGCAATCCATACCCTAAATAGGCGTAAAACAGGATTGCAAAGCCAAACCAGAAAAGAACAGCAGCTACGGCGGACATGAAGAAGGAGATAATGCAGACAAGAGAAACCACCGACAAAGCCGCCGGAACACCCGGCAAAAGTAATGTGGAAAAAATTTGGAACTTCCGGTAAAATGGAAAATTTGAATAAACGGTCGAAACACGATGCAGTTGTACTACCTGGAAGAGCCAATGGCAGACAAAAAAATCAAATAAAAAAAATTTAATCTCAAAAAAATGATGGATATGTTTGCTGCGTAAAGAATTGATTTTAATCAAATTAATGATTTTGTCAATCGGGAAAAGAGGTGCTTAGAAGAGGGGTAAATTTTCTCTATCCATAGAGGTATTTGAAATCTGCAGTGGCATACCTAACTTTGGGACAACGGATGTACGCATACTGCCCGCCATCGGGTAAATGATTTTGGCCACGTTCTCCACATGCCAAAGCATTTCTTTAACGTGTGTATTCTCCACCGGTTATATCATTATCCCGCCCTCCCTTGTCTGTTAGCAAACTATGCCTCCCCCCCCGGTATAGAAGGCAAACGACCTGCCTAACGATTTTCGTCTCGGGTTTTCCAAAACTTTAACCATTACAATTGGGCCATTTGGCTTAGTTATTGCCTTTTGATGCAGGATGATCGCATTACAGGCATGATTTTTTTAATACAAATATCCGCTAACAACAACAACTTATCATGCGTAAAAAAGCACTCATCATTGAAGAGAATAATAGCCTTCGCCATTTACTCAGCAGTTTCCTTGCTAAAGAATTCGATGCGCTGGCAGTACGAAGCGGCTTTGAGGCTATGATCTGTTTGCACAATGGTTTCATCCCCGATATCATCGTGCATGGAAAGGGAACCTCCGCAGCAGAAGACTTGCAGTTGCTTTCCAATTTGCATTGCAGTGGCATATTTGGTTCCATTCCTATTGTCGTCATTGGGAATCCGGAGACCGAAGAAGAGGAACAACGCTTTCGGCAATTGGGCGCACTGGATTATTTTCGGAAACCGTTCAACCCGATTGCCTTACAAAACAGAATACTTCAATTAGTAAGTTAATGACTTGATTACTAACCTCTTATTGCTAGTACGAGGTGAGATTTTTTGACAGTACCCCCCACAGTATTTGACAAAAAATAAAAGCTTCTTCATAATCATGCAACTTGAATACACCGCTACAGAATCCAAAATCGGGAAAAGGACAATGCTTTTTATGGGCTTCGAAGCGGACTTCGATGCTCACATCTTGAATTTTCCTTACCGATCCGAGTCTATTGAATACCACGTGGCCGACTCGGTTGAGCCAGCCCTTCGGTGGCTGGAAAAATTGGAAAATACACCCACCCCTTTTGCGATATTTTGCAAATTGTCGTGGCTGAAAGCTAACAATTTTGCCTTCGCCCGGCAAATCATGAAACATCCGGTACTCTTCCAGACGCCGATTGTGGCCCTGGCGAGCGATGGAGAAACTATTGATCCGGCCCTGATGCGCCAAAACGGGATTGACGATTGCTATAAAATCCCCGTGGAATGGCAGACCCTGGAGGCACGAATAGCCTTTTTAGAGCGCAATAAATCAACTCTATTAGAGCAGGGACGGCAGTTGATTCCCGAAAAATTTGAGTTCAAAGTGCCTCGCAGCAAGCGGCTGTTTGATATTCTCGGAGCCAGCCTGGGACTACTAGTTTCAGCACCGATCTGGATCATTGTAGCCATTGCGATCAAAATAGAATCAAAAGGGCCGGTACTGTATAAATCCAAACGAGTGGGCGCAGGCTATCACGTTTTCGATTTTCTGAAATTTCGCTCCATGCGTTCGGATGCGGATGCGCAGTTGGTGAGTTTACAGCACATGAATCAATATCAGGGCGGGCCAACCGAACCCATTTTCCTGAAAATTCATCAGGACCCGCGCGTGACCGGAGTGGGGCGTTTTATTCGCAAATACAGCATTGATGAACTGCCACAATTGCTCAATGTGCTGAATGGCGATATGTCCCTGGTGGGCAATCGCCCGCTGCCCGCTTACGAAGCCGAAATGCTGACCCGCAATGAGTGGAGTGCCCGCTTTCTTGCACCCGCCGGGCTGACCGGGCTGTGGCAAGTCACCAAACGGGGCCAATCCGACATGCTGGCCGAAGAGCGGATTGCCCTGGACATCGAATATTCCAAGGATTATTCGCTTTTAACGGATATGGGTATCATTTTCAAGACTTTCAACGCGTTGGTGCAAAAAGAGAACGTCTGATCGCTGATGCCCAATCCGCTTATTTCCATTATTACGGTTAATTACAATCAGGCTGCGGTCACCTGCGCCTTGTTGGATAGCATCCGGCGACAAGACTATGTCGAGGTGGAAGTAATCGTCGTGGACAATGCCAGCTGCGAGGACCCACGGAGAATGCTGCTGACCAACTACCCGGAAATAAAATATGTGCGCAGCGAACGCAACCTGGGTTTTGCCGGAGGCAATAATCTGGGTCTGCGTGAAGCCACGGGAGCCTACCTCTTTTTTATCAATAACGATGCAGAACTGACCACCGACTGCCTCGCTCAACTGGTCGCTTTGCTGCAAAGCACGCCCGGTAGCGGTATGGTCAGCCCACTGATCTGTTACTACCCGGCGGAAGGGCAGGTACAACCCATTGTGCAATATGCCGGTATGACGCCCGTGCATCCTGTCACTGCCCGCAACCAGACCATTGGGCAGGGCGAAACAGCCAATGGCCGCTTCAAAAGTGCGCAACCAACGGCTTACGCCCACGGCGCAGCGATGATGATCCCGCGCGAAGTGCTGGAAAAAGTGGGGCCGATGGCCGAACAATTTTTCCTGTACTACGAAGAACTGGACTGGTGTGAACGCATTCGGCGGGCAGGTTACTCCATTTGGGTGGAGCCGCGCGCAAGGGTGTATCATAAAGAAAGCCTGACCGTGCAAACATTGGGTGCTCTGAAAACCTATTACTTGCAGCGCAATCGAATCTATTTCATGCGGCGCAACTATGGAGGTTGGCGGCTGACATTTTTTTATGCCTACTTATGGGCCGTGATGGTGCCTAAAAGTACTATTTTAATGGTTTTAAAGGGGGAATGGGCCAATTTGCGGGCTTTCTGGCAGGCGGTGGGCTGGAACCTCGGCGCACGTAACAATTCCTGGGAAAGACAAAATTCTCCAGCCACCTTTGTCGCATCGGGCGTAGCCGAGACATCTGCGTAAATTTTTTAAGTGGTTCAAAGAAATGTTGCTTTGCTACATTTGCTTTGTTGCCTTTTGCAATTTTGCTTATTTAATTTTTTTTCCAATCCTCCCCGGTCATGGCCTTTGTGTACGGCATTTTTAGTGTTTTGGCAGCCGTTGCGGTGTTGCAATTGATTTGTCCCTTCGTTACGGTGCTCCTATCGCGTCTATTCGGTCGCGAACGCTTGGACAAAAAAGACACGACCGAACCGCAACACGATTATGCCTGCATCGTGACGGCCTATCGCAACAGCGCGATTGCCAAACCGTTGGTAGAATCCCTGCTTCGCCAGAATTATCCACACCTTATTATATATGTAGTGGCCGACGAATGCCCGGATTTTGACTTCGGGATCACGGATGCACGTTTTGTGCTGCTGCGCCCGGCCACTCCCCTGCGCCTGAAAGCGAAAAGTATTATTCATGCGATGGACAATTACCGCCGTCCGCACGGTTATACCGTCGTTTTTGATGCCGACAATCTGGCGCACCCACAGTTTTTGACAGAAATAAATCGCTACGCCGATGCGGGTTATGTGTGCATCCAGGGGCAGCGCACCGCCAAAAATCTGGATACTACTTATGCCGCGCTCGATTCGATGGGCGAGCATTACAAAAACTACATTGAGCGTTACGTGCCGTATTTGCTCGGTGGCTCGTCGGTCATTTCCGGCTCCGGCATGGCTACGCGCACGGATGTGTATCGTGCTTATCTGAATAGCCCGGAAATACAACAGGGTCAGAATCAATGGAAAAAAATGCTCCAGGAAGATAAAATTCTGCAAAACTTCCTGCTGCGGCAAGATCACCGCATCGCTTATGCGCGTCAGGCCATCGTGTATGATGAAAAAGTAGAGACCGGGGCTGCAGTGGCCACTCAACGCAGTCGCTGGCTGTTTTCCTACTTCCAAAACCTGCCCAATTCCTCCGGTTTGCTGCTGCGTGGCCTCGGTCGTGGCAGTTGGAACCAGATTTATTTTGGCTTTGTCACGCTGGTGCTGCCAATGTTCATTCAATTGGCCGCTGCGCTGGTACTGGCTGTTCTAGGTCTTTTCATCGCCCCGGTCTGGTCGCTGGTATTAGTCGGAGCCGTCGCCATTTTTTCGCTGAATATCCTCTGGACGCTACGGCTGGACGCGGCACCCCCGCAAATCTGGGCTGCGCTTTGGCAGGTGCCAAAATTCGTTTTGCGCCAATTGACGGGCCTCTTTCGGATGCGCAATCCCAACAAAAACTTCCAGCACACGGAACATAAAAAATATGTCTCCGTCGAAGAAATACTGAACAAGCCGTGAGTACCGCCGCCGGAAAAATAGAATACGTCGACTTTGCCAAGGGCTACGCGATATTTACCATCGTGCTCTATCACGCTTTCCAGCAAGTGGCTTTGCCGCCTTTGTGGCAACAGGGAATCATCTTTGGCGGCACCGGTGTTCACCTTTTTTTTCTGCTGTCCGGTTTTGGGCTGGCTTGGTCGCGGGCCATAGTCACGCCGCTCGAATTTTATCAGCGCAGACTCGCGAAAATATGGCTTCCCTACGTATTAGCATTGACTATGAGCCTGTTAGGGGCTTTTTTGTTCGATCTTTTTCCCGACCGCTGGGGCGCGTGGCTGGCGGGCGTGGGGCTGTACCAGATGTTTTCGGAGCCGTATATTGAGAGTTTTGGCGGGCATTTCTGGTTTATCAGCACCATCGTGCAGTTCTATTTGCTTTTTCCTTTTTTGAAAAAAATACAACAGCAAATCGGCGATGCCCGCTGGTTTTTCCTGCTGGCTTTGGCCATCTCCGTGACTTGGTGGATAGTCGTCGCCGTGCTCGGGAAAAGCGAATTGCGCACCTGGAATAGTTGCTGCCTGCAATTTTTGTGGGAATTTGCACTGGGAATGACCTTGGCGGAAGGAATGCGGAATGCGGAATACGGAATGCGGAATGGCAGCGAGCGGCGTGGCACGGCATTCCGTATTCCGCATTCCGTATTCCGCATTCGATTCTGGTTGCTGCCGATTGGTTTGTTTTTTACCGGACTGATGGTGGTGATGATTTTGAAATTGGGCACCGTGGGCAAGATTTTCAATGATGTGCCGGCTTTGCTGGGTTATACCGCTCTCTCGGGTTTCCTGTTTTATATGGGCGACCTGTACGTGGCTCCCTTGAAGCGATTTTTTCTGTGGGTCAGCGGGTTTTCCTTTTCGCTTTATCTCATTCATGTGCTGGTGCTGGAAGTGTACTTGCATTTGCTGCCCTCCGCACCCAAGGCCTGGCAAATACTGCTTTACCTGCCCCTGGCACTCCTGGCTGGCTGGGCTTTTGAGCCACTGAGCCGCTGGTGGGTAGGGATTTTTGCCGCCAAAAGCCGGTAGTTTTGGTCGTCGTTTCCTACTTTGTGCCATGAAAAAATGAGAAAAAATCTGCTGTTTATATCGCTGCTGGTCAACGTGTTATTCGCAATCGGGCTTTTCCTCGCCCTGCAACGGCTCGGTGGCTGGCGCTATGCCTGGTACCGTTTTCAACACGATGAAGCGGGTTTGTACCATCATCGGCAACAACTATTTGAGCAATTGCCTGCCCAACCGGGCGCGATCATTTTTTTAGGCGACAGCCAAACTGAGCAGTGCGAATGGCGGGAGCTGCTCGGCCCCGAATTGCTTATTTTGAACCGTGGCATTGTCGGCGATCACGTGGATGGTGTGGCCAGTCGGCTGGATGAGGTGCTGCGACACGAACCAAAGCAAATTTTCCTGCTGGTCGGCGTGAACGACCTGCTGTTTGGAAAAAGCGCAACCGACATTGAAATCCGCTATCGCGAAATAGTAGAAAAAATTATAGCGCGTTTACCGGCCACGCAACTCATTTTGGAGAGCATTTTGCCAGTGAACAACACGGTGAAAAATGTGGGCATTCAAAACGCCCAAATTCAGGCGTTAAATGCCTGTATTGCCCGTATTGCGCAAGACCACAATTTGCCTTTTTTAAACATTTGCGGCCCACTGGCGGATGCGGACGGAAATCTTTCGCCCTTATACACCGAGGATGGAATTCATCTGAACGGAGCGGGGTATTTGGTTTGGAAACAACAATTAGTAGTGTTTTTTAACAAGTAAATTGAACACATCAAGCGGAGAAGTGACATCTTTTGAGGCACGAAAAAGGTGTCATCTCGGAGCGACCGTTACGCGAGATAACACCTCGATGAAAAAATCGAGATGTCACCTCGCTCCACTTTCACATTGTCCACATTCATCCTATTGACCACATTTAATCCATTGACCACATTCATTCAGCATGATTTTTAACAGCCTCCCTTTTTTAATTTTTGCCTCCGTTTTTTTTCTGCTCTACTTCCAGGTGCGCGGCCGGGGACGGATGTGGCTGATTTTATTGGCGGGTTATTTTTTTTATGGCTGGTGGGATTGGCGTTTTCTGAGCCTCATTGCTTTCACGACGGTGATGGATTTTACGCTGGGATTGTACATTGATCGCAGTGAAAATCAGACTCAACGACGCGCGGCGGTGGTGGTCAGCATCGTGATGAACTTAACTTTTCTCGGCTTTTTCAAATACTTCAATTTTTTTGCCGACTCGCTGGCGACCCTGGTGCGTAGCCTCGGTATGGAGCCCTCGTGGACGACTTTGAATATTATTTTGCCGGTAGGTATTTCGTTTTATACCTTCCAAAGCCTTTCCTACACCGTGGATGTATATCGGCGTAAACTGCCGGTAGAGCGTGATTTCATCAAGTTTGCGGCCTTCGTCTCGTTGTTTCCGCAGCTCATGGCCGGGCCGATTGTACGCGCCTACGATCTGCTGCCGCAAATGAGCGAGGATAAAAAATTTGAATGGCGACGCTGGAATTCAGGTTTGGGTCGGGTGCTGTGGGGATTTTTTAAAAAAGTAGCCATCGCCGATTCGCTGGCCCCGTTTGTGGATCAGATATTTGCCGCGCCCGAAACTTTCGGCTCGCTGCACCTGCTCATCGGCGTGGTGTTCTATTCCTTCCAGATTTACTGCGACTTTTCCGGCTATTCGGACATCGCCATCGGGCTGGCACGGATGATGGGTTTTCGTTTTCCGGAAAATTTTCGCACCCCGTATTTCTCCCGCAGTTTCTCCGAATTCTGGACGCGCTGGCACATCTCGCTGTCGTCTTGGCTGCGCGATTACCTGTATATTCCGCTGGGCGGTAATCGCCAGGGGGTCGTCAAAACCTATCGTAATAACATGATTACCATGCTGTTGGGCGGTTTGTGGCATGGTGCGAACTGGGCTTTTGTCTTCTGGGGATTTCTGCACGGGCTCTACCTGATCTTGCAGCGACTGGTGTCGCCCATTTGGCGCAGCATCGTGCGTGTGCTGCGTCTGCCGAAATTCGTGGACGATGGCGTGTGCATATTAGCGGTCTATACGCTCACTTTATTTGCCTGGATTTACTTCCGCGCCGGGAGTCTGGGAGATGCCAGTTTTAAGGTGGCCAATCAGGTGATTATGGGCATTTTAAGTGGCGAGCAATTCAGTTTTGGGGCCATTATCAATAAATTTCAGGTGCTCAAAGGTCTGCTGCTCATCGGCATTTTGCTGACGGTGGAGATCACCAATTTCCGCTGGAACTGGAACGAACGGCAACTTTGGAACCCCGCCTGGCGGATGGCCGCGTTTGCTGCTTTGCTCTGGCTGATTGCTTTTTTCGGTACTTTCGGGTCGAATGCCTTTATTTACTTTCAATTTTAATCCCTACATTATGAAGCACTTCATCTGGTATGCGGCTTTTTTAGCCATGCTTTTCACCGGCGACCGACTGGCGGGCTGGCTGCTGCAACGGGAGACCATGGCCAGTCAATTCCGCTATTCGCAGCTGTACAGCGGACGCGCGGGCGCGGATTTGCTGCTGGTCGGCAACTCGCGCGGGCTGACGTTTTATGCGCCTTATATCGAGCAAGCCACCGGGCAGAGCACCTGCAATTTGAGTTACAATGGCCTGCCAATGGACGTGGCCAACGTCTTGATCCAGGACTATTTGGAGCACTATCCGGCTCCCAAAACGCTGCTGCTGGACATCACCATGTGTGACCGCGCCAACAACGAACTGCTGGCTGGTTTTGCGATGTATGCGCCTTTTTCGCCACGATTATCCGGTTTGATTCAGGATAGTTTGCCAAAAATGTGGGGCGGCAACCAGTTTTCCCACCTGACCCGCTTCAATAACGAAATATTTCAACGCGCCCTTTTCCATCGCCGCAAATCGGATAAAGACTGGCTGCTCGACCGGGTAATCTCCCCAAAACTGGTCGTCGAAGTAGCCCAGCATCAGTATCCGCTGGAGGTACATCCGCAGCTGGTGGCGCAACTCCAGGTCGCCGTGCAAGCCGCACAGGCCAAAGGCGTAGCCGTGCAACTGGTGATCAGTCCGTATTTTCCGGGCTTCGCCCAACATGTGAGTAACCTGGATGCCCTGAAAACAGCCGTAGAACAAGCAACGGGATTGCCCGTCCATGACTACCGGCAAGCCCTGAGCGACCCCGGCGATTTCGGTGATTTTATGCACCCCAATCGCGCCGGAAGTATTCATTACATTGATTTACTGCGTAAAGACGGGCTATTGCCCTAAGTTTTGTATTAAAACACTACCTTTGCCGCCATTTTTTAGAAATTAGAGACATGCCAAAAATTTCAAACCGGGGAGAAACCGCGCACAGTTCGCCGATCCGCAAACTGGCCTCTGCTGCCGAAGAAGCCAAAAAGGCCGGGAAAAAAGTCTATCACCTGAATATCGGGCAGCCCGATATCCTGACGCCACCGGCGGCACTGGAGGCGGTGCGCCATTTCGATTTTGATATACTGGCCTACAGCCCTTCCAATGGCTACCCGTCGTACCGCGAAAAACTGCCTGCTTACTATCGCAATTTTGGCATCAATATTCGCCCCGATGAAATACTGATCACCTCCGGGGCTTCCGAAGGTATTCTGTTTACGCTGCTGGCCTGCTTTGATTCGGGCGACTATGTGCTTTCCCCGGAACCCTTGTATGCCAACTACTTAGGCTTTGCCGGTATGGCTGATGTGCAGATCAAACCGATCACGACGACCATCGAGGAAGGCTTTGCGCTGCCAACGATTGCCGATTTCCAACGGGCACTGACCCCGGAAGTAAAAGGCATTTTGCTTTGCAATCCTAATAACCCGACGGGTGCATTTTACCCGGAAACGACCCTGCGCGCCCTGGCCGAACTGGTGCTCGAACGTGATCTTTATTTGATTATTGACGAGGTATATCGGGAGTTTTGTTACCCCGAAGACGCGGCCTTTTTCTCGGCCTTGCAATTGCCGGGTCTGGAAGAGCACGTGATCGTGCTGGACTCGGTGTCCAAGCGGTACAGTGCCTGCGGTGCCCGCGTGGGAGCGGTGCTTTCGCGCAACCAAACGCTGCTGACCACCATCAATAAGTATGCGGAAACGCGGCTCAGCCCACCCACGTTTGGCCAGATTTTCGCCGAAGCGACCCTGCAAACCGAAGCGTCTTATTTTGAGACGGTCAAGACCGAATATCGCCACCGCCGCGATGTGTTGTACAACCGGCTGAAAGCGATGCCCGGCGTTGTTTGCTATTTGCCGGAGGGTGCTTTTTATGTGTTTGCCAAGTTGCCGATAGACGATGCTGACCGTTTCTGCCGCTGGCTGCTGGAAGATTTTTCCTACCAAAACCAGACATTGATGCTCGCCCCGGGCACGGGTTTCTACGCTACGCCCGGTGCTGGTCGGCAGGAAGTGCGTTTTGCTTATGTACTGAATGCCAATGATTTGGAGCGGGCAATGGATTGCTTGGCCCATGCTTTGGAGGTGTATCCGGGCCGACAGGATAATAAAGTAGGTTCTGCATTAAGTGTTACTTTTGCCTAAAAGGTAAATTCTAAGTAGATTCGTGTCAAGTCAATCAGCCCCTGCTCTGAAGGGGGAGCCGGAGGGGCTGCCAAAGAAAAAGGAACTCGTTATTCACTCCGCTCCATCTTTCTCTCCCCTTTATGGGAGAGTTGGAGGGGGCTTGGGGCTTTAATTCGCCGACCGGGGCGCAATCTGCGGGTGCTCCTGCATCCAGACGGCGTAGGCACTGCCCGGCAAAAACGAAATTCTTTTACCAAAACGCCCCGGTGCGCGCAGATGCAGATGCACCACCCGGCGGCCCCAGCGTTGTTGGGTTTCCACGCGTTCTACGTCCGTCCAAGGGTAGCGCACATTAGTCCAGTAGTTGGTGACATACAGGTGCGTATCGTCGCCATCCACGCGCAGCAAACGCCAGAGAATGCGGCGCACAAAATAGAGCCAGCCCAACCATAGTAAGATGATCAATGCCCGCAGCCACCATACCGAAAAAGACATGTACCATTCTTCGGCATCGGTGAGCAAAAACGCACCAACGAACACAGTCATCAGTACGGTCCCGAAAACAGGCAGGAACACCCGCCAGAAAAGAGTGGTATTAGACGACAAAGGAATGGCTTTGGCACGTCCGTTTTTTGGCAAATTAGCGGTATCGGGAGGGAGCATTTCTTGATTTTCCATAAAAATATCGTTCAAAAATGGGAACGATGCCGCAAAAGTAGCAAGTTTAGAGCAGTCTGTGGCGAGTATGCTTATCTGGAAAATATCCATGCCTATACATTGGGTAAGCACCTGAAAAATTATTGGCGACAGTCCCAACCTTCCGTGCATTATTCCCAGTCTGAAATGTTATGAACAAGAAAATACTATTTTTTTGCTGTTTGTTAGCATCTATTCTTGCCTTCTGGACTTGTCATAAGGAGCAAGTATCCACTAATATAAAAGGTAGGGTGGTGGACATTAAAACGGGCCAACCCCTCGCCGATGCAAGAGTGTACTACTCTTATACGGAACAAGTAGACGGCAAACCCGTGTATAGAGACGAGGATATTAAAACAGATAGCACAGGAGAATTTATTTGTACTTTTTTTGATTTGAACACTTTCCCTCAAATAAATAGAGATGGGTATTTAGGAAAGGATTTAGGGAAAGACATCGGGTTTTCCGACCAGTACCCATACAAATACAAACTTAAGATTGGCACCACACTGGACATTGGAGATCAGGGACTTTATAAAAACGATGGTGTATTTAAAATTATATTACGTAATAAGGCCGGATTGTATGATTCCGTATATGGGGTATTAAAGAGTAAAATCATGCAAACGGAGACCATTACCAGTTTGTTTCTTTCAAGTAATGCCATATCAAATATTGCAGAGGGTCAAGATTCGAGCCTGATATATAATATTCCAGCGGATGATTGGGTGAAAATATATTGGGGAGACCAGTATTTTACTTCTTACCAGTTTGCGCCTCATCTCGATTCGTTCTATGTGAATAGTATAGATACAGCCGTTTATATTCTTTCCTATTAATCAGCAACGCAGCACAGCATTCTACGGTGAGATTCTTTTCTGATTGTAGTATAAAAAACAAAAAGCAAGGAGCACTCTCGGCCCTTGCCTTTTTGCAAATTTGCTTTTTACCTTTTGAAATTTTAATCAATTTCCACCTTGGCCTTATCCTTCGTGGTATCACCCACTTTTTTATCGGTCACAATAATTCGCGAGCCGCTTTTGAGTTTGCGGCTGACGGCTGAGTATGGCCCGGTGACGATCATTTCGCCTTCCTGCAGACCGGACAGAATTTCGATAAATTCGTTGCCCTGTATGCCAGTTTTCACCTCGCGCACGGCCACCGTATCGCCGGAAACGACGAATACTACCTCTTTGATTTGGGTAGAAGTTGTGGTGGAAGTCTCCGAACTGGCACTGGCTTCTACTTTTTTGTCTTTATCTTTATCGTCGTCGCGGGCGGTCACGGCGATCAGCGGCACCGTCAGGGTGCTATCGGCGGTGTGGGTGAAAATATCCACGGCAGCCGACATACCGGGCCGGAAAGGGTAGCGGCGACCGTCTTTCACCAGATCGAGATAAGAGGCTGGATCCACGCGGATTTTCACCACGAAATTGGCTACCTGATCAGTATTCAGACTGCTCCCGGCGGTACCGACATTGCTGGCACTGCTGGATATTTCGGAAACTTTGCCCTTGAATTTTCGGCCCAGATAGGCATCCACTTCGATGTCGGTCTCGTCGCCTACGCTGACTTTCAGAATGTCGTTTTCCACCACATCCACCTGCACTTCCATGCTGCGCAGATTGGCAATACGCATGATTTCGGTACCCGTCATCTGGAGCATACCCAGCACGCGTTCGCCGCGTTCGATGTTCAGTTTGCTGATAATACCGCTTACTGGGGCGGTGATGATGGTTTTTTGCAGACTGGTGCGCAGTTCTTTGAGACGGGCATTAGCACTGTTGATGCCATAGTCTGACACGCGGACGTTCTCTTTCGCACTGGCCAGGCTGCTTTCCGCTGCACGCAGATTAGCGTCGGCGACAGCCACCCCACTTTCGGCGGCACGCAGGTTGTTCAGCGAAGTCTCGAATTCGGCAGTAGAAATGACTCCGTCCTTGTGCAACTGTTCGTTGCGTTTGTGGGTGCTGCGCATCGTTTCCAACTGCGCGTTTGCCTGCGACTGACTGGCTTTCAATTGCGCTATTTGTGCTGTGCTGCCGAGCACATTGGAAGAAGAAATCTGGCGTTGTGCCTGCGCGGTGCTCACCGAAGCCTGGCCTTGTTCGAGCGCACTTTGGTATTCGTCGGGCTTTATTTTGGCCAAAATCTGCCCAGCCGTAACCGAATCGCCTTCTTGCACGTACAATTCGACTACCTCACCGGAGACGTCGGAACTGATCTTTACTTCCGTTTCCGGGAAAATCTTGCCGCTGGCACTTACCATTTCACGAATGGTGCGGCGTTGTACTTTTTCGGCATTTACTTCTTCGCCTTTGGGTTTCTGGCGCGCTTTTACGGCGGCGAACCCGACCAGCAGGGCGAATACGCCGATCAGGACGTAGAGAAGGGTGCGTTTTTTACGTTTAGGTGCAGTGTTGGTCATAGTCTAAGTTGGCGAAATACAAAAGCGAAGGTTTGAAAAAGGCAAGCGGCAATTTGTCCCTGCCTTTTTACTTTATTGCCGCAAGATTAGAAACTGCACATGCCGGATAGAAAATAGTTGGATAAACCGCCATAATCGGCAGATGAATTTCGGTAAAAATCGGGGCCAGAGGCGAACAGGCCTTTTTCTTTGGTTGTCATAGCCAGTAGAGAGAAGGCGGTTATGGAATTGGCAAAACCACATTGGCGGAACATGACCGTACCGGGCAGGCATAGCTGATTCCAATAAACTGTTTAAACATTAAGCAACAATATTTGTAAAATGTTAAACAAAAAACCGTGAACTCCGTTAGGCAGTAGCCTGCTTTGATTGGATGTTTCGATAGGTGGGCGAGCAAGGCCATTGCCAGTCAATGGCGAATTTTCAGGTTCCTCTTTACGAAACTACTTTTTTGAAATGGCAGAATTACATTTAACAAATCACGGCAATGGATTGGCCGATTCTGATAGCCTGGGCGACCTGCATATTGCCACTGCTGCCGAAACGCCCATGCTGCCGCAGGATGTGCAGTTATCCGATCCTGAAAAAACGGAACGCATTGCCGAGCATTTTGCGGAAATCATGCGGATTTTGGGTCTCGACCTGCGCGACGACAGCCTAAGTGGTACGCCCCGGCGGGTAGCGAAAATGTATGTCCAGGAAATATTCAGCGGCCTGAACCCCGCTAATAAACCGCCGGTAACTACTTTTGAAAACACCTATGGCTACCACCGGCTGGTCATCGAGCGCAATATCCCGTTGCAAAGCACCTGCGAACATCATTTTCAGCCCATCTTCGGAGTGGTCCACATTGGGTATATTCCAAATGGTAAAGTCGTCGGCCTCTCCAAACTAAACCGCATTGCGGACTACTACGCCGCTCGTCCGCAAGTGCAGGAGCGGCTGACGATGCAGATTGCGGGAGAGATAAAACGCGCGATGCACACGGAGGATGTGGCCGTATATATTGATGCCAAACACATGTGCGTACAGGCGCGGGGCGTGAAACACCACGGGGCCAGCACCATCACGGCGGAGTACTCCGGCAAGTTTCTGAACGAACACACCAAACAGGAATTCCTGCAGGCCATTCATTCTCAACTGCCGCAGTGAGGGCGTGGAGAAAGGGGTAGATAGTTTGGCTGTCTCAAAAGGTTTATAAAAGTTGATAAAGGTTTATAAAAGTTGATAGTCGCGATTTCCAAATCATTGATTTAGAACGTCTTGATTTTATCAACTTTTATCAACCTGTATAAACCCTTATCAACAATACTTATAGGCCAAACTATCAATACCCTCTCTAAACGCCCTTAAAACCTTTTTCCAAACTTATTTTTGCTGATAGCGGCGCGTCACTTCCGGCCAGTTCACCACATTCCAGAACGCGGTAATATAGTCGGGCCGACGATTTTGATAGTGCAGATAATAGGCATGTTCCCACACGTCGAGGCCCAGAATCGGGTGGCCTTTTTTCTCGGCTACGTCCATCAACGGATTGTCCTGATTGGGTGTGCTGGTGATGAACAGTTCGCCATTTTCGCCCACGCACAGCCAGGCCCAACCGGAGCCAAAACGGGTCGTAGCGGCCTGCGCAAATTGCTTTTTGAATTCGTCGAAAGAGCCAAAAGCCTTATTGATTTGGTCAGCCACTTCGCCCGTAGGCTCGCCACCAGCATTGGGAGCCAGAATTTGCCAGAACATCGAGTGATTCCAGTGACCACCGCCGTTGTTACGAATGGCAGGCGGCAACTTGGAAATATTGGCCAGCAATTCCTCCAGGCTTTTGCCTTCGTTTTCCGTACCCTGCACGGCGTTGTTCAGGTTGGTGACGTAGGCCGCATGGTGTTTTTCGCGGTGGATATGCATGGTCTGCGCGTCCACATGGGGTTCGAGCGCATCGGCGGCATAGGGGAGTTCGGGAAGTGTAAAGGCCATATTGGTGATGTTTTTTAGTAACGGCGGCCTGGAGCCACCAATAAGTGAAAGGTACCGGCGGAGTAGGCCACCGATAAAAGCCAAACAGTCCCGTGGACAAGATGTTCGGGAACCAGCCACAATCGGGGAAATTTTAAAAACCGCGTTATTGGGAACAATTACCCGTCCTTTTTTGCTGTTTTGTGCATCTTCCCAATTAGTGGTATTTTTGGGTTTCAAGCCCTCCTCCTCAACCTCTACCCACCATGTCATATTTACGCACCTGTTTCCCGTTTTTTTTTCTGCTGATTTTTGCTGGCCACAGCACTGCGCAATCGTCGGGCTGGGAGGAGATCGGGAAGAATAACTTCGTGGCGGCCCGCGCCGTTTTTGCCGGGGAACTTCGCCAGAATCCCCAGAGCGAGTCGGCGCTCACCGGCCTGATCTTTCTGGCCGAGACCGTGCAGGACTACGAAAAGTATCAACTGTATGCCAATCAATTGGTTACCGCGAAATGGGAGCCGCATTACGTCTGGTTATTTGGGGCCATGTACACCGGCCAACCCACCGAAGCCCTGCGCCAGAAACTGCCGGAAAGTATTCGCCTGCCCTTTATTTTGCAGCAAGCCGATACGCTGTTTCGCTACCGCAAATTTAGCGAAAGTGCTGCCCTCGCCAACGTTGCCCTGCCCCGCTGGAACTGGGCCGTCACCGGGCCGTTTGCCAACGTGGGGGGTAGCAATTTTGCCGAAACTACGCCCGTGGAAACCAGCCCGTTCGATCTGGAAACGAATTTCAAAAACGAGTATGGCGTGGAATTTCGCTGGCTGAAGCGCAAGATGGTCGCGCCCGGTCGGCCCGTTTATTTCCATAATCTCCCCGATGCCGGGCGGTTGGCGACTTTTTATGCCAATACTTTTTTGACCGTACCCACCGCCCGCCGGGTGACGCTGGGCATTACCCGGGGCGAACCGATCAAAATCTGGCTAGACGATCAACTCTTATTCCAGCAGGCCCACGCCACCTCTACCACGGAGTGGGATGCCGAGACGGTCACCTTCGATTTACCGGCGGGTACCCACCGTTTGCTGGTGAAAATATCGGAATTCCCGGAGGATAAAAACGACTCGCAGGTGGATCTGGATTACAACGATGGCATCAATAGTGGCGACGATAGTACGCGGGATGACGATTATGGCGGGCAATGGGACGACGGTCACGCGCTCACTGCCACGGGTTTTGCGCTACGCCTCACCAATCCCGCCACGGGCCAGCCATTTACGGATGTAACCACCGCTTACACAGCCGCTTATGCACCGGCTACACAGAATTGGGCCACTCAAACGGAGATACAACCGTATTTGCAATTTTTCAAAAAAAAGGCCGAAGACCCTTCGGCTGGCCTCTGGCAACAATATTTGCTGGCAAAAGCCTTCCACAAAAGCAAAGCTCTCGAAACCGGCGAGGAGTATTTTTCTCAACAGGCCGCCACGCAGCCAAATTCAGCCTTCACCAAGTTTTTGCTGGCCAAATTTTATGCCGCCAATAACAAAGGTGAACGCGCCGAGGCATTACTGAGCGCAATGGATACGACGACTACGCCGACTTTTGTGGAGCATGGTATTCGCCTCGACAAGATCAATGCCGAGCAGGAAGAGGGGGCGTATTTGGTGGCTTTGCAGGATATGCTGGAACTTTCGCCCACCAATTGGGCGACCTTGAATCGCTATCTGCGGTTTTTGAAAGAAAAAGGCCGGAAGGAGCAAATCAAGAACTACGCCCGCGCTTTTTTGCAGGAACATAACAGCCCGAAATGGAAAGACCGACTGGAAATATATTTGAAAGACGACAGTTACAAACCGGAATCCTACACGCCGGTGACCGACAAAGAGCGGGACAAAGATTTCAAAAAAGTGCAGAAACGGCTGAAAACCAGTTTTGACTGGAGCGATCACGATGCCGCGCTGGTCTATTATAAACGCAAAGAACGGGTCAATGAGGTGCTGAAAACCTACGACGAAGCGCTGGCGATCATGCCCTATGCCTCTCCCATGCGCTTTCAGAAAGCCAATTATTTATTTGAAAAAGAACGCGCCGACGAGGCCCTGGCCATTCTCCGCCCCATGCTGGAAGATGAGCCTTACGACGATGATATTTATGAACTCATCGGCGACATTTTTATTGAGAAGAAAAACGAGGCCGAAGCACTGAAATGGTACCGGCAAGCCGATAAAATCCGGGGCCCCAGCGACTATTCGTCAGTGGCCAACAAAATTGAAAAACTGGAAAACACGAAGAAATACACGGGTTATTTCTCGCCGGTCAATCTCAATGCTGCCGCCAAAGACCACTCCTGGGAGGCCCGGTACAAGGACGAAGAGGCGGTCATTTCGCTGTACAGTCAGCAGTTCACGTATTTAGCCGATGAACATAAATTGCAGTCGGTCAATAAGTTAGTCGTGCATATTCGCAACGAAGCAGGAGCAAAAATGTGGACCGAAACCGACCTGCGGTTGCTGGGCCAGATCACCAGTGCCAAAGTGCTCAAAAAAGACGGCTCCACTACTTCGCCCGATCTGGGTGGCTACGGCGTGGCGGTCTTTAAAAATCTCCATGCTGGCGACGTGATCGTGGTGGAAGGAGCCTCCGAACGTACCATGCCCGAAGAAATTCCTGGCCAATTTCTCAACATCAGCATTACCTCGTGGCAGGCACCGGTTGCCCATGCTACCGTCGAACTATTGGCCCCCAAAAGCCAGGAATTGTATTTCTCCTGTAACCGCCTCGACTGCGCCCACACCACCCGAGATACCGGCGACTGGAAAATGCTGAACTGGGATTGGCGCGACATACCGAAAACGCAAAATGAGGAAGCCACGCCCGGCAACCTGGATACCTATGCCTGGATGATGATGGGCAGCACGCCCGACTGGGGCCGCGTGGTGCAGTGGTACAACCGCAAAACCTATTGCCGCACTGAGCCGAATTATGAAGTGCTTGATCAGGCCCGTGCGCTGCTCCGTCCCGACATGAATGAGGACCAGGTGGTGCAGACCTTGCACAACTTTATTACCCAGGATATTAACTACTCTTTCGTGCCATTTCTGAACACCAACTACGTGCCCAAGAAGCCCGGCGCGACCCTCTCCGGCAAAGTCGGCGACTGCAAAGACGTGGCGACGCTGATGATTACGCTGCTGCACGAACAGGGCATACCGGCCTGGTACACGCTGGTGAGCACCCACACTTTCAGCAACCAGGTACCGCGGCCCACGTTGTACATTTTTAATCACGCCATTGTGGCCTACCAAAGCAAAGACGGGCAGTTGCATTTTGCAGATCTGACCACCGATTATTTTCCCAATGGCGTGCTGCCTGCGGGTGATTCGGATGCCTGGGGACTGGTCATCCGCGATGGCGAAACCGAATTGCGCCGTCTGCCCAACGACGCGATGAATCCCGCCATCACCCGCATGGACGTGACCGCCAAAGCCACGGTAGATGCCGATGGCAACATCCTGCTGGACGCGCAAACGGTGCGGCACGGCGCGGCGGGCGGTAATTGGCGCGAAGGGCTGCTCCGGGCCACGGAAGAAGATCGCCGGAAGAAAATGTCTGAATATTTTGGTGGCGGGGTGCTCAACCACCTCGATCTCGGCACCATCGAATTCGACAATCTGGACAGCATCAACGAGCCGCTGCGGACGCGGGTGCAAATGACGGCTTACAACCAGTTGGATAAAGTGTCGGACTTGTACATTATGCCGCTGCCGCTGCCGCTCAGCACACCGACGCAAAAAGCAATGTTCGCCGCCAAACGCTATAACGATCTGGATGTGGACGACCTGTTTGAGTTGGCACCCGTGCGCGAGACCGTGGAAGTGACGCTGCCCGTGGGCTACCGGCTGGCCGAAATGCCGAAGAACCGGAAGATTTCCAACCAGTTTGGCGACTATGCCCTGACGTTTGAAAAAACTGCAACGGGGCTGCGTATTCAGCGCGAAGTGACGCTCAAACAGCGTTTTGTGTATCACGCCGATTTTCAGGCTTTCAAGAAATTCTACCTCGATATGCTGGATGCCGACGATGCGCTGTTGGCCCTCCGCAAGTAACCCGTACCGCCGATCCCTGATCGGCGAAAACCGCGTCTGCCGATCAGGGATCGGCGATACGTCGAGAAAAATCGCCCGCCGCTCTAAATCGGCGGGCGATTGTATTTTTACGCCGCACTTTCGTAATGCTGATCTCCTGATCGGTAAATACGATTTTCGCCGATCAGGGATCGGCGGTACAGACTAAAATCCAGCGCAATGCTTTTTTCAGAAATACTCCGCATGGCCTTCCAGAACATCCGCGCCAATATGCTGCGCTCGGTGCTCACGCTGCTCATTATCGCCTTCGGGATCATGGCGTTGGTGGGGATTCTGACGGCCATTGATGCCATTACGTACTCGCTGAACGATAATTTTTCGGGTCTGGGGGCCAATTCGTTCAGCATTGAGCGGAAATGGGGAGAAGTAAAAAGCAGCCAGAAGGGACGTAAACAAAAAGCCGGGGAACCTATTTCCTACAAACAGGCCATAGAGTTCAAGGAGCGTTATGATTTTCCCGCCAAAGTGTCCATGTCTTTTTGGGCTAATAATCTTTCGACGGTGAAATACGGCGACGTGAAGACCAATCCCAACGTGGGTTTTGTCGGCGTCAACGAAAATTATTTTGAAAGTAAAGGTATGGACATCGCCTTCGGGCGGGGATTCTCCCGATCGGAAATAGAAGACGGGCAGGCCAAAATCGTGGTCGGGCAGGATATTGTGAAACTGCTTTTCAAGAACAAACCGGAAAAAGCCCTCGACCAGATCGTGATCGTCAACAATGATCGTTACCGCATTATTGGCGTCCTGAAATCGAAAGGCTCGTCTATGGGCAACTCCACCGACCGCTCGGTGTATGCGCCTTTGATAAACGTAAAAGCCCGCTACGGCACCGATGATACCGAATACGACCTGACCATTTCGGTCAATAACGCCATTGATATGGACGCGGCGCAATCCGAAGCGATGGGCCTTTTCCGTCAGGTGCGGGGTCTGCGGCCCGGAGAAGAGGATGATTTTGAAATTTTCGCCAGCGATAGTTTAGTGGGTATTTTGAAAGAAAACACGACCAATCTGCGCCTGGCTACCATTGCCATTGGCCTGATGACCCTGCTTGGGGCCGCCATTGGTTTGATGAACATCATGCTGGTCAGCGTCACCGAACGCACCCGCGAGATCGGGATTTATAAGGCCCTGGGGGCCACCCGTCGCAGTATCCTGCTCCAGTTTCTGATTGAAGCCATCGCTATTTGTCAGGTCGGCGGTATCGTTGGTATTCTGTTGGGTATCCTGATCGGCAACGCCGTGACTCTGCTCATGGGCAGCAGTTTTCTCATTCCCTGGGCTTGGATGCTTCTGGGTTTTGTACTGTGTATGATCGTAGGGGTCATTTCCGGGTTTTATCCGGCACTCAAGGCAGCCCGACTCGACCCAATTGAGTCATTGCGCTATGAGTAAAAGGCAATAGATGGGCAATCCGCAAACAGAGCATCACGACATCCCGATTTTTAAAGAGCAAACAAACAAACGCAGCCGCAAGCACTCCTCTGTATATGCTGGCATTATTGGCCAGGGTATGAGCAGGATGGGTGTTCTTTTGCCTGCGCTCTTGCTCTGCTGCCACCTCTGCGCTCAATCTCTGCGCCTGGCCACCAATCCTGCCGAACGTCCCGCGCTCAGCGAAGTACTCAAAGATTTTAAGTTGGTATTCATTGACAATCAATCGGATACGCTCATTTTTCCAATTCCCGACACGACTACTTACACCACTGTTTGTGCCGCGCTGCTCCGGCATTTGCACACCAGGGCTTACCTGACCGCTTCGCTCGATAGCCTGCGCATTACGGGTGCTAACGCTACCGCCCGGCTCTATTTAGGTCCGGCGATGCGGTGGGTGCAACTCCGGCCCAACACCTCTAACCATCACCAATGGCTGGAAGCGGCGGGCTTTCGGGCCAAGAAATTTTCAGAAAAACCGTTACAGTACGATGCGCTGCTGGCCCTGGAACGGGCTGTATTGGAACAAGCCGAAAACCGGGGTTATCCTTTCGCTACGGTGGGTCTGGATAGTATTTCGATGACTGATGATGGCGGCATGTCGGCCGTTTTGCAAGTGGTACCCAATCGTTTTATCACGTTCAAAGGCGTCAGGATCAATGGCGACTTGAAGTTGCCGGACGCTTTTTTACCCAATTATCTGGGCTTGAAACCCGGCAGCGCGTACAGTCGTGCGCAGGTGCTGCGGCTTCGAAATCAATTGCGCACCCTCGTTTTCGTCGAATCCACCGGCAATCCCAGCGTGACCTTTGCGGGCGAGGAAGCGACGGTGAATTTATTTTTGCAGAAAAAACGCGCCAGCCGTTTCGATTTTATTCTTGGGCTGCTGCCCAATAGTACGACCGGCAAATTGCTGGTAACCGGCTCGCTCAGTGCGGCTTTCCAGAATGCGCTCAACCTCGGCGAACGCTTCGCGGTGGAGTTCGAGCGACTGCGCCCGGAGACCCAAAAACTGGATGTACAGGCGGGCGTGCCTTACTTGTTAGGTACGCCGTTCGGGGTGGAAGGACAACTCCGCATTTTTCGGCGCGACAGCACCTGGGTGGATGCGCAATCGGAATTGGGGGTACAATATCTGTTCACGGGCGACGATTTTATCAAATTTTTTTGGCAAAACACCAGTTCCTCGCTCCAGAAAGTGGACACGCTGACCGTGCTGCAAACGCGTCGCCTGCCTCCCAATCTCGACCTGCGGCAAAATGGATTTGGCCTCGAAACCCGCCTGAACCGGCTGGATTACCGCTTCAATCCCCGGCGCGGCTGGTCTATGTCGCTGAAAACCGTGGCCGGATTCAACACCGTACAACGCAACAGCCAGATCGAGTCATTACGCGACCCGGATAAGCCGGATTTTCGTTTTGCCAGTCTGTACGATAGTGTGGCCGGGCGGGCCTCGCGGTTCCGGGTGGAGTACCGATTGGAAGTTTTTTTGCCCATTATGACCCGCAGTACTTTCAAATTCGGTCTGCGCGGCGGCGATATTTTTGCCGAAAAGAAAGTTTTTGCCAATGAGCAATACCGCATCGGCGGCACCAAAATATTGCGTGGTTTTGATGAAGAAAGCCTGTTTGCTACCCGTTTCGCGGTCGCTACCGCCGAATTCCGGCTACTGATCGGTGTCAATTCTTACCTCGCCGTTTTTAGTGATTACGGTTATCTGGAAAATATTACCAACACCACCCGCGTATTCCTGCGGCCACTTGGACTGGGGGCCGGGTTGAATTTTGAAACCAAGGCCGGTATTTTTGGCATCAGTGCCGCCGTGGGCCGCCGCGATGTAGGCCAGGGCGTGGATTTGCGGGCGACGAAGTTTCATTTGGGGTACGTGAGTTTGTTTTAAAATTTGCGCCAGCACCGGGATTAGTGCTACTTTTCCGACTGAATTGAGACACACGCACTTATGACCATAAAATTCTGCGGTGCCGCCCGCGAAGTAACCGGCTCGGCCCACCTGCTTACCTTGGAAGATGGTTTCAAAATCCTGCTCGACTGCGGCCTGTACCAGGGTGGTGGTGACGATGATGGTCAGGCCAAAGAACAAGGGGTGCCCGCTTCCCCAATGCTGCATTTCAACGAAAAATGGCTGTTCAATCCCGCCGACATTGGTTGTTTGGTGCTGAGCCATGCGCATATAGATCACACCGGACGGGTGCCGAAATTCGTCAGTGATGGATTTAAGGGCCGGATCTACAGCACGATGGCGACTCGCGATCTGTGCGGCATCATGCTGCTGGATTCCGCCAAAATCCAGGAAGGTGACGCAGAATATTATAACCGTAAAAAGGGTTTTTCTGACCCGGAGCGCACGCCGCTTTATACCATAGAAGATGTGGGCGAAACGCTGAAACGATTCGTGGGCTACAACTACGAGCAATGGTTTGATATTCATCCCAACGTGCGGGTGATGTACCGCGATGCGGGCCACATCCTGGGCAGTGCCACGGTGACGCTCGAAATCAAGGAGGGCGACCGCACCATTCGGCTGGGTTTCAGCGGCGATATTGGTCGGCCCAACCGGCCCATTCTCGGCGATCCGCTGCCCATGCCGCCGCTGGATTACCTGATCTGCGAAAGCACTTATGGCGACCGCGAACACGCCGCCGCGCCCGACGAAGTAGAGCGTTTTTTAGAAATTGTCCGGCACACTTGCGTGGAGAAAAAGGGCAAGTTGATTATTCCGGCTTTTTCAGTGGGCCGCACCCAGGAGATCGTGTATATGCTGGATCGGCTGGAGCAGGCCGGGCGGTTGCCGCGCGTACCGGTTTTTGTGGATAGCCCGTTGGCGGTGAATGCCACGGAGGTGTTCGTGAATCACCCCGAATGTTTTGATGCCGAGGTAAGCCGTTACATGACCAATGATAATAATCCATTCGGGTTCAATGGTTTATCTTACGTGCGCACGGTAGAAGGTTCCAAGCAATTGAATGACAGCCGCCAGCCGTGCATCATTATTTCCGCTTCGGGTATGATGAACGCCGGGCGTATTCAGCACCATTTGTCGAATAATATTGAGAACCAACGCAACACGTTCCTGATCGTCGGTTATTGCACGCCTAGCACCCTCGGCGGCCAATTACGGAATGGCGCGAAGAGCATTTACGTGTTGGGGCAACATAAACAAGTGCTGGCCGACGTAGAAGTAATGGATTCTTTTTCCGCCCACGGCGACCGGGTCGAAATGCTGGCCATGATCGAAAATCAAAAGGAAACGCTGCAAAAAATATGGCTGGTGCATGGCACCCTGAATCGCCAGGAAAAATGGCGGGATTACTTGCTGGAACATGGATTTAAGGCGGTGGGAATACCGGAATTGGGGGAAGAGGTGGAGATTTAGGTTGGATTTCCCGGCAATTTCCTACATTTCAAAAATCTGATTACTGCCAATAAAAAACAGCGCGTCCCGGAATCCTCCGAAACGCGCTGCTCAAATCCTCGAATACTCAAATCTTCAAATCCTCAACTTCCTCACACCCTTTTACTCCACCACTTGCTCACTTCCCAGCCTTTCAAATACATGACCGGCAGAATGATCAGCGTAATAAACGTGGCAAAGCCGAGGCCATAAATGATCGTCCAGGAGAGTGGCCCCCAGAAAGCCACCGAGTCACCGCCGAAGAAAATCTTCGGGTCGCCGTGAGCAAAGAGGGTTTCAAAGTCAATATTGAAGCCAACCGCCAAGGGGAACAAACCGAGAATAGTCGCCGTAGCCGTCAGCAACACCGGCGTCATCCTGATCCGGCCCGCTTCGATGATCGCCTCGCGGACTTCCATACCGCGCTCTCGCAGAATATCGGTAAATTCAACGAGCAATATCCCATTTCGCACCACAATACCGGCCAAAGCCACCACGCCGACGCCCATCATAATCACCGAGAAATCCATGTTGGTAAAGTACATACCCAGCAACACCCCGATGATGGAAAACACGACTTCGGTCATGATAATCATCGTTTTGCCAAAGGAATTGAACTGCGCCACGAGAATAAGCACGATCATGAACAGTGACAGCATCAGCGAATTGCCGAGGAAAGTAACGGCATCCAGAAACTCCGCATCTGCCCCGGCAAAACCGACAACCACTCCGTCCTGCTGCGGATATTGATCCAGCGCAGCCTTGAGTTTATTGATGATCTCGGTCTGTTTCGGCTGGTATTCGGCAGTGATGTTCGAGGAAATCGTGACCATCCGTTGCTGATCTTTCCGGCGAATGCCTCCATACGTATTGGTGTATTTTACCTCCGAAAGAGCAGCCATGGGCACCGAGCGCAGTATGCCGCCCATGTTCATATCGCGGAAAGTAATGCTCAGGTTTTCCACGGCATTGATGTTCTCACGTTGTTCGGGTTTCAGACGAATCTGGATCGGAATTTCATCTTCCCCGTCCTTGAATTTGCTGGCTTCTTTACCCAAAATAGCGGTACGGAATTCGCTGCCGATCTGGGCAGTCGAAATGCCTTCGCGATTGGCGCGTTCGCGATCAATCTGAATGCTGATTTCAGGTTTCGAGACGATCAGGTCGCTCCGCAACTCTTCCACGCCGGGCACATTGAGCGAATCCAGCATCCGTTTCACGGCGGTAGAAGTACGAATCAACTGCGGCAAATCGTCGCCGCGAATTTCCACCGAAATGGGTTTCGGCGATGGCGGGCCACCCGTTTCCTGGTCCACCACGATTTCGGCACCCGCGATCAGACCCTGAGTCGCCTGGCGGATTCTATCCATATAAATTTTAGTATCCTCCCCATTTCGCTGGCTATATTCCACAAACGCGACCCCGACTTTGGCTTTGTGGGAAGTAGCAGAACGGTCGAACTGGTCTTCCGAAGCACCCAGAGCCACGTTGGTAATAACCGACTCTACGATAGGATTGCCTGCACCCACGGTTTCGATGACTTTGTCTTCCAAAACCCGCGTCAGCGAATCAGTGGTGCCAATGGACGTGCCAATTGGCATGGTCATATAAACGTAGATAAAGTTCGGGTCGGCTTTCGGGAACAACACGATGTTGGCCTGGCGCGAGAAAGTAAGCATCAGCGAGCCCACCAGCAGGATGGCCATCCCCACGAGCATGGCCCAGGGGTGTTTCAGTACGCGGCGGAGGAAACGGGCGTACAGGTTTTGGAAGGACGGCCAGGCCGTGTTTTGAAACCAACGCACGGCTTTATCCAGCACAAAACGGTACAGTACGATGAACAGGGCCACCGTGACCATGAAATTGCCCATGCCATAACTGCCATTGGCATAAAAATAGATGGTCGCCAGGGCAAAAAGGGCATAACCACCATAGGTGCGGTTGCGCTTTTTCTTTGGGTCGGCTTTGGCAGCTTCGGCTGCTTCGCTGCCTTCTTTTTGCATAAACCAGACCGCAAAAACGGGGTTGATCAGATAAGCGACCAACAAGGATGCGGTGAGCGTAATAATGATTGTGACCGGCAGAAAGTGCATGAATTTGCCAAAAATACCACCCCAGAACACCAGCGGAACGAAGGGCGCGAGCGTGGTGGCTGTACCTGATAATACCGGCAGGAACACCTCACCCGCCGCTTTTTTGGCGGCATCTACAATCGGTAAATGCTCTTCGTGATAAATACGGTGGGTGTTTTCAATGACCACAATGGCATCGTCCACGACAATGCCCAGGCCGAGCAGGAAGGCGAACAGCACGATGAAATTGAGCGTAAAACCGATGGTCGGCAGCACCATGAAGGCAATACACATCGAAAGCGGCACGGCAGCAGCGACGAACAAAGCGTTGGTGCCGCCCATGAAAAACATCAGGATGAACGCTACCAGGATGAAACCGATGATGATCGTGTTGATCAGGTCGTGCAGCGTGACGCGGGTGGCGCGGCTCTGGTCGCCGGTAATGGAGACGTCCAGATTGGCCGGAAATTCCTCTTTTTTCATCTGCTCCGCGATCTCTTTGATCTGGTCGGAGGCACTGATCAGGTTTTCGCCGGTCCGTTTGATGACGTTGAGCGTGATCACGTTTTTACCGTTCAGGCGGCTATAACTTTCCTGTTCTTTATGGCCCATCTGCACATCCGCCACGTCTTTCAAATACAACATAGCCCCGGTTTGGGAGGCGATAATGATGTTTTTGATCTGCTCTACGTCTGTAAAGTCACCGCGAATAGAAACCGAACGCGTCATGCCACCAATGTCCACGTTGCCCGCCGAGATGGTCATATTTTCTCCGGCAATGGCATTTTCGATGTCGCGGAAAGTCAGGCTGGCTGCCGCCATTTTGTATTTGTCCACGTCCACCTGCACCTCTTTTTCGAGGGCACCGACTAAGTCCACACGGGTGATTTCGCGCATTTCTTCGATGCGGTCTTTCAACCTATCGGCGTAGTCTTTCAACTTATCCAGGCTAAAATCGCCAGACACGTTGACGTTCATGATCGGGATTTCCGAAATATCGAACTCCGTCACGGTCGGGTCAGTCAGCAAGTCGGTCGGCAGATCGCGCTGGGCTTTATCCACGGCATCTTTCACCTTTTGCTTGGATTGCGGCACATCGAGGCTGGTATTGAACTCCACGATGATGCTGGAAAAATCCTGGATGGACGACGAGGTGACCTTCTTCACGCCATTGATGCCCTTGAGCTGTTTCTCAATGGGCTTGGTGACGAGTTGCTCCATGTCGGTAGGCGATGCACCGGGATACACCGTGGAGACGATGATGGTTGGCACGACCACATCGGGAAATTGCTCTTTCGGGAGCGCATTGTACGACATGATGCCGGCCAGCGTAATGATGATCGTAATGATCAAAATGGCCGTGCGGTTGTCAATGGCCCAACTCGTGGGTTTGAATTCTTTCATGATAATGTTGGTTCAGTATCTTTAGGTACTTTGAATTAGCGGGGCGGTTTGCGGAGCGTTGTTTTCGGTAGAAAAGGATTGTTTTCCACTCTCCTCCGGCGTAAACACCCGCCGGAACGTAAAGGCAAACGGCGTATCGCCCTGTTCCTGCAAATGCGTCAGTCGTGCTTTGGCTTCTTCCAAAGTCGGCACGTGATTTTCCGGTATCCACCACAGCACCATAAACGCTTCGGCATGTTTTTCAAACCATTCGCGCCGCCGCTTCATAATATCTGCGTGCGCCGTTTGGTAAGCGTAGATTTTCAAATGCTCCGGTGACTTCCAGACCGACATATTGACGATCAGCATATCGTCCGGAAAAGGCCGTAGCGAGGTGGCATTGTCGTTTTCCTCTTTCAGTCGCCACACAAAACCCTCTTGCGCTTCGGCCAGCGCATTGATGCGATCCAGATTAGCCACAAAGTCCGCCATAACGGGTGAATCCATCGGGGCGAGCATTTTGGCGATATTGAGTTGCGCGAGGTGCATTGCTGAAATTCCGTTATTTTTGCAATTGAAAATCCAACATCTCAAAAAATGAATTTTGATCGTTTAAGAAACTTATCCATACGCGATCTCGAACTCCATCGCCTTAACCAGTACAATATTTTAAGGTTTACGGTACTGTACGAGGCAATGCTGGTAAAAGAAAGAGGACAAGCCACCATTGAAAAAACCCGCAATGAAGCCCTGGATAATATTATCATCATCAACCAAATAATTGCCGAACGCCATGACAATGACCCGTCAACAACATAGAGAACTGGCAGAATTGCTACAAGCCTTCTATGAAATACAGCCCGAAGAAATGGAACAACTGACAGAACAGCGTTGGCACCCTTTTCTCGCCTCCCTCGCTTCTGATAGTGACCGCACGTTTGCGCTCACTGCCTATTTCAGTATGGCCAACCATAACTTTTCGCAATTGGTCATCTACCTTGGACAACTGAGCAAAGAAGAATTAGACCAGTTTCGCCCGGCGTTGTCTGGCTTTCAGGAATTGCAAAAAGCATTTGAAGCACACGCTTAAAAAGCCACTGTCTCCCCGCTATTCACCTCCTGATAACCCGTCGAAATAACCAGATCGCCTTTTTTCAGGCCACTCTTTATTTCCACGTTACCATTATAATTGCTACCCGTTTTCACCGGCATTTTCTGAGCAGTGGCCGTCTTTTCGCCAGTTTTCGCGGCAAGCATGATGAATTCTCCATCTTCGGCAGTCTGGATCAAATTCACCGGAACCGAAATGGCATTCGGGTTTTGGTAGTCCACTATTTTCATGATGGCCACCATGTTGGCGCGGTACTCGCTGTTGGCGGGCAAAGTGCATTCCACCGAAAAAGTACGGGTGGTAGGGCTGATACTCTTGCTCACGTAACTCACCCGGGTCGTGATTTCCTTATTCAAATCAGGAAAAGACACCACCACCTGATCGCCCTGCCGCACCTTGCTGGCATAGGCTTCGGTCACTTCGCCCTGCACTTTTAGTTTGCTGAGGTTCAGGATGTTGCAGAGTGGCATGCCCGGCGAAATAGCCTGTCCGATTTTCAAAATCACCACATCTACCGTACCGCTAATGGGCGCATAAATTCGGCTTTGGCTCATCTGCTGGCGAGTGGTCGCGATACGTTGTTCGGCGGCTTCTTTCTGGCTTTTGGCCTGAATGTACTGGAGTTCGGTGCCGATTTTTTGATCCCATAGGCCCTTCTGACGGTTATAGATGTCTTCGGCGGTGCGCAGTTGGAGTTCCAGTTCGGAGAGGCTCTTTTCCATCACGTCATTGTCCAGTTGGGCGAGGAGTTGGCCCTGGCGCACATTGTCGCCATTTTTCACCAGAATACGGGTAAGTACGCCGGGCATTTTGGCCGTCACTGGCACATTGTCTTTGGCGTCCACTTTGCCTTGCAAATCAATATAGTGCTTAAAAGGCGCAGTCGTTATTTCGGTCAGGCCTACCGTTTTGATGCGCTGGGCGGCTGCCGGAGTAGTGCCGCCTTCTTTCTCCAAAGCAGCAATCTGCGCTTCGATTTTCGCTTTCTGGTCTTTTAAAGCAGCCAGTTCGGCGTTTTTGTCTTTCGGCCCGCCACAAGCCGCGAGCAGCAGGACGCAGAGGGTGAGCATAGAAAATGGCAGGAATGATGTATGTCTCATTATTGATCTTGATTTGTCGTTTGAATTGGAGAGCGAAATTTATTTCGCAATAGTGTTATATGCTGATAATGAATTAGTTGCGGAATGAATTCCGCTTTTCCTTACTGTATTCCTAACGCTTTTTGCACGGCGGTTTTAGCGGACAACTGGTCGTATTGAGCCTGCATGAGGTTTTGTTGAGCGGTATAAAGTTGTTGTTCGGCTTGCGTCACCTCAAAACTACTGCCGACACCAGCCTTATATTTGGTCTGGGTGTTGTCGTAAATGCGTTGGGCGAGGGTGAGATTTTTCTGTTGATTGGCCACCCGTTCTTCAGCGTTGAGGTAAGCGCGGCGGGAATTTTCGAGTTCCAAGGTCAGCGCATTTTCGAGCAGTTGCTTTTGGGCATCAATGGTTTGCACGGCCACTACGGAACGTCCGGTACGCGCTTTAGAGCCACCGCCATCCCAGATCGAAACGTTGACCGAAAGGCCGACCACCGCCGAAGGGATAAAAAACCACTTGGTATCGTTGCCAAAACCACCCTGAAAACCGGGCTGATACTGTATGAATCCCGATACATTAGGCATCCAGGGCCGACGGTTCAGTTCCACCTGGAGCACACTTAATTCGCGGCCCCGCAGCAATTGGGTATATTCCGGGCGGTTCATATAGTTCATTGGTGTCGTTAGATCTACCGTGGCGTATTGCGTCATCAGTTGCGGCACATCGTCCACGAGGGTAATCTCCTGGGTCACGGGCAAGCCCATCGCCAGTTTCAGGGCATTCACCACTATTTCCCGCTGGCGGATGAGATTGGTACGTTCGCTGCGCAGGGTAGAAAGCGACAAGTCAATCCGATCCACATCCAGTTGTTCCGCGAAACCGGCCTGATTAATGGCTTTGGTGTCGGAGAAGAGTTTTTCCAGGTTCGTAATGTTTTTATCCAGCGTAGCCAGATTTTCAGAGATCAGCAGGGCGGGTAAATAAGCATCAATGACCTGGTTGCGTAAGGTTTGTTTGGCGACCGCCAGTTGCTCATTCACGTATTGGCGGTAATATTCGGCGGCACGTACGGCTACCCGATAGCTATTACTGAAAAATAACTGATTGATCGAAAGACTAGGACTCAGACTGTGATTGGCATTGAACGCCACCTTCTCGTCGCCTGCCCCGGGAAATCCGAGGGCACTGGCTGGAATGCCGGGACGCTGGAGGAAATACTGGTACGAAATACCGGCAGTTATTTGTGGCAACCCGGTAGATTTGTTCTCTTTAATACGCCAGTCAGCATCGGTAATCTGGAGTTGGGCGACCTTTATATTAGGATTGTTGTCCAGGGCATACTGGATAGCGTTGGTCAGGCTATAACTCGTCGTCTGGGCGAACATAGCCGTAGAAAACAATGCTAACGCGCTGATAAACAGTGATTTGCGAAAGTATTTTGACAGCATTAGGAAGTTAGTTTTGCGTTTAGAAGTTCGCGCCCCTGGTCAGAGACGATGCCATATAGGTAGTGCAACAGGTATTCGCGGAGGATTTCTTCGCGTGAGAATTTGGCCGGGGGGAAAAGGGTTTCGTCAAAGAGGAGAAAAACACTAGCATTGTGTAGCCGGGCCATGATCTCCGGGTGAAAAGTGGTGCGGTACAGACCTTCCCGAATGCCTCGGTGCAGGTTGTCGAGCACAACTTGATACAGGTATTTCTGCTGGTATTCCTGAATCTTTTCCCAGGCCGCCCGGTGAAAACGCTGCAACTCAAAAATCAGGTTGGATTTCATGCGCTGGAAATCGGCACTGCTTTGCTGGATCACCATAAGTATTTCGTGCAGCGCATCTTCCGCCTCGTTCTGATTCATACAATCCCGCTCTTTTTCTTCCGACACGTGCCGTTCCACGACTTTTATCACCAAGTCATCCTTATTCTCTACAAACTGGTAAAGGGTTTTTTTGGAAATGCCCAGTTCCCGCGCCACATCATCCATCGTCAGCCCTTTAATGCCATAGCGCATGAAAAGGTCTTCCGTCCGGCGCAGCCATTTTTCTTGTTGTTCGGTAAACATGGGGCAAAGATATACACTGGAAACATTTTTTGCGCCAATCGTTTCCTATGTTTATTTTGTTTTCGACGAACAGCAAATAAAATTCCACGAACGTCCATCAGCAGCGCAGTAAACCAAACAAAAAAAGCCGCCGCGCGCTTCAACAGCACACGGCGGCAATGGGTTCCCGTCAGAGATTAATTTTTTGTAAAGGGAGAAATTTTGTTTGGCAATAAAAAGCGAGTGCTGGCTACGCGGAACGCCCGTTCACAAAGCGCATTTTATACTCCGTAGTGATTTTACCGTTGCGTATATCTTCCAGTTTGCGTTGCACGAGGCGTTTTTTCAAGGGTTTCAGCCGCTCGGTAAATAGTACACCCTGAATATGGTCGTATTCATGCTGGATCACCCGCGCATTGATGCCGGTAAAGGTCGCTTCGTGCGGATTGAAATCCTCATCCAGCCAATGGACAAGAATAGTGTCGGGCCGCTCCACATCGCCCCGGATGCGGGGAATGCTGAGGCAACCTTCTTCATAGGCCCAGGGTTTGCCGGTTTCTTCCAGGATGCGGGCATTGATGAATACGCGCTTAAAACCCTCGTCGGTCGCCACTTTTTCCTCGCCTTTGCGCTCCACTTCCAGCGTATCAATCACGAAGAGGCGGATCGGCTGACCAATCTGCGGTGCCGCCAGGCCCACGCCATCGGCGACGTACATCGTCTCCCACATGTTGGCAATCAGTTCGCTCAAGCCCGGATATTCGGGCGGTACATCGCTGGCCACTTTCTTCAGCACTGGCTGTCCGTAGGCGTAAATTGGTAAGATCATTGAATTAGTAACTGGTTAATTAGTTGAGGATACGAGTATTTGAGTATTCGATTAAAGCACTTGATAATCAGGTAATTGATCGAATACTCGCATCCTCAAATCCTCAAAAAAACTTAATTGACAATGTAATTAGTTACTGGCAAAACTTCCAAAGCCTTACTTCACCAATAATTCTCCTCCATATACTGTTCCAGAATAAGCGCAGCAGCCACTTTGTCCACCAGGCTTTTATCGCGGCGTTTTTGCTTTTTGGCACCACTTTGCAGGATTATTTGTTTGGCCTGTACGGAAGTATATCGTTCGTCCTGGCGCAAAACTTCCTTGTCCGGGAAAAGTTTACGGAGCCGCTCCGCGAAGGCATCAGCCTGCGGCGCAATCTGGGCGGGATTTCCATCGGGGTGCATCGGCAAACCCACCACAAAACGCTCGACCTCTTCTTTGGCACAATAGGTTTTCAAAAAATCCAGCACTTCGGCAGTCGGCACCGTCGTCAGGCCCGTCGCAATGATCTTCAACGGGTCGGTGACCGCGATCCCGGTACGTTTTAATCCAAAATCAATCGCCAGAATGCGGGACATGAGTAAAAGGGCAAATTAGCAAAAAAGCAATAAGCAACCGGCAAATGGAGTGCAGTCATACCTGATTTTTTTACCGGAACAGCAGTGCTTAAGGGTGCAAAGGTAAGGATTTAGGGCAAATTTTTCAAAAGACACAATGTCCTTGATTCCTTTCTGATCGGTTTGCAGGTTGACCTTTGCTCATTTGCCTTTTGCTTTATTGTTTGATCTCCCCATAATTCAGCCGCTTCCGTACCCCCGCCACATACTTCAGCATAGCTGCACGAGCCGTAGCCGCCATGCCATTGAAGAGGTCAGGATTGCGCTCCAGCCGCGCCACGGGCAGGGTGTAAAACGTCGTTTTTCCGGTACTTGACTTATGAATATACCGCCAAACGGGGATCATGCCATGTTGGCCCACGCGCACCTGCGGCGAACCTTTAGTTTTCAATAAATCCACCTGAAAAAGAATGCCGCCGTCGGTATTGGGCTGCTGCTGATTGGAAATAAAATTGCCCAGCGAATACACGACAATGGCCTCTTTTTGGCCGCCGTTTGGCAATGTAACGCGCTCGTTACGAATAGGTTGTACGACGTGCGGGTGCATACCGATCACCATATCCGCACCGTTGCGAATGAGAAAACGCGCCAGTCGGCGTTGCTCGGCATTTTCCTGCAACTGATATTCAATGCCCCAGTGCATCACCACGATGATAAAATGCGGTTTGCGGGCGCGGGCCTCCGCCAAATCCAGGCCAATGCGCACTGTATCAATGAGATTGACGATGGTCGGTGCCTGGGTCGGCAAACCATTGGTATCATAGGTATAGTTCAGAAAAGCGAGTTTGAACCCGTTTTTATAGACCATTAATGGATAAAAAGCATCGCGGTCGCGTTGGTTGCGAAACGTGCCGGTCTGTAAAAAACCCAGGTCTTCTACGGTGCGGATGGTGTTGGTCACGCCCAGGCCGTGGCTGTCGTTGGCGTGGTTGTTCGCCGTGACCAGAATGTCCAAACCGGCATCTTTCAACGCGACCGCCAACGCATCGGGGCTGCGAAACATGGGATAGCCCGTGTAGGGTGGTTTGCCGGGCAGCGTCAGTTCGAGGTTGCCAATAGCCAGATCGGCCTGCCGGATGACGGGTTTGATGTACTGAAAACAGGGTTTGTAGTCATATTCCTGGTTGGCCACTTTCGCACTGTTGATCTGCGGCGTGTGGCCCATAATGTCGCCGGTGAACAGTAGCCGCAGCGTATCAGTCTGCGCGGAGAGTAAAATTGGCCAGCAAAAGGCCAGCAAAAAGGCCTCGCTCACCCTGGAAAATCGGTTTCCGGATTGCATGATTTTCAAATTTTTGGCAAAGAACGTATAAACTTCCGCAACTTTGAAGCCGCAAAAAGCAAAGGGCAAAAGGCAAAAATGCAAACAGAAGCAAAGGGCAAGTTTGAAAACTCACTTTTCTAATTCGCTCATTGTCCCTTGCTTATTGCCTTTTGTTCATTGCTCTTTTCTTGCTCATTTGCCTCTTGCCCTTTTTTGCCTATTTGCTCATTTGCCCTTTGCCTAATATTAAAAATGATCCGCTCCCTCACGCAACTCCTCCTTTTCGTCGCCGTTTTCGCCCTGGGCGGCTGGCTGACCTATCGTTATTTTGTTCCCCAAAAAAATATTACCGAAGATTCGACGGTGTTGCTGGAAAAAATTCAGGCCGTCAGCAAGTTGATCACCGTGGAGGGACAATTCTCCGAAATTTACAATTATAGCGAGTATCAAGGCTATTTTTCCGTGTTTTGGGACAAAAAAGTATTGGTCCGCGTGCGGGCTACGGTGTCGGCAGGTTATGATCTGAACCAGTTGAAAATGGATGCCGATCCGCTCACGCACACCATCCGAATCAGTGCCCTGCCCGAACCGCAAATACTCAGCATCGACCATAGCCTCGATTACTACGATATTTCGGAAGGACTGTTCGCGACTTTTACCCCGGAGGATTACACCCGGATCAATCAGCGGGCCAAAGACCTCATCCGCGATCAGGCGTTGAAAAGTAATCTGCTGCCCTCTGCGCGTGAGCAGGCCGCCAAAATGTTCGATCTCATGCGCTTTATGGCCGAAAGTGCAGGCTGGAAACTGGAAGTAGCCGGTATGCCTTCTCCTCCTGTGAGCCAATAGTCCGACGGCTTAAGCGTAGCCGACATTAATTTAAAATTATAAAATTGCTTTTTGCCGTTCAGCAGCCATATCTGCCGGTTCAGAATTACAAAGTTTTCCTATTTTTGGCCCACGATTTCACAATAAAACAAATTATGCAGCAAGCACTCGCTCTTTTGCTCCTTGCCTTTTTGAACATATTACCCCTGGCGGCTCAGTCGAATCACTCGGCTGCTCCTGCTCCGGCTGCCAAAAACCCGGAAGCTGTGGCGGCTACCGAAGCCCTGACGAAGAAATACACCCTGACCGCTGACCAGGCCAAGCAGATGTACCAAATTCAGGTGCGTAAACAGCGCAATCAGGCGGAAGTGGCGGCCTTGCAAACCACGAATCCGGCTCTTTATCAAGCCAAGCGGGAAAGCCTGCAAAAAGGCACCCTGGGCAGCATCAAACGCTTGATGCACACCAAAGAACAAGCCCAGCTGTATCAAAAAACGCAGATCGAAGTGCGCACCCAAAAGGCGGCCAAACGCAAAGAAATGCTGCTGCAGAAAGCCTCGAAAGAAGCCATAGAAGCCGCTCTGCTGGACATCTACGCCGAGTAAAACCATGCACATTTTCGCTGTGCGGCTCATCCTCGAGAGTGAGTCAAGAATGCTTTTTTTGCGCCAGACCAAGCGCAATGGTGGCCGTATTACGCTCATTGGCGGCAACGTGGAGGACCGTGAATTTGCCCGCGAGGCCCTCGCCCGCGAAGCCCTGGAGGAAGCCGGTATTGTGGTGGACCCGCTGGATCTGACCCTCGTCCATGTGCTGCACCGGCACAAATTGCAAAAAGACCAGACGCTATTGGTACTTTACTTTAAAGCCACCCGCTTTCGTGGTATCCCGGCCTCTCTGGAGCCCAAAAAATTCAAAGATGTGCAGTGGTTCCCACTCGACCAGCTGCCCGACGAGGTGTCCAAACCTACGCTGCATGTGCTGCGGTGTATCCGGCAGAACATGATCTACTCCGAGTTCCCTACCCGGAGCAAAGTGCTGGCCTTCTGGCAGCAATTCGGCGAACGCTGGGCCGGATTTTCTGATTTTTAGCCTGTTGTGTTGAAATTATCAACGTTGGTTGATGTCTGTGTAGCCCTCACTATGCCTGTTTTGCATTTACTGGTGCTCACCACCAGATTCTAGCGGAATTTCTATCGTCCGTCCGCTACAAGTCTTCATTCGTCTATACAAAGCCGCCATTCAGCCGGTTCGTGCAGCCTGTCTGTAACCTTGCTGTCCTTGTCGGGGTCTGTTTCGTATCAGTTGGCAAACGATATTGATCGGGAATTCTTTCCAGCAGATGCCACTCAAAAGACCTTTGTCGTTGAAAAGTGGGAGTTTATAGGATAGAACCTTGTATAAGTAGGTTCTATGCTTTGCAAACTAACTAACAACCACATCTTTGCTTCATCCTTTCTTTCAGAACAACAACGTAAAGCACAGACTTACTTTCGGTTATGAAATCATTCTTTCTTTCAATACTCACCCTGTTCTTATTTTCCTTTTCACTATCTGCCCAAAAAATAAGCGGTACAGTGGAACAATCGGGCGGTGTCCCGGCAGAATTTGCCACTATTACCCTCCTGCAAGCCACGGATTCGTCGCTGGTGAAAGGCACGGTGACCGGCACAGACGGTGCTTTTGAACTCGCTGGCGTAGCCGCCGGTCGCTACATTCTCCGCGCCAATCTGATCGGTGCGGGCGATGCAGCCCTGGCCGCTTTCGATTATGATGGTAACAATTTGGTTTTGGATAAAATCACCCTCATCACCGATGCTACCGCGCTGGCCCAGGTCACGGTGGTGGCCCGCCGCCGCGCCGTGGAAGTGCAGGCCGACAAAACCATTCTGAATGTGGAAGGTACCGTGAACTCTACTGGTTTGAGTGCTTTGGAATTGCTGCGCAAAGCTCCCGGCGTGACCGTGGACAACAACGACAACGTGAGCGTAAAGGGCAAAAACAGCGTGAAAATCATGATTGATGGTCGCGATGTGCCGCTCGATGGCAAAGACCTGGCCGCCCTGTTGAAGGGTACGCAAGCCGCCGACATCAACAATATTGAAATTATCAGTAATCCTTCGGCCAAATACGATGCCTCTGGCAACGCGGGTATTATCAACATTAAATTGAAGAAAAACCGCTCTTTGGGTACCAATGGCAACTTCAATATGGAAGGCATTTATGGCAAATCGCTGAAAGGCGGTGGCGGTCTCAGCCTGAATCACCGGGGCAAGGGTTTCAACTCTTTCGGCTCCTACAATACCAACTACGGCGACTGGCACAACGATAATGATTTTATCCGCGAGCAAAATGGTTCGGTGTTCGATCAAAAAGCCAAGCAGGTATATAGTGCCAAATGGAATAGTGCCCGCATCGGCACCGACTGGTTCATTAATGACAAACACACGGTCGGTGTTCTCTTCAACGGCAACCTGAATGGTGCCGACTGGCGCGCCGATAGCAAGGCCGACATCAGCCAAATCGCTAACCGTCAGCAGATTGACTCGGTGCTGATCGCTTCTAACTTTTCGGATGGCGACAACTATGACTACAACGCCAACATTAATTACCGCTTCGCCGACACGAGTGGCCACAGCCTGAATATAGATTTCGACCGGGGCGTGTATCGCTTGCGCAACCAGAGTTTCCAGCCCAACTACTACCGCGCCGCCGATGGGGGTGAGCTGCTGAATGAGAAAATCTACCGCAACAACACGCCGACCGACATCAACATTGTCACGGGTAAAGCCGACTACGAGCAACGCCTTTACAAAGGTACGCTGGGAGTAGGGACGAAAATATCGAACGTCAAAACCGATAACACCTTCGATTTTTTCAACGTGATCGGCGGGGAAAGTGTGCTGGACCCCAACACGAGCAACCGCTTCATTTATGAAGAACGCACTACGGCGGGCTATGTCAATTATAACCGGGGTTTGGGTAAAATGGTCAAATTGCAAGCCGGTCTGCGCGTAGAAAACACCGACTATACCGGCGAACTGAAAACGATGAACAATAGCGACAGTACCATCAGCCAAAACTACACGGAATTTTTTCCCAGCGGTGCTTTGACCTTCACGTTCACCCCGAAGTTTGGCCTGAATGCCACATATAGCCGTCGGATTGACCGTCCGAGCTACCAGGATTTGAATCCGTTCGAGAACAAACTGGACGAATTAACTTTCCAGCGCGGTAATCCACGTTTGCGTCCGCAGTTCACCAACAGTTTCGAGATCGCGCCGACCTATAATGGTTATCCGGTGATGTCTTTCGGTTACAGCCACACCAAGGACGTATTCACCCAGGTGCTCGATGTGGACACCCGCAACCCGAATGCTGCCTTTATGACCCAAGAGAATCTGGCCGATCAGCAGAACTATACGATCAGCATCAATGCGCCCACGCCAATTGCCAAATGGTGGGAAGGTTTCGTGAGCATTACTGGTTTCCGCAGTCACTTCAACGCGAGATTCCGGGATGATTTTACGGTGGATCAGTCTTACAACGCCTTCAATTTTTACAGCGAGCAGACGATCAAATTGCCGATGAAATTCAGCGTACAATTGTCCGGCTGGTATAACTCCGCCGCTTTCTGGGGTACGATGCGCAGCAGCCAGCAAGGCGCCATGGACCTCGGTATTCAGAAAAAAGTATTCGACGATAAAGGAGAGATTCGCCTGCGCTTCGGCGACATATTGCGCACGGCTGGCTGGAGAGGCGAAAACGTGTTCACTCCGGGCCTCAGAATGCTGGCCCGTGGCAACTGGGAAAGCCGCACCGTGACGCTGAATTTCTCTTACCGCTTTGGTAGTGCCGAAATAAAAGGCGCCCGCCAACGCAAAACCGGCCTGGAAGACGAGAAGAATCGGGTGAAGTCGGGCCGGAATTAAGTGCCTCGCGATCAGGTAGTTGTATAACTGCAACACACCAGATGGCCACCAACTAAGGGTTTAAGTTTTTATGAAAGTTTGATTTGGTTTTTTCGGAGAAAGTAGCCCCGCCGGTGTAATACCAGCGGGGCTTTTTTATTGGTAGCGCGGAATTTATTCCGCCTTTTTTTATTGTATAATGCTCTGATTCAACAGATTAATCAACAATTGTTTATCTGGCAATACTGTTTTGTAGCGGCTCAAAGCCAATCGCTCATATAAGGAGGCGTCGAATTGCCGCTGCAATTCTTTCAAGGTCCAATTATTGGACGTAGAGTCGATTTCATAAAACCGTCTTTCGTCGGGATTATCAATCCGCATTAATTTGAGGTAATGCGACCAACTTAAAATGAATTTACGAGAATCCGTCTCGTAAATTGAGTAGGTAAGATAGAATTGCCTCATATTCTGTAAGTTATCTACAGAAAAACCTTTCCCAAAATTTTCCGTCAATTGTTGAGACAATTCTTTCAACGTTTGCTTGCCATAAGCCGCTCTTTCTTTCCCCTCTTGTTCCTCTTCCACGATCATCCGACCTATTTCATAATAGGTATAGACCATCGTCTGATTGACCACGCGCACCACCGCTTGCTTTGCAGTTTGCAAGAGTTCAGCGATTTTGGCATAAAGGGCTGGCTGGATTATCTCATTTTTCATGTTTTAATATTAGACGGTAAAGAAACAAATTTGTCTCTTTACCGCCTTATATGCTTCTAAATACCCGATCAAAACGTATAACCCACCGTCAAATTAAACCGATAACCCGGCAACAGCACCCTCGGCGTATGCACCTTTACCTCATCGCCTTCAATTTGTGCGGCCAGGCGGTCACCGATGATCGGAATATCACCCACCGTTTCCTGCACTTTATCGCGGAAAGCAGCAATGTCGTTTTGCGGATCAGTGGTAGAGTAGGTGAGGGTGCCGCGTAACACCTTGAAATCCAGGCCAATAAAGGTCGCATCCAGCGTAAAGTGGTCGCCCAGTTTTACCTGTGCGCCGATAGCACCGCCCAGACCCAAACCACCAATGCCGCCTTTTATCACGGTTTCGCCGGTGTTTTCGGCATTTTTAGTGGTGCGTTTGATCCCAAAATGATTGTAGCGGGCGTAGGGTGCCAAATACAAGCCGCCCGGCGCCCGATGGCCCAGATAGAAGCGGTTTTCAACGATAATCCCATAAGAAGTGTAGCGATTGCTGACCAGATCAGCATTGTCGTCGGCTATGTCAATTTGATTGACAATACCGCCCGGTACTTTGGTGGGGCGTGGCACCCCGATAATTACCGAAACGGACTTATTGTCGGCGTAGGCCCATTCGCCACGCAAGTTGAGTTTGCCGCTATGCAAAAGCAGGCTAAATGGAGCCAGACCGATCGTAAACGATTGATCTGTATTACTTTGCGTCTGCCGGGTGGCCGGACGACGATACTGGGCAAAAGCAGGAACAGTTGCTAAGAGGCCGCCCGCCAGGAAAAGCGAAGTCATCAGCAGACGGGTCGGAGGGCAAAAAGAGGTAAGTGTCATGTGTTTACGAATTGTTTGGCCCCAAAACGGGTACAGTGCTCCGGGCATTGCGGAGCAGCACGTTAAGCGGATGCTAAACTTTGATGCCAAACGACAATTTTAGTTAAGGGACACGGATTGGGGCGGATTTGCACAGGTTTACGCGGATTTTTACACGACTTTTCAAAAATCCGCGCCAGTCCGTGTACACCCGTTTAATCCGCGTTTCCATTTTTTTACCCAAACCTGACCGCCGTTGTCGTAGGTTGTTCTAACCTTGCGGTTTCAAAAAAATTTTCTGTTTTTATGCGCCCAACCCTTGTTCTTTTTTGCTGCCTGCTGGCCGCCACTCTTTTTGCTCAGCCCAATCCGACTGCTACGCCTACCGCTACTACCCCGCCTATGCCCGAAAAGCACCTGCGCAACATTCGCCAGATGACTTTTGGCGGCGACAACGCCGAAGCCTACTGGAGTCCCAACAGCAAATGGCTCACTTTTCAAAGCAATAATGCGAAGTGGGGCCTGCAATGCGACCAGATTTTTGCCATGCCTATCAAGAAAGCGGCTAATAAGCCAGCCTATCAGCCCAAACTTATCAGCACCGGGAAAGGCCGCACCACTTGCTCCTACTTTATGCCCGATGGCAAACACGTGCTTTTCGGAAGCACCCACGCTGCCGCCGATACCTGCCCGCCAACGGGCGATCTGCGCAAAGGCGGCAAATACCTCTGGCCGGTTTATGCCAGCTACGACATTTATGTGTCGGATTTGAAGGGCAAGGTGACTGGCCAACTCACCAAATCGCCGGGCTACGATGCCGAGGCCGTACTCAGCCCGAAAGGGGACAAAATCCTCTTCACCAGCGACCGCAGCGGCGACCTGGAATTGTGGACGATGAATCTCGATGGTTCTAATCAAAAGCAGATTACCAGCACTTTAGGCTACGATGGCGGTGCTTTTTTTAGTCCCGATGGTAACCAGATCGTGTTCCGCGCCAGCCGCCCAACGACGGAGGCCGACATCAAGGAATACAAGGATCTATTGAGCCAGCACCTGGTGGCTCCAAACAACATGGAAATTTTTGTCTGCAATGTGGATGGCTCCAATCAGCGTCAGGTCACCCACTTAGGCAAAGCCAACTGGGCACCGTTTTTTCACCCTGCGGGCAAAAAGATCATTTTTTCGAGCAATCACGCTTCGGCCAAGGGCTATGATTTCCAACTGTATATGATCAATCTTGACGGCTCCGGCCTCGAGCAGATCACTTCCGAGAGCATTTTCAACGCTTTCCCGATGTTTTCGCCCGATGGCAAAAAAATTGCCTGGAGCTCTAACCGCAACAACGGCGGCGGCCGCGATACGAATGTGTTTGTGGCGGATTGGGTGGAATAGGGGATAATGTGAAAAATAATGTGGCCAATTATTTAAATGTGGTCAATGGGAAAAGGTGGTCATCACCTAGTCACATTGACCACATTATTTTCTATTTTTTTTTCATTGACCACATTATTTTTTAATCACTTCCGACCACACCACCCCTTCCCGCAGCCGCGTTTCCAGTTCGTCACCCGGTGCGACTTCCGTGGATGCGGTGATGGTTTTGCCATTTTTTAAAGTCAGACTGTAGCCCCGGCGCAGTACTTGTTCCGGTTGTAAAGCCGTGCAGAGTGCTTCCATTTGGGTCAGTTGGCGTTGGTGATTGCGCAAAAGCCGGATCGCCAGCCCGGGCAATTGTTCGCTCCATTGATCGAGCTGGCGGGAGGCTTGTAACAGGCGGTCGCGGCTCGCCCAACGGACGGTTGACTCCAGACGTTCAAGTTCCAAAGTACTGATTTTCAATTGGTATTGGCTGGACAAGGCAATTTGGTCGGCCTGGCGTTGCAGTGCATTTTCAAAAAACAGATTGTGCTGAATCAGGAAATCGGCCACCGCCGTCGGCGTTTTCAGTGCCGTGTGAGCGACCATATCCAGGACCGTTTCGTCCACGTCGTGGCCAATACCCGTCAGCACCGGCACCGGCATTTGGGCCACATACTGGCTCAAAGCCAGTCCATCAAAAGCGGCCAGATCAAGTCGCGCGCCACCACCGCGAACAATCACGATACAATCAAATTTCTGTGTCTGGTCAGCCACCTGCGCTAATGAGGCCAGCATCTCCTTTTCCGCGCTTTTCCCTTGCACGGAAGCATTAAACAATTGACAATGAAAGCGGTAGCCAAATGGGCTTTGCTGCAATTGTTCCCGGAAATCCTGAAAACCTGCCGCACCTTCCGAGGTGACAACGGCGATGCGTTGCAGCACAATGGGCAGCGGTAATGCACTATTACGTTCCAGTAAACCGGACTGACGCAGCGTTTGGATGACCTGCCGGCGTTGTCGTTCGAGTTGGCCGAGCGTATGGGCCGGGTCGAGATCAATGATGTGCAGTTTGAAGCCGTATTGTTCGTGAAAATCCACCCGGACGCACATTTTCACTTCCAGGCCTTCGCGCAACACGCCATCCAGTTGCAAGCCCAACGTTCTATACAATCGTCGGTGATCCTGCGCCCACAGTACTGCTGCGGCTTGCGCCAGCAAGGTATCGTCTTCCCCTTTTTGAACCAATTGCAGGTAGAAATGACCGCGCGATTGGCTCAACTGGGCAATTTCTGCGGTGATCCACAGCGGCTGCTGGAAATTGAGGGCTACGACCCGCCGCAGGTGCTCATTCAGATCGAAAAGGGTGTGGATGGTCAAGAATGGGTAGTTATTGGTTATTGGTATGACGATCAGTACTTTGTGTTAATTAAAAATTGATTATCAATTTCATCATTCATCATTATTCACATCGTCACCCACTTTCGTTCGCTCTTTCCACTTTCGATCACTTTTTCTACGAAGTGCATACCGCGTACGCCATCGTGGACCGACGGGAAATCCGCATAAATAGGATCGGGAATACGGCCTTCCAGACGGGCGCGCAGGGTGAGCGCGAAGTTGCGGTAAATATTAGCAAACGCCTCGAGATAGCCTTCGGGATGCCCTCCGGGAATACGAAAATGCGCCAGGGCTTCGGGATATTGCGGCCCAATCCCGGTGCGATAAATCTGGGTCGGGCGATCCAGCCATTTGGCCAGCAGGGTGTTGGGCTCCATTTGCCGCCATTCCAGGCCGCCTTTTTCGCCATAAATACGAATATTCAGATTATTTTCTTCACCTGCGCAGATTTGGCTGGCGTGCAAAATGCCCTTTGCACCCGTGTCGAAATGCAGCAATACGTTGCCGTCATCATCGAGTTGGCGGCCCGGCACGAAAATGCTGATGTCGGCGCAGAGTTCGGTGATCTTTAGTCCGGTGATATATTCAGCGAGGTTTTCAGCGTGGGTACCAATATCGCCCATCGCCCCGGCAATACCGCTGCGGGCAGGGTCGGTGCGCCAGGCGGCCTGTTTGTGGCCGCGATTTTCCACGTCGGTACTCAGCCAGCCCTGCGGATACTCCACGATCACTTTGCGCAATTGGCCAAGTTCGCCGTGGCGGATCATTTGGCGGGCCTGCTTCACCATAGGATAACCCGTGTAATTATGGGTCAGCGCAAAAACGAGGCCGCTCTCTTCGACTATTTTTTCCAGGGCCAGGGCCTCTTCCATATTGAAAGCCAACGGTTTATCGCAAATAACGTGAAAGCCATTTTCGAGGGCCATTTTAGCCGGGGCAAAGTGGACGTGGTTGGGCGTGACAATACTTACGCAGTGGATGCGACGATCTTCCGGCAAACTTTTTTCGCGCTCGATCATCTCCTCAAAATTAGCGTAGCTGCGTTCCGGGGGTAGACATAACTGGGCCGCCGAGGCACGGGATTTCTCCGGGTCGCTACTGAAAGCCCCGCAAACGAGGTCAATCTCGCCATCCAGAGCCGCCGCCATGCGGTGTACGCTGCCAATAAATGCGCCGATGCCACCACCGACCATACCCATACGAATTTTTTGCTTGACCATCTTTTAGGCTGTTTTAGGTTGCAGGTTGTTTTTTATTTCAAAAAATGAGTTCTCCGGCGGCGAATTTGAAAAGAAACTATTGCACTTTTACCTTCCTGCTTAGTTTTTCCTAAAAAACAGTGCAAAGTATGGCTAACGAACATATTATATCGGGTGTTCACAATTACTGCGACCGCTGGTGCGAGCGTTGCATTTTCCTGGACCGTTGCACCCTCGGGGTGATGGAACTGAAACGCTGGGCGAAAGGCAAGGATTGGGAACCGGAAGATTTTTTCCGCGAACTGGACGCTTTGTTTGAAGACCCGGTGGGAGAGACGCCGGACTGGTTGGCAGACATGGAATTCTCTATGGAGGAGTTGGAGGAAGAAGAAAAAAACCCGGAGACCGAAGCCCTGCAAAAGGCCATGCGGGAGCGGGGAATGCGTTATTTCCGGGCCGTACAAGCCTTTTTGGAGAACCAGAAAACCCGACTGGAAGAGCGCAGGATTGATCTGGCCAATGCCCACATGGAAGGCCGGGATCATCAGGAACGCAGCGAACTGGCGGAAGCAATGGAGGTAATCACCTGGTATTTGCATTTCATGTTTGTGAAGGCCAGCCGTGCGCTGAGCGGATTGGAAGATATGTATGAAGAGCATTGGGGAGGCCCGCAGCAGAGCGATGCTAATGGCAGTGCCAAAATCGCCATACTCGCTGCCCAGCGCAGCATGGGCGCCTGGGAGACGGTGCGTCGGCACTGGCCAGACCAGCAAAGTGCGATTGCCGGATTTGCCCGGCAACTCCATCAATTCAGGCGCATTATGGAAACGCATTTTCCCGATTGGCGCAAGTTCGTCCGGCCTGGATTTGATACGGAGCCGATGCCGATCACGAAATTTGGGGCGAATTGAGTATTTGAGTATTTGAAGATTCGAGTATTTGATTAAACACGTGATTACCAAGTGCTTTGGTCAAATACTCGCATCCTCAAGAAATTTATTACGCCGATGGTACGAAAGTTTACGCAGGTTGACAAACGCTTAATTCCATGGCTTTCCTGAAAAACAATACGCTGCTGCACTATCAATCTTTTATTAATGGCATTTGGATCAATGCCGATAGTAGCAGCACCTTTCCCGTCCATAACCCGGCCAACAACGATCTCCTCGCCGAAGTAGCCGACTGCGGCCCTGCTGAAACGCAACGCGCCATCGCCGCTGCTGACGCTGCATGGCCAGCCTGGCGGGCCAAAACCGCCGCCGAACGTGGCGATATTTTGAAACGCTGGTACGCGCTGATCATGGAAAATATAGAGGACCTGGCCCTGCTCATGACGCTGGAGCAGGGTAAACCGCTGGCTGAAGCGAAGGGCGAAGTGGGTTATGGTGCCTCTTTTATCGAGTGGTTTGCGGAGGAAGGCCGCCGTGCTTATGGCGATATTATTCCGGCCTACGCGCCGGGAATGCGCATATTGGTCACGAAACAACCCGTGGGAGTAGTGGCCGCCATCACGCCCTGGAATTTCCCCAATTCTATGATTTGCCGGAAAGTAGGCCCTGCACTGGCAGCTGGCTGTACCGTGCTACTAAAACCTTCCGAGGAAACCCCGCTTTCGGCTTTGGCACTGGCCGAATTGGGTGCTCGTGCGGGCCTGCCAGCAGGGGTGTTTAATATCATCACCAGCACGGATGCGGCGGCTATCGGCGGGGAGATGACGCAAAATCCCCTCGTGCGCAAAGTGTCTTTTACGGGTAGCACGGCGGTTGGTAAGCTGCTGATGCGCCAAAGCGCAGATACAGTAAAAAAAATATCACTGGAATTGGGCGGTAATGCGCCTTTTATCGTCTTCGACGATGCCGATCTGGATGCGGCAGTAGATGGGGCTATTGCTTCCAAATATCGCAATGCCGGGCAAACCTGCGTCTGCGCCAATCGCTTGTACGTGCAGGCAGGTGTGTATGAGGCATTTCTGGAAAAATTCACCACTGCTGTAAAAAACCAGAAAGTCGGCCCAGGCACGGAGCCGGACGTACAGATCGGGCCATTGATCAATGCCAAAGCCGTGGCGAAAGTAGAGCGACTGGTCCATGACGCTACACAAAAAGGTGCCCGGCTGCTGACTGGGGGACATGCCTTGCAGGGTACTTTCTACGAGCCCACGGTGCTGGCCGATGTGGTGGCCGGAATGGATTTGTTGCAGGAAGAAATATTTGGCCCAGTAGCTCCGGTGACGCGCTTTGAAACGGAACAAGACGCCATCCAAATGGCCAACGATACGCCTTACGGCCTGGCCTCGTACTTCTATGGACGAGATGTGGGACGAATTTTTCGGGTAGGGGAAGCCCTGGATTTCGGTATGGTGGGTGTGAATACAGGTTTGATCTCGACGGCCATTGCGCCTTTTGGCGGCATGAAAGAAAGCGGTATTGGCCGGGAAGGCTCCAAATACGGGCTGGACGCGTATTTGGAAGTGAAGTATATTTGTTTATCTGGAATATAATTACACTGTCTTGAGGATTCGATCAAAGTACTTGATAGTCACGTAATTGATCGAATACTCGCATCCTCAAATACTCAAAAAAAACTCAATTGATACACCAACTTTCCGAAAGTAAAAAAACTTTCGGAAAGTTAAAAAAAAGCCGCACTGCTCGTACGCAGGGCGGCCCCAAGAAGGTATGTGTTGCAAGAGTGTATTCGATAGTAGAGTACCGACTTATGGTCGGGGCTGGACAAGCAACTTCCCGGCGGCTACCGGCTGACCATCAGCGGTCAGGCGGTAGAGGATTAGTCCGGCCGGGAGTTGATGTCTGAACAATTGGAATGTAGGCTGATTAAAAGTTTCACTGCTGATCCTCCGACCTTGTAAGTCGTAGAGGTCCAGGCGGTACTTGTGGGCATTGATGCCTTTGAGTTCGAAAGTGGCGCCATCGGTCATTGGGTTGGGATACACTTTCAAATCGGCGTTTGGTACGAAATATTCCGTCGTCTTTACCACGATAAAACTATCGAAAGCGCATACGGTATGGAATGTCTCGTTGGTATACTGCGGAGCATTGTAGTCTAAATAGATAGCAGCGCTGTTGAAGATCACGGTTCCGCAAGGGTCCAAGCTCGGTTTTTGGGACACGCGGAAACGTACAAAGCCTTCATTCGCGCTGCTATCTGGCGCAAGATTAACGTTGGGGAGTGTAAACTGAATGATGCCGTCGCCGTAGATATCCAATTGGTAGGGATGGCTGGCAGCACCTGGATGAACCGTAGCCGGGTCGAGTGCAGCCGAGAGGGTATCACGGATCGTGATCAGCTGCACCGTATCAGTCCCGGTGTTGGTAAAACGGATTAAAAAGTCCAAATCGGTTTGTGGACTGACGTAATGATGGGCCACGTCATAGCCTTTGGGATGGCCTCTTTTGAGATATGTTGGATTATAGTCGGTTTCGTAACTTTCCTGGCAGTCGGTGGACACAAACGCGTCGGCATCGTCTTCCGGGAACATGGTGTAAAAGCCCAGGGATACTGGGGCAGTCGTGGTATCAGTAACGCAGCCTTCTACGGCAGCGGTGGGGGTGCTGACACCGGGGTAAGTGGCTTCCTGATCTGCAATGACCCGGTAAGTTTTGCCATTAACTGCATGCCGATAAACTTCTCGTTCCTGTGCATCGTTCAGAGATACAGTATTGTTAGGATCGTTTGGAGCAGTAAGCATTATAACATCTTCGGCAATCACATACCCAATTGGGTTGGTAGTTGGGCTAATACCGATATTTTTAAGAAATAATCGGACTGTATCGCCATCGCAAGCGGCCCTGGCTTCTATAAATGCCCCGTTCCAGTTGTTTGGAGTACAAAAACTATCTGGATAGATGTGGGCCTGGGCACAGAAAGCCTGGCCGGTCAGGGTGTTATCACAACTTAAAAAAGCGGTAAAAGTAAAATTGTCGCAATCACCATTATTTAAGGTGCCCACATTGAATTTGTAGTCGTTTCCTCCCAGCGGAACCGCAGCGATGCTGCTACTGGTCAAGGTCAGAAAAGTATCCAGGTGAACCACCACTTCGGTATTCAGCGAGGGAACGGTGCCGGAGTTGCAATACCGCACGGTATAGGTATTTTCCGCACATCGATTGAGCAGCGGCGTAGCAATGTCCACTTCATTACGTGGACAATCAAATTCGCTCCGTACCGGAATATCCACCGTTACCGTATCGGCGAAATTCGCCACGTTTGCCACCACTGAGCCGGTACAGGCTTTCCAATACTCATTCGCTGTCACCAGCGTAATAGTGTAAGTGCCGGTATCTACGGCAATTTGGTAGCTGCCATCGCCTCGCGAGAGGGTATAGCGGGTCAAATGTGGACTAACCGCCTTGATGATCCAATCCCGCAGGGGAGGTTCGCCATCATCCTGAGCACAGTTGCCATTGAAATCGCGAAATATATTCCCACGCAGATAACTGTTGAACACCACGCCATCTGCACCGGCTTTCACCAGATAACCATCGGGCTGACCCTCGCCGGATATACTATAAAAAGGTTCACTGGTGCCCGCTACGGCTACTCCACCATCGCGGGTGGTAACAACAGCCTTACCGATATCCAAACCAGGTCGGCCTACCGTACGTGACCATAGTACTTCTCCCTGCGCATCAAAATGGACGACTCTAAGATCGGTCTGTGCCGCAGAAAGGTCGCCAAACCCGGCGGTGTAGTACCCGCCGGTCAGGTCTTTATCCAGTCCATAAAAGCCACTGCTGTCCACTGCTGAATTTACCCAGAGGGGTTGTTCGGCCCCATCGCCGCTTACCTTCATAATCAACCCGTTGCCGTAGGATTTGCCGGCCATAACTATACCACCATCGTTGGCAACCACCGCAGCCCAGGCCACATCATCCACCAGATTTACGGCATCATAGTTTTTTTGCCACACCAGACCAAGCGAAGCATCCATGCGAATCACCAATACGGCCGAATGGCTGCTTGTGCTTGCCTTGTATTCTCCTGCTACCACCAGATCACCATTGGGCGCAAGGGTAATGGAGTTGCCTATTTCTCTGGAAACCAGATTTCCAAAATACTGGGTGATGCCTGTCTGATTACCCGCTGCGTCCGTTTTGACCACCATGACGTCTTCCTCACCCGACTTCCTAAACCCGACCATTACCAGGCTGCCATCGGCCAATTCGACCAGATCCTTGGCTTCTTCATTCAGGTTCGTAGCACCATAAGTTTTAGCCCACAGCAGGTTGCCTGCTGCATCCGTCTTCAGCAAACAAAAATCACGCTGCTGGGTTACGCCTTGTTGCTTCAGCGTATAGCCAGCTATGGCGTAGCCGCCATCCTGGGTAACTACGACTGCGCGACCAGTTGCCCTAATATTGAAAGGAAATCTTTTGCTGAATTGCAAGTCACCGTTTGCATCTGCCTTGAGCAGGTAGATTTGGCTTTCTGCATTATAATAGCCCGTCATCACAAATCCACCATCGGGGGTGGAGGCTATCGCAGAGACATCATCCTGACCGCTACCTCCATATACACGCTCCCAACCCTGCGCGGACATCAGCCCGGCAAAGCCGCAAAAAAGGAGTGCAAAAAGGTACTTATACATGAGCGTCAGGATTAAGCGCGACTGTCGCGGTGTTTTGATGATACAAAAGTGCGGCACGATTTGAGGAGAGCAAAAGACAAAAAAGTGCATTTGTTGAAAAAATTTTCTCATTTTTGTTGTTTCAAATTTTGGCAAAAATATAGATTTTTAAGTGCAAAGTGTTTATTTTCAGCACAGTAGTATTCAAAAGTGTCCGGCAAAGAATCCTCCATTCATCCATTTTGTTGAACAAATAAATAAAAATACCATGCAAAAAAGTGTTTTGGTCGAAATTGTCGGTTCCCTTAGCCGCAAGGAAATTCGGGAGGTACAAAAGTGGCTACAGTCGCCTGTCCATAATCAACGCCAGGATGTGGTGCAGTTGTTCGACCATTTGGTTAAAAGTTCAGCGCAGTCCGGTCCAGGCATAGCCAAGGAGCAGGCTTGGTTCGCAATATTTCCTAACAAAGACTATGACGATGCTTACATGCGGCAGGTCATGTACTTTCTATTAAAGGCTTTAGAGGAATATTTGGTCTTTGTAGAGCATACCAGCGATCGGGTGCGTTATCAGATCACTCTGGCTCGTATATACCGACAGCGTAAATTGGAAAAGTCTTATAAACAAGCCTATCGTCTGGCTTCTGACTATTTGGACAATCAACCGTTGCGTAATGACTACTATCTGTTACACAAATTCTTCTTAGCACAAGAGGAACATGAGTATAAAATGAGCATTACCCAAAATGCTTCGGTGAATTTGCAAGAAACAGCAGATGCTTTGGAAAAATGGTTTTTAGAAGAACGGCTAAAAGTTAGTAAGGATATGTTAGCCCATCATCGTATATATCAAAGTGTTACTTATGATCATGGACTATTAGACAAAGTTTTAGTATATGCAGAAGAGAAAAAACTGCTGGAAGAACCGGCGATTGCTGTGTATTACTACATTTATATGGCCTTTACTCATCCAAATGAGGAGGTGTATTTTGATAAACTTGAAAATTTGATTCAGCATCAGATGGAGCGTTTCCATCACTCTGAAACGCGTACTCTTTACTTAGCAGCCATTAATTATTGCACAGCAAAAATTAATCGAGGTCTATTAGATTATTGCCGTCGTGTTTTGAAATTCTACCGTTCGGGTATAGAAAAAGAAATATTATTAGAAAATAATGTCATAACCCGATATACTTTTGGAAATGCCGTTGCAGCAGCTATCAAAGTAGGAGAGTTTGACTGGGCCGAGCAATTTATAGAACGTTTTCAAAAATTTTTAGAAGAAAAGCAACGTAACAGTATCGTTAATTTTAATTTCTCCAGAATATATTTTGAAAAAGGTGATTACAATAAAGCCCAGCAATTATTAACGCAGTTTGAGTACGATGATATGCTGCTCAATATTATTGCCAAAACGATGCTGCTTAAAATCTACTACGAGCAAGACGAACTGGATGCTTTTGAATCGCTGCTGGAGAGTATGCGCATCTACTTGCAGCGTAAAGAGGCCCTCGACCCGGCCCGCAAAACATCCTACAAAAATATGCTTAGCCTGATGAAAAAATTGATGCACCTCAATCCGTATTCCAAGGCGCAAAAGGACAAACTGCGGGAACTGATCGGGGACACCAACCCGCTGATGGAGCGGGACTGGCTGCTGCGGCAGTTGGGGGATAAATGACAAGATGGATCACCCCACGAATATTCCTCCCCGCCCACATCCAATTTTTGCCCAAAAACTCGTTTCTTTGCACTCTTTTTTCACAAAAACGACCCGACAACTTGAAACAGGGATATAAGGTGAGCCTGCTGGTGCTGCTGGTGCTGCTGATTGACCAAGCCGTTAAATTTTACGTCAAGACCCACTTTGAGTACAACGAGGATGTGCAGATGTTCGGGCAGGACTGGGCCCGGCTGCATTTCGTCGAAAACGAGGGCATGGCCTTCGGCATTACTTTCGATTGGGTCTATGGCAAGCTGCTGCTCAGCCTGTTTCGGATTCTGATGGTGGTCGGTCTGGTGTGGTACATTCGGATGCTCATGGAGGCCAAAGCCCCGATGGGTTTCCTCTACAGTATTGGCCTCATCACTGCCGGTGCGCTGGGCAACATCCTCGACAGTGCCTTCTACGGCATGATCTTCACGGAGTCGCCTTATCACGGCGGATTAGCGCAACTAACTGCTTTTGGGCAGGGTTATGGCACTTTTTTGCACGGTAAAGTGGTAGATATGCTCTATTTCCCCATCAAATACGTGGTGCTGCCCGATTGGCTTGGCGGAGGCGACTTTCTGTTTTTCAGCCCGATCTTCAATGTGGCCGATGCTTCGATCAGTATTGGGGTCTTCTGCATTCTGGTGTTTCAACGCCAGTTTTTCAAAGAGGGTCTGGGCCACGAGACACCCGCTGATGCTGCCCTCGTCACCAACGAATTGACCGATACGGAAGTGGTGGGCGAGCCTTCGCCCAGTGATGTGGTGCCGAATACACCTATAGTATTGGAAGAAAATGAGGATCAGGAACCTGCCGCTACGAGTAGTGTGCCCTCAGAAAGTGGCGAGGAAAAGAGCCCCACCAGCCCCACCCCCTAACCCCCAGGGCCGATCAATTCTGCTAAAATGCTGTCATTCAGAGGCGTAGCCGAAGAATCCGAGGCTTGAAAAGCATCATTTTTTGCTTTTTTGTTCAAAATCAGATTCATCGCTACGCTCTGAATGACACGTTTTTTAGAACTAATCGGCCATGCAGCAGAAAGAAAAGGGGATATCACCCAGTTTCAAGCCATTGATTTTCAATACCTTGGAGAAATAAATTGTTGTAGTGATTGGAAATTTTGATTAACTTTGGTAATTAGAGCAAACCCTCCTAAGGTAATGAAAATCAGCAGAAAGCACCACAATTAAGTCTCCCTCTCCTTTGGGAGAGGGGATAGGGGTGAGGTTTTTTACCCCTCCTGCAATTTCGCGGCATTATCGGCAATAATGAGCGTTTCGATCAGCTCTTCCAGGCCGCCTTCGATCACTTTATCGAGGTTGAAATTTTTGTTATCGCCTTCCAGCCGGTGATCGGTCACGCGGTTTTGCGGCCAGTTATAGGTGCGGATTTTCTCGGAGCGGTCGCCGGAACCGACCAGCGAACGCCGGGCTGAAGAAATAGATGAATTATGCTGCTGAACCTGGGCATCCTTGATTTGCTGCACCAGGCGGCCCATCGCAATATCCCGGTTTTTATGCTGCGAACGGCTTTCGGTGCTTTCCGCCACGGCTCCCGTGGGTAAGTGCGTGAACCGTACCCCCGATTCCGTTTTATTGACGTGCTGACCACCCGCGCCGCTGGCCCGAAATACATCGGTCCGAATGTCTTCTTTGCGAATATTAATGTCTTCCATTTCCAGTTTGGGCAACACGACCACGGTGGCTGCCGAAGTATGCACCCGGCCTTTGGCTTCGGTGTCGGGGATGCGCTGCACACGGTGCGCGCCGGATTCAAATTTGAGTTTGCCGTAAACATTGTCGCCGGTGATTTCAAGGACCACTTTGCCGTAGCCGCCTGCCGTGCCGGGATTTTCATCCACGACTTCCACCTGCCAACCTTGATTGGCAAAATAACGTCCATACATCCGGTAAAGGTCGCCAGCGAACAGGGCTGCTTCATCGCCGCCGGTGCCGGAGCGAATTTCGAAGATCACGTCCTTCTCGTCTTCGGGGTCTTTGGGGGTCAGCAGGGTTTTAAGTTGCTCTTCGAGGGCATCGCGTTCGGGCTCGAGGGTGTCTATTTCCTCGCGGGCCATTTCGCGCACATCGGCATCCGTCTCGGCGGCGAACAGACGTTGGGCACTTTCCAGATCGGCCAGCACCTTTTCATACCGCTCAAAAGTGCTCATGATCGGCTGAAGATTTTTGTATTCCTTATTCACCCGTTTAGATTTCTCCATATCGGCCACGATGCCGGGATCGGAGAGTTGTTCTTCCAGGTGGATATATTTTTCGCGAATAGCGGGCAGTTTGTCAAGCATAATATTGTCGTAAATGAGCCATTTTGGCCAATTGGGCAGCAAAGATACATAGTCGGGGAGCGAAAGTCGAGTGGTTTGTGTCTGTGAAGTCAGGGTTAATTATTGGGGTGGGTCAAAATTATGTTCCGCATAGCGGCTACCTTTGTGCCTTCCAACGACAATCTTCCCGCCATTCGTCCCCTTATCCTTACATTTTGACCTACTTGTGGTGTACAGGTAAGTCGCCCGCTGGCTTTGATCAACTTTTTTGCAAAAACTTCTATGATCGCTTTTTTTGCTGTTCGCATTTTCCTGCACAAATTTTTTACCCAACAATATAGTGAGATGAAAGTCTGCTTTATGACGAGTTTTGTGCTGCCTAAATGCTGTTTTTTATCAAGAAAATACGCTTGGACAGCTTGGGCAGTATTGCTACTACCCATTTTATCTCCGGCACAAGTGATTATTTCCAGCGAAACTTTTAATGAACCAGCTGGCTCTTTAAGCGGAACGATGTCGGGTGGTCAGCCGTGGTCAGCATCTGGCAACAATTGTGATGCTCTCGGGTCTTTTGGAACCAATGGAGGGGGCAGTTTTTCTTGCGTGGATTATGAAGGATTTAATTGTTGCGATTGCATAGGTCAGTCAGCCAACCCAGCTGGTGCGTGTGGCGATGCGTCGAACGAAATTCTGTTAGGACCGATCGATATTTCTGCTTATGACCATATTAGCATTGACGTTTTTGCCTCACAAATTGGCGACTTAGAATGTGTGGTTGGGGGAAACCCAAATGCACCTTGTCCCTCTACTCCCCTTTCGGGTTGTAACGGTGGCTATGATCAAATGATATTTAGTTATAGCATTGACGGCGGCCCTTATGTCGTTTTTGAATATTATTGCGGGGATAATGCGCTTTGCTATGCAGATGCGCTCTCGTGTAATATTTCTGGCAATTCTGTGACCATTCAAGTGTTGTTGGGTACTCAGGGTTCTGGTGAAACATATTTAATTCAGGACATCATTGTTTATGGCTATCCAGAGGCTGGAGCGGAGGCATCTGCCAACGGAATGGCTATTATGGCTACCGGCTGCGCTGGTACCAGCGTTTCGCTTTCGGAGACCAGCATTATAAATAACGCCAGCTGGTCCTGGAGTGGCCCTAACGTGGTTAGTCCTAACCAGGAAAATACGACGGCAACCCTGCCAAATATGGCTGGTACGGCTACCTATACGGTCGTTGCTACCGATGTGTTTGGGTGTACGGCCACTAGTTCGGTACAGGTAACGGTCACTACGCCCCCTACCGTGAACCAACCTCTCAACATCATCAAATGTGGCACCGAGCAGGTGGATGCCCTGTTCAGTGGTACGGCGAGCGGCTACAACTGGACCAACAGTAACCCGGCCATTGGGTTGGGCGCATCGGGCACAGGAGATATAAGTTTCCTGGCCGCCAACGTGGCGACCACCCAAACCGGCACCATTACCGTCACTCCTACGGGGTCTTGCCCCGGTACGCCGGTTAGTTTTACTGTTACCATTAATCCGGCCCCTACTGTAAATCAGCCCGCCGATGTGATGGTATGTGAGGATGAACCTGTTAATGTACCTTTCAGTGGCACGGCCAGCGGTTTTACGTGGACGAATAGCAATACGGCCATTGGATTGGGTGCTTCGGGGACCGGGAACGTGGCTTTTGACCCGGCCAATGTGACGACTACCGAGACCGCCACGATTACGGTCACGCCCACCGGGGCTTGTCCCGGGCCGCCGACCAGTTTTACCGTTACTATCAATCCCCTGCCCGTCGTGAACGTCAGCGGTGACCTGATGATCTGTAATGGCGAAAGTGCTACATTGATGGCCAGCGGCGGCAGCGATTACCTGTGGAATACCGGTGAGCAAACCGCTTCGATTACCGTAATGCCGACTTCTACCACGACTTATCTGGTAGCAATTTCTACTGCCGAAAACTGTTCCTCCACGACCAGCGCGACCGTAATCGTCAATGACGCCAGCGGAACGACCCTGCTGCAAACGTCTTGCGACCCGGCCCAGGTAGGCACCACTACCCAAACCCTGACCAACTCCCTCGGCTGCGACTCGACGGTCACGATCATCACGTCTTTACTGCCGGTCAGCACAACCAATTTGACGGCCACCACCTGCAATCCGGCCAACGTGGGCATCACCAGCCAGGTACTGCTCAATCAATTTGGCTGCGATTCCACGGTGGTGACCACGACTACTTTATCGCCAACGAGTACGACGAATTTGACGGCCACGACTTGTAACCCGGCCAATATGGGTATCACCAGCCAGGTGCTGCTCAATCAGTTCGGCTGTGATTCCACTGTGGTGACAACCACCACTTTATCACCGACGAGCATGACGAATCTGACGGCTACGACTTGCAATCCGGCCAACGTGGGCATTACCAGCCAGGTACTGCTCAATCAGTTCGGCTGCGATTCCACGGTGGTGACGACGACCACTTTATCGCCGACCAGTACGACCAATCTGACGGCCACCACCTGCAATCCGGCCAATGTGGGCATCACCAGCCAGGTACTACTCAATCAATTTGGCTGCGATTCCACGGTGGTGACGACCACCACTTTATCGCCAACGAGTACGACGAATTTGACGGCCACGACTTGTAACCCGGCCAATGTGGGTATCACCAGCCAAGTGCTGCTCAATCAATTTGGCTGCGATTCCACGGTGGTGACCACGACTACTTTGAATCCAAGCAGCACGACGAACTTAACGGCCACGACCTGCAATCCGGCCAATGTGGGCATCACCAGCCAAGTACTGCTCAATCAGTTCGGCTGCGATTCTACGGTCGTCACCACCACGACTTTATCGCCGGGCAGCACCACCAACCTAACTGCGGCCACTTGTAACCCGGCGAACGCAGGCACTTTTACCCAAAATTTATTTAATCAATTCGGTTGCGATTCCACGGTAGTAACGACAGTTACCTTCGATCCGGCGGCGATAGACACGACCGTTTTGGCTCAAAACACCTGCGACCCAAGTCAGGCAGGCAGCACACAAAGCCTGCTTGCAGGCGTGGATGGCTGCGATTCGCTGGTGATAACAAACGTCACTTTGCAACCCATGAGCACGACCAATTTGGCCAGTACCACCTGTAATCCGGCCAGCGCGGGCGTTTTCACCCAAATATTGAGTAATCAGTTTGGCTGTGACTCTACGGTGGTGACCACCGTTACTTTACAACCCAGCAGCACGACCAATCTAACGGCGACAACCTGTAACCCGGCCAACGTCGGTATCACCACGCAAGTGCTCGTCAATCAGTTTGGTTGCGACTCGACCGTGACCACGACCACGACTTTACGACCGGGCAGCACGACCAATCTGACGGCGACGACTTGCAACCCGGCCAACGTGGGTACGACGACGCAAGTGCTGCTCAATCAGTTTGGCTGCGATTCCACGGTTACCACTACCACTACACTGCTGCCAAATAATACAACTAATTTAACCGCAACTACTTGTAATCCAGCCAATACTGGGATTTTTACGCAGAATTTTACCAATCAATTTGGCTGCGATTCGACGGTCATTACCACCGTTACTTTGTCGCCAAGCAGCACGACGAATTTGTCGGCCACGACCTGCGACCCTTTTAATGTCGGCACTAGTACGCAGGTGCTGGTCAACCGGTTTGGCTGTGATTCAACGGTCATCACCACGACGACTTTACTGCCCAGCAACACCATTAATTTGACGGCACTGACTTGTAATCCGGCCAACGTCGGTACGTTTACTCAAAACCTGACAAACCTCTTTGGCTGCGACTCGACGGTGGTCACGGTGGTCACCTTTGACCCGTCGGCGGTGGATATGACGGTTTTGTCGGCCACGACCTGCGACCCCAGCCAGACGGGCAGTACGCAAACTTTGCTGGTGGGTAGCGATGGCTGTGATTCCCTGGTGATTACAAACACGACTCTGAGGCCTAGCAGCACCACCAACCTGACGGCGCTGACTTGCAATCCGGCGAACACCGGTCTTTTTACCCAAAACCTGACGAATCAGTTTGGTTGCGACTCTACGGTGGTGACCCTGTTCATCTTTGATCCGGCGGCGATTGATACCACGATTTTATCCGCCATAACCTGCGATCCCAACCAGGCGGGCAGTTTTCAAAACCTGCTTACTGGCGTGGACGGCTGCGATTCTCTCATTATTATCCAAACCATACTGCAAGCCAGCAATACTACTAACCTGGCCAATACGACCTGTAATCCAGCCAATGTGGGCACCCTTACTCAGGTACTCACCAACCAGTTTGGCTGCGACTCCACGGTGGTGACCACGACGACGCTGCTGCCCAGCAACACCACCAATGTGGCTCAAACGACGTGTAATCCGGCCAATGTGGGCACCTTCACGCAGGTCTTCAGCAACCAGTTTGGCTGCGATTCCACGGTGGTCACGACGACTACGCTGTTATCGAGCAGCACCATTAACCTGACCCTGAATACCTGCGACCCGGCCAACGCCGGGGTAACCGCTCAGGTGCTCGTCAACCAGTTTGGCTGCGATTCGACGGTCATTACCACGACCATTTTGCGGCCTGCCAGTACCACCAACCTGACGGCTAAAACCTGCAATCCGGCCAACACGGGGACGTTTACCCAAAACCTGCTGAATCACTTCGGCTGCGATTCCACGGTGGTAACGGTGGTGACTTTCGATGCCGCCGCCATTGATACGACTATTTTGGCTAACACCAACTGCGACCCCAGCCAGGTGGGCAGTACGCAAAACCTGCTGGTCGGAGCAGACGGCTGTGATTCATTGGTGATTACCAACACTACTTTGCTACCCAGTAGTACGATCAATCTGACCGTAACCACCTGCAACCCGGCCAACGTTGGCACCTTCACGCAAACGCTGACCAACCAGTTTGGCTGTGATTCCACGGTGGTGACCATCGTTACTTTCGACCCGGCAGTGGATACCACTGTGTTGGCCAAAACCAGTTGCGATCCCAGCCAGGTCGGCAATACGCAAAACCTGCTAGTCGGTGCAAATGGCTGTGATTCATTGGTTATTACAACCACGACTTTATTGCCAAGTAACACCACTAACCTGACGGCCAAAACCTGCAACCCGGCCAATACCGGCACTTTTACCCAGACTTTGACCAACCAATTTGGTTGCGATTCCACGGTGGTCACGGTGGTGACTTTCGATGCTGCGGCAGTAGATACTACTATTTTGGCAACAACCAGTTGCGACCCCAGCCAAGTCGGCAGTACTCAAAATCTGCTGGTGGGTGTGGATGGCTGTGATTCGCTGATTATTACGAATACGACTTTGTTGCCAGGTAATACTGTAAATATTGCCAGCACCACCTGCGACCCGGCCAATGTGGGTGCCTTCACCCAAACCTTCACCAACCAGTTTGGCTGCGACTCTACGGTGGTAACGACCACCACGCTATCGCCGGTTAGTACGACCAATTTGGCAAAAACGACCTGCAATCCGGCCAACGTGGGCATAACGACTCAGGTGCTGGTCAACCAATTTGGCTGCGATTCTACGGTGGTAACTACGACGACTTTGTTACCCAGTACCACCACGAATTTGACGGCTAAAACCTGCAACCCGGCCAGCACTGGCACATTCACGGAGGTTTTAATCAATCAATTTGGCTGTGATTCAACAATAATAACGGTAGTTACATTCGATGCGGCGGCGGTGGATACGACCATTCTGGCAGCGGCGAGTTGCGACCCAAATCAGGTGGGAACTGCCCAAAATCTGCTCGTCGGTGTGGACGGCTGCGATTCCCTGATTATTACCAACACGACCCTGCTGCCGCCAAGCACTACGAATTTGACGGCTAAAACCTGTAACCCGGCCAGCACTGGCACATTCACGGAGGTTTTGACCAATCAATTTGGCTGCGATTCGACTATCATCACCGTGGTTACTTTCGATGCGGCGGCGGTGGATACGACGATATTGGCGGCTTTGAGTTGTGATCCAAATCAAGTGGGCACCAGTCAAAACCTGCTGGTTGGTGTGGACGGCTGCGATTCACTGATTATTACGACCACCACTTTGCTGCCGCCAAGCACCACGAATTTGACGGCTAAAACCTGTAACCCGGCCAGCACCGGCACGTTCACGGAGGTTTTGATCAATCAATTTGGCTGCGATTCCACCATTATCACCGTGGTCACTTTCGATGCGGCGGCGGTGGATACGACCATTTTGGCAGCGGCGAGTTGCGACCCAAACCAAGTGGGAACTACCCAAAACCTGCTCGTCGGTGTGGACGGCTGTGATTCCTTGATTATTACCAACACGACTTTACTGCCGCCAAGCACTACGAATTTGACGGCTAAAACCTGTAACCCGGCCAACACTGGCACGTTCACGGAGGTTTTAACCAATCAATTTGGCTGTGATTCCACCATTATCACCGTGGTTACTTTCGATGCGGCGGCGGTGGATACGACCATTCTGGCGGCTTCGAGTTGCGACCCAAACCAGGTGGGAACGACCCAAAACCTGCTCGTCGGTGTGGACGGCTGTGATTCCCTGATTATTACCACCACGACTTTAAGCCCAGGCAATACGACGAATTTGACGGCTAAAACCTGTAACCCGGCCAACACCGGCACATTCACGCAGGTTTTGACCAATCAATTTGGCTGCGATTCCACCATTATCACCGTGGTCACTTTCGATGCGGCGGCGGTGGATACGACCATTTTGGCAGCCACTACTTGTGACCCCACGGAAGTGGGTAGTAGCCAAAACCTGTTAACCGGCGCGGATGGCTGCGATTCTTTGGTGATTAGCCTTACCATTATTGACCCCGCCCTCTGTGCTGTATCGGCGGCACTCATCACTGGCGGGGTTTCCTGCCCAAAAAACAGCGACGGGCGAGCGACAATTACGGTCTCGGCGGGACAAGTACCTTTAACTTTCCAATGGACGGCTGGCACTAGCAACGGCGATGGGCAGGTTACCAGTCTGAACACCCCGGTGATAATCAATGATTTGCCAGCGGGGGCTTTCGTCGTCACCATCACAGCAGCCTCGGGGGCCAGTACCATATTGACTGCGGAAATTGGCGCCCCTCCCGCCATCACCGTGCAAGCGCAAGCCCAACTGATTTTTAACGGTTTTGCCCTGCGCTGTGCAGATTCGGCGGACGGATCGGCTTTGGCGAGCGTGGCTGGCGGGCTGGCACCCTATCAGTTCCTGTGGGACAATGGACAGACCACGGCTATTTTGTCCAACGTGGCAGCGGGGAGTTATCAGGTCACCATTACCGACCAGAGAGGCTGTACGGCGCAGGGGGCGGTTAATCTGGTGGCCCCGGAGCCGCTTGATTTTACTTTGCAGGTCAGCCCAACCGACTGCGGCGAAGCCACCGCGGACGCGAGCATTCTAGTCACTGGCGGCGCAGGTCCCTACACCGCCACCGTGGATGGCGCTTCGGTAGCAGGCCTGGTGCCGACTATCGCTGTGGGATCGCATACCGTGGCACTGACCGATGCCAATGGTTGCAAAACCGATACTACCCTGACCATAGATTTGCCGCCAGTGCCGGTGCTGACTTTACCCAGCGATACATCGGTGCAATTGGGACAAAGCCTGACCATCGAAGCCTACACCAATCTAAGTGCCTGGCAATCAGTTATTTGGCAACCTGCTGCACCTGATACTACCTGCGTGAATTGTTTACAACAGACTTGGTCGCCATTAACCAGTCGTCGCTACACCGTGACTATTATAGACACATTCGGCTGTGCGGCTACGGCCTCTATCCGGGTAGTGCTCCGTCGGGAAACGGAAATTTATGTGCCCAATATTTTTTCTCCCAATGGCGACGGCGAGAACGACATTTTCCAGATCAGCGTCGGCCCGTCGGTGGCGACCTTGTCGGAATTCCAAATTTTCGACCGCTGGGGAGAAATGGTGTATCAGTGGGATGAACGCATTGACGCTAAACTCTGGCCAGGCTGGGATGGCAGGGTCGGCAGTAAAAAAGTTGAGGTTGGGGTATATGTTTATTACCTGAAAGTGCAATTGGTGGATGGACAAGAACTCTTGCTGAAAGGCGATGTCACGGTGTTCAGGTAGATGAAGGCCACGTTTCACGCTGATTCATTTCCCAACCCAGCAACAGGGCTTTTTTAGGACTGCTCCAGCGGTATTCACCAATCGTACCACTCTGGCGGATGACGCGATGGCAAGGAATCAGGTAGGCCAAATTATTGGAACCGATGGCCGAACCAACGGCCCGCGCTGTGCCCGGAACACCCGCTGCCTGTGCCACAGCCTGGTAAGAAGCCACGCTCCCGGCGGGAATATGCAGCAGGGCATTCCAGACTTTTACCTGAAAATTCGTGCCGCGTACCAGCAAATGAAACTTGCGACCCGACTCGGCAGATTGAAAAATTTCCCGGGCCAATTTTGTAGTAATGCCTTGATTTTCTGCCAACTGTGCTTGCGGCCAGGCGGCATACAACTCCGCCAAGGCGGCTTCGTGACCGCCTTCCGGCACAAAGGCCAGCCAGCAAATGCCGCGTTCGGTGGTGGCCAGCAGACAAGTGCCAAAGGGCGTCGGGGCAAAGCCGTAGTTGATGTAGAGGCCCGCGCCGCCCGTCCGGTATTCCTGGGGCGTCACTGCTTCGAGGGTCACAAACAAATCATGGACCCGCGAGGGTGTGGACAATCCAGCAATTTCTGCCGCTTCCAGCAGGTTGCGCGTCTCGTGCAGTTTGGTCTTTAAATGTTCCGCCGTGAGGGTTTGCAAAAAGCGTTTTGGACTCACGCCCGCCCATTCGCTGAACAAACGCTGGAAATGAAACGGGCTGAGATACACCTGCCGCGCCACTTCGTCGAGGTCGGGCTGCCGCTCAAAATTCGTTTGCAAAAACCGGATGGCCTGCTCAATACGCTGATAATCGGGATGTTGTTCGGCTGTCATGATGTCGTAAATTTAAGACAAAAGTACCGGCCTGCGGAGGGCTGGCCAACCCGATTCTTGCGGAGTAACCCCGACTTTAGTCGGGCCTTAAATTCTAGTATTGTCCGACTGAAGTCGGGGTTACTGCCCTTTCAACAACGCCGCCCCCGAACGCCGGAACGCCTTATAATTGCCTTTACCGAATTTGGAACCGTTAAAAACCAGCGTCGGAGCCTGGGCTTTCTGCTCTTCCGCAGACAATGCACTGAAATCGCGGCAAAGATCCGAGCAACAACCCGCGTAACGCGCCCGGCAATCCGCACATTGAATAAAAAGAATATGGCAGTAATGGTTGGCGCAGTTGGTATGATCGTCGGCGGGCGCACCGCATTGGTGGCAGTGCGCGATCACATCCGGGCTGATGCGCTCGCCGAGGCGTTCATCGAAGACAAAATTTTTGCCTAAAAACTTGTTTTTCAGACCTTTGGCTTCCACCTGGCGGGCATACTCGATGATACCGCCTTCCAATTGAAAGACATTTTCAAAACCCCGGTAGCGCATATAGGCACTCGCCTTTTCGCAGCGAATACCGCCCGTGCAGTACATCAGGATTTTATGGTCTTTTTTATCTTCCAATAACTCCGCCACCAGCGGCAGTTCCTCCCGGAAAGTGGCGGCATCGGGCGTAATGGCGTTTTCAAAACGGCCCACCTCGCTTTCGTAGTGGTTGCGCATATCTACCACAATCGTCGCCGGATCATCGGTCAGGCGGTTCCATTCCTCCGCTTTCAGGTGGGTGCCGGTCTGCGCCGGATCGAAATTCGGGTCATCAATACCGTCGGCGACGATCTTTTCACGCACCTTGATAATGAGCGCAAAAAAAGACTTGCCGTCATCTTCCACCGCGATATTCAAGCGAAGATTTTTGAAAAAATCTATCTCATCCATCGCCGCCCGGAAGGCTTCAAAATGGGCAGCAGGCACCGACAATTGAGCATTTACGCCTTCGCGGGCCACATAAATACGCCCCAGCACGCCCAGCGGCTGATACACGCTGAACAAATGGTCACGGAAAAGTTGCGGATTCGGCAGCGTCACGTATTTATAGTACGACAGCGTCACGCGCGGTTCGGCACTTTCCTGAATGCGGGCTTTCAGTTCCCGACGATTTACGCGGTTGTAGAGGTTTTTGAGCGGTATATTTCCCATGTTGGAAGTCGCATTTTATTGCGCAAAATATTGCAAAACGTTGATATGGTACACTATGCCTCATGTCATTCAAAGCCGCAAGGCCGAAACAGTGAGGCTCTCACTCTGGCCTAATTCATTTATCCATCTATTAGTTTTTTCCAAAAAACCACCTTATCTTCTCCCTCCCGATAGAAGTCTCTTATTACCGCTTCTCTATTATAATTACATTTTTCATAGAATTTTCTGGTTAATTCAAATTCAGGTAATCCGGAAGTTTCTACAAGCAGAACCCTTTCACCATTTGATTTAAGTAGATATTCTACATAGTTCAGCAATTCAGAACCTATACCGCTCCCTTGAAAATCTTTATGAACGGCAATCAAGTAAAGATTATAAGTCCCGTCAGTCAGTCTTTCAGGAGCGCAATAGGCAATGGCCATTGGAATTTCATTAATTTCCTTAGTTAGCCAAATATCTTTGGAATCCAGATTATTAAAATAATCTTCCATCATACCTTCCAACAGTTCAGAGGGGAATAATTCACTGGTGTCTATAACTGCTTTTAAGGCATTTAAATCCTGTTTTTTTACCTTTTTTATGTTTGACATCGTTTTTAGATTGAATTATGATAACTCCGCATTCGATCACGGTTTATCCGTCGCCGATTGCAGATTATCCTTAAAAAACTGGTCAATTTTCTCGAACAGATTCACCCGGTCGCGGCCCAGGACATTGTGCAGATGCTCGGGATAAACGAAATAATCAATCTGCTTGTTTTTGCGCACGCACTCCCGAATATAGCGCAACGAATGTTGCCAGAGCACCACATTATCCGAAGAACCGTGAATCATCAGCAGGCGGCCATTCAGGTTGTCAATATAATTGAACAGGCTGGCCTTCTGATAGCCGTCCGGGTTTTCCTGCGGCGTATCCATGTAGCGCTCTGTGTACATGATCTCGTACATTTTCCAGTCAATCACCGGCCCGCCGGCTATGCCGCAGCGAAACACGCCTTTGGCCTCCGGGCGGGTCATTAGCGAAGTGGTCATAAAGCCGCCATAACTCCAGCCATACACGCCGAGACGGGTCGTATCCACAAAGGTCTGGCTTTTCAAATACCGCACCCCCGCCAGTTGATCCTGGATTTCCGCATCGCCGACATGCCGGTGAATGGCGCTTTCAAAGGCAAAACCGCGATTGGCAGAACCGCGTCCGTCAATCGAGAAAACAATAAAGCCTTCTTCGGCCAGGTGGTGCATCCACAGTTCGCCCGCGCCCAGCCAGGTGTTGGTCACCATTTGCACATGCGGCCCGTTATACACGTTCACGATGACCGGGTAACGTTTTGCGGGATCGAAATTGGTGGGCAAAATCATCCGCGCATTCAGTTGCGGGCCACCGGGCGAAGGCAGTGTTACCAGACGCGTCGCCCCCAGATTGTAGCCCGTCAACGGGTCGGGAGCAGTGAACACGACCTTGCGGGCAGTGCTTTTCTTCACCGGCTGCACGTATATAATACGCGGCGTGGTAGCATTGGCAAACCCATCCAGCAGCCATTCGCCACTGCTATTGATGAAGTCATTGTGGACACCTGCTTCCTCATTCAATTGGCGCGTGACGCCGGTTTTGAGATTGGTCGTGAACACGTAACGGTTCAGTCCCGTCGCGTCCGCCATTTGGTAAAAACACTGCTCGCCATTGTCCGAAAAACTATAAAAAGCGGTCACGGGTGCATTGCCCTGGCTCAGTTGGCGCAGCATTTTGCCAGATAAGTCGTACAGATACAGGTGGTTATAGCCGTCGCGCTCACTTTGACAAATAAACTGCGTGTTGCTGCCGGGCACGAAGCGAATGGGTTGTTCCGGCTCCACCCATTTATCGTTAGTTTCCTCGAAAATGGTTTTGACGAACGCGCCCGTTTTGGCATCAAACTGTTTGAGCCACATGTGATCTTGTGCCCGATTCACCACGGCGATGAAAACGTACTGATCGTCGGGCGACCAGGCGACATTGGTCAGATATTGTTCGGCAGGCTCTCCTGTCTGGAGATACAGTTTTTTGCCGGTCTGGGTGTCAAATACGCCCACCGTAACGTGGTGACTTTTCGCGCCCGCATAAGGATATCGGAAATTGGTCACCTGCGCGGGCATCGAATCCAGCACATAGATCGGGTACTCGGTCACCATACTTTCGTCCATGCGGTAGTAGGCGAGGTAGCGTCCGGAAGGACTCCAGAAAGTACCTTTATAAATGCCGAACTCCTCGCGGTGGACGCTTTTGCCATATACGATGCCTGTGGCTTCGCTCTTGGCCACCTCGATATTTTTGCCGCCGAGCTGGATCATCAGTTGCTCGCCCAGCGTGTAGGCGATGCCAAATGTTTTATTCTGTACGTCCACATTTTCCGCTTCCGCCGGATATTCGCCTTTCAAATGCAGGCCATCTTTGGTGGAATAGGAATAGACCGCCTTTGGTGTCTGGAACCACAGTTCATCGGCCGTCAGCCAGGTCACGGTGGGGAAAGCATCGAGCGGAGTGGCTTTGGTAGCGGCCAGCGCGGCATTCATTTTGGGCAATATATCCAGTGTGTCGGTGGTCAGATCGGCGGCGTTCACGCGCACCAGTTTACCATTCACCACATGGCTGAATTGAGCCGTGCCGGGTATCCATTGCAGTTGGCGCAAGTTGGCGGGTGCCAATGACGTGCGGCCTTTCAGGATGGCATCGGCCATCGAAATATTATTTTGGGAAAAAAGAAAAAAGGGAAGAGAAAGAAAGAGGAGGAGAAGCGTTTTTTTCATACCGGGCCTGTGTTTGAAAAGGCCCGCAAAAATAGGGAGGCTACGCACAGTGTATAGCATAGAGACGAAATGATTCGACCGGAGTACGCACATCAACAGTCAATAACCACTGCATAAAACCAAAGAACACGCCCGAAATGATACTTTTGCTGATTGAAAAAATCGTTTTGGGCAAAAAAAATGAGGCAGTGCCACCACAGCACTACCTCAGCCCTAACCAAATAAAACCAAATTATTCTTTCGCTTGAATTGCTTTCTGTTACAAAGGTAAGTATGCTTTGTGTAAAACCTACAACAAGCAGCAGATTTTTTTAAATTTTTTTTTTGCAGGCAATTTCGAGCGCATAGTTGCCCTTCTTAAATGGAAAATATGGGAAAGCAGTTTTGTGGAAATAGAAAAATCTACAAAATGTTATTCTGTATGTCTCTATATTGTCTGCCAACTTAAAAAACATAATTTTATACTTTTTCCAACATGAAGAATTTTCCGTTCGTTTCGCTCCGGTTCCCCCATTTATGGTCATTGCTTATTGTATTTCTTACACTTTCTATTAGCGCGTCTGCCCAAACGGCAGAACCTCCCTCCGATGAGGTCATGGTGCGTAAAATATACCAACAGGCCCTCACCGACGGGCGGTGTTATCCCTGGCTGGAGTATTTGACCACCCGGATCGGTCATCGGCTGAGTGGCAGCGCAACGGCGGCGCAGGCGGTCACCTGGGGTCGGGCCATGCTCGATACTTTAGGCCTCGATTCGGTGTGGTTGCAGCCCTGTATGGTACCGCATTGGGTACGCGGCGCGGCGGAGCAGGTGCGGGTGAATGGCGCAAAATCCGGCCCGTTTGCGCTCCATGCGTTGGCACTCGGTGGTTCGGTAGCCACTCCGAAGGCCGGATTGCAAGCCAGCGTAGTCGAAATAAAAACCTGGGCGGAACTGGATAAACTGGGCGCAGAAAATGCCCTGCGCGGCAAAATCGTCTTCTACAACCGCCCGATGGACCCGACCCGGGTGCGCACTTTCGAGGCTTATGGCGGCGCGGTGGATCAGCGCGTATTCGGGGCTTCGCGGGCTGCGAAATACGGGGCTATCGGCGTGCTGGTGCGCTCCATGAGCCTGCGTTTGGATGAATATCCGCATACCGGCACCTTATTATATGACAGCACGCTGGCCCGCATTCCTGCCGTGGCCATCAGCACCAAAGACGCGGAAAAACTCAGTCAACTGTTGCAAAAGGAGCCAAAGATCACGGTCTCCATGCGCCTGAACTGCCAGACATTGCCCGATGCACCTTCCTTCAATGTGATCGGTGAAATACGCGGCAGCGAACGCCCCAAGGATATTTTGTTGGTAGGTGGCCACCTCGATAGTTGGGACGTTGGCCAGGGGGCTCACGACGATGGCGCGGGTGTGGTGCAAAGCATGGATGTACTACGTTATCTGAAACGCATTGGCTATAAACCTCGCCACACGGTACGTTGTGTGCTGTTTATGAACGAAGAAAATGGCGGTCGCGGCGGTGCCAAATATGCTGCCGAAGCCGAGCGAAAGGGCGAATTTCCCCTCTGCGCCATTGAAAGCGATGCCGGTGGTTTCACCCCGCGCGGTTTTAGCCTTGAAGCGGATTCCAGTGTATTCAAAGCGTTTTTTGCCAAAGTAAAAGCCTGGCAGCCCCTTTTCGAGCCGTATGGCCTCACCATCGGTGGTGGAGGTTCCGGGTCGGATATAAGCCCTCTGCGGGGCATGAAAGGTTTACTTTGCGGCTATTTGCCTGATTCACAACGCTATTTCGATATACACCATACGGCTGCTGATACGTTTGATAAAATTAACAAACGGGAATTGGAACTGGGGGCGGCGAGTATGGGCGCGTTGATTTATTTACTGGATAAATATGGTTTGTAAAGCTGCCCTTCGCTGAACCAAGTCGGCGTACGGGTGTTATCTTTGCCTGGATTTTTTATCAAATCAATCTACATAAGACATGGAAGCAGTAGCAACCAAAAGCTCCGTAATGCTTTATACGGAAGAAACCCCGAATCCCGAATCCCTGAAGTACGTCACCAATCGGATGCTGTACCGGGGCATTGCCGAATTTAAGGATAAAGATACTGCCGCCCAATGGAGTCCGTTGGCTACTACGCTGATGGAATTGCCCTACGTACGCAGTGTTTATTTCAATAATAACTACGTCACCATCACCAAGGAATTCAATTATGAGTGGACCGATGTGATGCTCAAGTTGAAGGAATTTGTCAAAAATTACCTGGAAAACGGCGGTGTGGTCATTAAAGACGGTTTTGCGGAATATGCCGAACAATTGGAAGCGGCCAGCAATGCCGTGCAATTCACGGGTGAAGGCGGCGAAATTGCCAAAAAAGTCAAGGACTTGATTGATATGTACGTCAAACCCGCCGTAGAAGGCGACGGTGGCAACATCGAATTTAAGGCTTTTGAGAATGGCAAAGTGTATGTGACCATGCAGGGTTCTTGCAGCGGTTGCCCTTCGTCCACGGTGACTTTGAAGGCCGGTATTGAAGGGATGCTAAAACGTATGGTGCCGGAAGTGACGGAAGTGGTTCAGGAAATGGCTTGATTTTAAGCAACGCGTTAAAAAATTGTTTTTTCTGGAAAAAGGTTGCCAGATGTATATTTACAAAGACATTATCACGCTCGAACCCGGAAAGCGTAGTGGAAAGCCTTGCATTCGGGGTATGCGCATTACCGTGGAAGATATTCTGCGTTGGTTAGCATCGGATATGTCTTTTGAAGAGATTTTGACGGATTTTCCAGAGTTAACTAAAGCAGATTTGGTCGCTGCACTTGAGTTTGCGGCCATGCGTCAACATCGTACGGCTATTGCTGCTTAAATATCTATGAGGGTTCTTGTTGACCAAAACATCTCTTTCAGGTTACTGTCGCATATTGTCGGTATTTTTTCCGAAGTGATTCATATAAAATCGCTTGGGCTCACGGATGCTAATGATTATCAAATTTTTATGTCGGCACGGCAACAAGGTTTTGTTGCTGTTCTTACTCAGGATGAAGACTTCTATAATCTACTGCTCGAACATGGCGTACCGCCAAAAATCATTTGGCTGCGTACGGGCAATTGTTCTACTGCATTTTTAGCCGAGGTTATTCTGCGCAATGCCGATTTGATTGAAATTTTCCTTGAAGATGATATTCAGGATTGTTTAGAACTTTACGGTTAAATTTTTCTCCATTATCCCCGCCGAGCGACTGCTCAGCGGGGATATTTTTTTCCCAAAATCTTTACCACCGGCATTTACCTTTGGCCGCGAATCAAAACGGTGAAACGCATGTGTGCTTCTGGCATAGTTACGGGCGAGCAAAGCGCACATCCACTATTTCCGGCCAATAGCTCAAAGTCTATAAGATGTCTTTAATCAAAAAATTAGCGGGTGAAACCGCCATCTATGGCTTAAGTAGCATTGTTGGCCGTTTCCTGAATTTCCTGCTCCTGCCGCTCTACTCGCGGGTGCTCTTACCGGGCGAATATGGCGTTGTGACGGATCTGTATGCGACTTCCGCTTTTCTGATGGTCATTTATTCCTATCGGATGGAGTCTGCTTTTTTCCGTTTCGGCACTCCTGCCGCCGACCGCGAAAGCACTTTTTCCGTGGCCATGCAATCGCTCCTGGTGACTACTACCATCCTCACTGCTGGACTTTGGGTGGCTGCCGAACCCCTCGCCGGACTATTGACCTATCCGCAACATCCAGAGTATGTGCGCTGGTTTGCGCTGATTCTGGCTTTTGACTGCTTAGCCGAAGTACCCTTTGCCCGGTTGCGTTTGGAGCAGCGACCTGGTCGGTTTGTGACCGCTAAATTGGTCAATATTGGTGCGAATGTGCTGCTCAATGTCTTTTGGTTATTGTTTTGCCCCTGGGCGGCGCAGCATGGAATGAATTGGGTACATTGGGTTTGGGTACCTGGGGTGGGCGTGGGCTACATTTTTCTATCCAATGTAATTGCCAGTGCGCTCACTTTGCTCTTCTTATTATCAGAGTTCCGCGCCATCCGCTGGCGGTTCGACCGAGGCAAAGTGACTGATTCACAAACGGGTGTAGATTTTGAATCGAAGGTGCAGCCTAATCACTGGACATTTGACAGGGTATTGTGGACCAAAATGATGGCCTATGCCTGGCCGCTCATTATCGTCGGTTTCGCAGGCATCGTGAACGAGATGCTCAGCCGCACGATGATGAAGTACCTGCTGACCGGCACCAAAGAGGAGAATTTAGCGCAATTGGGTATTTTCGGGGCGAACTATAAATTGGCCATGCTTATCACGCTTTTTACGCAGGCGTATCGCTATGCCGCCGAACCATTCTTTTTTCGCCATGCTGCCGACAAGGATGCGCTGCGCATCCAGGCCAACGTCACCAAATGGTTCACCATCGCTTCTACCGCTGGTATGCTGGGTATCCTGTTATTCCTGGATGTCGTCAAATATTTTCTCGGCACAAAGTTTCATGGTGGCCTGGATATAGTACCTATCTTATTGGTAGCCAATTTATTATTAGGGCTGTACTACAATTTTTCGGTCTGGTACCGCCTGAAAGACCGCACCGGGCTGGGTGCCTGGATTTCGCTGGCGGGTGCCGCGCTGACCATTCTGCTGAACATCCTGTGGATACCGCGTTTCGGTTATGTGGGCGCGGCCTGGGTGACGCTGTTATGTTACGCTTTCATGAGTTGGGCCACCTGGCAGACCGGGCGCAGGCATTATCCGGTGCCGTATGAATTGGGGCGCATGGGCCTGTATGTGGCCGTCGCGTTAGCCCTTTTTGGCGGAAGCAAATGGATAGAGCCGACACTGATGGCCTGGCCGACAGTGCTTTGGGCGGCACGGGTGGGGTTGTTTTTGGGATTTCTGGGGTTGGTGTGGGTATTGGAAAAGGGGAAGAAAGAGGTGGTGGTGTAGGCGTTATTGTTGAATTCCAATCTTTGGGAATTGTACACGTAACATTCTCCCTACTACCATCGTTTCCAATAAAAACCCTTCCCCATGCGCTTTTCCCTATTATTTTTCCTGCTTACTACTCAGCTCATTATTGCCCAAAACTACGTCACCAACGGCAGTTTCGAGCGCGAAGCACCCCGCAAAGCCGGGGTTTGGAAGACGCCTGTGTTGCCTTGCCAATTCGCCAGTGCTTCCGACATTTTCACCACCAACGCCCAAGGCTGGCTTACTTATGATCTGATGACCCCCGATCTGCTGGTGCTGGATTCGCTGCACGGTTGCCCGCGTTTACCCGCGCCGTCGAAAGGTCGCCGCATGGTGGGGCTGATCATGTACCACCCGTTCCAGGATGGCCAATTTAAGTTTGATTACCACGAACTGATCCAGGGCTCGTTGGGCAAGCCGCTCACCAAAGGCAAGACCTACCGCGTCAGTTTCTGGACACGGTCCGATGACTCGCTGGGCGTACGCCACTTGAATGAAATATATGGTCGGCCAACGGGCATTCGCCCGGTACAATGTGGGAATTTTGGTTTTTACTTTTCTACCGGCCCTATTACCACCCGCGAAAATTTTATGGAGAGTCAACTGGATTTTGCAGTGCGCCCCCAATTGAATCTGGAAGAAATCATAGAAACCAATAGTGAATGGCGGCAGTACAATTTTACTTTTCATGCCGACCAGCCGTACCAGTATTTTTTATTCGGCAATTTCTTCTCCGACGCCGTCACGAAAATCAACATAGGCGACGAAGAGCGAATGCAATTGGATATTAAGAATATGGAACTTGACTTTTGGCATAAAACCAAACGCATCGCCTATTATCTGTTCGATGATTTTCGGGTGGCACTCGATACCAGCACGGCTACGCTGGTGCTGGAAAAAGCCCTGCGTACTAATCAGCGTTATACCTTTTCCGAGGCCGTATTATTCGATTTTGGACAGGCCACTTTGCGGACGGGAGCCCAAAAGGAATTGAACAATTTACTAGAATTTTTGCAGAAAAATTCCAATTTACACCTCGAAATCGGTGGCCATACCGACAATATCGGCGGCACGGATGCCAATCAACGGCTCTCCGAACAACGCGCGCAGGCGGTGTATGACTATCTGATTCGGCATCAGATTCCTAAAAATCAACTCAGCTGGCGGGGTTATGGCGAGAGCGTTCCCCTTGTTCCCAATGATAGCGAAGCCAACCGGCAGAAAAACCGGCGGGTGGAAATAACGACTAAAAGGAAGTAGGGCATTCAGAATTCGGCCTCGAAGTAGGCGCGGGTGGCGGCGAGGAAAGTGGCGGCGTATTCAACGCCGGAAGCAACCTCTTGTTCCGCTAATTCATACTGAAAGTCGTAGTCGGCAGATTGGCGAAGGTTAAAGACGACCAATAACATTCTGCCCAATTCGACATCAAACAAGTTTGTTTTGATATAATATTCGTGAAACTTCGTGTGCGCACCTTGATGGGTCTTTGCAAAAATATCTTTTTCCTGCAAGAGAGCAGTAACGCAATCAAAAATGCAATAATAGGAACGATTGACGGCTACTTGAAATCGATCATTTTTAAAATTAAATTCCGCATCTGAAAAGCAATCTTCTGCACGGTCAAGTATCTTTTCTATTTCTGGTTTCATATTTCTATTCCCTCCTTTCTCACATTCTTATAAAAAAGGAACTGGGAAGTATTTAATCGTTCCAATGTGGTGGGATGATGAGAAATGTGAATGCCCTGGTTGAGAATCAAATGAAAAAGTGCATCACTCATGAAAAATAATTCCTTCCCCACCGCTATCTCCTCATCTTTCAGCACCACCAGAAAATCAATATCCGACTCCTCATGGAAATCGCCGCGCGCATAAGAGCCATAGAGGATCACCTTAGCCAGCCGGTCACCATACAGCAACTGGAGTTGCTCTTTCACGGCCTTCGCAATTGCATTTTTATCCACCATGACACAGATAGTCTTTGAAAGACAAAGATAGTGGCTTTCCTTTACACCATGAAAATCCTGTTTGAAGATTATTACCTGCTCATTATGGAAAAACCCGCTGGCCTGTCCTCCGAAAGTGGAGGCGCAAAACATGCCTCGGCGGAGCAGGAAGCGTTGATTTATTTTACGGAAACCCTGATGAAAAACAGTGCTTCCAAGCGATTAAAAGTGACGCCTTTTCTGCGGGTGGCGCACCGCCTGGACCGGCCCGCCAGCGGCATTTTGGTGCTGGCCAAAACCAAAATGGCCCTCACCCACCTGATGGCGCAGTTTGAACAGCGGACGGTGGAGAAAGTCTATCTGGCAGCCACCGAACGCGCCCCTGCCTTACCCACCGCCGAACTGCGCAACTGGCTGAAAAAAGACGAGGAAGGGAAAAAAGCCTTGATTTCGGAACTGCAAGGGCGTGGCACGCAATTGGGGACGTTGAGTTACCGCACCCTGGAAAGAAGCGGCAAAACGGCTTTGCTGGAAGTGCATCCCACCACCGGACGCTTTCACCAGATCAGGGCGCAACTGGCCCACATCGGCTGCCCGATCATCGGCGATCTAACCTACGGTGGGCATTTCTGGCACCTGGATCAAATCAAATTGCACGCCCATCGTTTAACTTTCCAGCACCCGAAAACCGGAGAGACGATGGTGATCGAATCGCCAAAACCGAGCACCTGGTAGGGGCGACTCTTGCAGTCGCCCGCCTCAGTATGGCCACCTATAAAATATAATTCCTCCACCTTTATCAACCACTATAAGAATGCGTTCCCTGTTCGTTTTTCTGTCCTGCTTTTTGCCGGTTCTTGTTTTTGCCCAAAACCTGAATCCGCGCAATGAAAACCGCATTCTGGACCCGAATATCGCCTCGGTCAAACTGTCCCTGAGTGGTTCGACGCTGAGCCTGCCGTTTTTGCAGGTGAATGCGCCCAGCGGTGCCCTGGTGCTGGAATTTGACCACTTGGGCGACGAGACGCAGGAATATCAGTACAGTATTTTGCACTGCGACAGCAATTGGCAGCCCTCTGATTTACAGGATAATGAGTACATCAATGGCTATACCGACGACCGTATTCAGGATTTTAATAGTTCCTTCAATACCCGCGCGCCTTACACGCACTACACTGTGCGGCTGCCCAATGCCAATATGCGCTGGACCAAATCGGGCAATTACCTGCTGCGCGTATTTTTGGAAGACGATAAAACCCAGATACTCGAACGTCGCTTTTGTGTAGTCGAACCTTCCTGGCGTGTGGATGCCGAATTCGTGCGGCCCGCGCAGGTCAGCAAGCAGGAAACGCACCACGAAATAGATTTTAAGGTCAATTACAAAGACAGTCGGGTCAGTAATCCGGCCACCGAAGTAAAGGCGGTCATTATGCAAAATGGCCGTTGGGACAATATAATCGGCCCTCTGCCGCCTTTTGTGACGCGGAACAATGAGTTGGTGTATGATTACCAGGATAAGATCGTTTTTCCGGCTGGTCGCGAATTTCGGTACTTCGATATTTCTACTTTTAATAACCGCAGCGACCGGGTGCGTTCTATTTTGGTCAATAAAAACGACCAGTATGAAGTCACCCTCGAAACTGACCGCAGCCGGGCCACCTCCGCCGTGTCTTATCGCAGCGACCTGAATGGCCAATTTTCTATTGAAAATCAGAATCCCAACCAGAACTTGCTACAAGCCGACTATGGCTGGGTGTTGTTCAGTATCCTGCAAAACGCGCCGCTGGAAGACGAAGATGTTTACATATTTGGCGAGTTTACCGACTGGCAATTAAAACCCGCTTTTAAAATGACCTATAACGAAGAAGCCCACGCCTACTGGGGCGAAGCATTTTTAAAACAGGGTTTTTATAATTATATGTATCAACTAGTCAATAAAGCCACCAGCGTAGCCGACGAGGAAGGTCTGGAAGGCAATGACTACCGCGCCAGCAATCAATACAGTGTGCTGGTCTATTTTCGCCCCTATGGCACCCGCTATGACCGGCTGATGGCGGCATCTTCTTTTATTTCGCGGGATTGGAACAAATGAGTAAATAGGCAAAATTGCAAAGAGCAATAAGCAAAGGGGTAGCAGTGACATCCCGGTTTTCATCGGAATTAGCAATGTGACACATTACATTACGCAAAATTTAGCCTAAACTAATTCTAATAAACTGCTTGGGCTTTTTTGCCCTTTGCCTATTTATTTTCAATGTTCCTCCGGTCGCCCCTGAATCCTGCCCGTTTCGTACATTTTCCTTAAATCCGCTTCCGCCTTTAGTTCTTCTGCGGTGAGCGGGGCCACATCCATTTTGGAGAGGTCCGGCTGCCCGGCATCCACCCAGGCGGTGTACCAGGCACTGCTGACTGCGTGAATAGCAGCGCGCATCCGGCGTTCCACCATGTTTTGCAGGGCTTTCTGGTAAGCATCCGCAAATTCGCGGCAAGGAGCCAGCACCGACTTGCCGAGGCGCATATCGGGACATACCTGGCGGTCGGCGGGAAAGGTGATGCGCATAGCCCGTTCGATGGTTAATACGCTGTCTACCATCGAGTTACTGGCAAACACCATATCCCAGAAAGACGTAGCCGCGTCGGCGAAATATTCGGGTTTGCCCACGAAATAATCGTAGTTCTCGTCGGCAAAAAGTTCGGGAATCCGGCTTTCCCAAAAACCGTGGATGCCGTGCTGCCCGGTTTTTTGGCCGTTATAGTTGCTGGTCGTATGCAGCGGCACGTGCGCATCGCCGATATAATGGCCCATATCGCCTGCCAATCGCAGAATACGCTTCGAATCGCGCTGCCGGAAAGCCTCCGTGAGTTGGCGTTGCATACGTTGCAGGTTCCAGGGCAGAGTGCCGTGTTGTGAAAGATGCTCCGCGTAAAAAGCCGCCACGGGGCGTTGTGCAAAGCCATTATTTTGCAAAAACAAATTCAGCGAATCCGCGTCCAGCGTAAAATCATCTTTATAAAAACGCGGCATTAACTGATGCGAAAACCAGTTGCGATACGCCCGCGAAGTCGGCACAGTACGTTGATTTTCAAACAATAAAGTCGTATCGCCTGCCGCATTCACCATCCAGATGTCGGTATAACGCTGCATGGCATCCGTCCACTGCCGCGGCAGACTATCGAAAGGCGGCTGGCCGTAATTATCCAGATCAATGTAGTGGCGGGGTGCTTCGCCTTTGGAGGCGTAGCGGCGCATATCGGGGTCAGCGGCGTGATCCGTCAGCCAGTCAATGTTGGGCTTAAAAAAGACCATCATCTCCGGCGGCAGCGTCAGTACCGCCAGCCGGTTGATGCGTTTGTGGGCAAAAAAACCCCAGTCCGGGTGGAACGCAAAACTGGTCAGCGTAAATAATAACAGAGCGGTTAAACCGGACAATAACAGTCGTGTGCGCATGAGGGTGGTGAATTTGAACAAGGGCAAAATTATTCACGACAACGGTCACAAGAAGTAATTTTTTTACAGACTTCGTGGTGCGTTGTGTGACAAAGTTATCTACCACGACGACACAACGATACACAACGAATATAACTTTTAAAAATCACGTTGTGTTCCGTCGTGTCGTCGTGGTATCTTTAAAATCTCATCGTGGTCTATCCCCTCTAAAAATCGCGCACAAACAAATCCTCCACCATCTGACGCAAAGCCGCCTTTCGTGTTTCTACCACCTGCACCGCCTCCAAATGCCGAAATGCCTCGTCCTGGAAACGCTGTTTTTCCGCCAGCACCTGGGCCGGAATATCATTGCGGTCAAACAGTGTGCGCACCGCATTCACCTTGCCCGTTGGGTTTTCCGCGCCGGTTTGCAGCCAGTCTTCCAAATCCCGGCGGTCACCAGCAGCGGCAGTTTCCAGGGTTTTCAGCACCAAAAACGTTTTTTTATTCTGTAAAATATCACCACCGACCTGCTTACCAAATTTTTGCGGGTCGCCATACGTATCCAGCAAGTCGTCCTGCAACTGGAAAGCAATGCCCGCCAACCGGCCAAATTCGTAGAGATGATGCGCATCGGAGGCGGGTGCCTGCGCACAGAGTGCCCCCATTTCGAGTGCGCCACCGAGCAGCACCGCCGTTTTCAATTCGATCATCCGCAGATATTCGGCAATACTAACATCACTGCGAGTCTCAAAATCAACGTCCATTTGCTGGCCTTCGCAGACTTCCGTTGCCACCCGATTGAAGGTTTTTATCAAAGACAAAGCCACCTCAGCGGGCTCGATACTCGTCAAATGCCGGTACGCAAAAATCAGCATCACGTCGCCGCTGAGAATGCCCGTCGTGGTATTCCACTTGGTATGTACCGTTGGCTGCCCCCGGCGCAGGGGTGCGGCATCCATAATGTCGTCGTGCATCAGCGAGAAATTATGGAACAATTCCACCGCCCAGGCTGCTGGCAAGGCGCGGTCCACATCATCGCGAAACAATTGATAACCAAGCAATAGCGCGGCGGGCCGAATACGTTTGCCACCCAAAGTCAGGATATAATCACAGGGCTCGTACAGGGCCTGTGGCGTGGCAGGAAAAGGGTTTTGTTGGGCAAACGTCTGGATACGGTCGAGTAAATTCATGTTTGGGCGGGTTAATGGAAGGGGCTCATTACTTGATAAATTAATTTTTTTTGAGTATTTGAAGATTCGAGTATTCGATCAATTACATGATTATCAGGTACTTTAATCGAAATCTCTAATACTCACTCCATAAATCAATAAGGTGAATTTTTCGTAAGTCATTGGTTTTCATTGCCAATCCCGATAAAAATCGGGATGTCACTGCGTTCCATTTGCTTATTGCCTTTTGCAATTTTGCCTTTTTACTTATAAAGTCTAACTTTTGGGCAACAGTGCTGGCCGCTGCGACATCTCGTGATAACAAATAACGCCTTCGGCAAAATAGTGGCAGACCATACTCCGCCGGGTCGCGCCGGGTCGGGTGATCGCACTACCGCCGTGCAGCAAATTGGCGTGCCAGATCAGTACATCACCGCGTTTGGCCAGAAAAGGCTGTGGTTGCAAGCCTTTTTCACTTATCAACTCGGCCACCCGGTCTTCGTAACGCCGATTGCTGTGTTCGCCAATCGTCAGCGCGGTATTGCCGGAATCATAGTCCGCCGTGGTCAGGTAAGGTAGCCGGTGACTGCCGGGATAATAGATCAGCGGGCCATTTTCCAGCGTACAATCCTCGAGGGCAATCCAGGTGGCGATCATATAACCGGACGGTGCGGTGGTCATGTGGATGGAATCGGAGTGAATGCGTTGTTCGCTGCCAAGTGTAAAACCCAGCGATTGGAACGGTATGACGGGTTTGCCCAGCAAAAACGCCAGCAAACGCAGGATTTCAGGAGAGTGGAAAAATTCGGTATTGGCCAGCGGACTACTTTCGTGGAGGTTGAAGATTTTCCGGCCCGTGTAGTTATAACCAGCCTTCCCGCTGGCCAGCAGCCGATCCACATCGGCGTTCAGGGCGTCCGTTTTTTGCTGAGGAAAAAAGCCGGACAGTACCAAATAACCATCGGTCACGAACTGCCGGATTTGTGCCTGCGTAGCCGGGTCAAAGGACTGAAAATCAGGGTGTTGTTCCAATCGCTGTAAGGCATTGGGTTGATCCAGCCAGGGTAGTTCCGTTGGGTTGTCTGCCCCAAAATCGCGGCTGCCCAGCGGACTGAAAATGCTTTTGCGTAGTCCGTAGCGGCGGTACAAGGTTCGATTGGGCCGCAGCCGGTCGGCATTCAGCACATTATTCACTACGTAGGCGGCTTTCAAATTGCGCAGCCAGCCGGTGTATTTTTGAAAAAAACGTTGCAGCATAGACCTCACCCCTAACCCCTCTCCTGCGGGAGAGGGGAACTTCATCGTGGGGATTTCTTGTTGATTGTTAGGGCCTTGGGATGGAATTTATGGCGAAGGTAGCGGCTTGGCGTTTCTTAGAAGAAAGTTTTCCGTGAAACCTATTTGGCCAAACAATGGGAGTCTTTTCGCAAATGCCAAAGTAAGTGCTGAATTGCGGTAACCATCTGCGCTTGCAAACCCCATCCCTAACCCTTCCCCTGAAAGGGAAGGGGACCTGATCGTGGTGCTTTCTTGTTGATTTTTAGTACCTTAGACATTGCTCCAACTTGATAGAATTGCTCATCGTGACAAAGTCCATTTCTACAAGGTATTGAAAATCAATGGTCTGAAACTCAATCAAGTCCCCCTCTCCCACAGGAGAGGGGTTAGGGGTGAGGTCAAAAAAACCCGCGCTGCCGAAAAACGGTGCGCGGGCTGCGTGGTGGGGCTGAAGTAGTCTTTTCCTGAAAAGAATCAGGATGTTATTTTATCGTTCACCGGCCATTTCCTTCACCAGTAGTTGAAAGCCATTGCCGTGAATATTGACGATTTCGATGGCCGGGTCGAGGGCCAGGTATTTGCGGAGTTTGGTCACAAAGACATCCATCGAGCGGGCGGTGAAATAATTGTCTTCGTGCCAGATTTTAGTGAGCGCTTCCGAGCGGGGCGTCACGTCGTTGATGTATTTGCAGAACAGTTTCAGCAGTTCGGCTTCTTTTGGGCTGAGTTTCCAGTGATTTTCTTCGCCGGTTTTGGCACCGTTGAAAGTCAGGATGCGCAACGGATAATTAAAATGAAACTGGCCAATATTGTATTCCCGCTGATCGTCGCGGGGATCGGCGGCCTTGTTGACGCGTTTGAGCACAGCCTGAATCCGCAGCAGTAATTCTTCGGAATTGAAAGGTTTGGCAATATAATCATCTGCACCGATTTTGAAGCCCTGCAACACATCTTCCTTCATCGTTTTGGCGGTCAGGAAAATAATTGGCACTTCCTGGTCGCGTTCGCGGATTTCCTTCGCCAGCGTGAAGCCGTCTTTGCGGGGCATCATCACATCGAATACACAGAGATCAAATTGACCTTTGCGGAAGGCCTCCAGGCCGAGCACCCCATCCGTAGCAAGGGTCACGGCGTAGTCGTGCATTTCAAGATAAGAGCGGAGGACGTCACCAAAGTTTTGGTCGTCTTCCACCAGCAGAATTTTGTAATGAGCGCTTGCCATAAGAGTCGGTTAGTGATTTTATTGTTGATTATCAAACAAATGAGTACACAGGAGTTGTTACAAAAATGACCTTGGAAAATAAGGTGAGGCATAAACGCACACTTTCTGAAACGCAGTATGTGACAAAGGAGCAGGAACACAAATTTGTTAAAATTGCCTAGGTTGTTCATTGTTAGGCCGACCCACCAGAGCGATGGAGCCATGAAATAAAGGCGACAAATACCGTTCGGGAGCAGCCAGCCAACCTATTCCTGACCAACTCGAAAAAGGCCGCCAGCGGTTTATTTATTTGCAAAAAAGTCGTTGCTCCGTGCCAGACGCTTTCCCGTCGAAAATTTTGTGTTCATCAGGTTTTCAGGTGCAACTTCGGGCAATGGCACCTGTCTATGGTTGTCGCCCCGTAGTCTCCAGCAATCAGATTTAAGCGGCTTTGCACACCATTCTTTTCTAACCAACCACCTTCTTTTCCTGCGCCATGCCGGGCCAAAGGAGGTCATGCTTCCTGCTATGAAAACAGTCTTTATTTGCCTGTTTGCTGCCAGCGTCCTCTTCCCCTGGTGCAGCACTTTATCAGCCCAACAAAATACGTCGGTGGACGGCGAAAAAAAGATCACCATTACCAAGCGCACCACCGAGGCCGACGGCACCGAAGTCTCCGAAACGATCATCAAAAAAGGGGCGGCTGCCGCCAATTTTGACGTGGATGCTTATGTCCGGGAAAATCGCTCCGACCGGGTGCAGGTAGAAGTACGAGTGGAAGATGCCAATCAGGGCAAAACTTCCCGCCAGATCATCAAAAAAGACGGGAAAAATATATCCTCCTGGTCATCCTCTAATACTTCCGCTTCCTGTTGCGAGGATAACCGTGCTTTCCTCGGCGTAGATGCCGATAGCGACGAAGATGCCAGTCAGCCCGGCATCGTCGTGGAAATAGTCCGCAACTCGGCGGCGGCCAAAGCGGGCCTCAAAACCAACGATGTGCTCCTGCGCCTCAACGACCAGGCCATCAATCGGTGGAGCGACCTCACGGCATTCATGGCCAAAGCCAAACCGGGCGACAAAGTACGCATCACCTACCAGCGCAAGGGCAAGGAAGCCACCGCCGAAGCCACCCTCACCAAACACAGTGATATACAAGACGACGACGATGAGGATGACCGTCATGGTTTTCTGGGTGTTTCTACGAATGACGATTATAATGATGACGACGACAATGACACCGACGGGGTGGTCGTAAAAATCACCGAAAATTCCGCTGCGGAAAAGGCTGGTTTACAAAATGGCGATGTTATTCTGCAACTAAATGACACCGAGATCAGTGACTTTGAGGACATTAGCGATTTCATGGCCACTACCAAATCCGGCGATCCCGTGCGCATTACCTACCAGCGCAATGGCCAGCGTGCCACCGTCAATGCTGCTTTGGGCGAACAACAGGATTGGAACGACGACGAAGATAACTGGGAATCCGGCTCCTGGAACTGGAACAGCGAGGACATGGAAGTGGATGTCCAGCAAAAAGAGGCTTGCCTGGGTGTTTATACCGAAGGCAGTAAGCAGGATAAAGCCGAAGGGGCGCGTATTTTGAGTTTCACTTCTCAATCCGCCGCCAAAGACGCACAAATGCAGGAAAATGACGTGATCACCGCCGTCAATGGCCAACCCATTTCCGATCACAGTGCCTTATGGACCGAAATAGCCAAGTACAAAGCCGGTGACCGCGTGAAAGTGGACTACCTGCGCAACGGCGAAAAACGTAGCGTGGAAACCGCCTTAAAAATCTGCCAGGATGGTACTAGTCAGGTTACTATCGGCTCCGGCAACAGCCAGGGCGGCCAGCGAAAACGCCAGTTCACGACCTGGAATTGGGGTCGTGAAGACCAGGTGGAAATGCGTCAAACCCAGATGATTACCATCCACAAAGGCGGCGAAGGCGATGCCGCCAAGGTGGACATACCCGCCCCCGGCTCGCAGCCCGCCGACCGCCAATTGAAACTGGAAGCCTTCCGTGCCTACCCCAATCCGGCGCAAGGGCAGATCACCGTCGAGTTTCGCTCCGCACCCGTCGCCACCGTGGTTTCCCTGCTTGATATGAGTGGCCGCCAGTTGTTCCGCGAAGAACTGAATATGTTCAACGGCGACTACAAACAACAATTCGACCTGTCGGAATACGCCAAAGGCACTATCATTATTCTGGTGCAGCAGAGCGATAAATCACTGACCGAGCAAATTATGATCAACTAATTTTGTTATTGGTTATTAGTCAATCGGTTAATTGGTTGGCGACGAAGCAAAAGGTTGATTGTCTGTTTTTTGCGTTAGCGCAATTAGTTTAGATAAGTCGTTTGACTGACTTTTTCAAACAAAAAACAAAAACTTACTACGGCTACTTCGGGCTCCCGGAGTGGCCGTTTTTTATTAGACCTCAACCCAACGCATTATTCACTACGACGACACGACGAGCACGACGAATAAGCGTTTCATTATCAATATTTTACGTCGTGCTCGTCGTGTCGTCGTGGTTTAATTCTGTGCAGTTATTCTTACTTTTTTTCTTTTGTATTCTTTTGTGCCTTTTGTGTTAAAAAACCTTTGTTCTCCTTTTTTCTTTTGTGTTTCAAAAAACCTTTTGTGTTTAAACCCCTCTACCCATTAAAAAACGCCCTAATATTTTCAAAAACCACCTTTTTTTAATCAAAAATACCGATTCCCAACGGATTGGCAGGGAAATTGACAAAGCAAAAGAAAGCGTACAGAAGACACATTTAACGTTGCCCCTGCGCATACTTCCTCCCGCCATCCGATTAACATGTTTCGATTAATCCTCTACCAATTACAAAACAACCGCTGGCACTACGTGCGGCTCACCGCCTCCGCAGATCGCCAGTTGCGCACCGAAACCGGCTGCTGTGGTCAATTGCCCGACCATACCGAAACAGCGACTGTGGGGGCGGACGTGGATTTGCAGGAAGCCTTGCGCCATGCCGGGGCCGCCTGGCAAGCCAAAGGCTATGAAAAGCCCCATCAGAAACAATTACAGGTACTTACGCTGCATTTTCAAATGCCCCGCTGGACGGGCTACCCTGCTGGCGCGCCCTGGTACGATGACTGGACGAGCGACTATCTCGATCCCATAGAGCGTTGGATGGAAGCCACCTGCGATGGCATTCCCAAAAACAACGAACGTTTTTCCGGCAACCACCTTTATTATTATACGGTGTTCAATGGCGACCTGGCCCGCCAGGCGATGGAAGAGATCGCCGCGAATGCGCTGGTTAAATTTCCCCTCGATATTTATCTGGGCGAACGCGAAAAACAGGTAAAAATCCCGATTGATCCCAACGTACCCGATTACCTGCGTTCCCTGTTTCGGAGCATCGAAAGTTCGGCGCGCATCATTGCCCGGGAGTTGCCCACGCTATTTCCCGGCGATCCGTTGCAGCCACAAGTCGTGGTCGAAAATGGCCACAAGCGCATTCGCGGCGAAGAAGCGGCCCGTTTGCGCCGGGTATTGAAAGAAAAATGGCATTTTGATTCCAACTTCTGGAATCCCCTCGTGGAAGCCTCACCCACCGAAGTGGTGGTGCTGAATGGCTTGACTGACGATAAAAAAGCGGCCGTGACCGAGTACATCCGGCAAACCGCCCGTCTGCCCATTTACCTGCTCGAATGCGAAACCGGACTGTTCGAGATTCAGGCGGAGCAGATTTTTGCTGGAGCCTACGAAGGTATGGTGTTCGATGCCAGCCTGGAATGGGTCATTTATTTTTCCCACCATTATACCACTACGTTTGGCGGAGACAATTTGATGAAATTCATGCAGGAGTTGTATGAGGATCAACCGGCGTTGCTTAATAATTGGTAGCCAGCGTACGGCGGAACCCTGTTCCGCTGTTCTACAATTATTTGGAAGAGCATTTACAGACTTTAGTACATCCATCATACGTTTGCAGGGCCAAACAACGTATCCGCCATGCACCACCCAACTTCCCGCTACTTCGCTTTTTCCGCCCTGTTTTTGCTCACCCTGTTTGTCGCCTGCACCGGCAGTAACCTCGAGACCGTCGAAACCAAAGACGAGCAAGGCCGCCTGGAACGCTATGAACGGCGCAAAAAAGATTTTGCCAAAGAGGGGCTTTACCAAAAATTTCACCCGGACGGCAAAGTGTATAAAGAGGCGCATTACACCAACGACACCCTGGATGGAGAATGCAAGTATTTCCGGCCCAATGGCAGCCTGGAAAGCGTAGAGCATTACAGCCGCGGCATTCTGGATGGCCAATACGCAAGTTACTATGAAAATAACCAGGTGCAAGTCGAGCAAACTTACGTGAATGGGGCACTGCAAGGGCTGAGTACCGCCTATTATCCCAATGGCAAAGTCAAGGAAAAAGTGATGCTGCGCGACAACGACGAAAACGGGCAATTCACGGAATACTACGAAAATGGCCAGCTCAAAGCCGAAGGCCAATACACGCCCGGCGAAGACGGCCCCCTCGAACAGGGCGAACTGAAAGAATATGACGAGCAGGGCAATCTCGTGCGGGTGGCGGAGTGTGTGAATGGAGTGTGTACGACGAAAAAAGGGGACGTTAATAATGGTCCAAAAGCGCAGTAGTAGTGAGTAAATTGTATTCGCGAAAAACTGATAATCAACACACTACCAAGTCTTCCTGAGAAAACTCGGAGGCTAGAGCTAAGGTTGCACCAGCACCTTCCCCACCTGCGCTACCACGCCTCCCTTCCCCACTACCCGATAAAAATACACCCCTGCGCTTAGATCCGTCACGCTTATTTCCGTACAAGCCGCTCCCTCGTACAACTGCTCCGACTTCACCACCCGCCCCAGCGCATCACATAACACCCACACCGCCCCGGCGGGCAGCGGCCCATTCGGGATGATTTTCACGTATGCACTGGCCGGATTGGGAAAGACCGACAGCAGCGGCAGCGGCGAGAAGGACGGGCCACTGGTGGCACTGACCGGCGAGCAGGGCAGGCCGGGCTGCTCCAAAGTACCGAGGCGGAAGTTAGGGAAGGTGGGCATACTGGATCCGCTGGGCGTGGGCAGAGCGAGCCCACGCTGCTCTACATCACAGTCCACGCCGGGTTCGTCAGGGTGGTGGATGACATGATAACAAGGCATATCAGTTGTTTTGATGTAAATTTTGCAGTCCGGACCGAGTTGACATAACCAGAACAGTGTAGGCAGGGGTGCAGCATAGCCATCAAAAGTAGCCACCAGCGTCTGCGAAGCGGAAATATCCTGGCTTTGTAGATCCAATTGGTACAGATGCTCGCGGGCGGACAAATACAAATAACGGCCACTAGGCGATAACGCACAGCCGATCTCGCCCATAAGAGTACTGCCGTAGTCATAAGCGATGGTATCAAAAGCGGTGAATACGCCGGTCACCCGGTCGAAGTCATAGACCATGACCGGGTTGTAGGGGTTGGTGCGATACAACCGACTGCCGTCGGGTGAAAAAACGACCTGTCCGTAGCCTTCACCCAGCACGTTAGGCATGATGCCAATTGTCTGCGTCAAAGTATCCGTAATGCCCTGTTTAGTTAGTTTGGACACGTGAAAAACATTACTTGAAAAATCTGCCACCACCACCCACCAGTCACGTCCATTGGCGTGTTTGACAGCCGTTAGCCCTCCATAAGAAATAGAACCCGATATTAATGGCACATCCTTTTCCATTACCTTACCTTTCCCATTATTCATTTTCATATCCGTCACCGAATAAAGTAATTTATCAGTAATGACATTAAAGGGGTTATAGGTATAAATAAGACGCTCATGGAAGGTGAAAATAATGCCCGCTGTATCCGGCATTGGTAACATGAGCGCACTTTGGCTGCCACTGCTATAGCCATAGCCATATTGTCGGCACTGCAAATGGTTGACGTAGCCAGCATTGATAGTATCGCCGCCTTCGATGATCTTATCGTCTGCTCCGGCAATATCACAACCATTTGTATAAGCTAATAGGTGGCCTAAACTGTCGCAGAGAGAAGCATTACAGGCTCGAAAGTTCAGTTTTCGATAATTATAATAGGCATTAGGAGGGTCAGTATTAAAATCAATAACTGCTCCTCCGTGAGTAGTATAATTTGGAGAGTTGTTATCCCCGTTTAACCAAATTTGATCGTGCTTCTGACCAACTGCTTGATAAGTAATGAAGGATATTAAAATCCACAATAAATGTTTCATAACAAAAACAGTAAGGCACGGCAAACCATAAGCTTGCCGCGCCAATTAAAAATTATTTATTTGGAAATCAATATTTTGCCAGTGACTGTGGACTGATTATTTGGCTGCAAAACATACCAATAAATGCCGGACTGTAAAGCAGACAAATCCAGTTGGCGAATTTCCTGCCCGACCAATTGTAGGCGCATAACCTGCTGGCCTAATGCGTTGAAGAAATCTAATGCCGCTGGTTCTGTACCGGGATAATCAATAGTTAACAGGTCTGATGCGGGGTTAGGGAAAATTCGCAATGTACTGGTCAAAACAGGATGCCCGGCATCCCGATTAGCGGGCAGGCAATTCGTTATGTCATCATAGTCAACAGGTTGCTGCTGCACCAGGGATAACAAAGCCCGCGCCCGTAGTACCGCCTCGCCACGCGAAAGTGGACACTGCTGGGCGATGGTTTCCAGTAGCGTTTGTTGCGCGGGCGTAAATACATTCACCCCGGAAGCCACCGTCTGCAGAAATATTTCATTCACGGCCTTTTCATACTGCTGGTAGTAGGCCGTACCAACCAGCGCACTGTTACTACTCATCAAACCAGGGATGAGCGTGAGCCGGGCACTCTGCAAGGCGGATAATTTAGTCTGACGGCTGGCTTCCACGCTGGCCAAAGCCTGTGCTTCCAGGGTATGTGTTTTCAAATAATCTGCACTGTCCGCCGGAGTAAGTCCTTTTTTTGCCAGCAGTTTGTCCACATACTCTATATTATCTATATGGGTTTGGGCCTGGTTTTCCCAGGCCTTGAGCGAGTCGGTATTGGCCTGTCCCAGAGCTAGCAATTGTCTGATGCCGACTTGTATATTAGCATAACCATCCAGCCCGCTTCCCTGGGCCGTTTGCAGAAAACCATCGAAGTCGCGGTCGTTGGGATAAGGATTTCCTTCGGTGATCAACCGGGTCAGCAATCGGCGTTGCGCCAGCCAGTTGGTAGCAGCCGTATAGTCACCAGCCAACAACTCACCTTTGGCGATCTTGCGATCCATGTCTGCTTTGGGATTGGGGCGTATAGGAATGCAGTTGGAGGTAGGGCAAGAAGGGGCAGTGCCTGGATTAGGTAAATTATCGAACCATTCTGTTGGAATTACGATATTTGGAAAGAATAATGGATTTTCAGCAGCATCCACTGTGTAGAGCGATTGTGGAGCTAAAGTCGCTCCTCCCGCGTGCTGTGCTCCGGTATTCCTCCATTTATTGCCCCGGTGAGTCTGCGGCCCGGTGATCGCTCCTTCGCCATAGTACAGACCGATGGCATTCTCTGACATGGTGTTGGCGGCTATATCGCTGCTGGCCTCCCCGGTCAGGGCACCCTCAAAGTGCAGGCCATAGCCACCCGCCTGGGCAGTGTTGCAAAGCAGGGCCGAGCGATCGGCATGCAACAGGTACAGGCCGCTGCTGCCACTGCCCGTGCCAGTGACGTTTGTCCGGTTGCAGGAGAACAGGTTACTGTTGCCCGCTTCCAAGAGCAAACCATAGTTGCTGCGCAGGGAGCTGTTGCTCAGTGTTGCGTCGTTGTCGTAGGCCCAAACATTGGTGTTGTTGCGCAATCTTATCCCCGCAATACCGTCTATGACATTGACAGTATTATTATAAGCGTTCAGTTGCTGGTAAGGCGTAGTGCAGTTCGCCAGATCAATACCTACACCACCTTTGAGGGGTGGTATGTTCGTGAACATATCGGTTATATTCAAGACATTGAAGCCCACCCTCACTGCCAACCCACTCGTATTATCCACCTTGATACCATATTTTTCTGCCTGGATCGTATTGGAATAAATGCTGGTGCTTCGATTAGTTGCACTCAGCACCGATACACCGGTGCCCATGTGGTCCATTTTGGTGAAGGCGGTAGTCAACTTACAGTTCTCGGTTTCTACCCCTACACCGCAATTGGAAAAGCGCACTTTGGGGCTAAGGAAATCTGCACCATCTACCACCAATGTGCTGTTTTGTGCATAGATAGCCCGCCCGGTAATGCCCGGCCCCGGATAACCACTCCCGCCAGGCCCCACCGCAATGTCAGAAAATTCCGCGTCTTTTACCATTAGGATACTGCTATAACTGAGAATCCCGTATTTAAGGTTGAAAAAACGGTTGGTATTACCGGTATTGGGATCGGCTATGATATTGAGGGGATATAGCATATTTGCCGTATTGTTCATATTGGCATAGATGCCCGCAAAGCCTTTGTTCCCATTAGGCACTGGGGACTGGCCAGTATAAGCAGGACGTAATCCGCTGGCTAAGGTACCAAATTCGTTGCCGGCCAAGGTAATATTGTAAGCACCCGTAGTGGTGCTGCCACCTGTAAATATACCGTAGTTATTGTTGTAGAAGCGAGAGTTGATGACTTTCAGGACTGTCCCCCGGCGGGCTTCAATGGCTTTTTGAGCGTCTTTAATGGTCATATTATCTATTTCCAGTCTGGAATTGGTACCCATCGTGAAGCCTGCCCACATATTATTACAGCCCGCTATGGTCGTGGCATACTGCGTAGTCTTAACGACTTCTCCATCTCCGACTTGTATGGATTTACCACTGGCGACTAAAATGAAGGGGGATTGAATGGCTAGTTCAACATTGCCTGGAGCAGTTATAATTGCATTTTCACTAACAAAAACGGGTCTTTGAATATCAAAAAACCAGTCTCCTGAACCGCTGACTATCTTCATAGGTTGTGGCGAAGACTTTCTGGTTATCAAACTGCCGCCGGTATAGGTAAGCCTTGCCTCTACTTGTGCATTAGAATTGATGGGCTGGAAACCTGCGTCCGGTTGATACAGAATTTTAAAATAAAATATCTTGGTTTCCTGGGGAGTAAGGCTAAAAGTTTGCTGTAATCCGTTGTCCCAGATAGTCAATGCTTTAAGCTCAGAGGAACCGCTAACTGGTGCATCATGATTAAAATCCATATTCATCGTGTTCAAATCCACATCATACACCTTATTGTTATAGCGCACTTCTATTTTGGCATCGTTGATGGTTTGACCGGTGCTATTAAAAATACTTACCTGATACATGGACAAACTGCGGTCTGGTGTGCAGCCCTTAGATGCTTCCAGTAAATATGGTTGATCGGATATGATGGAGACCGCCGGGACGGGAATAATAGGGCAAGTGAAATTATCCGGTAAGGGAGTTTGCACATCTAACAGATGGGAGCAGTTCCCGGCACTCATAACCTCATTATTCATAGCCTTAATTTCACAACTCTGCTTAAAAAATTCTTGCGTATTACTAGAACACATAACGGAAGCTTCACAAAGACCACATTCGGTAGGAGCACAATCAGGGCAGGGGGGACAACAGTGAACTAACCCAATCAAGTGACCTAGCTCATGGGCAGCCCGATTAGCCCCATTGATGAATCCATTGCCTAATAAAACCCCACCCACGCCGTTGGACCCATGACCATGGGCACTGCCGTTCCGCAGTATAACCAATCCGTCTTGACGAACACAGGGAAATTGAGCATTAAAGGCTATTCTCACATCGGTTATATAACCTCCTGGGTCTGCATCTGGATTTGATGAACCAGGAATCGTTGTCGGTACCACCCAAGATGATATAAAGAACAGATCAAGTTGATACTGGTACTGATTGTTAGTAATTAAAGTTTGCAGTACCTGCATACCAGCCCTGATTTTTGTTTCCGCATGGTCACGGGCAGCTGCCTGCGTAGGAAATTGATCCAAATAGCTTTGGGTCATGACAATCGCAATGTTAAAGCGGGCAGGAAATCCTCCGGTCTGTGGGCAGGAAAACGGCTGCCCCTTTAAGAGACCAGCATTCACCAAAAAGAACAGGCAAAAAACAATTAAATTACGGGGGGGGTAAGAAGTTGGGTGCGGTGTCGCATAAAAAGGAGTTTAAAATGATAAGAAAATTTGATAGCGGTGGCAAGGTAAACCTGCTCCGCCATACCATCCTACCTTTTAGTCGCCCAATGTGTGAGTCCTACCTTATTCAGGGCAAACGGCAGTGTTTTGCGAGGGAACGGTCAAAGCGTCTGTATGCCTCCTCCTTAATATGGCGTATGCAAACGAGCTGCATTTTTTTATTTCCCCACAGGCAGCCATAAACCGCCTTTCGTCGTCAACCTTTGCGAATCAAAACCAGCGGTGATGCCACGAACAATTACACCAAAATACGCCTTTCTTCTTTTCAGCACAGTGTTGTACACCGGCGCACTTTGCGCCCAGGTCACTGGCGGGCAACAGGTCTTCAAATTCATGACCCTGTCACCCTCGGCGCGTATCACGGCGTTGGGCGGCACCCAGATTTCGGTCAAAGACGATGACGTAACCTTTGCGGCGCAAAATCCGGCGGCACTAAACCCCAGCATGAGTGGTCGGCTGGCTTTCAACCACAATTTTTTTCTGAGCGATATACAGCATGGCTATGTGGCCTATGCCCAGCATTTACCCAAAATCGGCTTCACCATGCACGCCGCCGTGCAATATATGAACTACGGCGACATCAAGCAGGCCGACGAGTTGGGTAACATCACCGGCGATGTACACGCCTCCGAAACCGCCGTGACCATTGGTGCAGCCCGGCCACTCACGCCGCGTATTTCCATCGGCCTGAATGCCCGCGTAGCCTTCTCTGTGCTGGATATTTACAAAGCCTCCGCCCTGGCCGCCGACGCCGGGCTGCTCTACGCCGACACCGCCAAACGCCTCAGTCTGGCCCTCGTGCTGCGCAATGTCGGGGGGGAACTCGCTGCCTACGATGGTGTGCGCGAGGATTTGCCCTACGACCTCCAGGTGGGTTTTAGCAAGCAACTGCGCTATTTGCCGTTCCGGTTCAGCGTGATCGCCCATCATTTACAGCAGTGGGATATGCGCTACGACGACCCCAACGCCCAGGATGACGAGGTGCTGCTGTTCGGCGACGCGACGGCAAAAGATAATAAAGGCAATGGAGGAATAGACAATTTCTTCCGGCATTTTATTTTCAACGGCGAGTTTCTGCTGGGCCGCAACGAATCCTTCCGGCTGCGCGTCGGCTACAACCACCTGCGCAAAAAAGAACTATCCGTGCGCAACTACCGCAGCCTGGCCGGTTTTTCCGGCGGCGTGGGTATCAAGGTCAGCCGCTTTCGCCTCGATGTGGGTTATGGGTCGTACCATCTGGCCGGTGGCGTCTTCCATATTGGTTTAGGGACCAATCTGAAAGACTTCTTTTAGCAAACTTTCCAATCTTTAACAGAAATTTTAAACGTAGTTTGGAAATTTCCGCCTACTGCGAGTATCTTTGCGTTCGCTTTCGGAAAAGCTGTGCCTTTTTGGCCATTTTTCCATTGATTTTGAACGAGTTATCTAATTTTATAGTTTCCGAACAGTATGCCTACCATTAATCAACTTGTACGTAACAGCCGCGAGAAGGTCGAATACGCGAGCAAAAGCCGCGCCTTGGCGGGCTGCCCGCAACGCCGTGGCGTGTGTACCCGTGTTTATACCACCACACCAAAGAAGCCTAACTCTGCGCTGCGTAAAGTAGCCAAAGTGCGTATGACTAATGGCCTGGAAGTAATTTGCTACATCCCCGGTGAAGGCCACAACCTGCAGGAGCACTCCATTGTGCTGGTGCGTGGTGGTCGCGTAAAAGACCTGCCTGGTGTGCGTTACACCATCGTGCGTGGCGCTCTGGATACCGCCGGTGTGAACAATCGCAAGAAAAGCCGCTCGAAATACGGCTCGAAGCGTCCGAAAAAATAAAGATTAAATGTGGCCAATGAGACCAATGTGCTAATGTGGCACATTGACCTCATTCATCATATTGGCCTCATTTGATTCATCATTCATCATTCATCATTAATTACAAATGCGTAAGCACAAACCGAAACCTCGAGTATTGGCTGCCGACGCCAGGTTCAATGACACAATGGTGACCCGTTTTGTCAACAACCTGATGTGGGAAGGCAAGAAGAGCGTTGCATTTGGTATTTTCTACGACGCTATGGACCTCGTGAAAAGCCGCACCAACGAGGACGAGTTGCAAGTCTGGAAAAAAGCCCTCAACAACGTCATGCCACAAGTGGAAGTACGCAGCCGCCGGGTCGGTGGTTCTACTTTCCAAATCCCGACGGAACTACCGGCCAGCCGGAAAATCTCCATCGGCATGAAGTGGATGATCAAATATGCCCGCGCCCGCAGCGGTAAAGGCATGGCCGAGAAACTTGCCGCTGAAATCGTCGCCGCCAGCAAAGGCGAAGGTAGCGCAGTGAAGAAACGCGAAGACACGCACAAAATGGCCGAGGCCAACCGTGCTTTCGCCCACTTCCGTACCTAAGCGTCCGCAACGCCAGAGCCTCACTCGTACCGTCGAGATTGCCCGGTGTTTCGCTTTCAGCGCAGCACCAGACAATTTTCGGCGGTATTGGCTTTTAAAAAGCCCTGTTTTGGAAAAACACCATTTGATTTTTCGAAACTTTTAAATTGCCAAATGCCATTTTGTCAAAATAATTATTGACAGGACGACATTTTTTATTTGACTGACGGTACTTTGTTTTGTACAACTGGTGAGGTACTGATTTCAGTGCAAAAATTTCATTCACCCAATTATTAATTTAAAAAATTCATGGCAACGGACCTCCGGTTTACCCGCAACATCGGGATTGCCGCGCACATCGACGCTGGTAAAACCACTACTACCGAGCGTATTCTTTACTACACGGGCGTGAACCACAAGATCGGGGAAGTGCACGAAGGTGCCGCCACGATGGACTGGATGGAGCAGGAGCAAGAGCGTGGTATCACGATCACTTCGGCAGCCACCAAATGCCAGTGGGCAGTGGACGGCCAATTATATGATTTCAACATCATTGACACGCCAGGTCACGTGGATTTCACCGTAGAGGTGAACCGTTCGCTGCGTGTACTGGATGGTTTGGTGTTTCTTTTTTCGGCAGTGGACGGTGTAGAGCCACAATCGGAAACGAACTGGCGCCTGGCCGATAACTATAAGGTGCCACGTATTGCGTTCATCAACAAGATGGACCGTGCCGGTGCTGACTTTTTCATGTGCGTGAAGGACATGAAAGCCAAATTGGGTGCCAACGCAATTCCATTGCAGGTCCCCATTGGCAATGAGCATCACTTTACGGGTGTGGTGGATCTGGTGACCAACCAGGCCGTAGTTTGGAACGAAGCCGATCATGGCATGACTTTCAAAACCATTCCGATCCCGGAAGATCTGAAGGAAATCGTGGCTGAAAATCGCCAGGTGCTGATCGAGGAAGTCGCGGCTTATGATGACGCGCTGCTCGAAAAATTCTTCGACGATCCGGATTCCATCACGGTGGAAGAAATGCGCGCTGCCGTCCGTGCTGCCGTTTGCGACATGAAAATGACCCCGGTCATGTGTGGTTCGGCTTTCAAGAACAAAGGCGTACAAGCCTGTTTGGATGCCGTGTGTTACTTCCTGCCTTCGCCAATGGATATTGAAGCCGTAAAAGGCACCAATCCAAGAACGGAAGCCGAAGTGAGCCGCAAACCATCGGTGACTGAGCCATTTGCCGCTTTGGCGTTCAAGATCGCTACCGATCCGTTCGTGGGCCGTCTGTGCTTCATACGTTGCTATTCCGGCAAATTGGACGCTGGTTCCTACGTCCTGAACACCCGCACGGGTGATAAGGAGCGGATCAGCCGTCTGTATCAGATGCACGCCAACAAGCAAAACCCTATTGACAGCATCGAAGCGGGCGACATCGCCGCTGCGGTCGGTTTCAAGGATATTCGCACCGGCGATACGCTGTGTGATATGGACAACCCGATTATCTTGGAATCTATGGTGTTCCCGGAGCCGGTAATTGGTCTGGCTATCGAACCAAAGACGCAGAAAGACCTCGACAAATTGGGCATGGCGCTCAATAAACTGGCCGAGGAAGATCCAACCTTCCGGGTGAAATACGACGACGACACCAATCAAACGGTTATTTCCGGTATGGGTGAGTTGCACTTGGAAATCATCGTGGACCGTCTGCGTCGCGAATTCAAAGTGGAATGTAACCAGGGTGCGCCCCAGGTGAACTATAAAGAGGCGTTGACCAAAACAGTGGAACACCGCGAGCGCTTGAAAAAGCAATCGGGTGGTTCGGGTCTCTTCGCCGATATGGAATTTGAACTTGGCCCTGCCGACGAAGAATTCCTGGAATCGGACGACTTCAAGAACGGCAAGAAAAAATTGCAATTCGTGTGGTCTATCGTGGGTGGTGCAATTGATAAAAACTATCAAAAGCCTATCGCCGACGGTTTCACCCAGATGATGAACAATGGTGTGCTGGCTGGTTACAACATTGATTCGATGAAAGTGCGCGTTACCGATGGTGGTATGCACGCCGTTGACTCGAAGCCAATTGCGTTTGAATTGTGCGCCAAGGAAGGTTTCCGCGAGGCTGCTCCGAAATGCAAACCGCAGATCATGGAGCCGATCATGAAACTCGAAGTGATCACGCCGGAAGAATATACCGGGCCGGTCATTGGTGACTTGAACCGTCGTCGCGGTCTGCCGAAAGGCCAGGAAACCCGGATGGGTGGCGCGGTGGCTATTCAGGCCGAAGTACCGTTGGCGGAAATGTTTGGCTACGTGACCCAGTTGCGTACCCTGACTTCCGGTCGCGCTGCTTCCACGATGGAATTCAGCCACTACGCTGCTGCGCCAAATGCTATTGCCGAACAGGTGATCGCGAAAGCCAAAGGCGGTAAGTAAATGTAAATGTGGTCAATGTGACCAATGCAATAAATGTTTGTCCCGCTTCGGTTTTACCGGAGCGGGATTTTTTTATGTATGAAAGTTCCGATCTTTCGCCGCCGTAAAACAAATCTTAGTGTTCTGTCGAGTATAACCGAGCCCATCGGCACATTGACCACATTAAAAAATTGACCACATTAATACCTTGACCACATTTGATATTGCAATCATTGGCGGCGGGCCAGCGGGCTGCGCTTGCGCCCTGGCCCTGCATGGCAGCGGGCTGCGGGTAGCCATTTTGGAAAAAGAGGCTTTCCCGCGCGATAAAATTTGCGGCGATGCTATTCCCAGCCCGGCTTTCAAAGTAATGGATCGTCTGTCACCCGCCTGGGGCCAAGCCATGCGCCAATGGAGCGCGGATGCGCAAATCCAAAGTGCGCGGATGTTTGTGCCGGGCCGTCGCTCGCTGGGTGTGCGTTGGGTAAATTATAGTTACAATGCCGCGCGGCTGGATTTCGACCAATGCCTGATGGAACTGGTCAAAAAAGAAACCGATACTAATATCCTGGAAAACAAGCAGTTGCAAACCATCACCACTGACGAAAACGGTTTGCAATGCCGGTTTAAAGACGGCACCACTATTTCTGCGGCGATGGTGGTGGGCTGCGATGGGGCTTACTCGACCGTCTCCCGCCAATTGGGCGGCGTGGACCTGGATGATCGTAACAACTGTGTAGCCATTCGCGCTTATTACCGGGGCGTGAGCGGGATGACAGCGGGCGAAAATGAACTGCATTTCCTGCCAAAATTGCTGCCCGGATATTTATGGATCTTCCCGCTGGCCGACGGCATGGCCAATGTGGGTTTTGGCATGTTGAAAAAAGCGGCGGCCCAAAAGAAAATCAAACTGCGGACGATACTGGACCAATTGCCCGAATACGCCCCGGAACTCGCCGCCCGGCTGCAAGGTGCGGAACGGCTGGGGGCGGTGCAAGGCTTCGCGCTACCGCTGCATACGGGCCGGGTCGCGATGTCCGGGCCGCGCTATTTGCTCTGTGGCGATGCGGCGGCATTGGTGGATCCTTTGCAGGGACACGGCATTGACCACGCGATGACCAGCGGCGTACTGGCTGCGCAACATGCCCGGCAGTGTTTTATAGACAATGATTTTTCGGCGGCCAAACTACAAGCTTATGACCTGGCCATTCGGCGCGGCATCGGGGTGGAACTTTCCCGCAATGCACTGGTGCTGCGGCTCGTGACGCAATTTCCCTTTCTGATGCGCACCGTGGGCTGGTTGGGTTACTTTGAAAAACCAGTCAACTGGTTGATTCATACCTTGAAACTGTAAAAGGCAAGGGGCAAAAGAAGCAAGGGGCAAGGAAACAAAAAAAGCAAAGGGCAAAGAGCAAAAAAGCAAAAGGCAAATTCTGTAGACGCAACGCTTTGCTTTTCATTGCCAATTTGCTTTTTGTAATTTTGCTTTTTTAATTAAATCCTCCCACCCGATTTACGCATGACAACCATTCGATTACGTTTCTTCCTCGTTCTTTTGCCCCTTTTTTCCGGCTTTTCAGCCTTTGGTCAATTCAATAATGAATGTAGTACGGCTACTTTAATTTTGAACCCGGAAAATTTTTGTTCCCTGGCAGGCGCAGGTACTACCGTTGGTGCCACGAGCAGCAATGTACCCGCTTCCGCCTGTTTTGGTGCCAATGGGCAGGACGTTTGGTACTCATTTGTAGCCATAGCTTCCGAGGTGACCGTCATCATTCGCGGATTTACGTTTGATAACCCGGGCGGCTCTTTGTTGCTTCCAACGATGTCCCTGTACAGCGGCCCTTGTGGCTCGCTTACCGAACTGGATTGCACCTCCGACTTATTTTTTAGCAACATTGTGGAGTTATCCGCGTCGGGCCTTACGCCCGGCGAGACCTACTATTTTCGGGTAGCAGGAGCTATAGGCGGCACTTTTCAATACTGTATCCGCAACTATTTTTTCAGTGGCACGCTCTCCGGGGATTGCCCAACGGCGGTGGTACTGTGCGACAAATCGCCGTTCAATGTAGAAGCTTTAACAGGGGCGGGCGACGACCCCACCGAACTGGATGATGCGCCGTGTTTTAACGATTTTGGTGCTGAAACCAATTCTACCTGGTACGTTTTCACCGCCGCTAACAATGGTACGCTGACATTTACGCTGACGCCCAATAATGCCACGGACGACCTTGATTTTGTGGTCTATCGGCTGCCCAATGGCCCGGGCAACTGTGCCAATAAGAGTTTGTTACGTTGCATGGCCGCAGGCGACGTTTTCTTTCCCAGTCCATGTATGGGGCCGACGGGCTTGAGCAGTGGTTCAACGGACATCAGCGAGGAATCGAACTGTGATGGGAGTCAGGATAATTTTCTGGCTCCTCTCAATATGGTGGCGGGCACCACCTATGCGCTCGCGGTCAATAATTTTACCTCCAGTGGCAATGGTTTTCAAATAGAATGGGGCGGTACCGGACTGTTTGCCGGGCCAAAAGCGGGTTTCACCAGCAGTGAACCAGACAGCACCATTTGCCTCGGCGAGACCATCACTTTTACGGATACTTCAATGATCAATAATGCGAGCATTACCGGCTGGCACTGGAACTTTGGGGTGGATGCCCAACCCGCCACTGCTGAGACCCGTGGGCCGCATACGGTGAATTACACGACGGCAGGTACCAAAATTGTTTCCTTACAAATCAAGACTTCCACGGGCTGCGATGTGACGGTGACCCGGACTTTTGTAGTCGACACTTGTTGCGGATTGATGGCGGGCTTTACCAGCAATAACGCGGACACTACGGTGTGTCTTGGGAAAAATATTATTTTTACTGACACTTCCACCGTCAGCGATGGCACGATCACGGCCTGGCACTGGAATTTTGGAGCGGGTGCTCAGCCAGCTACGGCCAATACTGCTGGCCCCCATACGGTGGAGTACGCGACGGCGGGAAGCAAGATTATTTCCCTGCGCGTGGAGACTTCTAACGGCTGCGACATGACGGTGAGCCAAACATTATTGGTAGACACTTGCTGCACTTTAGCAGCGGGTTTTACTATTGATATTGCGGATAGTCTAGTCTGTCTTGGCAGGACGATCATTCTTACGGACACTTCTAGTACAGAGGATGGTGTAATCACCAACTTGGAGTGGGGCTTTGAGTTAGATGCTCAAGTAGTCCCTATTGGCCCAAGCATGATATCAGTACAGTACACGACAACAGGCATCAAAACTATTTCACTAATAGTCAAGACTTCTACTGGTTGCGAAATGATCGTAACCCGGACATTGGTGGTGGACAGCTGCTGCACGTTATCGGCGGGTTTTGTCAGTAATAATGCAGACAGCACGGTTTGCCTCCAGGCAGGAGTTACTTTCAACGATACTTCGGTGGATAATAATGGCACCATTAACAGTTGGAAATGGGATTTTGGTGATGGTGCGCAGCCTGACACCGCCAACACGCGCGGTCCGCATACGGTGCAATACACGACCGCTGGTATTAAAACCATCTCTCTTTCAATTGAAAATTCCGAGGGTTGCGAAGCCGTAGTCACCCAGATCATACTGGTAGATACCTGCTGCGCCTTAACCGGCGTAAAAGTGGAATTTCCCATGGACTGCGCCGCGCCTTGTTCGACAGCGACTATCGTGCCTTCGGTCACGTATTTCCTGCCCGAACTAACCTATGCCTGGAGCAGTGGCCAGACGACCCCGGTGGTCAATGATCTGGTGCCCGGCGATTATATAGTGACGGTCACCGACGTGCTATTTGGCTGCACGGATACGGTTTCATTCCGCATTGAAGAACGGGAACTGTTTGAGATTCCCAATGCTTTTACGCCTAATAGCGACAATGTCAACGACGTGTTTTTCCCGGTGGGTTCCGGCTTTGACGTACTCGAGTTGGAAGTGTATTCCCGCTGGGGCAAAAAGGTGTGGAGTGGCACCAATGGCGGTTGGGATGGCCGACTGGATGGCCAGGAACTGCCCTCTGATGTGTATGCCTACCGCAGTAAAGTACGATTTAGAGGCGTAGTGGAGGAACGCCACGGAGAAGTGATGCTGTTGCGATAGCCGGAAAGCGAAAGTTTCCAATAAATATGTTTGATGAAATCCCGCTGCGGCTACATAGCGGCTTTTGCTATATTTGCCCAACCGCTATTTAATTCCTCCCACCAGATTTATCCATGACAAACATCTACCTGCGCGCTTTTCTGGCCTTTTTGCCCCTGTTTTTTGCTTTTTTTGCCTTCGGCCAAATCAATGACGAGTGCGCCAACGCCATCGCCATTGCCGACCCGGAAAATTTTTGTTCGGCTGTCGGGGCGGGCACTAATCTGAACGCCACGGAAAGTAATGTGCCTCCTTCCGCCTGTTCGCTGACCAATCCACAGGATGTCTGGTTCTCTTTTGTGGCCATCGCTTCCGAGGCAACGGTTACCATTCGTGGTAATACTTTCGATACGCCGGGTGGCACGTTGCAACTGCCAAGGGTGACGCTATACAGCGGTACTTGCGGAGTACTGACCGAGTTGGCTTGCCAGGTTGATCCGGGTTTTAATAATAATATCGTCGAATTGGTGGCCGCTGGACTTACGCCCGGCGAGACTTATTACTTTCGGGTGGATGGGGTATTTCCCGGTACTTTTCAATATTGTCTGCGTAATTATTTCTTTGGCGGCACCCTCTCCGGAGATTGCCCGACAGCGGTAGTGCTTTGCAACAAAGAGTCTTTTAATGTCGCAGCCGTGGCCGGGCCGGGCAGCAATCCCAATGAAATGGACGATGCGCCCTGTTTTGGCGGATTTTTTGCCGAATCCAATTCTACCTGGTATGTTTTTACCGCTGCCAATAATGGGACTCTGGAGTTCACTTTAACCCCCAATAATGCGACCGACGACATAGATTTTATCGTCTATCGCCTGCCCAATGGGGTGGGCAATTGCGCCGGAAAGGTCGTGCTGCGCTGTATGGCGGCCGGTGATTTTGGCCTGCCCAGCCCTTGTATGGGGCCGACTGGTCTGCGGGCCAGTTCGACAGATTTGAGTGAGCAAAGCGGCTGCAATCCTGGACAGGACAATTTCCTGGCGGCCCTCAACATGACGGCGGGCACGACGTATGTCTTGGCAGTCAATAACTTCACTTCTAGTGGCAATGGTTTTCAAATAGATTGGGGTGGCACAGACGAGTTTGTGGGTCTGGATGCCGGTTTTATCAGCGATAAAGCCGACAGTATTTGCCTCGGTGAGCGCATTGTTTTTACAGATACTTCCAAAGTTGATAATGGCCTAATCACCGCCTGGCACTGGAACTTTGGGGTGGGTGCCCAGCCAGATACCGCCAATACGCAAGGCCCACAAACGGTGCGCTACGCAACGGCGGGCAGCAAAATCGTTTCGCTGCGCGTGGAGACCTCGACGGGCTGTGATGTCACCACCACCCGGACTATATTGGTAGATACCTGCTGTGTTTTGTCGGCGATGGTGCAGTTTCCGGCGGAGTGCCCGATGCCCTGTTCTACCGCGACGATTATTGCCACGGATGATCTCCCGCCAGTAACTTATATGTGGAGTACCAATCAGACCGACTCACTGGTAACTGATTTAACGCCAGGCGATTACATAGTCACGGTAACCGACGCGACTGGCTGCACCGACACGGTGGCCTTCACGATTGAAGATCAAATGTTGTTTATTCCCAACGCTTTCACGCCGAACGGCGATAATGTCAACGATGTGTTTTTTCCCGGCGGTTCCAACTTTGAAGTACTTGAATTGGAAGTCTATTCCCGCTGGGGCAAAAAAGTGTGGAGCGGCACCAGCGGCGGCTGGGATGGGCGTTTGGATGGGCAGGAATTACCCTCCGATGTATATGCTTATCGCGGCAGGGTGCGGTTTCAGGGGGAGGTGCAGGAGAAAAAGGGGGAGGTGATGTTATTGCGTTGATGGCTATTCCGCTTTTTTCACCGGGGCCCATACGTCTTTAAGTTTCAAAAAAGGTTTTTCCAGCAAAATCCAACTTACGCGGGCCAGTACGTAGGAGCCGCCAAAGGCGAGCACGATGTAAATACCCTGTGCCAACACCGGATTCCAGCCGCTGGCCACCAGCCAATCGCCAAACAGGGCCATCCAAACGAAACGAAACATCTGGTGAAAGACGTAGAGCCCATAACTGAACACGCCCAAGTGCATCAGAAAGGGGTTTTCGCAGAGACGACGCACGAGGCCTTTGGGGTGATGATTCAGGGCCAAATACAAAAACGAAGCGAAGAAAAGGGCCGACAGTGTATCGCGGTAATGGGTGCCGCCGTGCATCAGGCTTTCGCCCACGCGCCAGCCCATCCAGCAAAATAAAATACGCACGATCCAGCGGTCGAAAGGAATCCGGCGGTGCCAGCCCAACCGAAAAAAGACGGCCATAAAACAGCCCGCCGCCAGGGCATCCATCCGGCAATAAGGCAGGACATAAGAGGCCATCGTCCAGGAGCCATCGGCATGAAATTGCTCGTCCACCATGCGGCGAATGGGCAAACTATAATGGATCAGCAGGACACACAGCAAAACCAGCGCACGTGGCGGCAATATTTTCACAATCAATGGCCAAGCCAAGTAAAATTGCTCTTCCACCGCTACCGACCACAAGTGATTGATCCCCAAATAGTTGCTATGATAGACCCAGTTGTCGTTTAAGGCCAGTGCAATGTTGGGTAGAAAAAACACAAACCACCACAGCGAAGCATAGTCATGCAGCCGGTCGGCCCCATGTTCGACAAAAACCACTTCCAGCCAGACCACCAGCACCGCAAAATAATAGAGGGGAAAAATGCGCAGGGCCCGGCGACTGAAGAACGTAGCCCAATAGAGTTCGCGGTGTTTGGTATCCAGTAGAATGCCCGTGATCAGGAAACCCGAAAGCACAAAAAACAAATCCACGCCGAGCCAGCCGCTGTTTACCAACTTCCAAAAAGGCGTATCGGGAATGAATTCATGCAAAAAAAAGTGGTTCAGCATCACCACCAGAATGGCGATGCCGCGGACCCCGTCGAGGGCCGGGATTTTGCCGGGAAAGGGGTTGGTCAGTGGCTTGTTACTGAAAAAAGTTGCCAGTTGCAAACGCAGGAACGCCGCAAAGTGCAAAAGGGCACTGTGGCGAAACTCCTTATCGCGCAGAAAAGCCGTCAAAACCGGAAAAGGAGAAGGGACGTGAAAGGCCATAGCGTACGTGAGAGCGGCTATTGGCCAGTGTTCATGACCTGCACCCGTGCGCCATTGGTGAGGTTGAGCTGGCCGGTGAGCACCACCTGGTCGGTGGAATCCAGACCGGAGGTCACTTCCACCCGATCTCCGTGAATGCCGCCCAGCACCACCGGGCGCAGTTGGGCCGTAGAATCTTTGACCACATATACTTTGGCATCCTGCAAACTGCCCGCAATGGCGCGGCGCGGGATCGTCAGGCCCTGCCGGATTTTATCAGCCGTGAAAATAGCACGGGCGTGCATCCCGCTGCGCAAAGGCGAATCCTTCGGGTTGGTGACCTCTATTTCCACGTCGTAGTTGTAGGCGTTGTCGGCGCGGAGGCCAATATTGGTGACCTTGCCAATCAGCGTCGTATCGGGATACACATCGGCGGCGATGCGGACAGACTGGCCTTTGCGCACGTTTAGAATGTCCTTTTCGATCACTTTCACCATCAGGAAAAGTTTGGCGAGGCTGGTGATCTGCGCCACCTGAATACCGGGGCCGATGACGCTGCCACGCTCGATAAAGCGCATCCCCAGAATGCCATCCATCGTGGCTTTGATACTGGTGTTGCCAATTTGTTTACGCAGCACCTTGACCTTGGCTTCGGCGGCAGCAATGCCCAGTTGCACTTCTTCGATTTTATTTTTGGGTAAGGCCTCCCCGGCGATCAGTCTTTTCACGCGCTCTTCGTCGCGGCGTAGTTTGTCCAGGTTGGTCTGAGTGGCTGCCAGATCAATTCGCAGCAATTCATCGTCTATTTTAGCAATAACATCGCCTTCGCGCACCGTTTCGCCCTTATTTTTATACACCTGCAACACCTTGCCCGCAGTCTCCGAGATGACCAGCATTTCTTTGGCGGGTAAAAAAATACCGTCGGCGTTTAATTGCTCCGCCAGCGTATCGAACTGCGGTTGGGCCACTTCCACCGGCACGTAAGCCCGCACCGTTTTGCCGAGTTCTGTCTCGGCCTTCAGTTCTTGTTTGTTGGAATAGAGTTTCCAGCCGATGAGGGCCAATACGGCAACAAAAAAAAGCCAAAGCCCGGTTTTATTCTTTTTCAAAATTGCGGATACAGCGTTGCAGATGCTGCGTAGGGGACAAATTTCCGCAAAATTTCTGGCAAAATCACCATACGAATTCCAGCACTTCCTCCAGGCCTTCGTTGAGGCTGAAATGCACGGGGCAAGTACGGGCGGCGGTTTCCAGAATTTTTTTCTGCCCATCGGTGAAATTACGGTCGGGCATTTGGAATTTGATTTCGATACGGGCAATTCGCCGTGGTCCGGCCGCCATGATTTTGGTCACTTCGGCACTGGCACCAGTGATGTCCAAATCGTGGCCACGCGCACTGATGCCCATGAGCGTCAGCATACAGGAGGCCAAGGAAGTCGCACAAAGATCGGTCGGCGAAAAGGCTTCGCCCTTGCCCTGGTTGTCGGGCGGTGCGTCGGTAATGATGGTGCGGCCAGAAAGAAGGTGCGTGGCTTCGGTGCGGAGGTCGCCGAGGTAGAGGACGGTGGAAGTCATGGAAGAGGAGGATTTGAGGATACGAGGATTTGAGTATTTGACCGAAAATATTTCCGCCAAAAACTATTCAAATCCTCGCATCCTCGAATATTCAAAAATCAGAAAATTAAAATCAACTCCGCCCTTCACTCCTGCTCGGCGGCACCCAATCCGGGCGCGTTTCGATCAGATCGTCGCCGTTTTGCTCGGCGCGTCGGCGTTCTTTGCGGGCACGTTCCTCCCCTTCTATTTTATCGTAGGCCTTGATGATTTCCTTCACCAGACGGTGACGCACCACGTCTTCCGTGGTCAGCGTGATCGTAGAAATGCCTTCCACGCCATCCAGAATTTGCATGGCCTGTTGCAGTCCCGATTTCTGGTGGCCCGGCAAGTCAATCTGGCTCAGGTCGCCGGTGATAATACACTTGGCCGATGGTCCGATCCGGGTCAGAAACATCTTGAGTTGCAGCGGTGTGGCATTCTGCGCTTCATCCAGAATAATGTAGGCATTGTCCAGCGTCCGACCGCGCATAAAGGCCAGCGGCGCGATTTCGATGACCCGGTTTTCCATGAAAAAGTTGAGTTTATCCATGGGCAACATATCGTCAAGCGCGTCGTAGAGCGGGCGCAGGTAGGGGTCCACCTTGTCTTTCAGGTCGCCGGGCAGAAAACCCAGATTCTCGCCTGCTTCTACAGCGGGACGGGTCAGCACGATTTTCTTGACTAATTTATTTTTCAAAGCCCGCACCGCGATGGCGACTGCCGTGTAGGTCTTGCCCGTACCCGCCGGACCGACCGCGAACACGATGTCATTCGCTTCGCAAATTTCGATCATCCGCTTTTGGTTGCGGGTTTTGGCCTTAATGGGCCGACCTTCGCGACCAAACAGGATGGTGCCGTTGGTGTCGCCATTGACGGGAATACGCACCTCAAAGGGGTTGTCGCCGCCGAGAATGTCCTCCACCGTTTGCACGGGCAATTCGTGATGTTCGCGCAGATAGCGCACCATCATTTCGAATTTTGCCTTCGCAGCCTGGGTATCTTTTTTATCGCCTGCAATTTTCAGGCTGTTGCCGCGTGAGGTAATTGTCACGTCGGAATAGGCTTTGCGCAAAAGATTTAATTTTGCGTTGTTTTCGCCGTAGAGTTGAACTGGGTCAATGCCCTCGATGGTGAGAATGATTTCGCTCAAATTTTTGTCCTTACATTGTAGCAGCGGGAGACGGTGGCACGTAGCGGATTGATTGTCAGATATATAAGCCGTGCCGGGCCTCCTTGCTTTATTTTTAGTTTAATAATCCGCTGGTCGCCCACAAAATTAACGCAATGGACACGATTTCCAACAAAAAATTCGTGCCTTTGGTTCCATTGAAACCCATTATTACAGTCCTTTTGAAATGAACATTGTTACCCTTACTACCGATTTCGGCACCCGCGACTTTTACGTGGGCGCACTCAAAGGTGCCCTGCTAAAGCGTCATCCCGATCTGCATCTGGTGGATATTTCCCACCATATTCCGCCTTTCGACATTGTGCAGGGCGCATTCGTGGTGCAGCACTGCTGGTCGGAATTTCCCGAAGGCACGATTCACCTGATCGGTGTAAACTGCGTCTATGATGCCGGCTATCGTTTCGTCGCTGCTTTCCGGCAGGGTCATTATTTTCTGGCCCCGGATAACGGTCTGCTGGCTCTATTGTTCGATGATCTTACTCCAAACGATCTGCGGCAGTTGCCCGTACCACTGAAGGGCCATTTTTTGGTCAAAAATACTTTTGCCGATGCCGTGGCGCATTTGGTGAGCGGGCAACCGTTCGAGGAATTGGGCGAATACCCGGCTCCATTACTGCAACGAATTAGTATTCAGCCGGTTATCACGCCCAGTCGCATTCGCGGCACGGTGGTGCATGTGGACAATTTTGACAATGTGGTGGTGAATATTCGCGAAGAAGTATTTGAAAAAGTGGCGAATGGGCGCGGGTTTTCGCTGTTTTTCCGGCGCAATGATCCGATCACCCGGCTGAGCGGAAACTACTGTGATGTGCCGGTCGGGGAGACTTTGTGTTTGTTCAATAGCACCGGTTATCTGGAAATTGCGATCAATTTGGGCCGGGCGGCTACGCTGCTCAGTCTGAAAGTGGAGGATGTAGTGGAGGTAGTTTTTGATTGAAAATTGTTGAGGATGTTGAGAAGAAGCGTAGATCAGATTTTTGAAATGTATTCAATCTCTTCCTCTACAAAATCAATATCTTTTAAAATAACGCTCTTATTTAAGCCTAACCAATCTAAAAAATCAATGGCACAGTGATAGGCAGATTCTACTTTTTGGGTAGAAATGCGTTCTCCTTCAAAACATATTGGATCATGATGTGCAATCCGGTTTCTAAGATCGTTTATTTCTCCAAGACGGTTAAAAACATCTCCCTGATTGATGCCACGCGGACGATTTGGAAAAATTTGTAACAGTGTGGAGCCCGCTGCTGCAAATTCTTTCAAGCCAAAGGCATACCTCCAGAAACCAAAATTCAATTCAGCAATAGTCCGGTCGTGGGAGTAATATTCTCCCAATTCATTGACCGCTTTTTGAGCAGTGGCCCGTGACCGCTCACAGCCTGGTCGGGCCAAATAACCTCCCGGATTGGTTTGAGTGACTACCCAATTATTGCCATAGGATTTAAGATAATGCCGGTCAACACCATTGCGCAGCGCAATTTCTACTACGCAAATGACTTGTAAGAATTTGCCTGAAAGACGAAGGTTTGCCCGATACAAATCCAGGGTACGGGATTTGTTTTGAGCACAAGCGTTCAGGTAGCGTCTCAGCCGTCCAGCAGATACGATCATTTCAAAAGCGGTGTATTCCATGTGCCGGAGGACATTTGTTATGTTGCAAATATCGCTAAAAACCCATTATCTTCGCCTCAGAATTCCCGGATGTCCGCTGATTGCTCACGCAATTATGTTTCCAGGTAAGCAAGGAGCCCTTAAAAACCAGCTTCAACCCAATGAAGTCGCCGCAGGCATGACTGTGCCTGCGGTTTTTCTATTTTTTTACTTTCTGCCCAAAATAGAAGTATTTAAAGTAGAGTAGCAACGAAACTATTGCATCGTTCTTTTTACGCCTCCAACACCCTCTTTTGCCGTACCAGTACCGCCGAGCCTTCGGCCATAAAAATGGAAGCGGGCGGAACCGATAAGGGTTCCACGAATTCCGGCCCATAAAAACGAGCTATATCGCAGCGAATATCGTGTTCCAGTACTTCATACACGGCCCAGCGCGGATGCTCCACCGCATACTCGAACGTGCGGCGCGGGCCCCTTTTGGCGTAGCCCCAATAATGTTCGGTGATAAACTCGGCGGCACTGCCCACTTCCAGCGCGTCGGGCTGCGGTTTGACCTGCACAGCAATGCGATTCCAATCGCCGCTACTGTAGTTTTTCCATTCGTAGCCAACCTTGAAACGATCCGTTTCCATCCGCCAATCATGGCGCATCCTGCAGGTGGTATAACGCTCTCCGTAGATGGAATTAGCTACCCAAACGATGGCCGGTTTTGGTACTATCTCGCTGAGAAAAACCACGCCGCGTTTCCAGATCGAGCCATCGAAACGTTTGACGTAGAAACGCAAATTCACCTCCTCAAAATCGCGATGCAATGGAAAAGGTACGCCCAAGACTTTGGTTTTCAGGAACATAAACCCGACGAGGCTGACATAGCACTGGCCTTCCCAGGTGTCCAGTTCGGTGCCATAAGGCAGGTGCGGTTCCAATAGCGCGGGCGGCACCACGTAATTGGCCATGATTAATTTCCGCCATTCGGCGGTCAAAAAAGGAGAGGACATAAGTGAAATTTCAAATGTGGTCAATCTGTTCAATGCGCCAATGTGGCAAAGATTATCTACCGAAGCCTTTGTACGCCGGGCTCCGAATTTTCTACACATATTACAAACACCAATTACCGGGTTTTGGACGAGTTTCGGCGTACATTGCTCGAAAATAATGCCCTTGCCGACCGTTCTCCCGGCCACATTTGAGGCATTAATTGAAGTTCATTTAAACTTACTCCACAATATGTTTCTGCTCATTTTAGGTCTCGTCATTCTGCTCGTGACCTCCTCCGTTTCCAAACTCAATCCTACTCTCACTTCCCTGGGCAAAGGTGGCCGCTGGTTCGGCTTTGGCCTGATGGGAGTAGGCCTGTTGTCCGCTTGTTTTGTACAGATCGAACCCGGCGAGGTCGGCGTACAAACCCTGTTTGGCAAAATCCAGTACAAACCGCTCACCGAGGGCCTCAATCTTGTCAATCCGTTGGTCAACGTGCAGCATTTCGACGTAAGAACGCAAAATTATACCATGTCTGCCGTACACGATGAAGGGGCGCAGCAAGGCGACGATGCCATCCGTGTGCTGACCGCCGATGGGCTGGAAGTCGTGATAGATTTGTCGGTGCTCTACCACATTATTCCCGAAAAAGCCCCGGATATTCTGCGCAATATTGGTCCCGACATTCTGGATAAGATCGTTCGCCCGGTTTCGCGTACTAAGATTCGGGACAATGCCGTCTTTTATGATGCGGTGGCCTTGTACTCTTCCAAACGCGACGAGTTTCAGATCAAAATTTTTCAATCTATTGAAAAAGAATTCTCTGAACGGGGCCTCGTGCTGGAAAACCTGCTGATCCGTAATATTCAATTGCCGGAATCGGTAAAACAAACCATCGAATCGAAGATTAATGCCGAACAGGACGCGCAAAAGATGAAATTTGTGCTCGAAAAAGAACGCCAGGAAGCCGAGCGCAAACGCGTGGAAGCCCAAGGTATTTCTGATTACCAACGCATCCTGACTTCTACTTTGACCGACAAACTCATTCAGTATGAGCAGATTAAAGCCCAACGCGAAATTGCTACTTCGCCGAATGCGAAGGTGATTTTCATGAATGGCAAGGCTGCGTCTGTGTTGGTTGGGCAATAATAATGAAGGCACACTTTTGGTAGTGACAAACCCAACGGAATGAGTAAAATCTTTCGTCTGGCGCAACAGTCACGCACTAAATAGGCGAAACACGAAGTTTGCGCATGGGCGTACGTCTGTTCCGGTCGCCTCGCTGCCAGATTCTTTATTTTCGTCCTTATGATCCAACTTTCTGCCGTCATCATTACCTATAATGAAGAACATAACATTGGCCGTTGCCTCGATTCCCTGATCGGAGTGGCCGACGAAATAGTGGTAGTAGATTCTTTTTCCACGGATCGGACGGAGGCTATTTGCCGTCAATATGCGGGCGTTCGTTTTTTACAACATCCGTTTGGCGGGCACATTGAACAGAAAAATTACGCGCTCCAACAGGCTGCTTTTCCCTATATCCTGGCCCTGGATGCCGATGAAGCGTTGAGCGATGCCCTGAAAAAAGCCATTTTGGACACCAAAAAAGACTGGCAGCGTGATGGCTACTCCATGAACCGGCTGACCAATTACTGCGGCCAATGGATTTGGCATTCGGGCTGGTATCCCGACCAAAAACTACGACTTTGGCGCAAAGAAAAGGGTAAATGGGGTGGCACCAATCCCCACGATAAAGTAGAAATGGAAGCAGGCAGTACGGTAGCGCATCTGCCCGGCGACTTGTTGCATTATAGTTACTACACGGTGCAAGAACACGTGGAACGGGCGGAAAAATACGCCGTCATCGCTGCCGAAGCCATGCGTCAACAGGGCAAAGGTGCTACCTGGCTCAACGTGCTTTTTAGCCCGGTGCTCAAGTTTCTGCGCAATTACGTGCTGAAAGGCGGTTTTCTCGACGGCCAACTTGGCTATACTATTTGCCGACTGTCCGCTTTGGAAACTTACTGGAAGTATCGTTTGCTGCGCAACTTATCGTAGTGCCAACCGAAAGTTGGCCTTACTTAGTCTCCTGAATCATACCGCGGGCCTTCTCTATGGCTTTTTCATGGAAAGCGGCGGGCGGACTGGATTGGGCGTACTTGGCCAGATCGGCTTTGGCCAACAGATCTTGAATGGCCAGATTCAGCACTTTTGGAAAGTCGGTCGTTTTCAACATTTGCTCGATTTCCATCGTGGTGGATTCCAGCGCGGGAATGCCGTAGCGTTTTTCCAGGTATTCCCGCACGATCAGGCTCAACTCCGCGTAATGCTCCTTGATCTGGCCTTTTTCCCACAGCCGTTTCCGTTCCAGTAAAGTGATTTTCTGCAAAGCCTCGGCATGAATGGGCGGAGGCTCCACCGCAGGCGCGGCTACTACTACGGGTACGGGCGGTTTTTTCTTACGACGCAGAAGTCGTCTGGCTACTAACAAAAGCACCAGCGCGCCCACCGCCCAGGGCCAATAATCCAGCAAATTGGACGGCGAACGTTCAATGTCGCGGATCGGAGCCATCGTGTTTACGTCGGCTATGGCTGCCGTGGGCATCACGGTCAGCCGAAGCGGGTTGGTTTCCGCCGTCTCACCCAGGTGTAAACGCACCGCAAGTGGCGGCAAGTACAGCGTCGCACTATCAAAAGTTACCAAAGTAAAATTTTGTACCCACTGCGGCCCGGTCTTATGCCAGCCATAGTGGGCCAGAATATTTTTGGCGGGCAACATGGAAGCCCAGGCTCCAAAATCCACCTGGCCCGGCTCCACGGTCGTACCTGCGACGAGGATGCGTAACGTAAAAGTATCGCCCGTTTCAATTCGTTCCGGTTGAAGGCTCGCCGTGGCGGTGGCTTGCGCGGCGACGTGAACGGAACAAAAAATCAGTCCCCCAAGCAGCAGCATTTGCGTGCTCATTTGTCTGATTCGATGCCGTCCAGGAAATAACATATTATTTTTTATTTGGTAAAATACGTTGATAGTAAGTGTTTTAATCAAATACTCCATTTTAGCCATGCGCTATTTTAGAACGTCGGCTAAAAAATTGCAGCAGCGCATTCACGTAAGGTTGGGTGGTGCTCAGGCTCAAAAAATCGGCGTTGGCCCGCCGGAAAAGACCTTGTGTGTCTGCCCGGTGCTGCTCGAAGGACTGCCCATATTGGTAGCGCAGTCGCGAACTGGTCGTATCCACCCAACTTTGCGCCCCTGTCTCGGCATCGGCCACGCGTAGCAGGCCCACGTCGGGCAAATCGCGTTCCAGCGGATCCCAGCAGTGAATACCAATACAATCGTGGCGGTTGGCCAATACGCGCAAAGCCTCCTCGTAACCGGTGGCCAGAAAATCGGACAGCACGAAACAGACGCAGCGTTTTTTCAGGCCATTGTGCATATAGCGCAGTGCGCCGCCCAGATCGGTGCCGCGACCCGTTGGCTGCGTGGTCAGTATTTCCCGGATAATGCGCAGGATGTGCTGGCGGCCTTTTTTCGGCGGAATAAACAACTCGATGTGGTCGGAAAAAAGCATCACGCCTACTTTGTCGTTATTCGCGATAGCGGAAAAAGCGAGTACTGCGCACAGTTCCGTCAGATATTCAGCCTTGAATTGTGTGTGGCTGCCGAACACCGCCGAGCGGCTCACATCCACCAGCAGCATCACCGTATTTTCCCGTTCTTCTTCAAATACCTTGATGTACGCCTCGCCCGTACGGGCGGTCACGTTCCAGTCAATGGCCCGCACATCGTCGCCCGGATAGTACAGCCGCACCTCACTGAACGACATACCCCGACCCTTGAACGCGCTGTGGTAGCCGCCCGTGAACAGGTGGCTGCTCAGGCCCCGCGTTTTGATTTCAATGCGGCGAACTTTTTTGAGTAGGTCAGTGGTATCCATTCAGAACATCAAAAATCAAAAATCATATAATCTGCAATCGTCAATCAGTTTTGGTTACGGAATCACCACCGCCCCCAAAATCTTGGCGACAATGTCTTCCTGGCTGATATTTTCCGCTTCGGCCTCGAAGGTCAGTCCAATGCGGTGACGCATGACATCGGGGCAAATGGCGCGCACATCGTCGGGCGTGACGAAACCACGGCGATTCAGGAAAGCCATTGCGCGGGCGGCTTTGGCCAAAGCCAGACTGGCCCGTGGCGAAGCACCGTAACTGATGAGCGGGGCAATGGCCTGCAACCCATACGCCGCCGGGGTACGGGTGGCAAAGACAATATCCAGGATGTATTGCTCGATTTTGTCGTCCATATAGACCTTTTTCACCGTTTCGCGGGCTTTCAGCAGTTTTTCCACCGAGGCTACTTGCGAGATGGGTGGCTCTTCATCGTTCAGGTTGCGGCGAATAATAATACGCTCTTCTTCCAGCGACGGGTAGCCAATTTTTACTTTCAGCAAAAAACGGTCGGCCTGGGCTTCGGGCAACGGATAAGTACCTTCCTGCTCGATGGGGTTTTGCGTCGCCAGCACGAGAAAAGGTTCCTCCAGTTTGTAGGTATCGTTGCCGATCGTCACCTGACGCTCCTGCATGGCTTCCAGCAAGGCACTTTGCACCTTGGCGGGTGCGCGGTTTATTTCGTCCGCGAGGACAAAGTTGGCGAAGATCGGCCCCTTGCGAATAGTGAATTCGCCCTGTGCCGGATTATAGATCGTGGTACCCACCACATCGGAAGGCAGCAGATCGGGCGTGAACTGAATGCGACTGAATTTAGCATCAATGGCGGTCGCCAAAGTCTTGATGGCCAGCGTTTTAGCCAGCCCCGGCATCCCTTCCAGCAAAATATGGCCTTTGGTCAGCAAGCCAATCAGCAGGCGTTGCAACATGGATTCTTGCCCGACAATGATATTCGCGGTGGCGGTGGTCAGTTGTTCGATGAAAGCACTCTCGGCCTGCACCAGGCGGTTCAGGGCTTCTACATCCACGGATTTCTGCATGTGGTGATAGCGGATTTAATGACTGAAAGGCGAAAGAAACGAAGGATGGCCCATATAATTGGCAGGACGAGGCAGTAGTGTGGAAAAAAATCGAGCCAGCGGGGAAATTCAGTTTACAATACGCTGCCAGCCTTAGATGAAGTAGATATCAAAGAAGCAGATTTAGCGTGGTTTTTATACGATTTGGTTTTTGATGAAGCCAGTCAATGTATGCGTTTGACTCGCAATCGGGTGGTCTATACAAAATACGAAGACGCCATGCTTCGATTAAATAACAACGAACCTTGCGAAATGGATGTGTTCGTTGATGATCCAAGGCTTTCAAGTTTGATTGGTTGTAATTAATTGTAATCCATGCGAATAATGGGCTAAATTGATATTTTTGAAAACACCACAATATTTTGACAATCAATTTATTGAAATGGGTTTTGCTTGCAGAGTATAGTTCAACCACCAATTACCGGAAAAGGCATTGAGCGGTTGATAGTGGTGGGCTGGGGTGTGGAAATTTTTTTTTTTTTAAAAAAAATTAATAACACCACCCCACCCAAAAATATTGTTTTTTAATTATTTAAAATATTGCGCTTTTAAAAAGATTTTTATAAAATAAAAAAAAAATAACACAAAAAA
>JANPIV010000021.1:0-6756 GCA_031425155.1 Saprospirales bacterium | reverse complement strand
GGAGGTGCAGCGCACCGTAATAGGTTGCGGTGCGCTGCACCTCCCAAACGGGTTTGGCGGCTAAAAGGCTACCAATATTTCGCCGCTCTGCGGCTATTTGACCACTCATTCCGCTCATGACTTGTGGGTAAACCTCACCTCCAAAGGGGGATAGTATGCTCACTTTGGCTAAGTGGAAAACGGCGACAGTACGCTCGGTATCCCCCTTTCGAGAGGGTGGCCTTTAGGCCGGGGGAGGTGTAAGCTAAGTAGAGTGTGAGCGAAACCTGTCAAAACTTAATTTACAGTGTACTTCGTCCATAAAACTTACGAGCCACTCTGCATTTCGCGCAGAGTGGCTCGTGTCGTATTTAGTCGGTAGTCAACGCAAACCCAACTTGAGTATGCTATTACTTACTCGATGATTATTTTTTTCACAGCCATGCCTTCATTTGTCTGGATACGCACCAGATAAATGCCCGCCGGACATGTAGCGCTTACGCGGATGTCTTGTAAATCGCTGGGCTTAGCCAGATATTGTACTAGTTTCCCGGTATTATCAAAAATGCTTACTGCTTCTACTTTGGCGTTCGTATCCTTCATCTGTATGGCGAAATGACCATTATTAGGATTGGGACTAATCCCAATAGCGGCCCCCAACGTTTGGCTAATGTCATTTACCGCACTCACCACAGGCAGTTCCGACAAGGCATTGGAATACAACGAATTGTGTTCGGTACTCACAAACACCCGGGTGGTCACGAAAGCAATTTTCCAGACATTCGTGTAGCTGGGCAGGTTAAATTGATTTCCCCCCGCGATCCAGGTGCTGCCATTGTTGGAAGTAGCCAATAGCCCTCCCTGATAACTGGCAAAAACATAACCGGCATAATAGCCCATGTCCTGAATTTTCGTGCCATCCAGACCCATCGTAACGGTATGCGCAATAGAGGTCGGAGCGGCTTGATTCCAATTGGACGCATCCGGCTCAGCCACAAACACGCCCGCCCCGTCGGTACCCGCAAATATCTTGCTGCCATTGGTCGTCACGGAGGTCACCCGGAGATTGCTGAGCCCGGTATTGGCGGCACTCCAGCTGCCATTGGCTGCTTCCCTGGTAAATACGCCCTGCCCCAGTGTGCCGAGCAGGACTTTGGAGCCATAAAAAGTCATGGAAGTGGGTTCCGCATTGGTTGGCAACCCGGCTTGGATAGATGTCCAGCCAGAACTGGCATAGTGAAATAGCCCATTGCTGCTATCCAAAAGATATAGATCAGTATTAGAGGCAAATATTTTTTTAATATTCAGATTGATGAGTCCACTGTTCAGGGCCTGCCAGGTTCTGCCGGTATCCGCACTGACAAAAATGCCGGCATTTCTGGTGGAAGCATAGAGATTTGCACCAAAAAACCGCAGGTAAGTCACGTTCAAACTATCGGTCAAACCCGTATTGGCGCGCACATAAGCAGAAGCCAGATCGCGACTGACAAACACGCCATTTTCAGTAGCCGCTATAATGACTTTATCGCCGCTGGCTTCCATAGCGTAGGTGGCCAGATTATTAAAGTTCGTATTTCTGCGTACCCAGCCGACATTATTAGCCGAAGACTTGAAAATTCCTTCCTTCCTGACCCCGGCGATCAGATCCGTTCTAAAGTTCACTACGGCAGTAACATCCGTACCGGGCAAACCGGCATTGGTGGCTGTCCAGCTCACCAGACTGGTCGTCGTCGTAAACACCCCCTGATCGGTAGCCAAATACCAATTGGTGCCGTTATTGGCGATGCTGCGCAATGCAATGCCCGTGGGCAGGCCTGCCTGTGCGGCCGTATAATTCGCCGTAGTGGTGGTACTGGCATTAGCCAAAACAAATAAGCCATTGTTATTAATAACGGCCAATTCATTCGTCGCAGCATTGTAGGAAAGCGACACTGTTCCGCCCACATTCAGCGTATGTGCATCATTAAGGCTGGTCCAGTTACTACCATTATCAGTAGAAAAAAATACGCCGCCATCCAGTGTGGTCAGTACAATTCTATTGGCGGCTTTTACCAGAGCAGTGATGTTTTTACCATTCAGCGAAGGGCTGCTGACGGACGTCCAGGTCGCCCCTTTATTAGTCGTTTTGTATAAGCCGCCACCAGCAGTACCGACTAATAGAGTAATAGAGTCCAGTGCCACCAAAGACCTTATTTGCAGGCTGGCTAGTCCATTATTGATTTTATTCCAATAACGATCCGACCCGATGTAACCGTTGAAAATATAGACGCCGTCATCCGCCGTGCCGGCAAATAAATAGGACCCGGAATGAGCAAGGGCGGTGATTTGACCACTTCCCAAACCCACGGGCCTTGCCCGCCAGGCAGTCAGCGTAGAATTGGTACTCTCGTACACGCCACCGGTAAATGTGCCCAAATAAACGGTAGAATCATGGGCAATGGCGACACTGACCGAGCCGCCAAAAGGGCCTTTGGAGCCGAAATGCGCGAAAAGCGTGTTGCTGGCGAGCAAAAAAATGGTCAGCAGCGTAAAAACATGCAGCAACTGTTTTTTAAAAGTATGCATAATGGAAAAGAGGTGAGGGTTAAAGTGAAGAATTATCCATCAGTCCGCTATTGTGTTTACTCGTAGATAAACATGGCTGGAATATTGTTCGCTATTTTTTTAGCGAGGTCATTATCGTTTTCGGCCACTGTGGTGACGGATAAGTTGCCGGCCTGATTCAAGACGACTCCGTTGAACAGTTTGCTGTAATCAACAATGATGTGGCCATAAGCGGCATTTCCCTTCGTGACGACAAAGTTTTTTTCACTCATATTGACCTGCACGTAGTGCGCATTGGTACCGATTTTATAGTTAAATGGCACGGGTGGATGACTCAAATCGGCGGAAGTGTCTATTTTGCCCTGCACGTGCAGGAACACATAGCCATCGGGCTGGGCCGTGTTGCCAAACCACATGGCCGGTTGGTTCAGAATAAGCGAATCTGCCGAAGCCTTCGGGGCCAGCGCATTGACCGCCGGGGCCAGGCCCACCTTAAAACGAAGGGATTTGTAGGTGCCTACAGGTACGTCGCCAACTGCGTAGGTATCAGTTTCGAGGGTTTTGAGGATGTTTTTGCCCGTTGCATTGTACACAGAGCCGTCCGGTCTGACGAATTGAATGTCCGAAATGTACAGTTGGGCCAGGTCCAGCGAGATGGTGCGGCCATTCAGGGTCTGATAATCAATGCCGTACAAATCCACCTCTTCCAGATCAATGTAGGTATGCAGGTGCATCAAAAAAGTACCGGTTTCCACGGTGGGATCGGGCTCTGGCACAGGGTCTTTTTTGCAGGAAAAAAGGCAGAGCAGGCTCATTATTACTAGCAAATTTTTCATAATGGAAAGCAGATTTTTTATTGAAAATAATTGCCACCAATGGAACACCCGCAAACATCACAGGCCGACGCAGCCGACGATAATAGCCAGCAGCGCCACCGCGATGAGCAGTGTTCGCATAGTATAGAAATCTGGTGTGGAAAATGATGGTTAAATACCTGAACCTAATCAGGCAGCGGGCGGCTTGAATATGCCCGCGAGCGGCGCATCACCTGGATACGACTGCGCGAAAAGCGGAAAAGATTCTGCCTGGAAAACTACAAGCCTGAAACAAGGCAAGAGGTCGAAAGACTCGAAATAAAGGGGGATTTCTTTGATCTGGCGAAAACCTTCCGGCAGGTGGGGTGCGGTGGGGTCACTGTTCTCGCTTGCCGCAATTTTCTTTTTCAGATGGCATTTTCCGTTGCAGTGCAGGTTGGGTTTGGCGCGGTTTTCACAATTTTTCAGGTAAAAGGCTTTATTCCACTGGTAATGCAGCGTCCAGGCCGTGCGCACCAACGCCTGACCAGATATGCAACCTATGAGTAGAATGACAACAAACTGCTTCATGTCAGCTGCAAATGTAGGCCGTCCATCCATTGTTGAGCGGACAAATATTGACCATCGTGGTCATTTGTTCATTCTTTAGGCGATAAGGCCTGCTTGTTCCGCTATTGGTAAGAATACCAAAGGGAAAATACTTTGATTGACGAATGCAGATTATCCCGATAAAAACCGGGACAGGCTATGATTGTTGATTTTTGATGTGCTACGAGACATCAAAAATCAACAATCATGTAATCGTCAATCTTAAATCATCCTTCCCTAGTCCAGCACCAGCACACCGGCCGCCTCGAACGTCAGTTCGCGCTTGGGTTCGGTGATCTTTGCAATTTCTTCCGCCGATTTGCCGGCATCCTGAGCAAAGTGGCGCAGTACCTCTACCGGCGTGGTTTCCACACGGGCGAATCCATCCACCACTACTTTTTTGCCGCTCAGGTCTTTCGGCATAAAGAAGGCGTAGTCCTTGAAAGTCACCCGCATCTCCGGTTTGCCGGGCTGCGCCGATTGCAGCGTCATCCAGCAGCCTTTTTTCTGACAAACGGCTACGACTTCACCCGTTACCTTTGCGGGCATGGAGTCCACTTTGGCCATCTTCGGGATGAGCTGGTCGTACGTAATAGCGTCTTTGCTGGTCACCATTTTGCCAAAATGTTTGCCATCTTTCAGCGCGGCGGCTTCCTGTTTGTTTTTGCTGGCCGTGCAGGCAGCGAAGAGGGCCAGGACCCCCAAACCGAGTATCAATTTTTTTAACATGACGGTAAGAAATTTACAAGTTGTTGAAAATCAATTTTTTAATAAAAAAAACTCCTGCAAAAGTACAAATTCCAATTGACGTGGATATGAATGGCACAATATTCGGTTAGTCAGATTGTTCTTGCATCGCTAATCCGCCTTCATTCTCTTAAACTCATTTGATGCAAAAATCCCATCCGTTGGGTTTAATCAATTCCATGTACTACTTGCACCCTTCCTTACTCGCTTCATTCGTTCAAAAACAACCAAATCCGTCAGACATGAAGGGTCTTAATCTTGTATTCCGCTTAATCATAGTCGCCTTCGTGGTGGCCAGCGCATCCACCCAAATCGCCGCCCAATGCCAAAGCGGCAACTGCCAGAATGGTACGGGCATTTACCGCTATTCCTCGGTATCCAGCTATTCCGGCCAATTTCTCAATGGTCAACGCAATGGCAAAGGCAAAATGACGCTGCAAAACGGCAACGTCTATGAAGGCCAGTTTGTCAAAGGCGCCATGCAGGGCCAGGGCAGCATCACTTACAGCAATGGCGACCGCTACGTCGGTGCCTGGGCCAACGACCAGCCCAATGGCGAGGGTAAGTATTTTTTCAAAAGCCGCGAGCGCTACGAGGGCCGCATGGTGAATGGCGAATTCGATGGCCAGGGCACCATGTATTACAACGACGGTGCCTACTACATCGGCAGTTGGAAAAGCAACCGCAAAAACGGCTCCGGCAAGATCGTCACCCCCGACGGCAAAATTACGACCGGCAGTTGGAACATGGGCAAAGCCGTGAGCACCACGACCGCTACGGCTTCTACTGCGCCGACGACCGCGCCTGGTCGCCCAACAGGTACCACCGTAAAGCCAACTGGCAGCAAGCCCAGTAGTACCAAACCCGATGTGACCGGCCTGCGCAATTGCGGCAGCGTCTATTGCCGCAGTGGACAGGGCTACTATGACTACCCGGACGGCTCCCGCTGGATCGGCGAATTCAAAGACGGCTATCCCAACGGACGCGGCGTATGCCACTATGCCAACGGCGACCGCTACGAAGGCGAATGGGCCAATAACGCCCCTTATGGCGAAGGCGTGATGTATTTCGCTTCGGGCCGCGTGTATGGTGCCGTGTGGATGAATGGTGCGCCGATCAAGGAACTGGATTCGCCGGAGACTGTGCCCGCCGATCCGGTGCGCGTGGACCCCAGCAAAACCGTGAAAATTTGGGCCGTCATCGTTGGTGTGGGACGCTACACTGCCATGCCTTCCCTGAAATTCACCGACGACGATGCGTATCGCTTTTATTCTTTCCTGAAAAGCCCGGAAGGGGGCGCACTGCCCGACAATCAGATTGCGGTGCTGGTGGATGAAGATGCCACGCGCGCCAATATTCTGCGCACCATGCGCCAGTATTTTCTGAAAGCCGATGCCAATGACGTGGTGTTGTTTTATTACAGCGGCCACGGTATTGAGGGTTCTTTCCTGCCCGTGGATTACGATGGATTTAATAATAAACTGCGCCATGAAGAGATCAAACAGGTCTTTAATGAAAGCAAGGCCAAGCACAAACTTTGCATTGCTGATGCCTGCCACAGCGGCACACTCAGCTACAATAACAATCTGGCTGCCAAAGGCCCCGCACCGGTATCCATGCAGCGGTACTATCAGGCTTTTGAAGATACCGACGGTGGTATTGCCCTGCTGATGTCGTCCAAAGCCGAAGAACTTTCGTTGGAAGATCACGGTTTACGTCAGGGGGTGTTTACTTACTATGTGTTGCAGGGCTTGAAGGGCCAGGCGGATAAAAACAGCGATTACCTGGTGACGATCAAAGAGTTATACAACTTCGTATATGCCAAAGTACGGGATTATACGGCCAATGTGCAGACGCCTATTCTGACCGGCGACTATGATGATAATATGCCGGTCGCCCTGCGGCGGAATTAAAGGGAATGTGGCCAATGTGAAATAAAAATGTAATGTGGTCAATGTGATACAAATGGGGTATTAGCCACATTTCTCGCATTGACCACGTTCGTTTTACTGATTACGTAAAAAGGTATTGAGTAGTTGATAGTGGTGGCATGGGTTCTGCGAAGTTTTTTCTTTGAAAAAAC
>JANPIV010000020.1:0-24711 GCA_031425155.1 Saprospirales bacterium | reverse complement strand
TGATTGTAAGCCTTTCGTAAGCCCCAGAAGGGCGCAATAGCGTATGTATTACGCCCCTCTGGGGCTTATGAAAGAACCGTTATGGACATATCTCTACCAACATCTTGCCCCTGCCGGGGCTTTTAAACCCATGATTCGCATAAACAGGAGGTTTGTTTTTAAAAACTCCATCCCCAAGATCGGGATGACTCCTGTTTTGTTGTAACAACTGAAACGACAACTATCCGCTACCTATGGAACTTAACATCCAAACTCCTGCCCTGCTTTTTCCGGCCTTATCGCTGCTGCTGCTGGCTTATACCAACAAATTCCTGGCTATCGCCAATCTGATCCGCAAACTCATCAATGATTATGGGGAAAGTCAACTTGGTACCACCGTAAGTCAGATTCGGAGCCTGCGGCGGCGACTATGGCTCATCCGCTGGATGCAGACTTTTGGCGTAGCCAGCATCTTGTTTTGCGTCATCACCATGTTTCTCATTTATGAAGGTCATCAAATGGCGGCCCGGGTGCTATTTGCTTTCAGCCTCGCGCTCATGATTACTTCGCTGATTATCACCATTGTAGAGATTTTTCTTTCAGCGGGCGCGTTGCGGGTGCTGTTAAAGGATTTGGAAGAAAAAGAAAAATGGTAGCATCAGTACGCGGCTTTGGAACGAATATTTAAGCAGATGGCCAGCACTATTTCCCATACCGCAGGCGTTTGCTTTAACTATAAAACATATCTGATGTACACCAATGATACGGAGCGGGCCCTCCGGCATGAACTGGCCAACAGTCTCACCCACGGCTTCGGCATTTTGTTTGGCATCGTGAGCATTCCGCTCCTGATTACCACCGCTACCCAGAGTGGCAACGTGGCCGCCATTGTCGGCTCGAGTGTGTATGGATTTTGTTTCCTGATGCTCTATACTTTTTCCACGCTCTATCATGGTTTTCAGCAGCCCATGGTGAAGCGCGCGCTGATGATTATGGATCACATCAGTATTTATTTTCTGATTGCCGGGAGTTATACGCCCTTCATTCTGTTGTTTTTATATAACACCACTGGCCTGACGATGCTGGCCATCCTGTGGAGCCTCACGCTTTTGGGCATTGTTTTCAAGGTGTTGTTTGCTGATCGTTATAACTTCCTTTCCACGGCCATTTATGTACTCATGGGCTGGATGCTGGTCGCGGTGGCCCGCTCATTTTTTGCCAATATACCCGCCGAAGTAGCCACACTTATTGTCGTCGGCGGCTGCCTGTATTCGGTGGGCGTTGTTTTCTACCTCTGGACTAAACTTACGCACCACCATGTGGTCTGGCACCTGTTTGTGCTGGCCGCCAGCATTTGCCATTATGCAGCGGTGCTGCTGTCGGTATCGTAAGGGATGTTGAGAAAAAGGTTGAGGGAAACCCTCCTTCGCCTGAAAAAGGCTATGGCGGGTAAAGTGGAGAACAGCGTTTCAAATCATTATTCTTCCAGCAAGCCGGTCTCCAAATCATCTGCCTGTGGCCAACCTTTCCGCCAATTTTCTGTTTTTTAAATCAATACTATCAAAATTCAACAAACCGCCTTACTTTTGCACCACGATATTTTGACCACGCCGGTCACGAGAGGGAGCCAATGGTTCCCTCTTTTGTTTAGTAACGCCAACTTTTAGTTGGCGACATTGCAGTCTGCCGACTAAAAGTTGGCATTACCATTACAAAAAAAATGGAAGTAACCGAACGCATTGCCCAGTTGCTGGACGAAAAATATGCCACAGACGAAGCCTTTGCTGATTGCTTCACCGTGGAGATTGATCTCAAGCCGGGAAACAAACTATACGTCTTTGCCGACAGCGATTCGGGGATGACCTTTGAGAAGTGCCAGAAACTCAGCCGCTTTCTCGAAGAGCATCTCGATACCAATGGCTGGCTGGGAGAGACCTACCTGCTGGAAGTAAGCAGCCCCGGCGTAACACGACCCTTGCAATTCGCCCGCCAGTATCCGCGCAACATTGGCCGGACGCTGAATGTAACTTTGAAGGACAAAACCCTGCAAACCGGCGTACTGACCGCTGCTGATGAAACACAAATCGTACTGCGTCAGGAAGTGATCGAAATGGACGGCAAAAAGAAAAAAAAGGTGCAGGTGGAGACGCCCCTCCTTTTAGAAAATATTGATAAAGCCCTCGTGAAACTGGCTTTCTAATCTCGTTTGCGAAACCTTTTTGGGGTTTCGTAAACGTGGCTCCTGAATCCCTCCCAACGTTTACGAAACTAAAAAAAAGTTTCGCAAACGATTTTGTTAAACAAATCAACAGTAGATAAATGGTCAATTTAGTAGATGTCTTTGCTGACTTTAAAACCGGCAAAAACATAGATCGCCCTACCATGGTGCGCGTGTTGGAAGACGTGTTTCGTACCTTAATTAAAAAGAAGTACGGCACAGACGACAACTTCGACGTCATCGTCAATACCGCCAAAGGTGACCTGGAAATCTGGCGCGTCCGTGAGGTCGTTTCCGATGGTGAGGTCACCAACGAGTTGGCGCAAGTCAGCGAAAGCGAGGCCCATCTGATTGATGAAAGCGTCTCGATCGGTGAGGAATGCTATGAGCAACTCTCCATTGATGATTTTGGCCGACGCGCGATTATGGCCGCCCGCCAAACCCTCGTCTCGCGGATCATGGAACTCGAAAAAGACGAGATATTCCGCAAATACAGCGAACGCGTCGGCGAAGTGGTGCTCTGCGAAGTGAACCAGATCATGAAAAAAGAGATTCTGGTCCTCGACGACGCCACCAGCAACGAATTGATCCTCCCGCGTACGGAGATGATCAAAGGCGACTACTACCGCAAGGGCGACGTGCTGAAAGGCATTATTAAAAAGGTGGAGATGCGCAACAACGTGCCTTATATCATGCTCAGCCGTACCGATTCCGACTTTTTGGAAAAATTACTCGCTGCGGAGGTGCCGGAAATTGAAGATGGCGTGATTGAAGTGAAAAATATTGTTCGTCTGCCCGGCGAACGCGCCAAAGTCGCCGTGGAAAGCCACGACGACCGTATTGATCCGGTGGGTGCCTGCGTAGGGATGAAGGGTAGCCGTATTCATGGCATCGTTCGCGAACTGCGCAATGAAAATATTGACATTATCAATTATACGACCAACGTGTCGCTGTACATTCAGCGTAGCCTCACGCCGGCCAAGATCAGCAACATCGAACTGAACCACGAGAGCAAACGCGCGGCGGTTTATCTCGATGCCGATCAGGTCAGTCTGGCCATTGGTAAGGGCGGTAGCAATATCAAACTGGCTACCAAACTGACGGGCTACGAAATAGACGTGTACCGCAACCAGGCCGAATACGAAATTGACGACGTTGATCTGGAGGAATTCTCCGACGTGATCGAGCCGTGGGTGATCGAGGCTTTCAAGAACATTGGCTGCGATACCGCCCGTCAGGTGCTCGAACTGAATGCCGATGAATTGATCCGCCGCACCGACCTGGAAGAAGAAACTGTACAGAACGTATTGCGTATTTTGGCCGACGAATTCGAGGAAGAAAAATAACATTCGGAATATATTGACAAATGGTGGGGCAAACGCAGGTTTTCCCCACCATTTTTTATTGTATCTTTGCGGAGCTTTAAGGAAAAAGCACTTTTCTTCTCCCAAAAAGGGGGAAAACCGACGGGATTGGGGCAAACCCTCTCTTGTTTTTTCAAACTAAATTGACTTGGCTTTCTAGACGGCATACTTTAGCGGCAATTACGCGTTTCCCCGCGGGCGCGAACCATTCAAACTTTCTCAACTAAGCAGGAAAAATCACTGCATGGCGCAAAAATTAATTAAGATAGCGAAGGAGTTCAACGTCGGTTTACACACCATCGTCGAGACGCTGCATGGAAAGGGCTTCCCCGATCTGGAAGATAAACCCACTGCGGATATTACGGACGCGATGCTGGTCGTACTCCAACAGGAATTTCAGAAAGACCTGGCTATCAAACAGGAAGCGGACAAACTAGCCCGCCCAGTCCTGAAGAAAGAATCGGGTGGCACCCCTGCCGCCCCGGTTACTGCTATACCTGCCGCTCCCTCCACCCCTGCCACTCCGCCGTCTGCTCCTGCGCAACGCACGTCTTTTCTGCCCTCCCGCGAGGAAGGCCCGAGAACAACTCCGTTGCCAGCCAAACCGGAACAGCAGCCGGTCGTAGCCGCTAAAAAAGAGGAGCCGGAACTTACTACACACCGCGAACGCCCAACCAACCGGATACTCGGCAGGATTGATCTCAATCCGCCCAAACCCGCTCCGGTAGTGGTCGCGGAAAAACCCGTTGCAGTCGAACCGCCTGCACCGGAACCCGTCGTTGCAAAACAGCCGGAACCACCTGCACCACCGAAGGAAAACAAGACCCCAGTCTTCACTCCGCCACCTCCTGCCCCACCAGTAGTGCCGCCAGCGACACCCGTAGCACCGGCACCACCGGTGCCAGGAAAAGCACCTGGTACGGACGAACCGGCCGCACCCGACTCCGAATTTTATCGGGCGGATGCGCCGCAATTGCGTGGTCTTAAAATTCTCGGCAGAATCAGCCTCGACAAACCGAAGCCCGAATCTTCCGGTGATAATCGCGGTGGACGCCGCGATGGTCAGCAAGGCAACCGGGGCGGACGTCGTGATGGCGGACAAGGCGGTGGCCAAAACAGTGGTGGCCAGGGCGGCGGTAATCGCAACAGTGGTCAGGGTAATGCCGGCCAGAACAATGCAAATCGCCCGGCCAACAGCGGACAGAATAATACGAACCGTCCGCTCAATGCCGATGGTACGCCCCAGGCTCCGGGTAGTGGTAGTGGCAATGCAAATGCCAACGATTCCCGGCGCAAGCGCACCCGTAAAAAAGTACAGCAACCCGTCAATACGGCCAATGCAGCGACACCTTCCCCAGCGGCAGGTGCCAGCGTAGCCGAACGCCGCGGACGTGGCCCCATGGGCAACCGGCCCGATGCTCCGAAAGAAGTATCGCAAAAGGATATTGAAGATCAAATCCGCCAGACAATGGCGCGAATGGGTGCCGGTGCCAGCCGCAAACGGCAAAAAGTGCGTCGTGATAAACGCGATGTACGCCGCGAACGCGCTGAAATGGCCGCCCAGGAGCGTACAGAAGGCGAAAAGAAGTTGCTCGTCACGGAGTTTATTTCCGTGTCCGATCTGGCTTCGATGATGAGCCTCAAGCCGTCCGACATTATCAAAACCTGTATGGCGCTGGGTATTTTCGTTTCGATCAACCAGCGTCTTGACGCCGAATTGATCGAAGTGGTGGCCAGCGAATTTGATTTTGAAGTGCAGTTCATCAGTGCCGAAGAGCAGGTGGAAGTGGAAGAAGATGTGGTGGATAATCCCGACGATATGAGACCACGTCAGCCCATCGTGACCGTCATGGGTCACGTTGACCACGGTAAAACTTCGCTGCTTGACTTTATTCGGAGTGCCAATGTGGCCGAAGGTGAAGCGGGCGGTATTACACAGCACATCGGTGCCTACGAAGTGATGGTGGGCGACCAAAAAGATAAGCGCATTACTTTCCTGGATACGCCGGGTCACGAAGCCTTTACCGCTATGCGGGCCCGGGGTGCCAAAGTGACCGACATCGCCATCATTGTGATCGCTGCCGACGATAGTATTATGCCGCAGACGCGGGAGGCTATCAGCCACGCACAGGCCGCCGGGGTACCGCTGGTATTTGCCATCAATAAAATTGACAAGGCTGGTTCCGACCCTGAGCGTATTAAGAACGAGTTGGCACAGATGAACTTGTTGGTGGAAGAATGGGGCGGCAAATATCAAAGTCAGGACATTTCGGCTAAAAAAGGCTTAAATGTGGATAAATTACTGGAAAAAGTATTGCTGGAAGCCGAATTGCTGGAATTAAAAGCCAATCCGGACCGGCGTGCAGTTGGTACCGTACTCGAAGCCTCGCTTGATAAAGGCCGTGGTTACGTCACCAAAATACTGGTCGAAAACGGCACGATCCGCGATGGCGATCCGATCATCGCCGGTGAATTCTCCGGTAAAGTGAAAGCCATGTTCAACGAGCGCGGCAAAAAGATCAAGGAAGCAGGCCCGGCTACTCCGGTGCTGGTACTTGGTCTGCCAGGTGCTCCGCAAGCCGGTGAAAAAATCAAAGTGGCCGCCTCCGATTCGGAAGCCAAAGAGATCGCCAGCAAGCGTTCGCAGATCATGCGCGAACAAACTAACCGGGCCAGCAAACGGATCAGTCTCGATGAAATTGGTCGTCGTCTCGCTTTGGGTAACTTTAAAGAACTTAACCTCATCGTCAAAGGTGACGTGGATGGTTCTATTGAAGCCCTCACCGATTCGCTGATCAAACTCTCGATTGATAAAGTGCAGGTCAATGTTATCCACAAGGCCGTTGGTCAGATTGTGGACAGCGACGTCATGCTGGCTTCGGCCTCCGATGCCATTATCATTGGCTTCCAGGTGCGCCCTTCCATCACCGCCCGCAAACTGGCGGAAAAAGAAGGCGTGGAGATCAAATTGTACTCGATCATTTACGAGACCATCAACGAGATCAAGGCCGCCATCGAAGGGATGCTGGAGCCGACGAAAGAAGAGGAAATTGTGGGTCAGGTGGAAATCCGCGAGGTGTACAAAATCTCGAAGGTGGGTGCCGTGGCCGGCAGTTATGTCCTGGAAGGCAAGATCAGCCGCAATCACTACATTCGCCTCATCCGCGATGGTATTGTGGTCTATCCCGCCAATGCCAACCAACACGCCGAGCTGGCTTCGCTCAAACGTTTCAAAGAAGACGCCAAGGAAGTTAAAGCGGGTCTGGAATGCGGCTTAACGATCAAGAACTTCAACGATATGAAGCCCGGCGACATCGTCGAAGCGTATGTGATCAATGAAGTGAAAGCGACGTTGAAATAGTTATGAGTTATAAGTTATGAGTGACTCATTCTCTGGAAATACTAACGCCCCCGGTTCGGTTGAATCGGGGGCGTTTTTTTGGAACGCGGATGGCGCGGATAATAAAACGGATTACACGGATTTTTGGAATGCGGATTGACACTATGGTTGAGCAAAAAGTGGTTTCAATTTTTTTGCGTATTTAGGTTGACATCGTTTCAGCAAAAAGGGTTATTTTTGTAAAAAATCCACATGGCAGCAGCAGAAGTGCAATATGACGTGGCGAAGTACCCCAATTTTAAAGAGTATCTGTGGTTCGAAGCCCACGAGGCAGAACTGCTTCGCCGTTATTTTGGGCGATATATCGTCATCAAAGAGGAGGAAGTGATTGGCGATTATGGTTCTCGCAAATTGGCTCGCCAGCAAACATTACAACACCACCAGCCAGGTACCTTCATTATTCACCTTTGCGTAGAGAAAGACCCTCGCCGCGCACCTCGCCTTAGTGGTCGTCAACTTATTACTGTGGATGCAAAGTGAATCCCGCTCTTCCGTTTACGCTCTCACTAAGGAACATGAGGCCATTGTTCTTGCCATTTATACGAATGCAAGCGTACTGGGACTACCATTGGATATTTTGGAAGATGATGGGCAACCATTAATTTTTTCTACGCAACCCATCAAAGCACTCTGGGATAACGGAGCAACCCATACTGCTATTTCCAATAGATTAGCGGCACATCTGCAACTTCCCTCAGAAGATTTTACTCGGGTTTCCACTGCGAACGGTTTGATTCGGGTTCCGGTTTACGTGATACAACTTGGCCTACCCAACAATTTTATTTTTGAGGAGGTGGAGGTAGTTGAATTCGCCTATTCGGATGATGACGATTGCGACCTAATCATTGGCATGGATATCATGACACAAGGAGATTTGTCCATTACTAATTTTGAGGGCAGGACCGTTTTTTCTTTCCGAATTCCCTCGTTGCATCGAGTTGATTTTGAGGCGGAACATTCTATTTAAAAACGCTCCTACCCAAATAAGCGGCCCGTCGCTCATCAAGAGCAACGGGCCGCTTATATTCCGTCCATCAGGGATGAACGTTACATTAGTTCTTTTGGAACTGCTGGGTGATGATCTGTTGGCCATTCACCAGACGCAATACATAAGAGCCTTCGGTCAAGGTAACCGTGCTGATCTCAAAATTGGTAGATTCAGCCTCCACAGCACCAGATTGCAAAAGGCGACCAGCGAAATCGTACACCTGCCAGGTAGCGGCTTCCACCGTAGGCTGCTCGAGGGCAACCGTCAGGCGATCCAGTACTGGCTGAGGCGACAATTTTATGCCACCAACCTTACCGATATTCACCGATACCACCGGGCTGTAAGAGAATTGGCCATCAAAATCCACCTGTTTCAAACGGTAGAAGTTAGTGCCTTTCAGCGGACGCTCGTCAGTGAAAGTGTAGTCTTGTTTCACCGTAGAAGTACCGGCTCCAGTCACTTTACCAATGGCCTCGAAGCGGGTACCGTCCTGGCTGCGCTCGATGGAGAAGAAAGCGTTGTTCGTTTCGGTGGCGGTGGTAAAGGAAAGCAGGGCTTTTTTGTCTTCAATGGCTTTGGCCATAAAATTCGTCAGTTCGATGGGCAATACCGCAGTCGGGGTAAGACTGAAATTATCAATCCCGATTCCCTGGCCATTCGTGTTGCCACCCACTCCGGTAAAAGTCCATCTAAAATAGTACGTAGAACCAACCGCAATAGAAAGTCCAGTCAAATTAACGGTCTTACTGATGGAGGTAGAGGGATTTGCCACAGTATTCCCTCCATCTGCTGCATAAGCCTGATCACCGCTGGCAGCGGAGGTAGTCGGACTGGAGGCTGCGCCATGAAAAAATGTCCAGTTAAAGGCTCGGCTGCCTGTTCTGTATTTTTCATAGTCAAAAGTAATATCCAGTCCAGTAATAGGAAACGCCGTGTTATTGGTAAAGGCAAACGTGATTGATTGCGGTGAGGCAAAACTGCCGGAATTTAGAAAACCAACTGCCCGGTCGGTCGAACTGGCTGTCACCCCATCGGCAAAATTGTAAATTCCGCCTGACGAAGTACCCGTTAATGCACCCGTTCCGCTCGTGCCGGCCGCCAGCGTAGTAGTCGTTCCGCCGCCCGACCAGTTTGCGCCAATTTTAAAGCCCGTTGGCAATGCAGCACTCGCGGTAGATCCAATACTAAAATCCTGCGTCACCGTTACGCCAGGAGTCGTAATAGACAATTGCCCAAAACAAAGAACGGGAAGAGCGAAGGTCAGGAAGCCTCCAAAGAGGAAACTACGAAGTAAGTTTGTGCTTATCATGAAATGTGTTTATTAGTGTTTGCCAGTAGTCAAACCAAAGATTTGCAGGCTGAGCATAGTGCCACAAGCACTCTAAATCTTGATTATGGAAGCACAAAACTCTTCTTTCTTCCACCAAACCAGGTTTCCTTAGTGTTACCTATGTATGAATATATATGTATTAAACAAGGCGAAATTGACCAGTCCATTTTACTCTTCAACACTTCCTGATGTTGGAATATTATTTGGCAGAACCGGGGAACAAGGCATAAAAAAGTGGCCCGCTACTCCAGGAGTAACGGGCCACCAGACGAAGAAAAATCTTCGTAGTACTATTTAGTTCTTCTGGAACTGTTGGGTAATGATTTGCTGACCATTCACCAGACGCAGCACATAAGAGCCTTCGGTCAAGGTAACCGTGCTGATATCGAAATTTGTAGATTCCGCTTCCACCGTGCCGGATTGCAGCAGGCGACCAGCGAAATCATACACCTGCCAGGTAGCGGCTTCCACCGTAGGCTGCTCGAGAGCGACCGTCAGGCGATCCAGTACTGGCTGAGGCGACAATTTCACACCACCCACTTTACCAATATTCACCGATACAACTGGGCTGTAGGAAAACTGGCCATCAAAGTCCACCTGCTTCAGACGGTAGAAATTGGTGCCTTTCAGCGGACGCTCGTCCGTGAAAGTGTAGTCTTGTTTTACGGTAGAAGTACCGGCACCAGTCACTTTACCAATGGCCTCGAAGCGGCTGCCGTCCTGGCTGCGCTCGATGGAGAAGTAGGCGTTGTTGGTTTCGGTGGCGGTAGAAAAGGAAAGAAGAACAGCATCCGCTTTCCGGGAAGCAGTAAATGCAAACAGGTCAATAGGTAAAACGCCAGCATTAGAGACAGCCAGCCCAAAAATACCATCACCATCATCGTCTCTTAGAGATTCGTTGGCGTTTGCGCCGTTATCTGTTCCGATACTAGTCAACGCAAGATTTTGAATCGCAGTAGGAGAAGCAGCACCCGAAACTGTAACATTGCCCTCGTAAGAAATGCCCTGCACCACAGTCATAGTAACTGTATTATAGAGGATAATGCCGTCATTTCCACCATTTTGAAGAGCATCCGACGACGCGCTCGTATAAACGCATATTTGGCCTGCCGGAGTAACACTTGGTGTACAGTTCACAATTGCAAAAGCCGGAGTGGTATAAACTACACCAGCTGCGGGCGTAGAACCATTTATCCTTATTATACTATAATCACTGGAAGTAGTTCCAGTAGGATAAAACACTTCAACATATTCGGAACCAGCGACATCAGTACCAGGCACATCGTAGTCTATCTCCGATATAAATTGAGCAGATACAGAAAAGGAGGCAAAAAGGAAACAAAGGACAAATAATGTGTTGAATTTATTCATGGTGTTTATGTTTTTACCGTCTTTTGACTTGCCATATACAAAGCAAACAGACGATAGGTGAAAAAATATTCTCTGTTATTCGCAGTGTCTTTTAATCTAAAAAAACAGTGCCGCAGTGCTTATAAATTACTCCGGGTATCCCACATTGTTGTTTCGCCTCGCCAATTCCGCACAAAAGTATAGGTTTCCCTACTGCCGCGCCACCTTCCAATATTACCTAATTGTAAACAAACCAAAATTCCACATTCCGAGGCAACCATACGAGGTGTTTATGCACCGCACCGAACCCCAAAGGGGAAATGCCGACTTTCGAGAATTTGAAAAGGAAAATTTGCCTTCTCCCCAATGCGCACTATTTACGTGGAACACGTGGAAGCCAATTGGACAAAAAAACGGGAGAAGTAACCAAAAATAAATTTATTTCTTTTTGGGGGCCTGCTTACGGGCCAGTTTTATCATGAAGAACCTGCCACAGACTTAGTTTGCATTGTATTCTATTTACTTTTTCCGCTCGGTAACAAATATCAACAAATCGTGCAAAGCCTGCCGAGCGGGCGTATCGGGGGCGTAATCCAACAGATCAAAAGCCTCCTGCCGATAGCGGTACATCACCTCTTGTGCGTACTCTATACCACCACCGTGGCGCACGAACTCAATCACTTCCGCTACCTTATCGGCCTTGTGGCTCTCGTTTTTTACAATATGCAGAATGCGTCGCCGGGTAGCCGCATCACAGTGGTTGAGGGTATAGATCAGGGGCAGAGTCATCTTTTTTTCTTTGATGTCAATCCCCAGCGGTTTGCCCACATCATCCACCCCAAAATCAAAAAGATCGTCCCGAATCTGAAAAGCCATGCCGGTCTTTTCGCCAAAAAGCCACATGCGCTGGATCGTTTCCTGATCGGGAGCCGTACTGGTGGCTCCGGCACAGCAGGCGGCAGCAATCAGCGAAGCCGACTTTTGCCGAATAATATCGTAGTAAATCTCCTCTTTAATATCGAGCCGACGCGCCTTTTCCATTTGCAACAACTCGCCTTCCGCCATTTCTTTCACCGCCCGACTGACGATTTCGAGCATCTGGTATTGCTGTTGTTTTACCGATAGCAATAGTCCTTGCGAGAGCAGATAATCGCCTACCAATACGGCGATCTTGTTTTTCCACAGCGCATTGACCGAAAAGAAGCCGCGCCGCTCATTGGAATCGTCCACCACATCATCATGCACCAGCGAAGCCGTATGCAGCAGCTCCACCAGCGAGGCAGCCGTGTAAGACGCTTCATTGATGGGCGCGAAAAGGCGGGCGCTGAGTAGCACCAGCATAGGCCGCACCTGTTTGCCTTTGCGTTGTACAATGTACCAGGTGATCTTGTCGAGCAGCGGTACATGACTGCGCATGGCGTCACGGAAGCGCGTTTCGAACAAGTCCAGTTCGTCGGTAATCGGTTGTTTGATAACGTCCAATGACATCATGCCGGGGCTATGGGAATTCGATCAGGCAAAATTGCCATTATGGCGAACCCACCAAATTTAAAAAGAAGAGGTGAAAGGCTTATTTTCAAACAAACCTGAAAATTTTGAATTTAAAAACAACCGCCAAGATAGGAAGGTTGGACAAAAGCGCAGGTTTTTGGTAATGCTTCAATTTCTACCTTTGCCGCCATGTTGATTTTCAAGAAAGTAACCGACCTGCAACGGTGGTTAGATGCCCAACGGCAGGCCAGTCAGTCCATCGGATTCGCGCCTACTATGGGGGCCTTACATCAAGGGCACCTCGAACTTATCCGCATGGCCAAACGGCGGGGCGATATAGTGGTGGCCAGTATTTTTGTGAATCCCACACAATTCAATGATCCAAAAGACCTGGAAAAGTATCCGCGGATGCCGGAGCAGGATGCTACACTGCTGCTCGGTGCCGACTGCGATGTCCTGTTTATCCCCACCGTGGAAGAGGTATATCCGCCGGGTTTGGACTTGACCGTGCGGCTCGATTTCGGACCCTTAGAGCGAGTCATGGAAGGTATTTTCCGGCCAGGTCACTTTGCTGGTATGGCTACCGTGGTAAAGCGACTGCTCGATATTGTGCGGCCACACCATTTATATATGGGTCAAAAAGATTTCCAGCAGCTCAGCATTGTGCGTTCTATGTTGCAGCAGTTGCATTCGCCCATCGAACTGGTGATGTGTCCCACCGTACGCGAGGCTGATGGTTTGGCGATGAGCAGTCGTAATGTGCGGCTTAGTGCCGGAATGCGGGCGGCTGCGCCGGCGATTTATCAAAGTCTGCTGGCTGCCCAGGAAGCCTTCCAAACAGAACCTGCCGAAAAAATACAAACCCGCGCCCTGCAACAGATGAGGAACGCGGGTTTGCAGCCTGAATATTTTGAGCTGGTAGATGGCTTTACGCTACTGCCGGTTGCACAGCGGGAAGACCACGCGTTTGTAGTCGCCTGCACCGCCGTTTTTGCTGGTGACGTTCGTTTGATTGATAATCTGGTGGTGCAGGAAGAAAATTGATTGATTAATCCACCTGTGTTTGCGCCATCGCATTCCCCGCCAGCCAGCCGCCGGTCCAGGCTGCCTGAAAATTAAAGCCACCCGTAATGGCGTCAATATCCAGCACTTCGCCCGCCAGAAAAAGGTTGCGATAGAGTCGGCTGCCAAAAGTTTTGAAATTTATTTCCTTGAGCTGGACGCCGCCAGCGGTGACGAATTCTTCTTTGAAAGTGCTTTTTCCGGTAATTTGAAAAGTAGCCGCCGTGAGCTGCTGCACCAGGTTTTGCAGCCGCAACTTATCCAGATCAGCCCAACGCAGGGCTTCCGGCAGATCGGCAGCAGCAATGAGTCGTTGCCACAGCCGGAGGGGTAATTCAAAAGGCGGATGCGCCGCCACGGTCTTTTTACCCTGACTAATTCTCAATGTCTGTAATTGGGTGCTGGCCTCTAGTGTAGTAATATTGCCTAACCAATTGATTTCCAATGAAAACCGATAGTTTAATTCATGCAGATAACGGGCACCCCAGGCCGACAATCGCAGAATAGCCGGGCCGCTCAATCCCCAATGGGTCACCAAGAGCGGGCCGTGCGCCGTCAGTTTGGAACCGGGAATACGTATTTGGGCCGCTGGCACCGCCACGCCAGAAAGTTCGCGCAGGCGGGTATCTTTGGTATTGAAAGTAAAAAGCGAAGGCACCGGCTCCACAATCTGGTGACCCAAACCGCGCAGCATGTCCCAGATAGCCGGATTGCTACCACTGGCCACCATTAATTTATCAAACATTTCTACCGGTTCGCCGGGGACTTGTATTTGCCAACCGCCCTCCTGATTGGGTGCAATCTTTTCGACGCGTGTACCCGTACGCACTTCCACTTTCGCTTGCTGGGCAGCGCGGCGCAGGCAATCTACAATCGTCTGCGAATCGTCGGTCACCGGGAACATGCGCCCATCGGCCTCCGTTTTGAGCGTAACACCACGCCGGGCAAACCAGTCCACCGTCTGTTCCGGGCCGAACTGCATAAATGGCCCCAGCAACTCGCGGCTGCCGCGAGGATAATGCTGGATTAATGCACGGGCATCAAAACAGGCATGGGTCACGTTGCAACGTCCGCCACCGCTCACCCGCACCTTTTCCAGCACCGCTTTGCCCCGCTCGAAAATGGTGACCCGGCAGTCTGGGTTGGCTCCTGCGCAGGCAATAGCGGCAAAAAAACCGGCGGCACCCCCACCCACAATGGCAATTTGCATATTTTTTCCCATTACATCACCATCGGCACTTCCATCAACAGCAGTTGCACGGGGCTATCCGCGTGGATGTCGAGCCGCTCCGTTTCCCAAATGCCGTACCCATCGCGGGTATGTAAAGCCTGACCATTGATGGTGACATCACCAGCCAGTACAAAAACATACACGCCGTTGGCATGGGCGCGTTTCAATTGATACTCTGTTTGAAAACCGGCGTCCAGTTCGCCCAGATAAAACCAGGCATCCTGATGTATCCACACACCCTCTTCGTCGGCGTTGGGCGACAGCACCTGTAACAAATGATTGTGCATTTTCAGCCGGTTGTAGGTAAACTGCCCATAGCGCGGAGCCACGCTTTGCCGGTTGGGGAAGAGCCAGATTTGCAAAAAGCGGACTTCCAGGGTCGTACTCGCGTTTTTTTCGGAATGCCGTATGCCCGTGCCCGCACTCATCACCTGAATATCGCCTTGCCTGATTACCGCCGTGTTGCCCATCGAATCCTGATGCTCCAGATCGCCGGATAGTGGAATGGAAATGATTTCCATATTGTCGTGGGCATGTCGGCCAAAGCCCTGCCCCGGTGCCACAACATCGTCGTTCAGTACCCGCAATACGCCAAAGCGCATCCGTTCGGGGCTATGATAATCGGCAAAAGAAAAGGTGTGGTGACTATCCAGCCAATCGTGGTGGGCGTGGCCACGGGTATTGGCGGGGTGTAAAACAATTTTAGCCATAAAGTAGTAGTAATTGTGTGCCAGGATTTCAGGTGTAAAAACAGCACAAAATTGCGAAGGCCGTGCTACTTTTGCAAACAAGTTACCTGATTGAACGTGCGCAACCCGAAACTAATTTTTCATTTTTCTTTCTTCTTGGTCGTTACTTTACTGACGGCCTGTGGCAGTCCCGACGCGCCGCTGAATGCCGATACACGTCAGCGCATAGATTCTATCGCTGCTGCGCAAATCCGGCAAACGCAAATTCGTCTGGACAGTTTTTGTCAGGCCCGGCGAACGGCCCAATTGCCCGTTTTAATGGACTCGATCCGGCGAATTCGGCTGCGGGAGATTGAGGAAAAATTGAAGACTATACCAAATTAAAATAAAAGGCAAAGGGCAAAAAGGCAATTAGCAAACCTGGATACGCCCCCATCTTTATCGTCGTGTTGCTATTTTGCCTTTTGCAATTTTGCTTATTTAAAACTACTTATGGTGGCGGCCAAAGTTGTAATCAAAGCCCACAGCCCCCATTTTTTCCCAGAAAAAAATATTCTGACTGGCGCGTTCGGGCTGCTCATTACGCAGCAATATATCCGGTAAAGTAATGTAGCCCGCCTTCGTCTCGACCATCAGAAACAAGCGTTTCAGCACATACAGCCGGAAGCCAGCCTTGCCCGCCAACGAATAGCCCGAGAGGTGAAATTTATTATTCAGGCCATAGCCGAACACACGGGCATCGGTGCGCGGCACAACCCAAATGCCGCCGAGGCCGACCAGCATGTGCAGAGCCAGGTAAGGTTTTTTCCATTCCAGCACCGTTGTGTGGTACTCCAGGTCTAAATTGGCCAGGTTCAGCCCATCGGTATGCTCAAAACGCACAAAATCCGTGGTGAGCCGAATGGGCCGAAGCAGATAACTCCCGGCGTAACGACTGGAAACGTCCTCGCTGATGACGCCCGACATCCGCACTGTTTGGTCTTGCACTACCACATATTTCAAATGATCCACCCCGACGGAAATAGCAAAGTGCCGGTTTAGAAAAAAGCCGAGCCGATAGTTATACTGCGGGATGGAAATAGTGGTCGGGCCGAAATACGTTTTAAAACTGAATTTGGTCGGGCGGTCTTTCGCTTCTACATTGAAGAGCGTGAAGTCGTATTCCGGGCCGGAAAAATGAATGTCGCTGCGCGCAAAAGTGGCGCGGTTGTACCCCCAATAAAAATAAAACCGCTGAAAATGACGGCTCGAATCCACCTTGGGAAACCAGGTTAGCCGTTGGGCAGTAGCATTTTGGGAGAAAAGAAATAGCAGCAATAGCATGGCTAGGCAGCCGACCAGCCGCATTTTAGGGAATAGCGTGTTCACAGACGTAGTAGTTTTGTTGAAAAAAGGCGCAAGGTAGAGTCGTCTTGCAGATATATGGTGCGTCCTCCTGTGCGCTCCAACATTAAATCATCGGATGTTCTGGCAAATAGTGGTAAATTTGTCGGGCGAAACTTCTTTCTCAGGCGTTCTTTTGCCAGGTGAGCACCGACCATTTCACTGGCAGTTTTCAGGATTAAATTTTTTTTTGAAAAAACCCCACAAAATGTTTTCATTCAAACATTTTGTTTATTTTTGTCCCTCATTTAAAATATCACATAAACAGCACCATCATAGCCATGGCCGACGAAAAAGAAAATAAACTCAAAACCTTACAAGCCACCATTGACCGCCTGGACAAAACCTACGGCAAGGGTACCATCATGCGCCTGGGCGACAAACAAGCCGTCGAAGTGGAAGTCATTCCTACTGGTTCGCTCGGCCTCGACATTGCGCTTGGCTGCTACGGTCTGCCGAAAGGCCGGATCATCGAAATCTACGGACCGGAATCCTCGGGTAAAACCACGCTGGCCATCCATGCGGTGGCTGAATGCCAACGGCGCGGTGGCATTGCCGCCTTTGTGGATGCCGAACACGCTTTTGACCGCTTCTATGCCGAAGCCCTCGGTGTGGACGTAAACAACCTCCTGATCAGCCAGCCCGACAACGGCGAGCAAGCCCTCGAGATCACCGAAAACCTCATTCGCTCCGGCGCAGTGGATATTATCGTGGTGGACTCCGTGGCGGCTTTGGTGCCGCGTGCGGAAATCGAAGGCGAAATGGGTGACTCCAAAATGGGTCTCCAGGCCCGCCTGATGAGCCAGGCCATGCGTAAACTGACCGCCAATATTGGTCGTACCGGCTGCTGCTGTATCTTTATCAACCAGTTGCGCGAGAAGATCGGGGTCATGTTTGGCAACCCGGAAACGACGACCGGCGGTAACGCCCTGAAATTTTACGCTTCCGTGCGCCTCGATATTCGCAAGAGCGGCGCGGCGTTGAAAGACAAAGAAGGCAACCTGGTGGGCAACCAGGTGAAAGTAAAAGTGGTGAAAAACAAACTGGCACCGCCTTTCCGGATCGCCCAGTTCGACATCATTTTCGGAGAAGGCATTTCCAAAGTTGGTGAGATCGTTGACCTTGGTGCCGAGTATGACATCATTCAGAAAAGCGGTGCCTGGTATGCCTACAACGGGGCCAAAATTGCTCAAGGCCGCGATGCCGCCAAGCAGTTTTTGAAAGATAACCCGGAAGTGGCCGTCGAGATCGAACAAAAAATAAAGGAAAGATTGGCTTCTGGCAGCGTGGTGGCGAAACAAGCTGCTGCGGCTCTGGCACTGGCCGGTGCGGATGATGGGGAAGAAGATTTTTAGGACATAACCATTTCAAATATCCAGTATGAGTCATCTCGAAGTATCGGGATGGCTCATATTTTTTTAAGGAATGCCGGTCTTACTCCCGCCCCTTAGAATCCAGCCAGATCGTCACTGGCCCATCATTCAGCAGCCGTACCTGCATATCGGCCCCAAACTCGCCGGTTCCTACGGGGCAGCCGGATTCACGCCGCAGATTTTCTACAAATTGCTCGTAAAGCGGAATGGCCGTTTCTGGTCGGGCCGCGCGGATAAAAGAAGGCCGGTTGCCTTTTTTGGTGCTGGCAAACAAAGTAAACTGCGACACCACCAGCAATTCTCCTCCAATCTCCTGCACCGGGCGATTCATGCGCCCTTCTTCGTCAGAAAAAATCCGCATCGCCGCGATTTTCTTCACTATCCAGTCACTATCCGTAGCATCGTCGGATTCTTCAATACCCAATAGTACCAGCAGGCCGGGGCCAATAGCGGATTTTTCTACGCCGCCGATGGTCACGGAGGCTTCGGTAACACGTTGAATCAGGGCACGCATAACAACAAGAATAGCAGTGTTTTAATTAAAATACTCCATATCAACCGTATATCGTTGCAATATTGGAACGCGAAAGTGCAACTTTGAGCCGTTTTAGCACACCTTTACCGGGAAATATATGAAAACAAGACCTGCACCAAACCATCTTTGGCAGGGCTTGTTCTGGTTTGGCCCTGTCCATTCCTGCACCTATCTATTCGCCGTTAATACTTTTTTCACGTGAACATTTCCGACCTATCGCTTTCCCGTCCCGTTTTTGCCACCGTGATGAGTATCCTGATTGTGGTATTCGGGGCCATCGGTTATCGCTTTCTGGGGGTGCGCGAGTACCCGGCCATTGACCCGCCCAACATCACGGTGCGCACCAATTACACGGGTGCCAGCTCGGATGTGATCGAGAGCCAGATCACCGAGCCGCTCGAAAAAGCCATCAATGGTATTGCCGGTATTCGCAGTATTTCGAGTTCTTCCGCGTTGGGCAATAGCAACATCACTGTCGAATTCGACCTGAGCGTGGACCTGGAACAGGCCGCCAACGACGTGCGCGACAAGGTAAGCCAGGCGCAGCGCAACCTGCCGCAGGATATTGACGCGCCACCGGTGGTGACCAAAGCGGATGCTTCGGGCGACCCCATCCTGTTTGTGCCGTTGCAAAGTGCGACCCGCAACATCATGGAACTGTCTGACTACGCGGAGAACGTGATCGTGGAAAAATTGCAGACCATTCCCGGCGTTTCGCAGGTGGCCATTTTTGGTCAACGCCGGACCGCCATGCGCCTATGGATGAATCCCGCCCTGCTGGCCGCTTACCGCCTCACCGTGCAGGACGTGCAGAATGCACTCAATCGGGAAAATGTGGAGTTGCCCGGCGGTAAAGTACGCGGCGATGCCACCGAACTTACGGTAAAAGCCTTTGGTCGTTTGCAGACGGAGGACGACTTTAATAATATGATTATCAGCCAGACGGCTGGCCAAACGGTACGTTTCAAGGATATTGGCGAGGCGGTGATTGGCCCGGAAAGTGACGAAACCGGGGCGCGGCGCAACCTGATTCAGGGGGTAAGTCTGGCCGTGATTCCGCAGCCGGGCAGTAACTGGGTGGAGATCACCGACGAGTTTTACCGCCGTTTTGCGCAGATTCAGAAGGATTTACCGCCGGATATGGTGCTCAGCATCGGGATTGACAAGTCCAAATTCGTGCGGCGCGCTTTGTCCGAAGTGACGGAAACGCTGTTCATCGCCATCGGCTTGGTAGTGTTGATTATTTACCTCTTTTTCCGCAACTGGCTCATTGCCCTGCGCCCGTTGATTGACATTCCAGTGTCATTGATCGGGGCGTTTTTCATCATGTACCTGTTTGGGTTTTCGATCAATGTACTTACCCTGCTGGCCATCGTGCTCGCTACGGGTTTGGTCGTGGATGACGGTATTGTGGTAACGGAGAATATTTTCAAAAAAATAGAGGCGGGCATGGACAAATGGACGGCAGCGCGGGAGGGCACACGGGAGATTTTCTTTGCCGTGGTGAGTACTTCCATCACGCTGGCGGTGGTGTTCATTCCGGTGATTTTCCTGCAAGGTTTTACCGGACGTTTGTTTCGCGAATTTGGCGTGGTAGTAGCCGGTGCGGTGCTGATCTCCGCCTTTGTTTCCCTGACTTTGACGCCGGTATTGAACGTCAAACTGGGTGGCAACCCTAAAAAACATGGCTGGTTTTATCGGGTCACGGAGCCATTTTTCCAGGGTATGGACCGGGTGTATGGCAATACATTGCGCTCGTTTATGCGTTTCCGCTGGGTTAGCCTGATAATTCTGGTGGCTTGTTTTGGGATGATCTGGTATTTCCAGGGCACTATAAAAAGCGAACTGGCCCCTCTCGAAGACCGTAGCGTGATCCGTACCAACGTGACCGGCCCGGAAGGCACCGACTTCGATCAGATGGAGGCCACGATCTATAAATTATCCAAAACCATCATGGATTCCATACCGGAGTATAATATGGTGTTCGGGATTACTGCGCCAGGCTTCGGTACGGCCAGTACGAATTCCGGTTTTGTGAGTCTTTTGCTTCCCGAACCCAACGAGCGCAAACGCAGTCAACAGCAGATTTACAATCAGTTGCTGCGTATTACCCGGAGTATGCCGGAAGCGCGGATGTTCCCGAATCAGGACGAGACGATTACGGTTGGCTTTGGTCGCGGCCTGCCGGTGCAGTTTGTTTTACAGAATCTGGATTTTGAAAAATTAAAAGATGTCGTGCCAAAATTCCTGGAAGAAGCGCGTAAAGAGAGCGTGTTCGCCAATGTGGACGTGAATCTGAAATTCAATAAACCGGAGTTGCAAGTCAGTATTGACCGCTTGAAAGCCTCGGAATTGGGCGTGAGTATTTATGATGTGAGCCAAACTTTGCAGTTTGCCCTGTCAGGTCGGCGTTTTGGCTATTTTTTACAAAATGGCAAACAATACCAGGTCATCGGGCAGGTGGACCGTTCTGACCGCGATGAACCGCTGGATTTAGCGGGCCTTTACGTGCGTAGCAACCGGGGCGAAATGGTGCAACTCGATAATATTGTACGCTTTGAGGAGATGAGTAATCCACCGCAACTTTTCCACTTCAATCGCTACAAGGCCGCCACGATCAGTGCTTCGCTGGCACCGGGCCGTACCCTCGGAGAAGGTATTGACGCAATGGAAGGCATCTCCAAACGGCTACTCGACGACTCTTTCCAGACCGATTTGAGTGGTCCTTCCCGCGACTTCCGGGAGAGCAGCGGCAATACGTCTTTTGCGTTTTTGCTGGCTCTGGGTTTGATCTATCTCATTCTGGCGGCCCAATTCGAGAGTTTCCGCGATCCGTTTATCATTATGCTCACGGTGCCGCTGGCTATTGCCGGAGCATATTTATCGCTTTCCGTGACCGGCAATACCTTTAATATTTTCTCCCAAATCGGGATGATTATGCTCGTCGGTCTGGTGACTAAAAATGGTATTTTGATCGTAGAATTTGCCAATCAGAAACGGGAAGCGGGCATGGATCGGCGCACGGCAGTGCTGGAAGCCGCACAGGCGCGACTGCGGCCCATCCTGATGACGACGTTGGCGACCACGCTGGGTGCTTTACCGATTGCGCTGGCTTTTGGGGCAGCAGCGACGAGCCGTATTCCTTTGGGTGTGGTCGTGGTGGGTGGCCTGATGTTTTCTTTGGTACTCACACTGTTCGTCATTCCGGGCATGTATACGTTTTTGGCGGCCAAAAAACGGGGCAGCGGCGAAGCGGAAGCATCGAAAATAACCACGGAAAAAGAGGAAGAAAAAACAGTGGAGGTGTAATCTTACCATCGAAATTGTGAAAACGCGATGGCTAATCGGCACTTGCAGAGCCCTTTGCTGTTAAAAAATCCCTAAACCCGGCTTGGGCATAGTGTCGAAAGTAACTTTGTTGCGTCTTGAAGAAAAAATAATTCTAACGCACTATTATGATGTTGAAAAAATCAATGCTCCTGTTAGTAGTAGCCCTGTTGGCTACCCAATTGGCCCACGCTCAGTTGGGCAACGCGCTGAAGAAAGCGAAAGAGGCCGTCAGCACGGTCACCGATGGCGGACTCAGCCAGGATGAAATAGGCAACGGCCTGAAAGAAGCCCTGAACGCTGGTGTCGGTGAAGCCACCGATTTCCTGTCGGCCAAAGACGGCTATTTCAAAAGCCCGTACAAAATCCTGATGCCTGCGGAGGCGCAGAAGGTGGTAGCCAAACTGAAAATGGTGCCTGGTTTCAGCAATATCGAAGCCGATCTGACCGAGCGTATGAACCGCGCCGCCGAAGATGCGGCCACGAAAGCCAAGCCTATTTTTATTTCGGCGATTAAAAAACTGACTTTCCAGGATGCGATGGCTATCCTGACCGGCGATGCCAATGCGGCGACCAAGTATTTGCAAAAAACCACGGGCGACCCATTGTACAATGCGTTTAAGCCGGTGATTGTCGAGTCTTTGGACAAAGTGAACGCCCGCACCTACTGGCGCGAAGCCGTGACGGCTTATAACAAACTGCCTTTTGTCACGCCAACCAACCCGGAATTGGACGACCACGTCACCAAAACGGCACTGGTTGGTTTGTTCAGTTTGGTGGAGCAAAAAGAAAAGGGCATCCGCTCCAACGTGAATTTGCGCAACACGGAACTGCTGCGTAAGGTATTTGCGAAGCAGGACAAGAAATAAGAAGGCAAAGTGCAAAAAAGCAAAAGGCAATGTGGTCAGTGAGATCACATTGCCTTTTTTGCTTTTTGCTTTTTGCCCTTTTTCGTTTATTGCCTTTTTGCTTTTTGGCAAATTGCCCTTTGCTCTTAATTGCCTTATTTACTCATGGCCATTTGCACCTGTGGCCCGGCGGCTTTCACTTCTGCATTGGCCTGGTCTGCGTATTTCTTGAAATTTTCGGTAAACTCCCTCGCTAATTCCTCCACTTTTTGGTCATAAGCGGCTTTATCCGCCCAGGTAAGACGTGGATTGAGGAGTTCGGCAGGTACGTTCGGGCAACTGGTGGGCATGGCCAGCCCAAAGACTGGTAGTTTTTCATACTGCACATTATCCAGTTCACCGCGCAGAGCAGCGGTGATCATAGCGCGGGTATAAGCCAGTTTCATCCGGCTGCCAGTGCCGTAAGAGCCGCCGCTCCAGCCCGTATTGATTAGCCAGACGTTGGCTTTACTGCTGTGAAGTTTCCGGCCCAGCAAATCGGCGTATTTGGCAGGATGCAGCGGCAGAAAAGGCGCGCCGAAACAGGCGGAAAAAGTTGTTTTCGGCTCTTTAATGCCCATTTCGGTACCGGCTACTTTGGCGGTATAGCCGCTGATAAACAGGTACATGGCTTGTCCCGGTGTCAGTCGGGAAATGGGGGGCAGCACCCCGAACGCATCGCAGGACAGAAAGAAAATATTCTTCGGATCGCCTTCGGCCCGACTGGGTATGACGGCATTATCAATGTGATAGATTGGGTAGGATACGCGGGTATTTTCCGTGATGCTGCGGTCGGCGTAGTCCACGTGGCGGGTATTGGGCAGGAACGTGACGTTTTCCAGAATGGCCCCGTGTCGGATGGCGCGAAAAATATCCGGCTCTTTTTCTTCGGTGAGATCAATGGTTTTAGCGTAGCAGCCGCCCTCGAAATTGAAGACCTCGTTTTCAGCCCAGGCATGTTCATCGTCGCCAATAAGCGGACGGTTGGGATCGGCACTAAGGGTCGTTTTGCCCGTACCGGACAGGCCGAAAAACAGCGCGATGTCGCCTTCTTCCTGACCGACATTGGCGGAGCAGTGCATCGTCAGCGTGTCTTTGCCACGAGTGGGCAACACGAAATTAATCAGCGAGAAAATGCCCTTTTTGATTTCGCCGGTGTAGCCAGTGCCACCGATCAGCAGTTGGCGGGTCGTAAAATTAATGATAGCGAAATTGCCCTGGCGTGTGCCATCTTCCGCCGGGTCGGCCTGCAGGCCGGGGACGCACAAAATAGTCCAGCGCGGCTCAAAACCCAGCAGTTCTTCCCACTCCGGGCGAAGGAACATATTATTGGCGAAATGATTGCTCCACGGCAACTCGGTCACCACGCGCAAACGAAGTTGGTATTCCGGGTTTGCGCTGGCGTTGGCGCGTACATCGCGCACATATACATCCTTGTCTTTCAGGTATTTACAGGCTTTTAGCCATAGTTTATCGAACTTGTGCGGCTCGAACGGGATGTTGACTTTACCCCAATTGACCTCGTCTTTGGTTTGGTCATCCAGCACGATGAAGCGATCTTCGGGAGAGCGGCCCGTGAAGGCACCTGTATTGATGACCAGCGCGCCACTGTCGGCCAATTGGCCCATACCTTTGGAAATCGTGTGCTCGATAAGTTCTTCCGGGCTGAGGTTCCAGTACGCAGTTTTGTAGGCTTGCAGGCCAATACTGTCGAGGGTAGCGGCGGGATTTTTTACTCCGACTTCTTGCATAAATGCGATTTTAAATGGTTAGTTAAAACAAAGCAGTTTTCCTGACCGGCAACCAAGATTGCCAGAACAGAAGAAACAGGTGGTGAATGGCTAAGTGCGACAAAGATACGGCGGAGGGTTGTTTCCGTTATGTTTCGTAGAGAGGTTTTGTCAGGGTAAACATATCTGTGCCATTTAGCCAAATGAAAATTCGGTTCTGAGTGGTGGCATGGGTTCAAAAAAAATTTTCAAAGAAAAATTTTGTAGTAACCATTCCACCACTAAGAAACGAATTTTCATTTTGCTAAATGGCACAGATATGTTTACCCATACAAAACCAATCTACGAAACATAACCGAAAAAAACCACCGCCG
>JANPIV010000019.1:0-59575 GCA_031425155.1 Saprospirales bacterium | reverse complement strand
TCGTCAAGTTCGTCGTTACAGCCACCATTTCAAACAAAAAGTGGTTGAAGAGATAGAGACTGGACGGTGTAGCATTGACAGTGTAGCGCGTAAATATGGGATTAAAGGGACGATGACTTTGCGACGATGGATTAAACAAATGGGAAAGAATCACTTACTTTGCCAAGTTGTACGCATTGAAACGCCACAAGAAATGGACGAAAAAGCATTGCTTCGACAAAGGATTAAAGACCTGGAAAAAGGTTTGGTACAGACCCAACTGAACTACTTGCAAGCGGAGGGTTATTTGGCTTTGGCTTGTCAGGATTTGGGCATGGAGGTAGATTTATTTAAAAAAAAATCTACTCGAAAGCCTGAGTTGGTCGGTGAGGGCGGCACCACAAAGAGTTGAGGCGTTGAGCGGCATGGTGCCCAGTGTCAGCCTTTTAAGTGGTCACTGGGGCGTTTCCCGTCAGGCATTCTATGCACACGAGCATCGGGTAGCCAAGCGGGAAATGGAGGTAGATTTGATTTTGGAACTGGTGCGTGAAAGTAAGCGTTTGTTGCCCAATTGTGGTGGCCGCAAGACCCTGTACCTCATTGAACCTCAACTTGAAAAAATGGGCATTGCCTGTGGCAAGGACCGTTTTTTTCAAATTTTAGGCGAAAATGGGCTGTTGGTGCGCCAAAAACACTTCAAACCCCACACGACCGATTCCAGGCACGGCTTCCGTATCTATCCCAATTTGCTCACTGGTGAAAACAAAAAAATCGTTCAAAGACCTTTTGAGGCCATCGTCGTAGACATCACCTACATCGATACTTTGAACGGTTTTTTATACCTCGCGCTGGTCACCGATGTCTTCTCCCGAAAAATTTTGGGCTACGACATCAGCGATTCTTTGGAACTTATGGGCTGTCTGCGGGCCATCAAAATGGCCCTCCAACTCAGACCAAAAGGACTGCCCAAAGGCTTTACCATTCATCATTCCGACCGGGGTTCACAGTACTGTTCCAATCTGTACACCGAGTTTTTAATCCAAAACCACATCCAAATCAGCATGGCCGAAACAGGCAATTGTTATCAAAATGCTTTGGCCGAGCGCGTCAACGGAATCTTGAAAATGGAGTTTGAAATGGCATCGGTTTTCCCTTCCAAATCCTTGGCTATCCAAGCAACACCAAAGGCTATACATGACTACAACTACCTCAGACCACACCTGAATTTAAATTATAATAACCCACAAACCGTCTTTGAAAATGGCATCCAAAATATCAATAAACAACTTTTTGTTCCTTGATTTTGCAAACCAATCTTTTTATCAAAACTGTCAACTTATTTCAGGACGGGTCACATCCTTTCTATCTTCCATCCCCCAGCCAATCACCTCCCGAATACTCCCATACACCGTCGCCCCACTGGCCAGCCAGGCTTCCGGCTCCACCCACCGGATTTCTTCGATGTCCTCTTCCGTTTGCGGCGTCACCTGGGTGTCCGTGGTGGTCATGGCATACCACCAGGTTTTTTTCAGAATCCGATTTCCTTTGTGCGGATAGGTGTGGTACGTGTGACCCAGAAAAGTGCCGAGCGTCAATTTTTGCAAACCCGTTTCTTCCTGCACCTCACGTACGGCGGCTTGTTCGGGCGTTTCACCGGGATCAATTTTGCCCTTGGGCATATCCCAGGAGCCCCGCCGGTAGAAGACCAGTAACTGGCCTTGCGCATTTCGCACGTAGCCGCCCGCCGCTTCCAATATTTTAAAGCAGTCTTGAAAGTCGGCCCACAATTGCTCCGGGTCGTCGTAAAACAAGACCACCGCCCGCTGGTCGGGATTTTTATCGAGCAGGTCGAGGTACTGCTTCAACATCTTTTTTCGGCCAATGTAGGGCGCGACAAACGTCTGCTTATCAGCCTGATAGCCCAATTCGGTGGCACCCGCCGGAGTCGTCAGAAAAACTGGCGTACCATTTATATAGATTTTATACTTTTGCGACCCCATTTTTTCGAGCATTTTTGTCGCAATAATAGGTGTCATCGGTACATTGGGCGTCATTTGGCGCCATTTAAAATATTACCACATTTTTTCTGGCGGTTTTTTTGTCGCCATTCATTCATGCTGTCACTGATGCAAGCCACCGTCGCCCGCCATTTACTAGCCATTCAGGCTGTAAAACTTCATCCCCACGACCCCTTCACCTGGGCCTCCGGGCTGCTTTCCCCGATCTACTGCGATAATCGGATTGCCCTTTCTCATCCATCCGTTCGCAACTATTTGAAAGAAGCCCTGGCGGAGCAATCGAAACAATTTGGCTCTTTCGACGTGGTGGCCGGGGTAGCTACGGCGGGCATTCCACACGGCGTGTTGCTGGCGGATGTATTGCAAAAACCCTTTATTTATGTCCGGGCCAGTGCCAAAGATCATGGTCGGCGCAACCTGATTGAAGGCGAATTGCAACCTGGCCAACGCGTACTCGTCATCGAAGACCTCATCAGTACGGGCGGCAGCTGTCTGCTGGCCGTAGATGCGCTGCGCGATGCGGGCGCGGAAGTAGTGGGCGTACTCGCTATTTTCCAGTATGGTTTTGCGAGTGCCGAAGCCGCTTTTGCCGAAAAAAAAGTGCCCTTCCAAACGTTGACTAATTACGATGCCCTCGTGCAAGAGGCTGCGCAAAGCGGCTATGTCACAGCTGCCGATCTGACTATTTTGAAAAAATGGCGGGAGAACCCGGCAGGGTGGGGCGCTTTATACGCTTGATAAAAAAGTAGCAATTGACGCAGGTAGTTATCCAAAAAACGCATCCCGCTGCTTTATTGCAGTATGCTTTAAAATTTAAATAATATAATCGAATGCAGGTCATTACCGCTGATTCTGAAAATTTCCTTCGTCGTTACCTCAATAACGCCAGCCCCACCGGTTTTGAAGCGGCGGGACAAAAACTGTGGCTCGAATACCTCCGCCCTTATATAGATGAATGGCAACTGGACAACTACGGTACTGCCTATGGGATTATTAATCCCGGCCAGCCCTACAAAGTGGTTATCGAAGGCCATGCCGACGAGATTTCCTGGTTTGTCAACTATATTTCTGACGATGGGTTCATTTATGTGATTCGGAATGGCGGCAGCGACCACCTCATCGCTCCTTCCATGCGCGTGTGGATTCACCTGCGTAAAGGCGGCAAAGTGGAGGGCCTGTTTGGCTGGCCAGCCATCCATACGCGAACGGACAAGGATGCGACCCTATCGCCCATGCTGGAAAATATTACCGTGGACGTCGGTGCCAAGGACAAGGAGGAAGTGCTGAAAATGGGCATTCACGTGGGTTGCGTAATCACTTTTCAGGATGAGTTTACGATTCTGAACGATCGTTACTACGTCGGGCGGGCCCTGGACAATCGGATCGGTGGATTTTGCGTCGCCGAGGTCGCGCGTTTGCTGCATGAAAACCAGATAAAACTGCCTTATAGCCTCTATATCGTCAATTCAGTACAGGAGGAAGTGGGCCTACGCGGAGCCGAAATGGTGACGCATTCTATTCGCCCCGATGTAGCCATTGTCACCGATGTGACCCACGATACGCATACGCCCCTCATCAACGTTAAAAAGCATGGGGACACCCGCTGCGGCAATGGCCCTTCGGTGACCTACGCCCCGGCAGTACACCAGGGGTTGCTGGATATTATCATCGAATCGGCAGAAAGCAACGAAATTCCGTTCCAGCGCGAAGCCGCCAGCCGCGTGACCGGCACCGACACGGATGCGTTTGCCTATTCCAATGGTGGCGTGCCTTCTGCCTTGATTTCCCTGCCATTACGCTACATGCACACCACCGTGGAAATGGCGCATAAAGACGATGTCAATAACCTGATCCGCCTGATTTATGAGGCATTGCAACGCATTGAGGTCGGTCATGATTTCCGGTATTTTACGTTGAAGTAACGGTTCAATATGCGGGGTGGATAAATTTTAGAAAAAAAAAATTTGTCCACCCCGCATATTGAACCGTGTAGGGGAAAACCGGGAATGTCGTCCTGGTGGGAAGAGCATGAATATTGTTCACCTGCACCAATCGTCCCGCCAACCCTTTTTTTGCATTCCCTTGTTTTTCCCATAAAGTGGTAATGTAAGGAGGGTGAAATTTTTTTTCTAAATTTGGCCCTCCTTACATTGGAACATTTATAAAATATGCACGCCGCCTGCCAGGTTTCCATTGCGCCTTTACGCGCCCAGCCGTCCGACAAGAGCGAGATGGTGTCGCAGCTGTTGTTTGGCGAAACGGTGGAAATAGACGAGCAAAAAGACAACTGGCGGCACGTGCGCTGCACCTGGGATGGGTATGCCGGTTGGGTGGATGCCAAGCAGATTAAATCGCTGACAGCCAGCGAATTCGAACTATGTCGCAGCGAACCGGCCATTAGTTTGTCGCTCGTGGAGGGCCTCATGGCCGCCGATCATTTCATCCCGATCACTTTGGGGGCGACACTGCCCAACTACGATGGATTACGCTGCCGACTGGGTGAACAATCGTTTCAGTTTTCCGGCCCGGTGGCCACGCCCGGCCAGGTGCCGCAGACCAGTGATTGGCTGGTGCGCATTGCCCGCCGTTATCTCCACGCGCCCTACCTGTGGGGTGGCCGCTCCCCGTTCGGTATTGATTGTTCCGGCCTGACGCAGATGGTCTTCAAAATCGCCGGGGTAGCCCTCCTCCGCGATGCCGCCCAGCAAGTGACGCAGGGCCGTCCGGTGGATTTTATGGAACAATGCCAGTCCGGCGACCTCGCTTTTTTTGACAATGGCAAAGGCGACATTACCCACGTGGGCATTATTCTGCCCGACTGCCACGTCATTCATGCTTCGGGAAAAGTGCGGGTGGATAAACTCGATCACTTCGGCATCTTCAACCGCGAACAAAACCGCTATTCGCATCAGTTGCGCATTGTGAAACGACTTTTGCCGGATGCGCCGGAGTCGCAAACACCGGAAAGTGGAAGCGAACAATCGGGGGAAATGGCGGCGCAGGGGGCGTTGTTTGGGTAGGGATATTAATCATTATCCATTCGCCGATCATCATTAGGGCGGTGAGTGTAAACATTAGTGGTAGTCCGATTTAAAGTCGGACTACCACTTACTGTGGTTGTGCGTAACATCAGTTAGTTAACTACCAACGTGGGTTGTTCTCCTCTGCCAAAACCAACTGTCTCGCGATAGATTTGTGGTGAAACGTCGGCATTAATTTTAAAGAACCGGCTAAAATAAAACTCATCCGTATAGCCGAGTTCGTAAGCGATCTCTTTGACTGGCTTATTCGTTAAATATAATTCGCGTTTGGCTTCAATAATAATGCGTTCGGCGATTAAATCAGTCAGTGTTTTATTAAAATAAGTTTTAGTGATTTTTGCCAGGGCTTTGGCCGATATATTCAACACTTCCGCGTAATCACTGGCTGAATGTTTATTTCGATAATGGGTCTCTATCGCATCTTTCAGGTTTTGCAGAATAAAGGGTTCTTTTAAATCCGTTGAATGGTGCTGTGCGTCCGTATTCTGTTGTATTTTTAGTCTGGATGCGGTAATTAATAGTATTTTCAAGTAAGAAACTAATAATTCATACTGCGCCAAAGCCGGTTGGTGCATCTCGGTTTTTATCTGTTCCAGTATTGTTTTAAAAGTAATTGCCGAAGGATCGTCCATTACGGCAAAAGGCGGCTGATAAATATTGTTAAACAATACGCCGGCACAGGCCACTTCGTTATGGTGTTTGTGAATACAGAAAAAGTCTGGATGGAAATAAATCGCCACGCCTCTTATATTTTCTTGAGTGGAAAGCATAAAAGGTTGATAAGGAGCAAAGGCAAACAAGGTATTTGGCACAAAAGGATATAAAGAAAAATCTGATTTTACGTCACCATTGCCTGCTATGACCCAAATAAGGGAGTAGTAATTATTTCGCTGTAAATGATCGAAATGGCCGTTATCGTCAAAAGAGAGTACCTTGAAAGCAAGATTGCCATTTTGTGGATTGATGAGGGTAAAAGAGGAAGGATGAAGCATTAGGGTTGTTGTAATGTTGTTAATCAATGATTTACATGCTTTACTGTAGCGATACTATATGGTCGCAAAAGGCTTATTCTTCTTTTGCTGGCGCAAATGCTTCTTCTATTTCTTCCAGCGTATAACGCGGCGTAATATGCTGCGGGCAATTCCAGTCGTATGCTTCTACGTGGAGCACAATCATCCGTTCCGGGCGAAACTTATAAGCCGCCAAATCAAGGGATTTATAGAGATCGGGTTGATCTTGCAGGGACACTATTTCGGCTTTGGCATATATTTTAAGCCTCGTTCGGGCGGGATAGTCCACCAGAATAATCGAGACCTTATTGTTCGTCGCCAGATTGCCCACCGAAATATACTGCATATTCCCTTTAAAATCAATAAATCCCAGCCGATTGGCATCCAGCACTTTCAAGAAGCCTTTTGGCCCGCCTCGATGCTGAATATACGGGTAACCATTCTCCCCGATGGTCGCCATATAAAAACTATCCCGTTGGGCGATAAAATCCATCTCTTGAACAGTAAATCCATCCAGATAAGTCTCCTGTTCCATCCTTGCGTAGGCAGCCCGGCTACCCAGTTTTTCCTGCATCGCTTTGACGGCGGTAGTAAAAGCGATTGCGCCAAAATTCTTTGCCATGACTTAGATTTGATGGTAAACTATAATCTTCTATCCTGCTCTGCAATAGCCAGATCGTTGATACTGGCATAACGTCGGGCCATCAGGCCATTTTCATCGAATTCCCAATTTTCATTGCCGTAGGCCCGAAACCATTGGCCTGCTACATCCTGATATTCATACTCAAAACGAACGGCCATACGATTACCCCGAAAACCCCATAATTCCTTCCGAAGTTTATAATGCAATTCTTTTTCCCATTTCCGTTGCAAAAAGGCGACTACCGCAGCGCGTCCATTGATGAATTCTGTACGGTTACGCCATTCGGTATCCGTGGTATAAGCCAGGGCAATACGTTCCGGGTCCTGACTATTCCAGGCATCTTCCGCCATTTGCACTTTCTGGCGGGCAGTTTCTTCGGTAAAAGGGGGGAGCGGAAGTCTTTGTTCCATAATATTCAAATTAGAAAAAATGGAGGATGGAGAAAATACAAACGGCTATTTTCTCCACCCCGTGATTAGTTTGTTATTAATGCAAAATTTATACTGCCGCCGCTTCCAGCGCAGGGGCTACCGGAAAATCAATCGGCACCTGTGTGATATTGTGCAGGTAATTCATCGCGACTTTATCGGCAATGGCCATCACCACATCCACCAGCGAGCCTTGAGTGTATCCGGCATCAAAAAACTGCTGTAGTACGACCTGATCGGGGTGGCCTTTGGTCGAGGTGATCTGTTCAGCCAGATCCACCAGCGCATGCAATTTTGGGTCGAATGATGCGCTGCCGCCCCTGATTTCCAGGACTTGGTCGTCGCTGAATCCATTCATTTTCCCGAGAACGGTATGGGCAGACTGGCAATACCGGCAGCCATTCACTTGACTGACTACCAGGTTCACCGCTTCTTTTTCTTTTTTAGTCAGGGATGTTTTGCCGTTCTGGAATTGCAGGTAGTTGCCCAGGCCGGTCTCCGAGTAAGCCATTACGGCATACAAATTCGGTACGAAGCCCAGCGCCTTGTGCAGGGTATCAAAAATAGACTGATTGCCCACGCTGATGGTGGCTTTGGTTGGAACCGTGAAATTGGTCATTTTTTTTGAATTAACAGGTGATGTCTGATTGACCCTGCAAAGGTGGGGCAGCCTTTCCTCGTGAAAAATGGAGGATTGCCGCCAGCACATGGACATTTTTCTTCGCCCCTATTGCTTCGCCCATATTTCCACTACATCCCTGCTCACCGAATAACTTTCCTGCAAAACCGCCCCCACTGGCACCCTCGGCGCAGCCACTCCCTCGCCCAGGCTGCGCTCATTTTTCACCATGCGAATTTCGTCCCACCATCCTTCCTTGATCCATTGGTGCAAAACCTGGCTACCGCCTTCCACTAGCAACATGGCCCGATTATCAATTTTTAATTGCTCCAAAAGATTGACAATCAATATCTTATCGGTACCCGGAAAAAATTTCGTCCGTTCCCATTGGCCGCTTCTGGGCGGCCCAAATATCCAGGTAAGCACGCTGTCATCCAGCAAATGAGCACTGTCTGGAAGTCGCTCGCCAACATCGAAGGCCACACGCAGCGGGGATTTTCCGAAAAACAGGCGATTGTCCAGCCGGGGATTATCCACCAGCGCGGTGGTAGTGCCCACCAGAATAGCGTCCACTTCGCTGCGCCAGCGATGTACGAGCCGCTGCATGGCCGGGCCGGAAATAGCCGTACGCTCGCCCACCCGACCAAGATAACCATCGCGGCTTTGCGCCCATTTCAGGATGATATAGGGTCGCTGCTGCGTGATCCAGGTAAAAAACGCCCGGTTCAGCCAGCGACCTTCTTCTTCCAATAGGCCCGCCGTGACTTCCACGCCCGCTGCCCGCAATTTTTCCAAACCCTGACCGGCCACCTGCGGATTGGGGTCCACATTACTGACCACGACACGCGGGATTTTTTTGGCCAATATTAAATCCACGCAGGGCGGCGTTTTTCCGAAATGCGAACATGGCTCCAAAGAACAATACAGGGTAGAGTAGGGGATAAGTGCCTGATTTTCAGGAGTCACCGAGCGAACACAATTCACTTCGGCATGTGCTTCCCCATAGCGTTGGTGCCAGCCCTCGCCAATGATGCGATCTTCGTGTACCAGCACTGCACCGACCAGCGGATTGGGTGATACCCGGCCCGCGCCGAGGCGGGCGAGATCGAAACAACGGCGGAGGTAACTTTCGGGTGTGGACACTTATTAGTTAGTTATACGAATCATGGGTTAAAACAGTTTTTTAAATGCTGCAAAAGCCCCAGTAGGGGCATAATAGCGTACCTATTACGCCCCTCTGGGGCTTATGAGAGAATCCTTATGGTCATATTTCTACCAACTTTTTGCCCCTGCCGGGGCTTTTAAACCCATGATTCCCATTAGTTACTAGTTACTGGTTAATTGGTTACTGGTTAATTGGTTATTGGTTTGGTAATCAGCATTTTGTCTTCCCGATAAAACCGAGATGTCACTATGTTCCATTTGCTAATTGCCTATTGCCAATTTGCTTATTTATTATAGTAACCCCGCCATTTCCTCCTGCATTCGCCTGGCCTCCGCACGGGCTTGCTCGGCAAAATCTTCTCCATCGGACGCGTACAAAATGCTGCGCGAGGCATTCACCAACAAGCCACACTCTTTGGTCAGTCCATAACGGCAAATCGCCGCCAGATCACCGCCCTGCGCCCCGACCCCCGGCACCAGCAAAAAACTATCCGGGGCCAGTTCGCGGACCCGCGCAAAGGCCTCGGGATGCGTCGCACCGACGACGAACATCAGATTGTCCGGCGAGCCCCAGCCCTGCGCCCGGCGTAACACTTCCTCCCAGAGTGGCTCGCCGGTGGCCACCAATTGGTGCTGCTGAAAATCCGCGCTCCCGGCATTGGAAGTAAGGGCCAGCAGGATCGCCCACTTGCCGGAAAAACTCAGGAACGGTGTCACGCTATCCGTGCCCATGTACGGCGCAATGGTGACAGCATCGAAATGTAACTGATTGAAAAACGCCTCGGCATACATCCGGCTGGTGTTACCGATGTCGCCGCGTTTGGCATCGGCGATGGTAAAGTGCTCATTACCAATATACTCCACCGTTTTTTGCAAAGTGATCCAACCGCTCGGCCCCAGGGCTTCATAAAACGCCAGATTGGGTTTGTAGGCCACGCACAGGTCGCGGGTAGCATCAATAATGGCTTTATTAAAAGCAAAAACCGGGTCGGGAGCAGCCCTTAAATGCCGGGGGATTTTGCTGAGTTCGGTGTCCAGCCCGACACAGAGAAAGGATTTTTTCTGAAAAATAGCGGAGACAAGTTGGTCGCGGTGCATGGAGCAAAAGTACGGGAATGGGCAACAGGCAAGCAGGAAAATGGAACAAGCAACAGGAGAAATTTGCTCATTTACCCTGTGCTCTGGAATCCTTTTTCAACCAATCATTTGTCTTTACGTTGAAATCTGCATAGTCGGTCTGCACTTTGGTCAAAAATTGATCAAAAGCGGAGTTGGTAAACCCTAGTCGGCGGGTTTCCTCAAAGTGTAGTTTACTGGCTTCTGCATCGTTTTGCAACACCGCGATGACCGCCAGATTATAGTGCGGTTTTGCGTAATTTGCATCAAGGGATAGGGCTTTCTGCAAACAGGTTTTGGCCTCTTCCAGTCGCCGGGTTTCCAAACAGATGGCACCCAAATTATTATAGCCCATTGCTTCTATATCGCCCGTATAACTTCCCCAACTTAACCACATTAGTTTTTTAATCCAAGGCCGACGTTCTGCATCGGCTAGAAAAATACGGAAATTTGCTTCACTGGCAGCCAAATCGCGTTGCTGAAAAGCTTGCAGACCGCGATAAAAATACCGGAGTTGATAATTGGCAAGCCGGGCAGACAAGAACAATCCTAGAGCGACTAGCAAAAGGTAGATTGGGCGAACACCCGCCATGATGGTCAGCACAGCAATCAATACCATGCCAACGAGAATTACCGGGTAGAGCAGTTTTCGAGTAATTGTTTTCATACGTACATCAAGCTGGGAGTGAAATCTTTCCCATCCCGACCAAAGGCAAACCGCCCAACCTTTGATTTTCCACTACTTCGCCGGCCACGGTTTCGTTGGCCAGCACGGCAAACAGCACCGCTTCCTTGGCATCCCCATTTATCCCCAATACAGCCATTTCCTGTATCCGCCAGCCAGGTAATTTTTCTTCCAAATACTTGCAAATGAGCGGATTATGAGCACCGCCACCACTCAGGTAGAGGGTCGGAAAGAACGCCGTCAAAGGCACCCGCAGCAAAGCCTCCGCGATGGTTTCGGCGGTCAGTCTGGTGAGCGTTGCCAGCAGGTTGTAGGGATTGTTATGGCCTTTCGGCAGGGTTTGCAGGGCGGCCTCTACCCAGGCCGCACTGAACAGTTCCGGGCCGGAGGTTTTTGGAAAAGGCGCAGCAAAAAAAGGCTCCCTGCGCAACAGATCGAGCAGACCCTGATCTACCATGCCCGCCGAAGCCAGCAGCGCATCGGCATCGTAGGGAACGCCAAAAAGGGCCAACGCAAAGGCATCGAGCAGGGTGTTGCCCGGCCCGGTATCGGTGGCGAAGGCTTTGGCCGGGTCGCTGTCGCCGGGCAGAAAAGTGAAATTGGCGATGCCGCCGATATTCAGCAAAAAACGATCTTCGCCGGGTTGAGAAAACAGGAAATAGTCGCCGTACAGGGCCAGCGGAGCACCTTCGCCCCCGGCAGCGAGGTGTTTTTGCCGAAAATCACTGATGGTAATAATACCCGTGCGCCGGGCCAGATGGTCGCCGTCGCCAATCTGCAAAGTGGCATTGGGATAGTCCAGGCCATGAAAAATACGCGGCGCATGATAGACCGTCTGGCCGTGGCTGGCGATCAAATCCACTTCCTCCGGCGCGATATTCCACTGCCGCAGGCAATCCAGCACGATGGCGGCATGGCGTTCGGCTACCACCACATTCAGCAGCGTCAGGTATTGGAAGTCCACTTCTTTTTTGGCAAAAACCCGCCGGATGGAGGCTTTAAAAGCGTCGTCGTAGGGGACCGTCCCGAACTGTTCTACGACGACGCGGGTGTGCGTACCTGTGCCTATACAGCGGCAAAGGGCCACGTCCAGCCCATCCAGCGAAGTGCCGGACATGAGGCCGACAATGCGCCGCGCTGGCTGTTCGGCGAGCGCGGCGAGTTGCTGGATGTGGAGACGCATGCTAGGCGGTTAGTATTTTGCTACGGCAATAGTGAGATTGCTTTCGGGCGTAGCGAGGCGGATAAAATAAGCCCCGTTGCCCAAGCCGCTAAGGTCTAACAATTGTTCGTGCGGGCCTTCAATGAGGGTTTCATTTTTTAAAATCGTTTGCACCAAACGGCCCTGTGCGTCATATATTTCCACAGTAGCGGCGGCTTCCTCAAACATCCAGAAAGAATAGACCGCGTAGCCGCCCGAGGTGGGATTGGGAATCAGTTTTGGCTGTCGGGGATAGGCGTTGGTGATCTGCGTGGAAGTGATGAAAACCGGGCTGCCGGTCAGTTCCACCTGGTCGGGGGTGCTGATCCGATGCGTTGTACTCTGGCTGTAATGCCAGGGTTTCAGGTCCACATATTTCAAATTAAACTCCTTGGGAAACGCATAATAAGCCTGCGCACTTTCGCTTCGGTCTTGCGAAGTGACCGCCCATAGTACGTAGGTAAATTGGCCCAGGGTATCTTTGAAAGCCGCACCACGCACATTGGCGGGCAGGTGCATCCGCTCGGTTTGTACGCGGTTGTATTTTTTGCCCGCCAATTGATCGTGGGTGGTTTTTAAGGCCCAGGCCTCGCTGGTGGGCTCCCCGGCGAATGGAAGCACGTTGTTTAAATTTTTAAACAAACCCATGTACGAAAACTCGTTTTGTGCTTCGTGTTCCGGCTTTTCATCGGCCAGGGCGTAGGTGTGCATTTGAGATATTCCCTTCATTTGAGCCATTACGAGGGCTTTGATCAGGAAATTGACCTGAGACTCGTCGGAGCCGAGGTACTCGCCGTATTGCTTCCGTGGCAGGTTGAATTCGGTGCAAATCCACATTTTTTCGGGATATTCCGCATTGTCGTAACCGTAACTTTTTAGCACTTCATCGAACTTATCGCGCAGCCGCCAGATGCCGTCCACCGCTGCGTCGGAGTGGCGATTATAACTGAAACCGGAAATGTTGTTGTCCCATTCACGCATTGAATTGTCCAGGTGCGGATAGGAATGGAAACTCATACAATCGAAATAAGCACCGCCTTTGAGCGGATACTGACCAGATACGGCTCCGCCAAATGGCTCATCGGTGTAGCGGCAGATCACATCGAGGTAACTCGGCCAGCCCAGTCCACCGACGGCCACGAAGGCTTTCGGGTCCACGGATTTGATGACTTCATAACTGATGCGCAGGGTACGGATATAGAAATATGGCGGGGATTTCAGTTTGGTTTCGCAGGGTTCGGGGGCATTTTCCCACCAGTTGCCAGCGGTGCCACGGGGGGCCCAGCCATTGCCGGTGTCCACGTCGGGCTCGTTCCAAACTTCATAAATATTGATCAAACCCTTGTAAGTAGTGGCCATTTTCCAGACATACAGCGCGTAAGGATTGTTGTCATTGACTGGGGTGCCGTTTTCGCCATTGTCCCAGATCGGTTCGTACAAGTTTTTGAACATTTCGCTGCGCGTGTTGGGGCAGTAATACGCCTGCTCGCGGTTGCGGTCGGATGGGAAACCGATGATCACCGCGACATTGCGCAAGCCAATATCCTGGTAATATTGGAAGGCATCTTTACGAATATCAAAACCCCAATAGTCCAGAAAATGATCGAAAAGGCCGGGGCGGATGGTGGTAACGCCTACACCCGGCACCCGGCCATCGGGCGTACCGTGGGCCAGAGCGGCCAATTCTTTGTCGTAATAGTAGGGCGGGTAATAACCCAGATTGGTGCCATAACCAAACGCGCCTTCGTAAGGGGGGACGAAGTCGTTGGCGGTGGAAGCGGGCTGGGCCAGGGCCGCAAAAGGCAGGATGAAAACGAGGGCGGTAAACAATCGGTGCATGATTAAAAATTAAATGGTTAAAAGAAAGATGTGTGTAAGGATTATTCCCGGCAGTGCAGGTGGCCCGCCGGATAAATATCAGATGCGTGGCAGTCTGCCAGCCTGATCCCCGAAAGGCGCAGGCAGAGAGAAAGCGACACAGTTGTGTGCAGGCAAGAAATCAGGCAATCGGATCGGGTAAATGGAATGGGATAGGGAAGGCACGGGTCTGCGCTACCTGGCTACCGCCTGGGCGGTGTGCCGGGAAATACAGATTCTGACCAACATAATCGGGATAATGGGCAGGGGGAGTGCCGTAGCCAACAGGCTGCCTGGATGGGGGCAGACCAGTATTGGCAGTAAAAAGAGGGGAAAGGGGAGCGGCAAAAAGAAAAACAACAACGAGGCAGGTAAACGATTGACGCATGATTAAAAATTAGCAAGCATTAAAGAAAGAATGTGTCGTAGAACGATATTCTCAAAGGCTATTGTTTTTATCGGGTGAATTTAACATATACATATTGTGCTTTCTACCAATTGAAGAGCGTATTTTAAAGCCTGCAACTGATGGACACTGAGGCAGAAGTGTGTACAAAAGTATAAAATTCAACAAATTAGGAAGTTATTTCGCTATTTTATTTGGTGGTTCTGCCATCATCGTCCATTGGTTATTTTATCTTTCCAAATAAAAAACCGGGATGTCACGATTGACAGTTGCTAATTTGCCTTTATTTAACTCATGCCCGTCCACCATTTTTCAATAGAACCTGATATTCGCCGGGCCGCTACTTTGCCGGGCCGCTTTTACCACGCGCCGGAGGTGTTTGGCCAGTGTCGCGAAGACTTATTCGCCCGTTCCTGGCAGATCATCACCGGAGCCGAAGACCTGGTGCGGCGGCCTTACGATGCGCTGCCGTTTCGGTTTATGGACAATTTCCTGGAAGAGCCCCTGCTGCTGCTGCGTGATGCGGATAACCAACTGCGCTGCTGCTCCAATGTGTGTACGCATCGCGGCAAAATCCTGGTGGAGCATCCCGGTCGCCTCGAACGCGGTATTGTGTGTGGCTATCACGGGCGGCGTTTTGGGCTGGACGGCCAGTTTGTGGCGATGCCGGAGACGGCGGGCATGGAAAATTTTCCCTGTGCCGATGATAATCTGACCCCACTTCCCGTGCAACAATGGCGACAATTTGCTTTTACCTCGCTTTCGCCCGCTATTCCTTTTTTGGAGTGGATCGAACCGCTGGAACGGAAAATCGGTTTTCTGCCTGTCGAGCAATTTCGCTTCGATGCCGCCCGTTCCCGCGACTACCTAGTGCGTTGCAATTGGGCACTCTACTGCGACAATTATCTGGAAGGTTTTCATATTCCATTCATCCACAAAGGGTTAGCGGCCTCCCTGGATTGGAATGCTTATCGTACGGAGCTATATCGCTGGGGCAATTGCCAGGTGGGCGTGAGTAAGGGCGGGGAGCAGGTTTTTGAGTTGCCGCCCGGCCATGAGGATTTTGGCCAGGCTATTTCCGCGTATTATTTCTGGCTTTTTCCCAATGTGATGTTCAATTTTTATCCCTGGGGCCTGTCGCTCAATATAGTCCGTCCGCTGCAACCCGACCTGACCAAAGTGAGTTTCCGGGCCTACGTTTTTGATGAAACCAAACTACATGCCGGGGCGGGAGCCGACGTGGACCTGGTAGAACGCGAGGATGAAGCAGTGGTGGAACAGGTGCAAATTGGGACGCGCTCGCGCTTTTATCAGCATGGCCGCTTTTCGCCAACTATGGAGCAAGGGGTGCATCAGTTTCACCGCCTGGTGGCCGAAATGCTGGCCGATGCAAAGGGCAAAGAGCAATAGGCAATTTGTAAAAATCAAAGTTGACATAAAGTCCGGCATACTTTATGTTTGTGGATGCTTCCAGTCCCAGTGAAGCTACGTGTTGCCGCTTTGTTTTTATTTAATCCCTGCAAAAACGCTGGTTAAATTGCTCGCCCACTGTGTTTTATGTTCCCTGCCTCACATATTTCCCTTCTTTGCTTACTCACCTGTTTTATCTGCCAAAGAGCTGCCGCCGATTGCGTGGACAGCATAAAATGGAGCGTTGACCCGGTACAATGCAATGGTCTGCGCAACGGCATCCTGCATATAGACAGTGTGTTTGGCGGGGAGCCACCCTACTATTTTTCACTCGATGGACAGTCGTTCAGCACACGCCCCTCGTTCGACCGGCTGGCAGCAGGAGCATACAATTTGCGGGTAAAAGATAATACCGGCTGCACCAAAGAGTGGGCGGTGCTGGTGACCGAACCGGAGTTGCTGCAAGTAAAGCTGCGGACCACCGATACGCTGGTGGTGTCGGGAGCCCTTTTTTCGCTGGTGGCCGAAGTGGTGCCAAATGTGCCGCTGCAAAGCATCACCTGGCGGCCGCCCGATCTGTTTCCATTCCCCGACAATCTCGTGCAGACGCTCTCTATCCAACAGAACACGACGTTTGCTATCGAAATTCAAAACGAGGCTGGCTGTATTGCCCGCGATCAGGTGATGGTGAATGTGGAGGAAACGAACCTGTATTTTCCCAATATTATCAAGCCCAGTAGTAATCAGGATGCTTATTTCACCCTTTTTGCCGGGGAGGGCGTACTGCGCATCGGGCTGCTCCAAATATTCAGCCGCGCCGGAGACCTGGTTTTTGAACGCACCGCTTTTTCTCCCAATGATCCATTGAAAGGCTGGAATGGCCGCGCCAATGGTAAGACGGTACAAACCGGCGTGTATCCCTGGCGCGCAGTCATCGAATACCTGGATGGCCAGGTGAAGCACCTGTGGGGAACGGTAACGGTGGTCAATTGAAACGGCAACAGGCAAATTGGCAATAAACAAAAAAGCAAAAGGCAATAACCAAGCGGCCAACGGTGCCCTTTGCTTATTGCCTTTTGCCCTTTGATTTCATTTCCTTCTTAAAATCCCAGTTTCGCCGTGGTTTGGCCTTCCAATACACTCGAAGGCGACAATTTTACCGACAACTGCTGCTCTTCGCGGGTGGTGAGGGTCTGGCCATCCCGTACCTTGGTGTTGTATTCGATCACGGTAGCGGCGGCGTCGTAGAGGACGGCGTGGACCTCGGAGGCGGGGCGGGCCGACTGCACGATTTCCATTTCTGACAAACCAAATTCTTTTAAGCCAAACGTGTAGCCGCTGCTCTTGCCGTTGGTTTCCGCTGTACCGAAATGCACCCAGCAATAAACAGGTAAGGTGTTGTTGGTCAACATATTATGAGCAGCGGCGGTGTAAAAACCTTTGGCCAGCAGCAAGTACTGGTTGTTCATATAAATCCCGACCGACCGGGTATTTTCGAGGGTGCCACCGGCTATGCGGGTGAAAGTTTTATACAAATCGAGGGCCCGCGACGGAGAACCAATGACCGAAATAACCACCTGTGCCTGGTGCCGACCTGCTTCCTGGGCGGCCGTGCGCCAGAGCCACGACAAGTTGGCGGCGGCTTTGATCTCGTTGGGCGCAATTGCATAATCCAGATAAGCCAGCGTGACGGTGGTGCCCGCAGTGGTAAAAACCAGCGTTTTGGCGTTGATCGTCACCGAGTCAATGCGAAATTTCCAGTCGGTCTTTAAGGTAGCCAGCAGGGCTTTGAAATCGGGAGCCGCTTTTTCATTCAGCAGCACGGAGCCGGTCACGATTTTTTGGGCGATAGCAGCCTTCGGGGCGGGGCTGGCACTCGCTTGTGGGTTAGTAGTCTGCGCAAAAATGGTGGAAGGTAAAAACGCGACCAATGCCGCGAACAAGAGGAGATGACGCATAGTGTTGGTTTGAGTAGCAGCCAAAAGCGATCAGTATAACTTTATGACAATCTGATAATCAATTGCTTGTCATAAAAGCACTAATAAATTTGTGCCACTATCGTGGTTTGAAAAACAGAATAATCGCCTCTCAAACGCTCGAATCGTTTTTTAGCGTTGACTTTCCCGGAATTTTTTCTCGATTTCCGGTATTTCCTCCGCCGAAGGGTAGCCTGACAAGACCAGAAAATTCTTCGCTACCTCATCGGTGGTCAATTGCAGGTTGATTATTTCATGCAATGCCTTCTTCTTATTTTTCGCTTTATTGTAATAACTTTTACAAATTTGGTGGCCCATAAAATAGCCCAGGTCGCTTATGGTGCGGCCTTCGATTTTTTTGCCGCCTCCATACAGCCAGCCTAATTGATTGTCATTGACCAGAAACATTTCTTCCTTCAACTGGCCCCATATCATTTTTTCACGCTCCAATCCAAAGGCCGTATAACTGTCTGGATTAAAATCTGCCAAACTTTGTCCATAAACCAGTTCGCCCACAAAATCGCACATACCTTCCAGTAAACACATGGATAAAACCTGTTTGATTTCCAGTTTTATACGGCCAGCCTGTATAGCGTCCAGATTTTTGTACACCCACTGTTGAGTGTGGGTGAATTCGTGCAATACGATGGGTACGGCCCAGTCTTTCCGGTTACTGGCCACTACTTCTGTACCAATCAGCACGTGATTCCCTTTTATGGTGCCCCCCGAATTATTAATACCAATACAAAAATATATTTCTCCATTCTGGAAGTCAGGATATAGTTTTTTATAGTGCCGCAGTTTTTTTTCTATCTTCGGTTTCTGGTCCAGTACAGACAGTGCAAAAGGGCGTATGGTGATCAATTTCTGCTTGTCCACCGCCATCAATTTTCTCCACTCTACCGCGTTGCCGCCTCTGCTGACCATAAACTCTTTTAAACCCTCACTTCCCTGGTCAACATACAATTTCTGGATAAACTCTAATTGTTTCAAAGTATCCTGGGTCGTTTGTACACTATCAAAAGCTTGATAGAAGCGTACTAAATCTTCCGTATGTACTTTGCTTTGGGCATTCAGGCCTGCGCCAAATAAAACTACTAGTAATACTGTGCAAAGGATGTAACGCATGTTAGTGGTTTAAAAGACAAAATAATCGCCCCTCCAAAAGCTTGAATCGGTTTTGTCGGGCCTTAAATCCGTTTCTGTTAGAAAAATGCCTACGGTAAAAATTCCAGGTAATACAGCACATAACCCTGGAATTGTTCCTGCGCCGGGTGCGCGATGTATGAAAAACGAAAAACATTTTGTCCGCGACGAAGGGCCGTAACTGGAACAGTAAGCAGTTGAAAATCAGTATTTTGGTTTGATATAGCCAGCGGGAATTGGAAGCCGTTCATTTCCAGCGCAGCTTCTCCCGGTGCCTCGACGAATTTGGTCCGATAACGCATTTGGATAAAAGGTTTTTGCAGTACCTCCGCAGGCACCTGGAAGGTCAGATCGCGCGAAAATGCCTGGTCGCTGCGACCAATTTGCATAATCATGTTTTGATTCGAGGGCTCGGCACTGGCTTTGTTCCAGCCAAAGAGCAGTATGCTTCCATCCACCGATGCTGCGGGGTAAAAGTGAAGATGCTGAAAAACAAAATTGCGGGCTGCCGGATCGGTCATCACACCTTCCAGATAAAAATCGGCCAGCAACCAGCCCCGATCATTGTTTCGCACCGTGCGCACTAAATCCTGCGTGGTTTGGGCACTGCTTTTCCTGGCTGCATCCGGTGCATTGGGGACATATTTTTTCTGCTGCATATCGAGGTGCAACTGCCTGAATGCGCCCACATCATTTCTGTCCAGATATACGGAAGCAATTTGCGGCAGCGTAGCCAATATGGCATCCGTTGGTTGCAGGCGGTTTTTCAGGGCTGCACAAGTGTATTTCCAATCGGAAAACACACATTCAATAATGCGGCTGTCCGGTTTGTTAGTTGCGGAGAAAGAAAATTTAAAAACGGAGGGCAGGTTTTTGAAAGGAAACATTGGTAGTAGTAAAAGCACTGATACAACCAATGCAATAGATGCCCTGGGAACAGTAAAAAATCGCCTGACTCGCTGTTGTATTAGTGTTCCGATTTCATATAAGCCGTAAGCAGCGAGCATCAGAAAAAACGGATAAATAAAGATCAGATAACGGGCCGCAGTCGGTTCGCGAAAAACAAATGATAATAGTAAAAAAGGCAGGAAAAGGCAACAAATAAAAAAGTACAGCAGGCTAAATTTCTTGTGCAGGAATAGAAAAACCAATGCTACACCCACGAAAATAAATGCGTACGGCCAATCATAAAGCAAGACATTACTATAAGCGGATAAACTATACCACGGCGCATCTTGATATAGTTTTGTCAAATGTTGCCAATCGGGAGTCGCCCAGGCCAGGAGTTCTTTATTTCCGCTGAGCAACCAAAAAGCGGCGATTACTAGAACAGCGGCTATTACGACTGCTTTAATATTGTTTTTTATCAAGGCTGCAATCCGGGTTTTATTCAATAGAATCAACCAGATAAACACAGTGCCAATGAAGAGCAGCATTAAATAATGAGCGAAAAAACCGGCCATTAGTGTGCATACTAATGGCAGCCCTTTGGTCAGAGAAATTCCCTTTTTCTCTTCCCGGTCAATATTTACCAAATGTATGATTTGAAAAGTGGCCAGCAGCACAAAAAACAAGAAAATGGAATAGTTTCTGGCCATTTTTGACCAAAATACGAGGTAAGGCGAGAAAGTGGCCAGCGTAAGTGCCATCACCGCCACCGGAGCTGAAAATAAGCGCCTCGCAATCAGATAAATCAGGGCGACACTACCAATGCCAAACACCACACTGATGCCCCGTGCGCCTTCTATGCTTAGGCCAAACAATTTAGAGACCGGCACCAGCAACACTGTAAACAACAGACCATTATTATCATTTCCGGTTATTAACTGTCCATTCAGCAGGAAGTTTTTGGCTTGTATCAGATGTACCGTTTCATCCAGCCAAAGCGTCTGTTCGCCCAGATGCCAGATTCTGATAAGTAGTGCTGTGCCAAATAATAGCAGCACCAGCCAGCCATACGCAGTGCTCAGAAATGGGGGGATTTGGCGGGCCGAGGTCATTGTTTATTAAACTTGCTGTATGGCAACTTGTTGATTTTCAGTGGTAGAGAAAGTACAACATTTTTTGATGGAGGAATGCAGATGGAGGAATGTTGATTTTTGATGGCCCCCGGCGTGTTCCTTTACATCAAAAATCAACATTCATCAATCTTATATCATCAATCGAAATTTACTACCGCAGCAGCGTCACTCCGCCTTCCACGGTTTCCGTCTGTCCATCGGCGTAGCGTACCTGGATCACATAGGCATACACGTCACTGGGGGCTTCTTTACCATCCGTCCGGCCATCCCAGTTGATCCGGTCTCCGCTCCCCTCAAATACCTTCTGGCCCCAGCGATTGTAGATCAGGAACGACACCACCTCGGCATTTCCACCATAAAATACCGGCCCAAACGTGCTGTTCACATCATCACCATTGGGCGTGAACGCGTTCGGCATATCAAAGCAGCGCATGAAATTATAAGTCAGCGTGTCGGATATATCGGTGCAGTTTCCCAGCGTCGCTGTCACCTGAAAAGTAGCACTTTCGCTACTGGAAATCACCTGGATGGAGTCGCCCGTGGCGTTCGGGATTGCTTGCCCGTTTTGCGTCCAGGTCAGGGTTGCCGTCGGGGGCGTCTTGGTCACTTTCAGCGAAACAGGCGTACCCAGACAAAGCGATTCGGACGAGGGCGGTGTGCCCATGATATCGGAAACCGTCACTGCCGGAGCCACCGCCACTTGCAGCGAATCGCTGAGCAGGCAGTTGGGGCCGTAAGCGAGCTGCACCACATAAGTCGTCGTGCCAGCCTGTGCGGGCGTCACCTGCACACTGGGGCCCGTCTGGCCGCCGGGCTGCCAGGTCAGGGTACCAAAAGTACCCGTTGTGGTGGCGGTCAGCGTTGCGGTCTGGCCCAGGCAGATGCTCTGATTCGGGCCGGCTTCCAGCGTGGCATTGGCCACTATCACCTCTACTTCCTGGGTAGCACTGCATTGCGGCCCTTGTGCCACTACTTTATAAGTCGTTGTAGTCGAAGGTATTACCGTCGGATTAGCCGAAGAAGAAGAAAAGCCTGCCGGTACGGAAGTCCAGGTGTAGGTGGTGCCGGGTTCTGCCGGGCCGCTATTCAGCAGGATGCTGCCGCCGGGGCATACGCTCGGACTGGTCGGCAAAATCAACGTCGGGATGGGTTGCACTTCCACCGTAATACTCTGTCCGCCGGGACAGTCCGCATCGGGCGTACTCACCTGGTAGGTGGTCGTGGCGAGCGGGGTGGCAACCGGATTTGGACAATCGGTACACGAGAGGGTAGGGCTCTCCTGCCATTTCAGCGTTTGGTTGGGGTCCACGGTAGCCGTCAATTGGGTGGGCTGACCGGGACAGACTGTAGGTGGGTTGGCGGTGATCATGATCGTGGGGATGACACCGACATTGACCGTAATGGAGTCTTGAGTGGAGCAGCCGCGATTTTCAATTTTACGGGTAAATACTTTGGTCGTAGTGGCGTAAATAACCAGGTTCCACAAATCCAAAGGCGTCACATCGCCGCCGCCGGAAATCCATTCCGGCATAATATCCGGGAAATCAGCGGGTTCGTACACTTTTGACAGTAAATAAATCGTATCGCCGGGGCAGTAAATTGGCTTTTCAGGATCGAGAAAAATGGTGCTGGTGGGCAGCGAATCCACGCGGATCCGCACCGAATCGCGCACCAGACAATTATTAAGCGTCGTCGTAGCGAATATGGTCACGGACTCATCGGGCGAGGTGGTCACGCTCGCTCCGGTCGGGCTGCTCACGTAGAAAGTCGGCGTCCAGTTGATGGCACCCGCTGGCTGGGTTTGGGCATCCAGTGTTACGGTATCACCCAGGCATATTTCCCGATAGTCGTCGCCGACAATGTCCACGTTGGCCGGAACGACGGTTATCGTCACGCTGCCCGTCTGGCTGCAGGCACCCGTGGGGCTGGTGGCGGTGAGGGTGTAAGTGGTGGTTTGAGCGGGCAGAGCAATCGGGCTGCTGCTGGTCGGATCGTCCAACCCTTCGGTGGGCGTCCAGGCGTATTGGGTGGTGCTGTTCAGTACTTCGCCCAATTGTACCGGGTAGTTTTGGCAGACCGTGGTGTCGGAGATCAAGGTTGGGAAAAACAGCGTATCCACTGTGACGGTCACTTCATCGGTCACCGTGCAACCAGCGATCGTTACTTTCACCTGATAAGTGGTCGTTTCACTGGGCGAAGCGATGGGATTGGGATCGAATTTGTCGCTTAATCCGGTAGCGGGCGTCCACAGCAGCCCGGCATTATTCACATTATTGGTACTCTGCAATTGTACACTTCCGCCCAGGCAAATATTGGGAGAGCCCGCTACGGTAGCATCAATGACCGGGCTGATAATTTTAATGTAAACAGAATCCTTATCCACGCAGGTGCCGACCGTGCCGGTCAGTTCCAGCCAGATGTCTTGCGTAGGCGTGATGGTGGGATTCGCGATAAACGGATTGCTCACCGCACCGGGAGGCGTCCAGAAGTACGATTGGGCACCCAGTGCACGGAGTTGCAGGGTGCCTCCCTCGCACACGAGCAGCGTATCACCACCGCTGACCTGCACTTCGACATTATCATTCAAATTCACGGTCAGTGTAGAAAAAGTGACCGTACCGCAGCCGAAATTGCTGGAAATGGCGATGATGATGGTTTCCGAACCTTCATTAATATTGTCGCCAATCGGGGTGATCGGGAACGAAAGTTCGGTCTGACCCGGCTGGAAAGTGATGGCACTGGGAATATTCAACTGGTAGTCCACACCCAGCGTAGCCGTGCCGCTGATGGCAATGGCGTAAGTAGTCGCTACTGTTTTGGCTTCGGTCAGTTTTACGACCAGAACGTCTTGTGCGCCCGTGCAGCTTTCAATCAGATAATTGATGCCGCTGGAAAAACTGACGGATAGCGAGGGGCCGCCGCCCTGGATTTTGGAAATAAATACCCCGGAATCGTAATTGTCGTCGCCCCGGTCGGCCACCGCGAATTTCAGGTGGTAGGTGTTGCAGGGCGTCACTTTGGAGCGGGCGGTCAGGCTTTTTTTGACACCGAGAGAATCAGAAGTAAGGCCATCATACACCAACTCCTGGCCCAGTGAGTAGTCGCGGTAGTACTGCCAGTTTTCCTCAAAATTCACGCTGTTGATCTCCACGGGTATGGTGGTGCCCGGCAAAGTAGCAATGTTTTTCGCTCCATTCAAACCCGGATCGCCCGTAATGCCGGGGCCAGAAATAAGAAATGCAAAGATGTCGTTGAAATCGGTATTGACAAAATCCGGGTACTCTTCCGAACCGAATACGTATTCAAAACTCAGCTCGTCGGTGGCAGCAAACACATCCACTTCCACCACGCAGGCATCCTCGGAAGCCGAAAAATTGACCCCCTGCGATTGTTGCGAGAGCGTATCCAGGTCAGCATCACCAGGCTCGCCCAATAAATTGCCGGCGAAATCGCTGCTGGGTCCAATGGCCGCCGCCGCCAGACCGGAGGTGAGCAACAGACCTTTGCCCATCTGCAAATCATTGCTTTCCGAAGGATAACTAAAAGTGGCATAACCGCCGTTCGGGCATTTTATGTCCGTCACATTCACGGTCGTAAACGGCGTCCTTACAAAATCGGCAATACTGTCCTGATTAATATCAGGATTTAGCGTAATGTCATTGTCCGCTGGGCAAGGATCGGTACTGCACTGCCAATGGCCCTGCCAACCCTCAAATTCTAAACTGTTGTCCGACTGAAACTGCACGGTCAGGCAACCACTGGCGGCCTGCACGGCATAACAAACGCCGCCCCAGTTATTATTACCATCACCATTGAGGTCGCCCACTGCGCCGATGGGTTGGCCAGTGGCGGTGCTGCCATCATAAAAAGTAAGCACGTCCGCAGCACCCGCTTCGATATTATAATAGTCCAGTGTAAAAGTGATGCAGGCCGAAGGCTGGCTGGGACAGATCACAAAACTATGATCTTCGTCGGGGCCATAGTCATTGTCCGGGCCACCAGAGTCGTACAGCGTACCGGAACACAGCGTGGAACTGCCCTGGTCAATGGTCACAATGGGCGGTATTTTGTCCACGCAAAGCGTGAAATCACCCCAGTTTGGCGTAGCCGTGATGGAGTAATCGGATACGCGAATAAAATAAGTGAGGCCTGGGGTAAGTCCCTGTAAATCAAGGAATAAACTATTGTCACCCACGTCGGCCACGGCACAGAGCAGCTCGGCAAAACCATCGAAAGCACAGTCGCCACGATAGACTGCAAACTGTGGATTGGTGATCTGGTTGGCTCCCACGCCCGTCAGGGTAATGCGGTAGTCGAGCAGCGTATCGGAACAGACGAAGGAAAACCATACGTCGCGGGTCGCAATGCCCCCGTTGAAACAGGAGGGCGCATTGTCAAAACCGATGTTCGAGTTGGTGGCGCCCACATTGGTAAAAGTATCCGTCGGGCAAGTCGGCGCGACACCCAGTTGGACTAAACTATCGCAAAGAAAATCGTCATAAGATAAATGTTGCGCAGTCGTTTGGGCGGCCACGGCCAGTACGGCCCACAGAAGGAGAAGTTTTTTCATGTCAATATTTGTCTGAAATCAGAATCGGCGGGCGAAGAAAACGAATTTTAAGGAGGTTGGAAACAAAAAGCAAGAATATGACCGTGCGAGGCAATTGGCAAGTTTATTAAAGCAAAGGACAATTTTACGAAGTAACGGAAAATAGAGCAAAGTAATAATAGCGAAAGGACAATTACTTGCTTCCGTTGGGTGGACCCTCTCCCTTTATAGCGGGGTTGGAGGGGGATTTACATTTATCCAAAGCCTTGCGTACTTGTTCCAAGGTAAAAATCGGGTTTTGATTACCCATGTGCGTGTTCACGTAGTTCAGCACATTGGTGATATCTATGTCGGAAAGTTGCTCGGCGGGCGGCATTTCTTCCGCATAGATTTTGCCATTCACTATAATGGTGTCCCGCAGGCCATAGCGCACCAGGCAGGGCAACTGATCGTGGTTTTTCACCAGATAGTCCGCCCCGGCCAGCGGCGGAATAAGTGCCCCCAGGCCTTCCCCTGCATCCATGTGGCAATTGGCGCAATAGTTCTTATAGACCCGTGCACCATCCTGATAGGGACTGCGTTCGCAGGAAATGAAAATAAACAAGATGCTGGTGAGCAGCAAAACGCTACGGACGGGGAGCAAAAAAGTGAGGGCTGTCAATTCTAGTCAAGTAGTTGATGGTTATTGGTGTATTGGTAATCTGTGTTATTAATTTCTTGAGGATGCGAGTATTTGAGTATTCGATCAAAGCGCTTGATAATCAGGTAATTGATCGAATACTCGAATCTTCAAATACTCAAAAAATTCAATTTCCTAATAACCAAGTACTACTTAAACTGCTCCGCCAACAGATCGTCTATCTGGTGCATGAACCGATCTACCTCCTCGGCCTTGGTGCCATCGCAGAAGGCCCGGACGTGCCGGTCTTTGTCCACCAGAATCATGCGCCCCGAATGATCGAAGCCGCCCGGCGATTCGGGGTCTTCGGTGGCTACGCTGAAATAGTCGTCGGCAATGCCATAAATCGCATCGTGGTCGCCGGTGACGAGATGCCATTTGCGGGCTTCGATGCCCAGTTTTTGCGCATGATTTTTCAGGGCCGCCACCGTATCATTATACGTATCAATAGAGTGCGACAGCATCAGCACCCGGTCGTCATTTTTGTATTTTTCATAAATGCGCAGACCGTTCTTTTTCACCTTCGGGCAGATAGTCGGGCAATGAATGAAGAAGAAATCCGCCACGTAGATTTTGCCCGCAAAAGTGGCATTATTGACCACCTGGCTATCCTGATCCACCAACCGAAAATCCGGTATGGAACGGTAGATCGTATCGCCGGAAGGGCTCAGATCGCGCTCGCCCAAAATAGGCAAAGTATGGCGGTCAGCAGAGCCGCCACACGCTAATAAGGTGCTGATAATCAATCCAATAGACAGAGCATTGCGCATGAGAGGGTAGGAAAGTAAAAATGAGACAAAAGAGCAAAGAGCAATTGGCAAAAGCAACACCGCAACATCCCGCTTTTATCAAAAAGCACAGACGCCAGGTCCTGCTCAATATACCCTTACCCTGCCCATTAAGGGGGAGACGGAGGGGGCTGGAGCAGGAGGGGGTCGCCTTTATTTCGGCAATTTCTTTCCGTCTTCCAGGGCTTTCTTCACCGCAGCCTGAATTTTAATCATACTCGCTTTTTGCTCTCTCAAATATCTGTTCGCTTCGGCGGGCGGCAGGTCGGTGGGCGCATGATAGTCGCGCATCCAGGCCATCATATCGAATCCGGCCCGGCTGATTTCTGCAATGGCCTTGATATAGGCCTTGCGTTTTTCTTCGCCTTGCACCGTTTTAAACTCTTCCTTGATCTGGCGGCCCACGCGTTCCATCTCCGACGATTCCTTCATCACCTCATCGTGCAGGGCATTGACTTCTTCTTCCAGCGTTTTGTTCGGATCAGTCGTGGGCAGGCTGGAGGTTTCGGCGGCGGTGGCTATTTCGGTGACGGCGTGGCGCAGCTGTTCGGAAGTGGCAGGCTCCAGGTCCATTTTGCAGACGGGGCACTGGCCCGGCTGGTCGTATGTCTTCCCTTGCTCACAATCCATCGGGCAGATATAGACCACTTTCTGGGGCATGGGGGTCTCGGTCAGGTTAGTAGATGGAGTAGAGTTGGCCGTGGTTTTGGGATCATTTTTGCAAGCAAAAGCCAGCATGACGAACATGACTGGAACGAGTAGGCGTAATATTTTCATTTTCCAAAAAAGTTGAACAGATGTACAGATAATCTCTGCCCCAGAAAGGAGGGCACAAAGGTAAACGCACAACCCGTCCGTTTTTTGTCAAAAAACACTTTTTAAATGCTGTCTAAATTGTTGCTTGAGGAACGTGTGAAAAATTAGTTAGTACCTGCGTCTTCGCGTTGAGTTGTCATGTCGTAGAGAAACGGAGACATCCACACAAGCCAGGTGATTAGAAATGCCTTCACTAGGAAATTCCGGATGACCTGGCTTGTGTGGATGTCTGCACTCCGTTGCGACATGACAACCAAGACGACGGAAAACTTCACCAATTATTTTTCACCTGTTCCTACGCCACACCGCTGCCAGTAGAGGAAGCGGCAAAGGCCGTTTAGGAAAGTGTAAAAGATAAGATGTTAGAAATAACCTTACCTGAGTCGTCATTCCGACGGCAGGAGGAATCTGCTAAGGGGTTGATTATCAATGTCCCGCCACCAGATTCCTCCTGCCGTCGGAATGACATCCAGAGGTGGGAAAATGGTTACTCATTTCTCGCTCATTCCTTAATCCAGTATCGGATGATGCACCGCCGGTAAAATAACATGGAAAGAGGCGCCTTTTCCCTCTTCACTTACCGCAAAAATATCGCCGCCATGATTGACCACGATGCGGCGGCAAAGTGCCAGACCAATTCCCGTACCGGAATATGACTGCTTATCGTGCAGCCGTTTGAAAATAATAAATATTTGCTCGGCGTATTGGGGGTCGAAGCCAATACCATTGTCCGTAAATATCAGCTCGTAGTACACACCGGAAGCATGTCGTCCGATGTGCTTAAACACGGCTTCCTCTTCCAACTGCCGGGAGGTAATGGTGATAACGGGCGGCGTGCGTTCGGCGGAGAACTTGAGCGCATTGCTGAGCAGATTGCGGAGCAATTGGGTCATTTGCAATGGAATAGCATCAATGACCGGCAATTCGCCGACGGTTATTTGTGCCTGACTATCACTGATTTTCAGGTCGAAATCAGGGAAGACGTGGGCATATATCTCATTCAAATCAGTGCCAACGAATTCTTCTTCTTTACGCGTGGTGCGGGCGAAGTGGAGCAGATCGTCGATGAGCAGGCTCATCCGTTTGGAAGCGGCGGTCATGCGGTTCAAATTCTCGAGGCCGTCCTCCGGCAAGACGGTGCGGAAACGCTGCTGCAAAATATTAGCAAACGTGGTGATCTTGCGCAACGGCTCCTGCAGGTCGTGGCTGGCCACGTAGGCAAACTGCTGCAACTCCTCGTTGGAACGCTTGAGTTGCCCGTTCACCTCCACCAGCTCCTCGGTGCGCTCTTTCACCCGCGCATCCAGTTCCTCGTTCAGCATCTTCTGCGCGTGGATGTCGGTGCAGGAGCCGATGAAGCCGGTGAACTCACCCAAAGTGGAGAAGGACGGCTTGCCGACATCGGTCAGCCAGCGGTATTCGCCGTCGTAGCGACGTAGCCGGTACTCCATCTGAAATTTTTGATGGGCATCAAAGTGGGTCGTATAAAAGGCAAGGCAACGCTCCAGATCGTCGGGATGAACGCCTTCCGCCCAACCATTACCCAGTTCCTGCTCCAGCGTGCGGCCCGTGAATTCCAGCCAGGTGTTGTTGAAAAAAGTACATTGTTTATCCAAACCGGATACCCAGATCATCACCGGCGCATTGTCGGCCATGTCCTGGAAGGCCGCCCGCTGTTGCGCCCGCCGTTGGCCGGTTACGTCTTCGATGGCCAGTACCAGCATTTCCTGCTGGTTCATCCGTTGTACGAGCTTGTGGGCATTGAGCAGCATGATCTTTTCACCAATGCCTGGAAAATTATGCACTACTTCGAATCCGTAGAAATGATCGTTGTCCACCAGAATTTCTTCCAGTAAAGTACGCAGCCGGGGAATGTCCCACTGCCGGTTGCCCAAAGCATAGATGGAACGCCCCTCGGTCTCTTTTTCGTTGACTTGAAAGGTTTGGTAAAAGGTCTTGTTGGCCGACCGGATACGCAAGTCCTGATCCAGCACCAGAAACGACTCGCGGATAGTGTCGAATACGGCCCCGGAGAATTCCTCGGCTTCGGAGAGTTGCAGATTGCGCACCTGCAACTCCTGGTTGGTGGCCATCAGTTCTTCGTTGGTGGCTTCCATTTCCTCTTTGCCGGTCTCCAGTTCTTCGTTCAGGCTCTGCAGCTCCTCATTGCTGGCCACGATCTCTTCATTAGCCGCTTGCAGCTCTTCGTTGCTGGCTTCCTGCTCCTCGGTGATGGAGCGCATATCCTCGCGCAGGGCAGCCAGCTCGATATCCAGTTGCTTGATCTGCTTTTCTTTGGTCCTGGTAGTTTGGGTTTCGGGGAGTGGCAAGGGCAGACTTTCGGTGAAGAGTACCAAAAAAATCCGGTCTTCTCCCTCACTTTTGAGTGGCACGATCTCGATGCTCACCACGTAATGTTTGTCCTTGACTATTATCGGCAGCCCGGTTTTTTTGACGGACTCCCCGGATTTGCCGGATTTGTGAATGGCGTTGCGCAGCTCGAACACCAGTTCGGGGCGGGCCATTTTCAGCAGGTTCAGCGTAGCCTTGCCGGAGGCTGGTTCCAGATACAGTCCCGTGGCTCCCCGAAACTGGAGAATATCCATGTCCAGGTTGACGACTACGGTAGGCGGTACGTAGTGCCGAAGCAGCATTTGGTCCACCGTCGTTTCGAGGGTATCAATCTGGTTAACACTTTTTGGGGCTGCTGTCCGGGGCAGGGTAGCGACCGTTCGCTCTATTTCCGGTAGGCGGCGGTTCATTTCCATGTTCGCCCAGCTGGCTATCACGTTTTTGCGGGCATACACTTTGTACTTCCGATCCAGCTGCGTGAAGAGCTGGGTGGAGGTGCCGATGGTCTCCGATTTGCCGAGAATTAAATGCCCATTGGGTAACAGGGCGTAGTGAAAGGTAGCGATGATCTTCTTTTGCAGTACCGGGTTGAGGTAAATGAACAGGTTGCAGCAGCTGATGAGGTCGAGCCGGGGGAAAGGCGGATCTTTGAAAATATTATGCGGCGCGAACACGCAACGGTCGCGGATGGCTTTGGCGATGCGGTACTTGCCGTCTACCTTGGTGAAAAAGCGTTGCAGACGCTGTGAGCTGACGTTGCCGAGCTCGCCCGCGCTGTATAGCCCCTGCCGTGCCTTACCGATGACAATATCGCTCAAATCGGTGGCGAAGATCTGGATGGCCGTTTGGCTGGCTTTTGGCCCCAATATTTCGGTGAGCAGGATGGCCAGGGTAAAAGCCTCTTCGCCCGTGGAGCAGCCCGGCACCCAGATGCGGAGGGTATCGTTGGGCGATTTGTCCTTGAGTATGGCTGGCAGCAGCGTCTTTTTCAGGTAGTCCAGGGTATCCGGGTCGCGGAAGAAGCTGGTGACGTTGATGAGCAGGTCGTTGTACAGCAGACCTGCCTCGGCGGTGTGTTGCCGGAGGTAAACCAGGTATTGTGCCAGAGTGTCCACTTTATGCAGCAGCATCCGCCGGGTGATGCGCCGCTTAATGGTGTTCATTTTGTAATGGCTGAAATCCACACCGCTGGAGTTCTTCAGCAGTTGCAAAATGCTTTTGAGGTCCAGGTTATCGTCGAGGATTTCCTCTTCCGGGCCTTCTTCCAGGATAATTTGCTGAATTGCTGGCACTTGCTTGCCCAGGCGTTCCAGTTCGGTAGCGATCTCTGCGGGCGGGAGTACAATGTCTACCACTTCCTGGTTGATGGCCGATTGGGGCATCCCCTGGAATTTCGCCGATTCGTCCTGGGCCAGCGTAATGCCGCCTGCTCCCTTGATGGCTTTCAGCCCGAGGGTGCCGTCGCTGCCCGTACCGGATAGCAACACCGCGATGCTGCCCTCTTTCTGGCGCTCGGAGAGCGAGACAAAGAATTGATCCACTGGCATGGGTATAATGGGCCTCGCCTGGCGCGGGTCGAGGGTGAGTACGCCATCAATGCTCTCCATGCTTTTGTTGGGCGGGATGACATAGACGTGGTTGGGTTCCACTTTCATCATGTGCGCTGCTTCCTGCACTGGCATGGCCGTATGGCGCGCCAAAATGCTGGAGAGCATACTGGCGTGGTCGGGGTCGAGGTGCTGAATATATACAAAGGCCAGTCCCGTAGTGGGCGACAGATGCTTTAGCAATTGGGTCATGGCTTCCAGCCCGCCCGCCGAAGCACCGATGGCCACGATGGGCACCGGCTTTTTTTTCGGTCCTTCTTTACCCTCTGAAATGGCAGATACTCGTTTCATAGTTATTTATTTGCGTAAGCACACTTTAGGGAATAATACCCCCAACTTTCTCCGCGTCAGGTATTTTAGGTAGCAAATAAAAGCTATTCCAAACGATCACCGGGCATTTTAATCAACATTGCACTTTTTATATAACCCAGTAATAATCAGGCCAGACAAGCCTCCACCCCTTCAGCATAGTACCTTAGCCCGCTAAAACATTAGTGATAAAAATACAAGAAATCGGCAGTCCGTTTTATTTTTATCTTTTCTGGATTCATGTTGTTTTCATTGCCTACATTTGTTTGCTAAAAGTCTCTAATGCTTTACTGAAAAGGTACATCGTGTACCATCCGTAAGGCTAACTTATTACAGTCTCCAAATAAGATGCATATATGTCTTCCGAAAAAACGAAAACCATCCTTATTATTGATGATGACGATGATGATCGGGAAATGTTTCGCGAAGCATTGGAATTGGTAGATCGTAGCGTGGCATGCTTAGTTGCCGAAGATGGAATTGCAGCCCTGCAAATATTGCGCACGGAGCAGGAGTATTTACCGGATTTTATTTTTCTGGACCTTAATATGCCCCGTATGGATGGCAAACAATGCCTGGCCGCCATCCGGCAAACCGATCACTTACGGGATATTCCGGTGATTATTTACACGACTTCCAAGCATCCGCAGGATGTGGAAGACACGAAAAAATTGGGTGCTACTTACTTCATTACCAAGCCTTTTCACTTCGACGAAATTTGCAAATCTATCACCTATGTGTTGTCCAGAGGCTGGAATCAGGAGGGTAGTAAATAAGTAATTGTTATCTTTTAGCAATATTCCGCTCGTTGCGGTGGGATGATAGTTCGTTTCGTACATTTGTCGGTCAAAATATCCCAGGTTGCTTCCAGCAGGTAATCAAAAAACTGCATCGTTTGCGATTTTGCCAACCACCAACTTCCGATCCACTGTTATGGCCTATCCTGCTGAAAAGATCAAAACCGTACTTATCATTGACGATGATGCCGACGACCGAAGCATGTTTTGCGAGGCTTTGCATATAGTGGATGAATCGGTAGAATGTATTGCCGCACAAGACGGTTTGGAAGCCCTGGGCTTGTTGCGGGCACAAGGCAGCCCCCTGCCCGATTTTATTTTTCTGGATCTGAATATGCCGCGCCTGACGGGGCAGGAGTGCCTTTCCGAGATCAAAAAAACGCGGAGTCTGGACCATATTCCAGTCATCATCTATACCACTTCCAGGCAACAGACCGACATAGACGAAGCCAAAAGTCTTGGGGCCGCCTGCTTCATCACCAAGCCCAATACCTTCGACGGTATTTGCAAATCCATCGCCGGGGTGCTTACCCCGGGCCGGGTATAAAACAGCATAGGAATGAGTGAGAAATAAGTTCCCATTTTCCTACATCGGATGTCATTTCGATGGCAGGAGAAATCTGGCCGTGTAGCATTGGTAATCAACACTTTAGCAGATTCCTCCTTACGTCGGAATGACAACTCAAGTAAGATTGTTCCTGCTATCTTATTTTTTCCACGTTCCATACTTTCTCTTTTTTAAAAAACATGGCCCTTACCCTTGGCATAGGCCGATAAGTCCCGCTATACTTGCCGGAGCAATCTAATGTTCCGCATTCCGTATTCTGTATTCCGCAACTTATTTTACCCACGCTGCCATGCTACTTGCTATTTCCCCTATTGACGGGCGTTATGCCAACAAAACCAAAGCGCTGGCGGAGTATTGCAGCGAATATGCCCTCATTCGCTATCGCGTTTTTGTCGAAATTCAGTACTTTATTGCTTTATGTCAATACGGTTTGCCGCAGTTGGCCAGTTTTGAAGAAGATAAAATTGACGACCTGAACGCTATTTTCGAGGGTTTCGGCCTCGCCGATGCCGAACGGGTCAAAGCCCTGGAACGCACTACCAACCACGACGTGAAGGCCGTGGAATACTTCCTCAAAGAACGTTTCGATGCGCTGGGACTGAGCGAATGGCGCGAATTTGTCCATTTTGGCCTCACTTCGCAGGATATTAATAACACGGCCACGCCGCTGCTTTTCAAACACGCCCTCGAGCGCGTTTACCTGCCCCAACTGGAACGGGTACGCAGCCAACTCGAACAACACGCACAGGATTGGTCGCACGTACCCATGCTGGCCCGCACCCACGGCCAACCCGCCTCGCCGACCTTGCTCGGTAAAGAATTTGCCGTCTTCGTGGAGCGGCTGCACGTCCAGACCGAACTGCTACAGGAAATACCGCACCGCGCCAAGTTCGGCGGGGCCACCGGCAATCTGAATGCCCATTTTGCCGCTTATCCCGACTACGACTGGCACCAGTTCGCCAATGATTTCGTGCGGGAATTCCTCGGTCTGGAACGCTCGCAGCAGACCACCCAGATCGAGCATTACGACTGTCTGGCCGCCCAATGCCACGCCCTGAGCCGCATCAACACCATCCTGATAGATTTTTGCCGCGATGCCTGGACCTATATTTCAATGGAATATTTCCGCCAGCAAACCATCGCCGGAGAGGTGGGTTCGTCGGCCATGCCACATAAGGTGAATCCCATTGATTTTGAAAATGCCGAAGGCAACTTGGGCCTGGCCAATGCCCTGTTCCAGCACTTGGCCGAAAAACTGCCCGTCAGCCGCCTGCAACGCGACCTGACCGATTCCACGGTGCTGCGCAACCTCGGCGTACCACTGGGCCACACCCTGATCGCGCTGCAATCCATCGAAAAAGGCCTGGGCAAACTCCTGCTGAACGAAGGCAAACTCTACGATGATCTGGAAGACAACCAGATGGTAATCGCCGAAGGCATCCAGGTTATTCTGCGCCGCGAAGGCTACCCGGAACCGTACGAGGCCCTCAAAGCCCTCACCCGGGGACGCGGCGGCATCACCCGCGAGGATTTACACCAGTTTATAGATACGCTGGACGTGAGTGAGGAAGTGAAGGAGGAACTGAAGGGGTTGACGCCGCACAATTATGTGGGGCGATAGCTTAGGAGCAAACAGCCCTAATTATCTTTAAGCCACCAAAAAGCCAGCCCATTCATTTCGATCCAGCTGCTTGCCCGATGGTAGGTGGACAAGCCAAAACCAGCACCACAAAATAAAAGTTATGGAAAAATCTACCGCAACATTTCCGATTCGCCCTTGGCTAGCCTTGGTATTCCTTGCCTTTCTTCTCGCCGAAGCGCAAGGGGCAAACATTATGGTCAACACCGCCGTGGACGAACTGAATGGCAACACCAGCAGCGTGGCCAATTTGATTGCCACACCAGGCGGGGCGGGCATCAGCCTGCGGGAAGCCATCATTGCCACCAACAACACGGCGGGTGCTGACGTCATCTCTTTCGCTGCCGCCCTCAATGGGGTGCCCATTACCCTGTCCCGGGTCGGCGATGACAACGATTCCAACAACGGCGACCTGGATATCAACGGTAACCTGACCATTACCGGCAATGGCGCAGGCAACACCATCATCCAGGGTTCTACCAGCGCCACTTTCACCGGCGGCATGGGCGACAAGGCCATCGGTATCAACCAGGACGGCACGTTCCTGGGGCTGACGGTCAGTATTTCGGATTTGACCATTCGGTTTTGCCGAAATGCCAATACCAGCGGTTTTTTTACCCACACCGGCGGCGCCGTGGATGTTTTTTTGACCGGCGTCGGCAACAATATCACGTTCTCCAACTGCACGATTACCGGTAATGAAAACGTGAACGGCTGGGGCGGCGGCGTCAACGTGGACAGCGGCACGGTCGGTGCGCCGGGCGACGTAGCCACCAACACCACCAACCGGGGAACCGTCACATTCACCAACTGCGCTATTACCGATAACAAGGTGGTCAGCTCCTCCGAAGGCGCTGGCTTGAACCTGTACAGCGATATTCACAACGTGGTGCTGAACGGTTGCACCGTCACTGGAAACACCGGCATGGGAGCCACCTCCAACGGCGGCGGCGTCAACATCCGTCATTCCTTCGGCGGCACCGTGACCATTAGCGGCGGCACTTATTCCGGCAACACGACGGCGGGCATCGGCGGTGGCATTTGCATCGAAGGTAACCAGCACATCAGTATGAGCAACGTCACCGTGAACGGCAATTCCTCCACCAATTCCGTTGCCCGGGCGGGCGGCGTGTCCATCACCTGCCTCGGTCTCGCCGGCTTTACGGCAAATATCAACCTCAACACCGTCACCATCAGCAACAACCACGCGGACAACGGCGCCAGCGAAGGCGGAGGGCTTTATTTCAACAGCCCTTACGGCGCCACGCTGACCAATTGTTCCATCACGGGCAACACCGCGAAAACGGGCGCCGGCATCCAAAATGCCGGTGGCACGACCGCTCCCATCATCCTGGCGATCAGCGGAGGCTCCATCACCAACAATGTCGCTGCTATGGCCGGGGGCGGCCTAAGCCATGACGGCAGCCCCACCACCACCACCGTGACCAATTGCAGCATCACGGGCAACACGGCCAACGGAAATGGCGGCGGGGTTCGGGTAATCAACGGCATCGTCACCCTCGACGGCGTTACCCTCAGTAACAACACGGCAGATAATGACAACAACAGCACCGGCGACGGCGGCGGTATCTTCCGCAATGGCGGAACGCTCAACCTGAACAACACCATCGCGGTCGGCGCCAATTCGGCCGTCAACGGCGGTGGCATCGCCAACATCAGCGGGAACTTATCAAAAACCAGCGGCTTGCTCACCGTTGCAAACAACAACGCCAAAAACCACGGTGGCGGCCTGTTCCTCACCGGCGGAACGATCAACCTGCAAAAATCGGCCATCGTCAGCAACACCGCCAACAGCGACAACAGCGGCGGCGGGGAAGGCGGGGCCATCTACAATGGCGGCGGTTCGCTCACCCTGAACTTCAACCGCATCGCTCTCAACGCGGCCAACGGCAGCGCCGCTTCCAATGCCATGCGGCACGCCTCCGGCACGATCAGCAATATTCAAAACAACTGGTGGGGAACGAACAGCCCGGCTACGGTGATCAATGGTACGGCGGCTTTCACGCCTTATCTGCAACTCCTGCACACGCCGGCGTCCTCCCCCATTTGTGCCAATACTTCGACCGGCCTGACCGCGAGCTTCGTACTCAATTCAGCCAATGCGAACGTATTGGCCAACCTCGACCGGCTGATCGGGCTGCCCATTACCTTTGGCAATGCCCAACCGGCCGGCAGCAGCATCAGCGCAGCACAAACCACCATCCAGGCCAACGGACAGGCCACGGCCACTTTCAATGCCGGTGCTACACCGGGTGTCGGCGGCGCCGATGCCACGGTGGATAATTTTGCCAGCCAGGCCGCGATTACCGTCCAAGCCACCACGCTGGGCAACCTGGTGTATGAGGACGTCAACCAGGACGGCGACTACGACGCCGGCACGGACGCCGTTCTCAACGGCGTATCGGTCAATCTCTATACCGACAACAATGGCAATAACATGCTCAACGCCGGAGACGTCCTGGTGGCCAATACCACCACCGCAGGGGGCGGCCTTTACTCGTTCTCCGCGCTTTGCGCCGGCAGCTATATCGTGGAAGTGGCGGCGTCCAACTTTCTCCCGATGGGCGCCTTGTATAATGCTGGCAATCCCTACATGACCAGTCCCGCTGCTGCCGCAGGCGATCCGGATACCGACACCGATGACAACGACGACAATGGCGATAACGTCGCTGGATTCGGCGTGGCATCCCTCGCCATCACCCTGGGCGGAGGCGTAACCAACACCACCTTGGACTTTGGCTTCACCATCATTCCCCTGCCCCTCGAACTCCTCTCCTTCGCCGGCCAGGCCACCGGGCGCAGCAACCTGCTGACCTGGGAAACGGCCACCGAGAAAAACGTGTCTGCCCATATCGTGGAACGCTCCGCAGAAGGCGCGCACTGGATGGAAGTGGGCCGCCGCACCGGGCTGTTGGACTCCCATGTGCCGGTGCGCTACCAACTCGAAGACCAGCAGCCGCTCGCGCTCACCTATTACCGCCTCCGCTCGGTGGATGTGGATGGCGCCCAGCTGATCTCCAAAGTCATTGTGGTAGATCGCACCGGAGAACGCTTCGGTATCCGAAGCGTGTCGCCCAACCCGGCGACGGAACAGATCACGGTGCAGTTTAGTGCGCTGGCTGAGGAATCAGTGCGCCTGGAACTTGTGGACGCGATTGGCAGATTGGTGCTGCAACAAACGGTACCCGCCCGGCTCGGCCTGAACACTGCTTTGTTGCCGGTTAGCCATTTGTCGGCGGGGGTTTATACCGTGCTGCTGTACAATCACCGGGTGGTGGCGGCGCCTTTGCGGGTAGTGAAGAAGTGAGGGGTAGAGCTTTAGTTATTCAACATCACCGGCATCACCAGCATCAGGATTTCCCGGTTCACGTTTGCTTCCGCTTCCACTGGCGTGAGAATACCCGCGCGGCTGGGCGTGGAGAGTTCCATTTTGACCTCCTCACCGTCGAGCACACCCAGCATTTCGACCAAAAATTTGGCATTAAAAGCGATGCGCATGGGGCTGCCTTCGTAGGTGCAGCTCATTTGTTCGGTGGCTTCATTGCTGAAATCGAGGTCTTGCGCACTCACGGTCAGGCTTTGATCCGTCACGTCGAGCACCACCTGGTTGGTCGTTTTGTTGGCATAAATAGCGATACGTTTCAGCGAATTCTGGAAATCGGCCCGGCTCACCGTCATATTATTCGGGTTATCCACCGGGATCACCGCATTGTAGTCCGGGTAGCGGGCATCAATGAGGCGGCAGACCAGATTCATGCTGCCAAAGGAGAAAAAGGCATTCGCTTTATTGAACGAAATCGTCACCGCGTCCCCGGCAGGCAAGGCGTTTTTGAGCAGGTTGAGGGCTTTTTTCGGCACAATAAAAGTCGTCGTCACGTCGCCTGCCACCTGGTGAGTAGTGTATTTCACCAGTTTGTGGGCATCGGTGGCCACACAGATCAGTTTGTTTTGTTCCAACTGGAAATACACCCCCGTCATGGCCGGGCGCAGTTCGTCGCCGGAAGTGGCGAATACCGTTTTATTGATCGCTTCCAGCAAATACTGGCTGTTCAGTTTGATGGTCTCCACCGTATCCGCTTCAGGGATGTTGGGGAAGTCCGCGCCGTTTTCGCCCGCCAGTTTGTACTTGCCGTAGGAAGAAGTGATTTCGATGCCGAAATTCTCTTCATTCACCGTAAACGTGACGGGTTGTTGCGGCAGCGCCTTCAGCGTATCCAGCAGAATTTTGGCCGGAATAGCCACCGAAAAATCATCGTCGGCCAGCACCTCGATGGTCGTAGCAATGCTCGTTTCCAGGTCCGTCGCGGCGATGGTCAATTTTTTATTTTCAATTTTGAACAAAAAATCTTCCAAAATAGGCAGCACAGGATTGGAACCAATGGCCCCGGAAGCGATCTGCAATTGCTTCAGTAATTCGGTAGAAGAGACGCTGAATTTCATAGCGGACGGATGAACTAGGTGAAAGGGCAAATAAGGCAATAAGCAAAGGGCAAGGGGCAAAAAAAGCAAGGAAGGGCAAAATAGCAAAAGGCAAGGAAGAAAAAGCGACAAATGTGCCACTCGCTTCTTGCTTTTTTGCCTATTGCTTCTTGCCCTTTATTTTTGGTGGCGGCAAATGTAGTACCTCCAACGCTCGCAAAAGGTCGAAAAAACTAACAATTTGTGGAAAAGAGTGCGGTGGTGATCCGGTTTCCGCTATTTTCAGGGGATAAAGAAGGAAACCACCGAGCCTTTCGGAAAGTTTTTTCACTTTCCGAAAGGTGGTAAGCACGATTGTTTTTCTCAATGGCCGTCTAAAACTTACCTTTGCCGCCCTTTTTAACCGCCTTAGCCTGAAAGGGCTACCGCTGTTAAGGAACGTGTAAAAAACAACTGGTGACTTTCTCATAACCCCCGCGCTTTAGCCGGGGGTGAAAAGGGAATAAACATACCGGGTTTTAACCCGCAAGCACCCATTTTGGGGTTAAAACCCCGCTTGGTGTAGTGCTGCCATCCCCCGGCTAAAGCGCGGGGGTTATAGGAACCTGCTAACTTATTTTTTACACGTTCTTAAAGCAAAAGAGAAGCATTAATCCTTCAAAACCCTTATTAACCACACAAAAAATGCTCAATCGTACTGCTGCTCCACCCATTTACGACATTCGCAATCTGCGGCTGCCGCGCCCGGAAATCGTGCATCTGGACAATGGCATTCCCGTATATGTACTTGACACGCCCGCGCCGGATATTGTGAAAATAGAGGCCGTTTACCGCGCCGGTCGCCCCGAAGAGGCCAAACGACTGGCCTCCCGCGCCACCACCCGGCTGTTGCGCGAGGGCACCCAAAGCCGGAACGGGGCTGATATTGCCGAAATATTTGACTTTTATGGCGGTACCCTGGGTACTCCGGCCAGCCTGGACACGTCCAGCGTAGTGCTGCTATCGCTGAAAAAATACGCCGCTGAATTGCTGCCGGTTTTTGCCGAAGTGTTGCAGGAACCCACCTTCCCGGAAGTGGAAATCGAGACTTTTCGGCGCACTAATTTGCAGGAACTACAGGTAGAACTGGAAAAAGCAGAGGTCGTCGCCTACCGGCAGATTACGGAAAAGATATTTGGGGCCAACCATCCTTACGGCTATAATTCGGTCGCAGAGGACTACCATGCCCTGCAAAGTGCCGATCTGTGGCAGCATTTCGAGACCTGGCATACGCCCGCCAATTGCCAGTTGTTTGCCAGCGGACGGATTGATGCGGCCATGCTCCAAATGCTGAACGACCATTTGGGACAGAACAAACGGACCGGCTTAACCCCTGATTTTCAATTACTTATCACCGATGTGCGGCCCGCCAAGGTCAAAATAGCGCAGCCGGGTTCGCTGCAAACGGCCTTGCGCGTGGGTCGCCGGATGTTTCCACGGGAGCACCCGGATTTCAATGGCATGTTCGTGCTCAACACCATTCTGGGCGGCTATTTCGGTTCGCGGCTGATGACCAATATTCGCGAGAAAAAGGGTTATACTTATAACATTTATTCTACTTTGGATGCTATGCTGCACGATGGCTGCTTTTACATCGCGACCGAAGTAAACAGCGACAAAGCCACCGCCACGCTGCGTCAGATCATGGTGGAACTGAAAAAACTGCGCGAAGAACCTGTGGATGAGCAGGAACTCGGTATGGTACGCAATTACCTGCTTGGTATGCTGCTCAATGGCCTCGACGGGCCGTTGAATGCCTCCGAACTGGTGCGTAATATTTTGGTGGAAGGACTGCCCTGGGAAAGTTTTGAAGAAACGGTGCAGGCCATTCGTACAATCACCCCTGCACAATTGCAACACCTGGCCCAGCGTTACTGGCAACCGGAAGACCTGTGGACGGTCATCGTGGGTTGAACTATCGCGATTTTGCGGCAGCCAGACTACCTTGATATGGTTATTTTAGTCGGCAACGCTTTTTTTTATAAAAACTAAGCCTTTTTTACCTCCATAATCCCCGCAATCCTATGTAGTTTTGCGCGCTTTAATCGAAAAACCCTCCTTTTTCGCACTCACTTCCAAACACCTCTATACACTTGAACTTTTTTAAGTTTTTCAAGCAGGAATTAGCCATTGACCTGGGCACAGCGAATACCCTCATTATGGTGGACGATCAGGTGATCGTAGATGAGCCTTCTATCATCGCGGTTGACCGGCGGACCGGCAACACCATCGCTGTGGGGCACCGGGCGATGCAGATGCACGAAAAAACCCACGAAAACATTAAAACCATTCGTCCGCTGAAGGATGGGGTGATTGCCGATTTCCAGGCTGCCGAAGCGATGATCGAGAGTATGATCCGCATGGTGGGCAAAAAAAGCAACCTGTTCAGTCACCTGAAAATGGTGATCTGTATTCCCAGCGGTATTACGGAAGTGGAAAAGCGGGCAGTGTTTGACTCTGCCGACCACGTGGATAGCAAGGAAACCTACCTGATCCATGAGCCGATGGCGGCTGCGTTGGGCATTGGCCTGAATATCGAAGAGCCGATCGGGAATATGGTCATTGACATTGGCGGTGGTACCACCGAGATCGCGGTGATTGCCCTCGCGGGTATTGTTTGCGACCAGTCTATCCGTATTGCCGGCGACGAACTGACCAACGACATCATGGGTTATATGAAGCGCGAGCACAATATCCTGATTGGTGAGCGCACGGCGGAGCAAATTAAGATTCACGTTGGTTCGGCCCTGCATGAACTGGAAAACCCGCCACCAGACTACGCCGTGAATGGTCGTGACTTGATGACCGGCATTCCAAAACAGATCAAGATCAATTATCAGGAAGTGGCTTATGCGCTCGATAAGAGCATCAGCAAGATCGAGGATGCCGTACTCAAAGCCCTTGAACTGACGCCGCCGGAGTTGGCCGCCGATATATATCAGACGGGCCTTTACCTGACCGGCGGTGGTGCCTTGCTGCGCGGTTTGGACAAACGCCTCGAAGCAAAGACCAAACTCACGGTGCATATTGCCGACGATCCGCTCCGTGCCGTGGTGCGTGGCACGGGCCTGGCACTCCGCAACTCCGACAAGTTCACCTTTTTGATTGACCGGAAAAGCGTTTGATAGAAGTTATGAGTTATGAGTTATGAGTTATTGCCGCTGGCGATAGTTCTACAACTCATAACTTATAACTTATAACTCATAACTTCAAAAAATGGGTTCCCTCCTCCAACTATTTATTCGGAATGGTGGCTTCGTGACGATGGTGCTGGTGGAGGCTTTATGTTTTTACATAATAGTACAATCTAATACCAATACGCGTCAGCAGGCCATCTACGTGCATTCATTCGGTAAAATGGCCGGTGATCTGCTCGAACGTCGCCAGCACCTGCTGGACTATTGGAGCCTGGATGCCCAAATAGACAGCCTGCGCCAGGAGAATGAAGAACTCCAGCAGGAACTCTCTAATCGGCAGACCGTACAGGTAGAACACCGCGACACCTTTTTTGCAGTCCGCTTCGATTCACTGTTCCGCAACGACTCGGTGCGCCGACGCGTCACCCGACCCGAATATCTCTACATCACCGCCACGGTCGTCGGCAACTCTATCAATGGGGCCAACAACTGGCTGATGCTCAACCGGGGCAGCATAGACGGCGTGCAACCCGATATGGCCGTAGTGACCCGGCTTGGTATTGTCGGCATTGTCCGCGAGGTAAATACCCACTTTTCTTCGGTCATGTCCGTACTGCACCGGCAGACCAAAATATCGGCGGCCCTGAAAAAAGAACGCGCTTTTGGGTCGCTGGTCTGGGAAGGCGGCGATCCCGATGTGATGACCCTCAAATTCATTCCCAAACACTTTGATAAAATCGCGGTGGGCGATAGCGTGCTGACCAGTGGTTTTTCGCACATGTTCCCGGCGCAGCATCTCATCGGCACCATCGCCCAAAAGCCGCAGCAAGACCCGGAAAATCCATATTTTCTCGTCATGCAGGTACACTTGAACCAGGATTTGTCCACGGTGCAACATGTATATGTGGTAAAAAACCTCTTTGCCCCCCAACTCGATAGCCTGCAACGCTCTACCGTCCATGAACAGTAACCTTTTCCCTAATCTATGGCGGTTTCTGCTGCTGGTAGCGGTGCAGGTGCTGTTTTTGAAACAGGTCGCCGTGACCGCCGGTTCGTATTTTAATGTCCTGCTCTATCCGTTGTTTGTGTTGCTGTTACCTATCCGGCTGGGGGTGCCTTATCTGGTCATACTGGGCTTCTTTGTCGGCATGACGGTGGATTACTTTTATGTATCTTACGGACTACACGCCAGTGCCGCCGCCTTTTCCGGCTTCGCCCGGGGTTTTGTCTTTAAAATATTTGAACCAAAAGGCGGTTTTACCGGTAAAGAGCCCGTCTTTTCTCCCCAGTATTTCGGCTGGTCGGTTTTTGCGCAGGCGGCATCTTTATTTTTCTTTGTCCATATTTTCTGGTACTTTTCGGTGGATTATTTCACTTTCTACTATTTTAATGACATTGCGTTAAAAACCCTCGCCTCCTGGGGATTATCCATGATCTTTGTGGTGTTCTACGGGTTCCTGTTCAATCCAAAAAGATAAAAAAGAATTATGAATGATGAATTATGAATGATAACCTGCCATCATGTCTAATTTATAATTCATAATTCATAATTATTAAAATATGCTCATCTCGCGCGAACGGCAACGGAATATACAGTGGGTAATAGTGGCCTGCGCCATAGCCCTGGTACTCAAGGCCGCGCAGTTGCAGCTGTTCGACGATTCGTTTCGCCGCCGGGCCGATGCGACGACTATTGAGAAACTAACCGTGTATCCCCCGCGTGGGCTGGTGCTGGACCGCAATGGCAAACTCATCGTGAACAACGAAGCGATGTACGACCTGATGGTCACTTATAGCCAGGTGGATTTTGAGCACATGAACGTGCCGAAATTCTGTTCGCTGCTCAGTATTACCCCGGAGATATTTCAACAAAACATCACCAAAGACTGGCGCAGCGGTAAGTTTTCCCGCTCGGTGCCCTTTGTTTTTTTGAAAAAACTTTCCATCGAGACCTACGCACGTTTGCAGGAAAGCCTCTACGAATTTCCCGGTTTCTTCGTGCAGGTGCGTAACATTCGCGGCTACCCCTACCATGCGGGTGCCCACGTATTGGGTTATATCAATGAGGTGGACCCGCGCGACATCGAACGCTCCAACGGGCTGTACGAATCTGGCGACTACATTGGTGCCGCTGGCCTGGAATCGCAGTACGAGACTTATTTACGCGGCAAGAAAGGCACCACTTCGCTGCTCAAAGACAACCTGGGCCGCACCGTGGGCAAATATCAGGAGGGCCAATTCGATACCGCCGCCGTGGCCGGTAGCGACCTTATTTCTTCGATAGACATTGATTTGCAGGTATATGGCGAGTACCTGATGCAAAATAAGACCGGCAGTATTGTGGCCATCGAGCCCAAGACCGGCCAGATACTTTGCATGATCAGCGGCCCGACCTACGATCCCAACCTGCTCACCATGACCCAGGAACGCGGCCAGGTTTTCAGTCGCCTGCTGACCGATCCTTTGAAGCCTTTCTTCGACCGGACCGTGATGGCCAAATATCCGCCGGGTTCTATTTTCAAGACCGCCGTATCGCTGGCGGGTATGCAGGAAGGGGTCATCAATGAGAACGCCGGTTTCAACTGCTCTGGTGGTTATTTTTATGCGGGCCGACTCTACAAATGTCACCACCGGGGCCACCTGAACAACATCGTGGATGCCATTGCTTACTCTTGTAATACGTATTATATGAGTAAGTACCGCGACATTGTGGATCGTTTTGGCTTCTCCAATCCGCAGCAGGGGCTAGATAGCTTTAACGTCTATATGCGCCAGTTTGGCTTCGGGACGCAGTTGGGCATTGACTATCCCAACGAAAGTCCCGGCGGTTATCCCACCTCGGCGTATTACAACAAATTATATCCGAAAAACCTGGGTGGCTGGCATTCGCCGACCATCATGTCCTGCGGTATCGGGCAGGGAGAATTGCAATTGACTACCCTGCAAATGGCCAATCTGGCGGCTTGTATTGCCAATCGGGGCTATTGGTATGCCCCACATTTGGCCAAAGAATTCCGCGACGGCCCGGCCATTCCGGCTATTTATTATAAACAAAACCGCGTCAATGTCAATCAGCACTACTTCGATGTAATCACCGAAGGCATGGCGGAATGCGTCAATCGTGGTACGGCCCGCGTGGCGCGATTACCCACCACCCAGGTGTGTGGCAAGACGGGCACCAGCCAGAACCCGCACGGCGAAGACCACTCCGTATTTTTTGCTTTTGCGCCCAAGGAAAATCCCAAGATTGCTATCGCCGTATATGTCGAAAATGCGACCTGGGGAGCTACCTACGCCGCGCCCATTGCCAGCCTGATGATCGAGAAATACCTGCACGACACCATTGCTACCGACCGTAAGCCAATGGAGGAGCGCATGGCCAAAGCCAACCTGATTGAGAAATTCCTGGCCAGCCGCCCGGTGGTCAAAAAGCCCGTTCCGGTGCCTTCGCGCGATTCGTTGCCCGACCCGAAAAACGTGCCCAGCGATGTGCCGAATGGCCAACCGGCTTTGGGCGTTACGACGGGGAAGGAAGGCCGGAAGCGGTAGGGGAAATTCGTTCGCTTTAACGTCCCGTTTGTACTTTCAACACCTTCGCGGCGTTTTTTTTCAAAAACTATTCTACCATGCAACGACATTTCCTGCTGCTGGCCGCGGCCCTGCTCACTTTCGCCGCCTGCCAGAAAGACTCCTCTTCCACGCCCAACCTCCAGTTCCAATTCAAATTCGACACCCAACAGCTGCGTCTGAACAACATCGGCCTGCCGGCACCCTTGCCCGCCGGACACGCCGCCCAGACACCCGAATTTCGGAACATGAGCATCCACTACCTCGAACTGGCCCCCACGGCTTTCACTGCTTTGGGCACGGGAGCGATCGTGTATAAAGCCCCCGAAACCACCAAGGGCGGCGACAATGCCATTGATTTTGATCGGGCCGTGGTGGCTGCCCAAAATGATAAATTTCTGAAAATCAATCTGAAAGATGTGCCACCCGGCACCTACGAATGGGTGCGGGTCAGTGTCGCCTACCAAAGTTATGACGTGAAATTCAACCTCAAGCAAGTGCCCGTCATCGGCGAACTGAACCAGGAAAAAGGTACTGTTTCTTCCTTTTTGGGTTTCAATACTTATGTCACCACGGTGAAGCCCCGCGAACAAACCCTGACCGTAAACGACGACAAAAAGCAGGGATTCTGGGCTTTTGAGACCAATCTGACGTCGCCCTATAATGCCTACAACCGCCTCCTATCCGGCGAGGCTCCAGCGGGTGCGACCACGGTGGTGAATCCGCTTTTTGCCAGCAGCCCTATTCCCGCAGGCTCCTGTGTAGTGACGGGCAAGTTCACCCAGCCGCTCGTCGTGACCGGCAACGAAACCGGCGATGTGACCGTCACGCTCTCCTTTTCTATCAATCAAAGTTTTGAGTGGGTGGACGATAACGGCAATGGCCAACTTGATTTCTATGGCGATGGCACCACACCCGGCGAAAGAATCGTGGACATGGGCTTGCGCGGGTTGATTCCAAGCTGGCAGTAGAACGATTGGATAGATTATCCCTTACCAATGACAAGAGCCACTCCGGGATGTGAGTGGCTCTTGTCATTGGTAACCTAACGTGAGTTCGGAGATTATCTCTTTGATTGTCAATAAGTAGCACTTGTCATGTCGCAGAGAAACGGAGACATCCACACAAGCCAAGTAGCAAAAAGATCACCAAGAACTGGGTTTGTGTAGTTTCCTTCTCTTCGCTGCGGAATGACAATCTTATTTGGTAAAAGAGTAGAGAAAAACTCCGAACTCACGTTAACCTATTCTTTTTTACTTGAACGGATCGGAGTATTTCGGGTCGGTCAGCAGGGTCGCATCGGTCAGCGTATTCATGAAGGCCACCATTGCTTTCTTTTCCAGCGCATTTAGATTGGGCCGTAGCGGACTGCCATCGGCATTACGCAGGTTCCTATCCAGATGTATATTGGATTGCACACCGGAATTATAGTGTTCTATTACTTGCTCCAGCGTAGCAAAACGACCATCGTGCATATAGGGCGCAGTGAGCGCAATATTACGCAGGCTTGGAATGCGGAACTTGTCGTTGCCAATGCCATGATCGGCATAACTCACGTCCAGGCCATTATTGGCACCGCCTTTCAGGTCTTCGCCATTGCCACCGAAAGAACCGCCCGTAGAGCCATATTCGCCGCCCACAAAATCCGGGGCCGCAAAATTAGGTGCTGCATGGCAGCGGTTGCAATTGGTCCGCGGGCTAAAGAACAGGTTCATGCCCATTGTTTCCAGCGTGGTAAATCCCGTGAAGTTGGTCTTGGATTCCTGATCGAACCTGGAATTGGTGGTGCTGATCGCGCAAACAAACTGCGACAGGGCATCCGCGATCCGCTCTTCGGTGATAGCAGTGCTGCCAAATGCGGCCTGAAACAGTGGCGCATAGTAATTCACTTTGGCCAGTTTGGTCTCCAGACGGCGCATTTCTTCGATGCCCATTTCAATGTGGTTCTGGATGGGGCGCGTCACCAGGCTCTTCACGCTGCTTTCGCGGGAGTCCCAGAACAGGTTGCGATTGAAACCGGCATTCAGGATGGCCATCGAGTTGCGCGGCGTCTTTTTACCGGCAAACCCGGCACTGCTGGCCACGCCATCCGAAAAGGCCAGTTCCTGCTTATGGCACGAAGCACAGGCCACGCTATTATTGAGCGACAGTTGTGGATCGTAGAACAGTACCCGCCCCAGTGTAGCACCGGGATTGGTTATCTGCGGGTTGAGTGTATTGAAACCAAAGCCAAAAGAGTTGTGGAAATCAACGGCGACAAAGAAGGTATCCTGGGTATTGGGGTCAATAAAAAAGTTGATGTTGCTGGTTGGGCCGAAATTGTCGGGCACATTCAGCGAATAATCATACGGCTGGGCGGGCAGATTGGGCTGCAAGCCGACTGTACCCGTTTCGTCATTTAGTTTGCAGGCTGCCAGCCAAACGAGGCCAACCAGTACACAAGTCGAGAGGAAAATTTTATGTTGCATAGGTGCCGAATTGTACGCCCAACCCTGCGGTCGGGGTGAATAAGAATGGTTTGTCAAAAATGTGTCACGGACAGTGTATTTAAAAGACGTAAGTCATCTAAAAATAGTTGGTTGGTCTTTAAAAATAATGATTTAAAAAAATGCCCACCGGCGGCAACACGTCAATCACGATGGTTTCCTGCGATAGGGAAACGCCCACCGCCAAGGTTGCCTCCACGCCAAGACTCATGCGTTGATCAAAAAAATACTCCATGCCCCAGAGCGGCCCGATGGCCAGCGTTGCATTGTCACTGTTCGTGCTGCCAGGGATATTGAGGTCACCGGCTAAGAACATAAAGTCGAAGCCCCTGGTGTAGCCCCAATGTTTGCTGATACTGCGGCGTTTTTCCCAGCCAATGGCCACGCTGAATTGCGGATCATTAATTTCTCCATTCTCATCCGGGCTAATGTGCATCCCCATAGAAAAGCGAAAAGCGGTTTTGTTGCGGGGGCCATAGTGTTTGAAACGCAGCAAAAAAGGCCCGGCCTCATTGGGATTGGAGCGATTGAAAGGCACTAATTTAGTGATCAACGGCGTCATATTCAGCCCCACAACACGGCGGTAGCGGGCAGCGATGGGCGTACGCAGCGAATCGCGCACGGACTGGGCCTGTACGTCGGCGAAACCGCAGAGCAGGCAGATGGAAAGTATAAAATATTGTCTCATAGGGATTTAGAAAGCAAAATTGACGAATAAGGAAGTGGGTAACAAAGGCTGCCAAACGAAATCACGGATGGATTTGGAAGAAAAATCCGGCGGGGCGATGACCTGTTCGCTGCCCCGGCGATAGATCGCGTACACGGAGCATTCAGTGGTGAAGGCCACCCGCGGATGGGGCCGCCAGGCGATGCCCAGCACCGGCCCGCCACCCAGCCCCCACCGGCGATTGTCCAGCGTGGCACTGCCAATGCCGACGAAAGTGCTGATCTCGTCTTTGGTATGTTCAAACACCCCGTCGAGACCCCAATACATGGCCAGGTGGCGCGACATGGGATAGACCCATTCGTAGCCCACCCGCAGGTTGACCACTGTTTCTTTTTCCTTGAGAAAGCCGCTGACACTGGGATCGGTTTTGTCGCGGACGCGAAAATTGAGACCCGTGCGCACCCGACGGAGCGCGTCTCCGAAACGGAAACTGAGCAGGTACGGATCATTGGTGAGGCTATTGGCCGAACCGACAAAACTGCCGAGCGTGTTGGTAATGTTCAGACCAATTTCGAAGCGCCGCTTTAAGGGCGGCATCGTATCGGCAGCGGTGGATTGGCTCCACACCAGGCCGGAGAATAAAAGCAAAGGCAACAGGAGGAAAACTGATTTCATGCAAAGTTTAAATAGGTGGGTGGAAACGGATACAGACGCATAGACGCTGCGAACCCTCCGCAAGGTTGTGAAAAGGGGAAGAAAAATTGAAAATGATAGTTGCCCGACATCTAATCCCTCCCAAATTCTCAAAAATCGCGCTTCAAAAATTCGCACATTTGCCAACCAATCAGGTAATCAATCAACGAAACAGCCAACCCGATGTCTGCCAGCAAAGAGCATCTTCTTCCTCCAGCCCAGGGATTACTGCCCATCCGTCCGTCGCTCAAAGTGCTCATCCTCTATGCTTTGGGCCAATTAGGCTGGTCGTTGGCAGCTTATAGCGTGGGCAATTTGCTGGTCTATTTCTACATGCCACCAGAGCAGGGTCAGGCCATTTTTCCCTCGTTTTTGTACCAAGGGGCAGTGCTGGGAGTATTTACACTGATCGGTATTTTGAGTGCCGGCGGTCGTTTTCTGGATGCACTGATAGATCCGTTGGTAGCCAACTGGAGCGACCGCAAACAGTCACGCTATGGCAAGCGGCGATGGTTCATGTTGCTCGGGGCACTGCCTTTTGCATTAACGGGTTTTCTGGTTTTTTACCCCATTGCACCGATCGGAAGTACCTTCAATTTTCTGTGGCTGGCCGTTACGATCGGTTTTTACTACTTCTTTTTGGCATTTTACGTCATTCCCTACACAGCACTAATGGCTGAATTGGGGCACACCCCTGAAGACCGGATGCTCATCAGTACGCTTACTTCCGTGACCTGGGCGTTGGGGTTCATCGTCGGCAATAGTGCCTACGCCTTGCAGAGTTTGTTTGAGCAACAGGGCAGAGGCGCGGTGCAGGCATTTCAACTGGCAGTAGGCCTGTTGAGTGGTATTGCCTTGATTTTCATGTGGTTGCCTGCTTTTTTTCTGGACGAAAAACGCTATGCCCGCCAGTCACCTTCCGAAGAAAGTATTTGGGCATCCCTGCGCGTGGTGGGGAACAACCGCAATTTTCGCTGGTTCCTGGCCTCCGATCTGATGTACTGGCTGGCCCTGAATTTCATCCAACTGGGTATGGCTTTCTACGCCACCTTGTTGTTGAGTCTGGATAAAAGTCATGCTTTCGGCTTCTCACTGGTGAGTTTCCTGACCAGTTTTGTCTTTTATGTGCCGGTCAATATGCTGGCGCGGCGATTTGGCAAAAAAAGGCTGATGCTGCTCGCCTTTTTATTTTTCATTGGCATATTTACTGTGCTGGCCACCGTGCAATTCATTCCCATTTCCAAATTAATCTTACTGTATGGATTGGGCGTGGTGGCCGCTTTTCCGCTGGCGGTGTTCGGCATTCTGCCCAATGCCCTCATTGGCGATGTGGTCCAGCAGGAGGAAGTCCTTTCCGGGCGAAGGATGGCCGGCATGTTCTTCGGGGTGCGGGCGTTTGTCATGAAAGTGGGCATTTCGCTGGCCAATCTTGTGTTCCCGTCCTTATTATTGTTTGGTAAAAGCACCGATCACCCCACTGGCGTACGCCTGACGGCTATTGCGGCTATCGTTTTCTGCGCCATTGGCTGGACACTTTTCAGGCGATATCGCGAGTAGAAATTTTTTTTCTTAACCTTTGTAACATCGTCGCCAGCCGCGCGTCTTCCTTTCAAATGCACAGGAATCAGCATGAATTGGGCAATTTTCCACGAACAAGTTTTTCCCATCCGGCACAAGTTGTACCGCTTTGCGCTACGGATCACGGGCAATATCCATGAGGCCGAAGACGTGGTGCAGGAAGTGCTGGAAAAAGTCTGGAAATCGTCCACCGACCAATCCGCCGCCGTGCAAAACTGGGAAGCCTGGTGTATGACCCTGACCCGCAATCGCTCGCTTGATAAGACCCGCAGCCAGGGATTGCGCCGCACCGCCACTTTGGATGGTGTACAGGAACACCGGACCGACGCGGCTACTCCGGCGCAATATGCCGAAAGCAGTGACAGTATTGCCCAGGTGAAACGGCTCATTCAGGCCCTGCCCGAAAAACAACGTTTGGTGATGCACCTGCGCGATATTGAAGAACTGACCTACGAAGAAATTGCCACGACGCTGCAAATAACGCTGGATCAGGTGAAAATAAACCTGCACCGCGCCCGCAAAGCCGTTCGGGAACAATTGATGGGATTGGAAGTGTGATTTTTTTGAGGATTTGAAGATGCGAGGATTTGAGGATTTGATTAAAACAATAGATTGCGAATTAGTTGTTCTATATATCTGCTTCTTGAATTAATAATTAAATTCCCATTTGACCATAAAACGAATAATGCCATGCAAAATTTGGAAGAAGTAAAAGTCTTGCTTGATAAATACTGGTCGGGCGAAACGACACTGGACGAGGAGCGTGCCCTCAAAAAGTACTTCGCCGGCCCGGCGGTCGCGGAACAATTTCGTCCGATGATCCCGCTGTTCCAGACCCTGGGACTGGAAAAAAGCGTGCAATTGGAACGGGATAACCTGATGCCAATGCAGGTCCGGTCTTCCGTCCGGTCGTACTGGGCAGTAGCAGCAGCCATCGTGGCCTTGCTGGCTGTTGGCGGCTGGTGGATGTTTGGCCCGCAACAGGTGGAAGAAATAGCCGTGAAAACACCGATCCCGACTTTGCCGATCATCGCGCCGCCCATCGTGGCCCCATCACCAACTGCCCCGACCCTGGCGGTGGCTGAAACGCCGGTTAAAGTAGAAAAAACACTAGTAAAACGCAAGAAAATCGAGCCAAAACCAATCAACCCCGAAGCCGAACTGGCGATGCAGGAAATCAAGGCCGCCCTCGCATTGGTGTCTTCCAAGTTGAATAAAGGTAAAAAAGCCGCGACCAAAGACCTCAACCGCCTGGAAGACCTGGATAAATTTATAAAACCCAAAGTCGGATAAATCTTCCTCTTTTCTCACTCTCACATCACTACTGCATTATGAAAAAACTGCTCATGATGCTGCCGCTCTTCCTGCTGGCAGCCGGGTCCGCTACGGCCCAAAACGACGGGATTACCCGCTTTTTCAACCAATACGTGGACGACGAACGTTTCACGGTGGTCTTTGTCAGCCCCAAAATGTTCCAGATGGTGGCCAAAATTGAAACCGACGACGAGGATTGGAACAAATTCCGCGATGTGGTGAAAGACCTCGGTGGCCTGCGCGTACTCACCTCCGATAGCATAGGCGACGGAATAGCCATGTACAAAGCTGCCCTGTCGAAAGTGCCGACAGGCGAATATTCCGAACTGCTCACCGTCCGCGATGGACAGGAAAACGTGCGCATCTGGATCAAAGACAGCGGCAATATTATTAACGAACTACTTTTGCTGGTGGGTTCGCCCGATGAATTCACATTGCTTAGTTTTACGGGAAAAATTGACCTGGACAAAATATCGTCGCTCTCCAAAACCCTGGATATCAAAGGTGCCGACCAACTGGAGAAAATCAAGCAGCAGAAAAACTGATTGTATCTGTTTGGCCCAACCTCATAGGTTTCAAAAACCTATGAGGTTTAGGGGAAACCCTCAATATTCTCAACCCTCTCAACTTATATTATGACCGCGAAAACGATTTTCATCGCCGCCCTCTTCTTGCTCGTGTTGGGAGATGCGCATACCCAGGATGCCAGATTATACTGGAAATATAAAGATTATGATGGCGTGGCCTTCACCGTACCGCGCCTGGCTATTGACATCGCTGCTGCGTTTGTGGACAAAGGCGAAGACCGGGCCTGGTTGCGTCGCGTCAATAAAGTTCGGGTCATGGTATTTGAAGATGTCCGCAACCCGGTCAGCGAACGCGATATGCGGCGTTTTAATCGCCGGGCAACACGGCGGCATCTGGAAGACATGGTGATGGTGCGTGATGGTAAAACCCACGTGCGCGTCATGGCCAAAGAACGGCGGAGCATACTGCGCAAAGTAGTGGTGTTCAGCCACTCGCCCGAAGAATTTGTGCTGGTAACCCTCAAAGGAAAACTGCGCTGGGATGACGTGACCCGCGCTCTGAAAAAATACAACAAGGAATCCAAAGAAGAAGACAAACCACTGATTCCGGCGGTGATTCGGACTTAAAATAGTGGTAAGCCGTGTGGCACATCTTAGAGGTGTGCCACACTTTTTATTCATGCGGATCATTGATTACACCCGCCTTTGAATGATGTAAAAGCCCCGGTAGGGGCGAAATGTTGGTAGTCAGATGATTGTATCCGCTCGCAAGCCCCGGCAGGGGCGCAATACATACGCTATTGCGCCCCTGCCGGGGCTTGCGAGCGCATCATTATGAACGTTACTACCAACATTCTGCCCCTGCCGGGGCTACTACACCCATGAATTGCATGGTGAGTAAAATCCGTGAAAATTTCGTCGTGTCCGCTCAATCCGCGTTCCAACGGAAGTTGCACTAGCCATCGGAAAGAGGCCGTGATTTGTTAAAAAAGTAACTTCCGAAAAAAATATTTCTGCCAAATTTCCCGACATTTCCTATTTCCATTTCCATATCAAATTTTGTAAAATCGCCAGTCGTCTTTTGTTTGCCGTTTTTCAAAGTCAAATTGACCTCTGAAAATTCTGTTTTCTCCGTCAGGGGTACTGCTTCGCAGTGCTTGTGGAACTTTCCGCCAACAAAAATTTCGTGACCTGCGGTTGGTTTTGTACGGCTAATACATTTATGTTTGTGCTATGAATTTCATTTCTACCTCTTTCGCAATGTGCTGTTGTTGCTGTCCCGCCCGGTTTACCGAAGCGGCTGCATCACAATTTTTGCGGAGGAAATAAAAAATTCAAACGCAGGTAAAAATTGTTTTCCAGCATAAAGCCCTTCGGTGTCTAACACCGAAGGGCTTTTTTTTTGCCTTTCCGATGAAAAATCGGGATGTCGCTGCGCTCCATTTTTGCCTGTTGCCTACTTGCTTTTTTATCAAACTCATCCCGTTTTCTCATGTCTTTCATCCCTACTTCTCTCCCCGATCTCCAGCAGGAGTTGAGTGCCTTCGACCGAAGTAACCCGCTGGGAGCGTTGCAGTTTTTAGCACAGCGTTTTCCCGGGCGGGCCACCTTTTCCACCAGTTTCGGTCTGGAAGACCAGGTAATTACCCACCTCATTTTTACGCACCAGTTGCCGATCCGCGTGTTCACCCTCGATACCGGGCGCAATTTTCAGGAGACGTACTCCACCTGGTCGCGCACCCTCGAACGCTACAAACAGCCCATCGAAGTTTTTGCCCCCGATGCGACGGCCCTCGAACAAATGCTGGCTGCCAAAGGCCCTAATAGTTTCTACGCCACGGTCGAAAATCGCAAGGAATGCTGCCATATCCGCAAAGTGGAGCCCCTGGGCCGCGCCTTAAAAGAGCAACAACTTTGGGTCACCGGCATCCGCGCCGAACAATCGCCCAACCGCCTCGACATGACTTCCCTCGAATGGGACGGCGGACACCAGCTGCTCAAATTTCACCCGCTTTTTGATTGGACTTTCGAGGAAGTCCGCGCTTACATCCGTCAGCACAATATTCCATATAACTCCCTGCACGACAAAGGTTTCGTTAGCATCGGCTGCGCTCCCTGCACCCGCGCCATCCAGCCGGGCGAAGACTTCCGCGCAGGCCGCTGGTGGTGGGAAGACGCCTCCAAAAAGGAATGCGGGCTCCATAGTACAATGATGAATGATGAATTAAAAATGATAGATCAAGAGGTCGGAGTGACAAAGCAAACATTGGTAGAAAATTTGGTACTAGAATAGAGTTTTTATAAAAGAAACTTATTCCAACCATTAACCCGGTAAGCCCCATTCATCATTCATCATTCCATAATTCATCATTAATAGAATGTCCAAACATTTGAATTATCTCGATCACCTGGAAGCCCAGGCCATCCATATTCTCCGCGAAGTAGCCGGCCAGTTTGAACGCCCCGCCCTGCTTTTTTCCGGCGGCAAAGATTCCATTGTGTTGGTGAAATTGGCCGAAAAAGCCTTTCGTCCAGGTCGCTTCCCGTTTCCCTTGGTACATATTGATACCGGCCATAATTTCCCGGAAGTTCTTGCTTATCGCGACAAATTAGCGGCACAATTAGGCGAACGACTCATCATCCGCAAAGTAGAAGATACGATTCGGAAGCAAGGATTAACGGACGGTTCCGGTAAATATCCAAGTCGCAATGCCTTGCAAACCAATACGTTGCTCGAAACGATTGAAGAGTTTGAATTTGATGCCTGTATCGGTGGTGCCCGCCGCGACGAAGAGAAAGCGCGGGCCAAAGAGCGTATTTTCAGTATCCGCGACGAATTCGGGGCCTGGGATCCCAAACGCCAGCGTCCTGAACTGTGGGACACCTACAACGGCAGCATTCGGAAAGGCGAAAATATGCGCATATTTCCCATTTCCAACTGGACGGAACTCGATGTGTGGAACTACATCCGCCGCGAAAATATCGAACTGCCGAGCATTTATTTTTCCCATTCCCGCGATTGCGTGGTCACTCCCGGCGGCCAATTGCTGGCCATCACTGAGCATATTCGCCTTGACCCGGAAGATGAAATCACCGTGCGCGATGTGCGTTTCCGCACCGTTGGCGATGCTACTTGCACCGCCGCCGTGGAAAGCCCCGCTAGCACCGTGGATGATATTATTCGGGAAATTCTGATCACCAAAATCTCTGAACGCGGGGCTACGCGCCTCGATGACCGACTGTCGGAAGCGGCGATGGAAGACCGGAAGAAGAACGGATACTTTTAAGTTATGAGGGATGAGTTATGAGTTATTGCCGCTGGCGATTACTCGTTGCTCCGCTCATAACTTATAACTCATAACTCATAACTTTTTGAAAGTGAATATTCTAAAATTTATAACCGCCGGTTCCGTGGACGATGGCAAAAGCACGCTGATCGGGCGGCTGCTGTACGATTCGAAAGCCGTTTCGCACGATATTCTCCACACCCTCGAACGCCAAAGCCGCAACATGCCCGACGGCGAACTCGACCTGTCGCTGCTCACCGATGGCCTGCGGGCCGAGCGGGAACAGGGCATCACGATAGATGTGGCCTACAAATATTTCAATACGCCGCGCCGCAAATTCATCATCGCCGATGCGCCGGGCCACGTGCAGTACACCCGCAACATGGTGACCGGGGCTTCCAATGCCGACCTGGCCATCATCCTGATCGACGCCCGGCAGGGCGTGGTGGAGCAAACCCACCGCCACAGCCTGGTTGCCTCGCTCATGGGTATTCCACACGTGGTCGCCGCAGTGAACAAGATGGATCTGGTGGACTACGAGGAACATACGTTCTACCGGATCGCGGCTGATTTCCAGAAATTGAGTCAAAAACTGGGTATCCAAAATGTCACCTTCATTCCCATCAGCGCGCTGGCCGGCGACAACGTGGTAACGGAATCCGAAAAAATGCCTTGGTACACCGGCAAAACCCTGTTGGAGCACCTCGAAACGGTGGAACTCCAGGCCGCCCGCCCGGACATCGAAACACGCTTCCAGGTGCAGTACGTCATCCGCCCCCGCACCGAGGAGCTCCACGACTACCGGGGCTACGCCGGCGCACTGCGCAGCGGCCAGTTCCATCGGGGCGATCGGGTACGGGTATTGCCCGCCGGCATCGAAACAACGCTGAAGGCCATTGAAGTCCACCAGCAGGAGGTCGAAGTCGCCATTGCCCCGCAGCCGGTGGTACTCCATTTCACCGATGACATCGACATTTCGCGCGGCGATTCCATCGTGCGGATCGACGACCTGCAACCGGCCGTCAGCCAGGATTTGGAACTGGATATCTGCTGGATGAGCGAACGCCCGCTCTACGTCGGTGACCGGCTGCTGCTGCGCCACAACGCCACCACGGTGAAGGTGATCGTCAAGGAAATTTACTACCGCGTGGATGTGCATAGCCTGGAACAGCAGCCTGCTGAACGATTGAACCTGAACGATATAGCCTACGTGCGACTGCGCACCGCCAAGCCGCTCGTGTTCGATGCCTACCAGCGCAACCGGGCTTCCGGCGGACTGATTCTGATCAATGAAAACACCTTCGACACGGTGGCCGCCGGCATGCTGCACGCGCCAGCGACGGAGAAGTTGATGCCCGAATTTGCGATTTGAGCACAGGCTCAAAAGATGCCGAAAAAAACTGTATATCTTATCAATCCTGCCGAAAGGATATGGCATATCTACCTGATTTTCAATCTCGTCAACCTAGTCAGGCGGTGTCTCAAAGTAACCGCCAGACAGCGCCGCTCACACCCCGCCACACCGTCGTCGGCGCAGGCATTGGCGACCCGGAACTCATTACGTTAAAAGGCGTAAAGGCCTTGCGCAACGCCGATGTGGTGTTGTACGATGCCCTGGTCAGCGAGGAACTGCTGGACTATGCGCCACCCAGTGCCGTGCGGGTGTACGTGGGTAAACGGCGGGGCGCGAAAGCCTTTACGCAGGACGAGATCAATGAGCGCATTGTGGTGTACGCTCATTGCTGCGGCCACGTGGTCCGGTTGAAAGGCGGAGACCCGTTCGTATTTGGACGGGGTATGGAGGAAATGCAATTTGCGCAGCGTCAGGGGGTTACCGTTGAATACGTCCCCGGCGTATCCAGTGCCATTGCTGCTGTAGGTGCTGCGGGCATTGCGGTCACCCTGCGTGGCGCCAGCCGCGGCTTCTGGACCCTCACCGCCACGACCGCTACAGGCGAACTGAACCCGGAGATATTCGTCGCCGCCCGCACGGACGCTACCGTGGTCATCCTCATGGGCCTCGCCAAACTGGCTGACGTAGCTGCGGCCTTTGTAGCGGCTGGGAAACCGGACCTGCCCATTGCGGTGATTCAAAATGCCAGTTTGCCGCAACAGCAGGAAGTGTTCGGCACGGTGACCGATATCGTGGCACAGGTAGAACAGTTTGGCCTGGGCAGTCCGGCCGTCATCGTCGTCGGCGCAGTGGTGCAGCACCGCCTTCCTTCCGCTGCGCATTTGGCGGTAGCCGAGTTGCTGAAAAATGTTGAGTTCGCTACGCGAGTTGAGACTGTTGAGGTTGTTGAGAACACTAAGCGTACTCCAAAATTTACCACTGCCTAGCGATTCGTCGGCCGGCACTTTTCTCAACAATCTCAACCCCTCAACAATCTCAACAATCTCAACAACCTCAACCATCTCAACCCCTTACATCCTCAACAAAAAAGCGCCATGTCAAGCATACTTCTTCCACCGCCGCCGCCCGTCGGTTTCGACGACGACCTGCTGAAAAAACTTGCCACCCAGCACTCCGCCTTGCAGCAAATGTGGCTGAGCGGCTACCTCTACGCCGTGGCTTTGCATGGACAAATGGCGCCGGCGGAATTGCTGGAACGCCGGCCTGCTGCGGCTGTCGCGACTTCGGTAGTGACCGAACTACCCAAACTCACCGTGCTGTTCGGGTCGCAGACCGGCAACAGCAAAAAAGTGGCCGGGCAACTGGCCAGCCGTGTCCGCGAGCGCGGCTGGGAAGTGACCGTAGCCGATCTGAACGACTACCCGACCAAAAACCTGAAAGCAGAAAAAATTGTCCTGTTGGTCGTCAGTACCCAAGGCGAAGGCGAGCCGCCAATGGCCGCTGAGGAATTTCATAAGTGGCTGCACGGACCGCGGGCGCCACAACTGGCTGGGGTACAGTTCGCGGTATGTGCTTTGGGCGACCGGAGTTACCTCCAGTTTTGCCAGATCGGGAAAGAATTCGATGCCCGCTTCGAGGCTTTGGGCGCCACTCGCCTGGCCG
>JANPIV010000018.1:0-6509 GCA_031425155.1 Saprospirales bacterium | reverse complement strand
GTGGTGCCGCTACCGTGGCCGGCATGTCCGCCGCTCAGGTCGGTGCTGGTGATGGCCACTGCCAGCGTCGTTTTGTCCGGGCTGAAGTAGACATGGTGCGGAAATGTAGCCCCGTTAAGGCTGATTTCGTCCTCTACTTTTGAGTCGTTCAAGTTGACGACCGATATCGTGCCGTCGCCACCATTTACGATGTATGCGGCCGGATAGTCTATGTTGAGTGGGTCATCGCAGGTGCCGTTGTGGGCACAGTGGTCCTTGCAGGAATAGAACAGGCCGAATGAAATAGCCAGCAATGCAATAAACAAGACTTTGATTTTCATGCTGATTGTCTTTGTGTAAATGTTCGGAAACGGAGATGCCCGGTATCGGGCACTCGTAGAATCTATTCAGGAAAAAAGGGCGGATGGTTGCCTGAGCAGCAGAATACTTATTGGGTGACAACTTCGCGCACTACAAAACCCGCTTTCTTCACCAGCGCGACGGCCTCTTGCTCCGTAAGGTCACCTTCAATCGTTAACACTTTGTCAGGGGTAGTTGTATCCACCGCCCAGGCCTGAACGCCCTCGGCGTTTTCAATATGCGGGGTGAATTTGGCGACGCAGCCCATGCAGTTGATATTGGTTTTAAACTTCAATTTTTCCATGATGGTTAATATTTTTAATGTTTGAAAATCAGAGTTTTAATTGGCGCAAACGCAAACTGTTGGTTACTACGGACACGGAACTCAGCGCCATGGCCGCACCAGCCAGCATAGGGTTAAGCAGGAAACCGAATACTGGGTACAATACTCCCGCCGCAATTGGAATACCAATCAAATTGTAGATAAAAGCCCAGAACAGATTCTGGCGAATGGTGCCGACCGTTTTGCGTGACAGGCGGAACAGTTGGGGCAAAGCCGTCAGATCGGAGCGCATCAGGGTGATCGCCGCCACCTCCATGGCAATGTCCGTACCCTTACCCATGGCTATGCTTACGTCGGCTTGCGCCAGGGCAGGGGAGTCGTTGATACCGTCGCCCACCATCGCCACCGTTTTGCCTTCGGCTTGTAGTTTTTGAATGAATCCGGCTTTATCGCCCGGCATTACCTGGGCCCGAAAGTGCGTGATACCGACTTGCCGGGCAATGGATGCCGCCGTCTGTGGATTATCACCGGTGAGCATATAGACCTCGATCCCCTGCTCCTGGAGCTGAGCCACCGCTTCTCGCGAAGTAGGTTTTATCGGATCGGCAATCGCCAGGACCGCGATAACGCCTTCTTTAACACCAGCAAAAAAGACGACGGTCCGGGCAGCCTCTTGCCAATTCCTGGTCAATTCTTGTGCAGCATCAGGCAGCGTCAGCCCGTGGTGTTCAAGCATCTTTTCATTGCCGACCAGGTAGGTATGACCTTGGTGGACGGCCTGAATACCTTGCCCGGTAATGCTCTCAAACTCCTTCAATGGAGGCCGGCCAAGTATGCCTTCCCCTTCCAGTTTGCGCATGACTGCCTCGGCCAGCGGGTGTTCCGAACGGCTTTCCATGGAGAGCAGTAGTCTTTTGTACTGCGCATCTGTAGTATGCCAATACCAGTCAGTCACTTCGGGCTTGCCCTGGGTAATGGTGCCGGTCTTATCCAGTACCACCGCATTGACGCGGTGGGCAATCTCTAAACTTTCCGCATCCTTGATAAGAATATGATTTTCAGCCCCTTTACCCACGCCGACCGTAATGGCGGTAGGCGTGGCCAAACCCAAAGCGCATGGACAGGCGATGACCAGCACCGTCACCAGCACCAGCAGCGCGTGCGTAAAGGCGTTTTCGCCGCCAAAAACCAGCCAAACGGCAAAACTCAGCAGTGCAATTCCCATGACGGCGGGCACGAAGATGCCGGCAATTTTATCCACCAGTCGCTGTATCGGGGCTTTGCTGCCCTGGGCCTGCTGCACGGTCTGAATGATTTGGGCCAGCAGGGTTTGGCTGCCTACTTTTTCAGCGCGGAACTGGAAACTGCCTTTTTGATTCAGCGTGCCCGCAAATACCTGATTTTGGAGATGTTTTTCGACTGGCACAGGCTCTCCGTTGAGCGTGCTTTCGTCCACGAAAGAACTGCCTTCAGTCAACACACCGTCCACAGCAATCTTTTCGCCGGGCCGCACCAGAATCAAATCCCCGATCTGTACTTCGCTGATCGGCAGGTTCTGTTCCTGCCCATCGCGCATGACCCGTACCGTCTTGGGTTGCAAGCCCATGAGTTTTTTGATGGCCGAAGAGGTCTGCCCTTTGGCGCGCTCCTCCAAATATTTGCCCAGTAAAATAAAGGCAATGATGACCACCGCCGCCTCGAAATACACGTGCGGGTGTAAGCCCCTTTGATGCCAATATTGGGGATAAATTGTATTAAAAGTGCTGAAAAGAAACGCAACTCCTGTGCTCAGCGCCACCAGCGTATCCATGTTGGCCTTGCCGCGTCGCGCCTGCCGGAAAGCATTGACAAAGAAATCTTTGCCGAACAAAACCAGCACCGGTAGCGACAGGCCGAGCATAATCCAGTTGGCATAGGGCATATTCATAAAGAACATACCGATGATAACGGTTGGGGCGGCCAGCAACATAGCGCCGAGGGTTCGGCGGCGCAGATTTTCAGCATGGATGTGTTTCGCTTCGGCCTGTTTCTCAGCGGCGTGCTCCACTTCGACAATTAAATCAAAGCCAACGGTTTGCACGGCTTTCTGCATATCGAGCGGCGCGACCACCTGTTGGTCATACTCGACCTGCACCGTCTGGGTCGCGAAATTGACCGTAGCCGATTTTATGCCCGGTGTATCGTTCAAAACAGATTCCACGCTGACGGCGCAAGTAGCACAGCTCATGCCCAGCACGGGCATATTGACCTTGGTGCTGGCGGCGTTACTTTTTGCAGGAAGTAGGGTAGAGAGTGACATCTTAAATATGGATTTTTAATGCTACAAAGTTCGCAGGCCAGGCTGCCGCCGGCGTTATACAATTCGGAGGAAATGGTATATGATTATGGATTATACTATATCTAAGGTTTTTCTTCCGGATCCACGCCGGCCATGCTCCGCTTTAAATTGCGTTGGCGTCATGCCAGTCACCTGGTGAAACTGTTTGCTGAGGTGTTGCGTACTACTATAACCAGTCTGCCAGGCAATCTCGCCGAGCGATAGTTCATCATACGCCAACAATTCCTTTACCCGCTCGATCTTTTGGGCGATGATGTATTTCTCAATCGTTATGCCTTCCACTGCTGAGAACAGTTTGCTGAGCTGCGAATATTCATGTCCAGTCTCTCGAGCTAGAAAGTCGGAGAAATTTATCGTCTCCGACTTTTTGCCCGCTGAGTGGTGTATTTCGTTGACAATCAAATTTTTGATTTGTTCGACCAGGCGACTGTTGCGGTCATCGAGCAGATCAAACCCCTCTGCTTCGAGGCTTTGGCGCAGTGCGGCCAACTGTACGTGGCTGGGCGAAGCGGCCAATATCGCTTCGCCCAATTGCACGTTTTTTGCTTCCAATCCTGCTGCGACCAGTAAATGCTCCACACTGCGGATGCAACGCGGGCAGACCATGTTCTTAATATAGAGCGTCATTTTCGGTTTTTATCGAGCCAGGCCTGAAATTCCGCAATTTCGCGCTGCTGATCGTCAATCATCATCTGCGCCATCTTTTTCAGTTCGGCGTGTTTGCCCTTGGTGAGTTCCTCCTGGGCCATGGTAACCGCACCTTGGTGGTGAGCGATCATCATACTGGCAAAATCCTGGTCCACGTTGCCGCTCATGGACATAGATTTCATCTGGTCGTGCATGGCCTGCATACCACCGCCAGCCATTGTATGTTGCTGGGCCGGAACGGCTGGGTGGGCCTTGACGAAATCCCGCATTTGGGAGATTTCGGTTTTTTGGGCGGCGATGATTTTCTCCGCCATTGTCTTCATCTGTGCATCGGTGCCGCTTTTTATCTCCACTTCAGACATATCAATGGCCCCTTGATGGTGCTCGATCATCATGTTGGCAAAGTCAACATCGGGATCCCCAGTCATTTGCAGGGCATTCGTGCGTTGCATCATCGCGTCCATAGTTTGCATCATGGCCATGCTGTGCTGACTGTGGTCCTCCATTTTGTGGGCCTGGTCAGGCGTGGCAGGTGCCTTAGGTTGGTTGGTGCAGCTGCTCAGTAAGAAAAGCACTGCGCAAAGGACAATAGTTACTGTAATCGGTTGATGTGTCATAATGTTGATTTATAAGTGAAAATTTAGTGGCCCTATTAGTATAGCACCGCCTATTGCTTTACCAATCCCTCCATACTGCAGCGATAAGCCGTCATGATAGCCGGTGCCACCTTACGGCCCCGACGAAACTCCAGCCCTAAAAAATGCGCTGCTGTCTGCGCAAATTGCTTCTGCCAGAGCTGCATAGGTACTCGTACTTCGCCCGTTGGGGGGGTGTCCGGACCGATAACCCCCAACCAAACTTGTTTGGAACCAGGCAGGTGGCGATTATGCTCCATCCAACGCCGCATCTTTTTTCCGCCGCGTCCGTGGTCGGTAGTGATCATTAGCGTGCTCTTACCTTGGTACATAGAGTCCTGTTGGATGTATGCCCACAATTCGCCCAGGTATTTGTCAAACCGGTGGGCGGCTTCGAGATACGCCGGGTAACTGCCGGCATGCCCCAACAGGTCAGTGGCATTCAGGGCAATGTAAATCACATGGGGATGCTGTGCTTGAATATGATTCATACCAGCGGCCCAGGTAAAGGGATCGTCCAATTTGCCCGGCGGTAAGTGGCGGTTATGGGGTCGAGCGTGACGGTTTTCTTGGCCACTACTAACGGGTATACCAGCACGCCGGGCATTCAGAATGTAAGGAAAAGCGTCCCAACTGGAGAAGGCAGCTACCTTATCGCGCAATGGTGGTTGCTGCTGAAAGAATTCCAGCACATTCCGGTTAGGATTATAGATTTTCTTGTTCGAGAAGATCCGCCAATTGTCCGGTCGTCCGGTGAAAAGTTCATTATACCCTGGATAAGAGAAGGCCCACCAGTTGGTCACGTCCATCCTGTTGTCATAGTGCCGATTGCCATACAGCTGCCCTTCCCTGGCAAAAGTTGACCATATAAAAGGCAGAAGTGCATTGCGGCGCGCCTGGGGCGTGGCCGCCCAAAAAATCGAGGCAACGTTGGACGTATCGAGCGCCCGGGAAACCGGGGCGAACAACAAGGCGCTATCCGCCCCCGCAAACAATTCCTGCCAACGAAAGCCATCGATGGTGACGATGAAAAGGTAGCGCGTAGCCATCCCCTGTGGTGCTTTCGGCTGGTTTTGTAGCCCTAAACGAGCAAAGAGCGTTTTGGGCTTGGCAACTGGCAGTGCAGCTGGCACGAATGCCGCTTTCATCGAACGATAATTGTCCGTTGTATTGGACTGCCCCCACGCAGTTAGAGGGAAGAGGAAATTACTCAGGAGCAGATAGCAAATGGTGTATTTCATACAATTCCAGTCAGGTGGCTAACATCGAAAAATGGACAGCATAGACAAACACAGAGACCCATGGCCGACTGGGCCATGGGTCCCAAGTTTTTCCTGACCACTTCCCTTAAGCGGCCATTTTCCGGCATTCCTCCGCGCAGCGACGGCAAGCCTCGGCGCATTCGCGGCAGTGGTCGTGGTGGTGCGCATGCTTTTCACACTCTGCCCCACATGCTTCGCACACTTCGGCGCAGAGGCGGCAGAATTCGTGCATGAACTGCGAACCCCGCGCTTGCAGGCGGGCGCACAAAGCACAAAAATCGGCGCAGTCACGGCAAAGTTGGGCGCACAGTGCTAAGTCGGCCCCTACTTTAATGTCTTCGGTGGCGCAGTGTTCGCAAGCGGTGAGGCAAGCCAGACAGGCCGCAATACAAGATTGGTGGTCGTGATGCATGATGAAATTGTGGTTTGTGAAAAACGTTTTGTTGAATCATGCAAAGGAGCGTGCCGCAAAATTATTGACGATTTATTTTCGTATTTGCAAAATTTTTTATTTCAAAAAAACCTTTTGTGTACCTAAAACTTTTTTGTCCAACCGGACCGTTAGCCAATAGATTCCCGTCGGCACATCTGCCGTTTTAAGCGTAAACAATTGATTATCAATATTGTCATTATAATGAAAGGCCCGAACAACCTTCCCCGCCGCATCCGTCAATTCAAAGCCGACTTTACCCGCCAGTTTTGCATCTATTTCAATAGTTAACCAATCGCCCACAGCCGCCGGGTTGGGGAATACCCGAAATGGGGTATTATCTTTCGGCACCTCTTCTGTAGCCGATACGAATTGCCCCGCCTCGATTTTCACGATTTGCGCCACCGAAGGAATATCGTCCACCATACCGAATAGCATATACCAACCAGGCATCAGGCGCAGGCTGTCAGTGGGCAGTGTGGCCGACACCATGTTGCCATTTTGCGTAAAGTCCAGTTCGAGGCAGCGGCCATTACCGGAATTCATAAAGTGCGTCATCACGGCGTGCGACATG
>JANPIV010000017.1:0-144523 GCA_031425155.1 Saprospirales bacterium | reverse complement strand
GATAATCAACGACTTGTCAAAATTTGCCATACTGATAGGAGAGCCAATTTATAGTGTCTTCGCTAGAAACGATAGAATCTCCAAGTTGGGTAAAAAACATGGCAATTGATTATCAGCAAGTTACATCACAACAACCCTAATAATCCGAATAGGCCGTTGGATGCAGCAGATAACTATCAATGTGCGACACATTCCTGGCCTGATACTCTGGCAAGGCCGTCATTTTCTTCCATTCCGGGGCGTCCCTAAATGCCTTCCAGTGTGCTTCTCTGGCCACCATATTGTCGAAAGTAATCATATATACCAGGTTCGGCATGTGGGAGCCCGATACAGCCGCACTGTAAAATACAGCATTAAAACCCAGTTTGTTGAACAAACCGATCTCGTCGGCCACATTGAACATGTGGACTTTATTGATGTGCAGTTTCTCAGTAGCGCTTTCATAACTGCGTATTTCGTACACCCGCTCATTGCGCGGCGTTTGAATATTGGGCACTTCCAAATGCAGGTGTCCGCTAAAAGCCGATAACCAACTGATTTCCATGCGTTGATAGGGTGGGAGGTCATTAGTGGCATTCCAGTAATCCTGTGCAGCAGTATTATGTTGCGGGTCATTTTGCAGGGTTTGTGGTAACTGCGCCAGGGCATCCAGCGAGCGGGCGGGAAGGAGTACGAAAATGCGTTTCTCAAAATTGGCCGTATCGGTTTCCACGGGTTTGAAAACGCCGATGTTTTTCCATCCGGCGCGGTGCAGGGTAGGGATGAAGGCTTGTTGCAGATAATTGTCCACGTTTTGCTCCTGTGTTTTGTTCTTAATGTGGTAGGTGCGGAGTTCGTAGAAATCGCCTTGCACGGCGACTTGCTTTTGCGTGTTGGCAGCCGTTTTACAACCAAAAAAGCCGATGCCCAATAGAAAGAGGGCGGTGAAAATGCGAATGGAAAGATTATTCATGATGCGAATTTTATGCCACTCCATATAGAGTGGGTTTTGAACAAAAGAATTTTTACTAGAGTTTTTTACGGTTTGGGGTACGTCGCTCTTGTCATCCTGTCGGGAATGACAAGAGCGGCATACTCAATATTCTCACAAATCCACTAAAATAAGCACCACGCTCGCCGCCGTCAGCCAAAGGATCACCTGCCGGTAACGTTCTTCGGCGATCACCCGCACGATGCGGAGACCCACAAAAAAGCCGCCGATGAGGAAAGGTAACAAGATGATATTGATGGACAAAGAATCGGCGTTAACGGTTTTCCAACTAAAAATATGGAAAGGTAATTTGAAAGTATTGACGATAAAAAAGAGCCAGGCGGCAGTACCAATGAACTGGTTTTTGGGCAGGCGCATACTGAGCAGATAAACGTTGGAGAATCCACCCGCCAGATTCCCGACCATTGAGGTGAAGCCCGTGCCCAGGCCCATAATGCTGGCAAATGACCAATGCGTGGGGATTTCGCTGACCGCTTTGTGCTCGCGCCAGAACATGACCGCCACCGAACTCAGGATGATGGCCGCCATGACTTTCTTGAACAGCACTTCGTCAATATCCTTGCCCAGCCACGCGCCAAAAATAACGCCCGCGATCATCCACGGCAACATCCGCAGCAAATGCGGCCATTGGGTATGCCTTTTGAAAAAAAACACGGCAAATATATCGGCTACGACCAGCATCGGCAGTAGTACGCCCGTGGAGATTTTGCTGCCGAACGTGTAGGCCAGCATGGTCACCGTGAGGATGGAAATGGAGCCGATGCCTGCTTTGGAAATGCCCAGAATGATCGCCGCAAGGATGGCCAGCGACCATTGCAACGGAGAAAGTGAGTAGTTTTGGAGGGCTTGCAGGAAATAAGCATACATCGAAAGAGGATGAAAGAGTAAGACAGATATACCTTCGGCCCGAACAAACATAAACGGCCTCTACATGGCGGGCCAAAGAACACCCATTTTATGGTTTTTACCACAGCATTATCACCAAAGCGAACCGATTTCCGGCGGAATATCTGGTTGCTCCTGTTTATCGCGGCTTTTCTGGCCGTCTGGGTGGACTCGCTGGTGGGTACCACCGATATGGCTAACTGGCTGATAGAGAACATCTTGGTCTTTATTTCTTTGCCCATTCTGATCTGGACCTATCGTAAATACCGTTTCAGCGACTTGAGTTATCTGATGATCTGGCTGTTTTTCTGCCTGCACGTCTATGGCTCCAAATACACGTATGCCGAGAATCCTTTCGGGTATTGGGTGCAGGAGGTGTTTCATACGCCGAGGAATCCCTACGACCGTTTGGTGCATTTGGGCTTCGGATTACTGCTGGCTTATCCGCTGCGGGAGATGTTTTTGAAATGGTTGAAATACCCGGCCTGGGTCGCGTGGATATTGCCGGTTGACATTGCGCTTTCTTTCGGTGCGCTCTACGAACTAATGGAATGGGCCGTCGCCGATGTATTTTTCAAAGCGCAGGGACAGGCGTATCTGGGTACGCAAGGCGATCCCTGGGATGCGCAGAAAGATATTTTTGTGGCCATCGTGGGGGCGGGGGCAGCCGTGGGAATTTTCTATGTAATCAAGCGCATATCTAAAAGCCGCACACTGTAATAACTCATAACTTATAACTCATCCCTCCATGCTAATCCGTTCCGTCTTCCTCGTTTTCCTATTTTTTATTGGTGGTGTTTCTGCCCACGCCCAACCCGACACTGTAAAAATCGGTGCGTTTATTAATGACATTTATGACATTAATCTGGGTGAAAAGAGTTTCTCCGCTCAGTTTTGGGTGTGGTTTAATTACCGCAAACGCGATTTGAACCCTCTGGAAAGCCTGGAAATTCCCAATGCCAAATCAGTAGAAAACAGCCTGGGTTTTGTAGAAAATAAGAGTGGCATGGTGTGGGCCAGCAAAAAGGTCACTGCCGTCCTGAAAAAAGACTGGGACGTGCGCAAATTCCCGTTTGATGACCAGGAAATGAATATCGAACTGGAAGAAAGCAATAAAGACGTTAGTAAGATGGTCTATATAGCCGATACGCAAAACTCTAAACTTGATACGACGCTACGCTTGACCAACTGGAAAATAGAGCAATTTAAACTGGTGATCAAAAATAAAAGGTACGATACCAATTATGGCGATCCTACTTTGTCGGCAAGCAGCGAGTATCCACATGCTACTATAACAATTTCTATAAAAAGAAAAAGTTGGGAGTTATTCTTCTCGCTGTTTACCGGGCTTTATGTCGCCTTTTTTATCTCTTCGCTGGCTTTTTTTATTGATCCGGTGGATGTTGATCCACGTTTTGGCTTGTCGGTAGGGGCTTTATTCGCGGCGGTAGGTAACAAGTACATCGTTGATTCTATTCTGCCGCAATCCACGACTTTTACGCTGGTGGACAAACTGCATATTCTGACCTATTTATTTCTATTACTTTGTATTGTTTTATCCGTTATTTCACTGCGGATGTGGAAGAACGGCCATATCCAACGCTCTAAGCGTTTTGATCGGCGCGCTTATTTTTTTATTGTGCCGCTATATGTTTTAATTAATAGCTGGTTGATTTATCAGGCGAATATGTAGTGACTAATTCCCATTTTGCAGCGCAAATGTTGCGCTCTTATGGTGCATCATCACGTCATTATTGATTGTCCAAATACAACGAATAAATATTGTCATGAAAGAGATTCGCAACATCGTCGCCGCTTTCGGGCAAATTGATTTTTCTAAAAACAAGGCCGCCCTCGCCACCGTCGCCCGCGTGGAAGGCTCCTCGTACCGGCGCACCGGTGCGCGTATGCTGGTGCTGGATAATGGCACTTATCTCGGCGGCATCAGCGGTGGTTGTCTCGAAGGAGATGCCCTGCGCCGGGCCCAAAAAGCCATCGCCGCCAATCAGGCTTCGGTTGTCACGTACGATACCACCCGCGACGACCATAATCAAATCGGAGTGGGATTGGGCTGCAATGGAATTATTGACGTGCTGTTTACGCCGCTCGATCCCGGCGATCCGACAAATCCCGTTGACCTGTTGCGCGACCGCGCCAATACCCGTGAACCGCGCCTGTTGGCCACCATCACGGGCTGCGTAACTCACCCCGTAGTGCTTGGGAAAACCACGCCGTTTGAAAACGAAGCACAATGGCGGCGCGATTTTCCCCTTGACCGTCTTATGCTTGCCGACGGCGGCATGGAACTCACCGAAACGGTGCTTACAGATGTGCTGTACGGTTTGGAAAGCCGCGAAACCAAGACCATCTTTTACACCACCCCTGCCGGCGACGAAGTCCGGGTCTGTCTGGAAGTGCTGCTGCCGGCCACGCAACTGGTGGTGTATGGCAGCAACAATGACATTTACCCCCTGGCCCGCATCGGTAAGGAACTCGGCTGGGATCTGGTGGTCATGGCCAATCCATTGAAGGTCGAAAAATCGCTTTTCGCGCTGGCGACCAAAGTCCTGCCCCCGAAAGGAGAAGAGCAACCAACGCTGGATGCTTACACCGCTATTATACTGATGGCGCACGATTATGAAACCGACCTGCACCATTTGCCCAACGTACTGCGTTCGTCTGCGCCGTACATTGGTCTGCTCGGTCCGCGAAAAAGGGCCCAAAAAATGTTTGATGCGCTCGAAGAAGCCGGAAGCCCCGTTTCCGAGCCGGATATGGCCCGCATTTTTGCGCCTGCCGGGCTGGACATCGGGGCTTTGAGCCCGGAAGAAATTGCCCTGTCTATTGCTGCGGAAATTCGTGCGTGTTTTGCTGGCCGACCGGGCATGTCTTTAAGGCTGCGCGAGGGAGCGATCCATAAAGTGTAGCCTGAAACTCCGGTTTTGGGAAAATGGAGAAACTAGGGTTTCGCTGTACAAACTATTGTCAATTCAATATTTAGCCTAAAGCAATGATAATCAACGATCAACATAACAAAAAAACTGCCATCCAGACCATCTGGAATAGAACGCAATCCGTATGATTACCGTCAGCGAAGCAGAACAGATCATCCAGGCACACATAAAAGACTATGGCGTGGAAACAGTGCCGTTTCTGGACGCGCAGGGCCGCATACTGGCCGAAAACGTCGTCGCCGACCGCGACCTGCCGCCCTACGACCGGGTGACGATGGATGGTATCGCTATCCGTCACGCCGACTACGCAGCGGGTGCCCGTGCCTTCCAGATCGTCGCCACCCAGGCCGCCGGTGATACGCCCGTGGATTTAATGGACATCACGAGCGGCTCATTCATCATTCATCAGTCATCATTAATAAAGTATTCGATAGAGATAATGACCGGGGCCGCCCGTTCGCCCACGGTGGATGCCATCATTCCTTACGAAAATCTGCGTATTACGGATGGTGTGGCGCATATCCGGCAGGAAGAAGTGCGGTTACGGCAAAACCTGCACTTGCAGGGCAGCGACCGGCGGCAAGGCGACATTGTTATAGCGGCCGGGCAAATTATTGGTCCGGCCCAAATCAACATGGCGGCCGCAGTAGGCAAATCCCAGCTACTGGTCAGAAAACTACCCCGCGTGGTCATTCTGTCTTCCGGCGACGAACTGGTGGACGTCGCAGATACGCCTTTGCCCTTTCAAATCCGCCGCTCGAACAACTATTCCACCCACGCCATTCTACGCCAATATGGCATCGAGGCAGTGATGTTGCATTTGCCTGATAGTCTGGAGATTACGCAGCGGGAAGTGGCCCGGTGCCAATTAGAATTCGACGTGATTTTACTGAGCGGTGGCGTTTCGATGGGCAAGTTCGACTACATTCCGCAAGCCCTGGAAGCGGCGGGTGTGCAGATGCACTTTCATAAAGTCCGGCAGAAGCCCGGCAAACCGTTTTGGTTCGGTACGTTTGGCGAGCGGGGCGTGGTGTTCGCCTTGCCCGGCAATCCGGTTTCGACATTTATGTGCCTGCATCGTTATACACTGCCCTGGCTGGAAGCGTCGCTGGGTTTTCCGCCTGCCCCGCCGCACTATGCTATTTTGGAAAAAACCATCCGTTTTGAGGCACCTTTAGTATATTTTATTCAGGTAAAGTTAAAACAGGATGAAGCAGCGCGCACGTGGGCCGCACCGTTAGAAGGTCATGGCTCAGGCGATTTCGCCAACTTGCTGGACACCGATGCTTTTATGGAATTGCCGCTGGAGCGGACGGAGTTTATGGCCGGAGAAGTGTTCCGGGTGCTGCGGTTTCGGTAACGGAGGGTTTAGCTTGTATTCAAAACAACCACTTTAAATTTTCAGGCAGGATGAAATTTACCAAAACTTTAAAGAAGCCACTGCTGATAATCACTGGAATTGTATTATTTCCAGTTTTAATGGTCAGTATGTTTTTTACCCGGGCTGACCTGGTAGACGGCATAACCGGCGACAAAATAAAACAGGTAAAACCGGGCATGACGCTGGAACAAGTGATTTCTATTTTAGGTAAACCCTATCAAATACATATCTTACGAGGTGTACACGATGGTATTTGTAAAAGCACAAAATTTCGTGACATAAATATCAGTACAGAAAGTAACGTACCGCTAATCGTTGATGAATTGTACCGCGATACAACTTACTGTTGTGCCGAAAATAAAAGAGATTCGGCGCGTACATCCCTTATATTAACTTATTCCAGGCCCGTATTCTTCGCCCAGTATTATCCCATGCTCTGGGTGCATTTGGATGAAGAGATGAAAGTATATAATGTTTTTGCCAAACGATACGAAGGGTTTTTGTTAAGTGCTGATCCAGTTATTTACAGTACCTCCTGGGGCCGCGATAGTGTGACTTTGGAAAGAAAACACGAAAAGATTGTAATGTCTATAGATGAAACACTATTTGACAATTGTTTTAATTGAACCATCCGCCTGGCCATGCACACCACCGTAGTAGTCGCCGCAAAACGCCGTTTCCTGCAAATTCACCCGGACGACAACGCGTTGGTTGCCCTCACGGACTTGTCTGCGGGCGAGCGCATTGAATTTCAAGAGCACACTTTTAATCTCCCGCATTCCGTAGCGGCCAAACACAAATTTACCCTGACCGACCTCGCGCCCGGCGACCCGGTCAGGATGTACGGCGTACTGGTGGGCCGCGCTACCGAGGCGGTGCCGTTGGGCGGGTGGCTGCATACCGGCAACCTGCGCAACGACAACACCGCGCCCACGCTTTCCGGCCAACGCCGCGCGTGGACTCCGCCCGATATAAGTGCCTGGCAAAACCGCACTTTTCAGGGCTATCACCGCGCCGATGGCAGCGTGGGTACGGCGAATTACTGGGTTGTCGTACCACTGGTTTTTTGTGAAAATCGCAACCTCGAACTCCTGCGCGAGGCCCTGCTCGACGAACTCGGCTATGCCCAGCCGCAGCCCTACGCCGCGCTGGTGCGCCAATTGAAAGATAAATGGCTAGCTGGTGCTTCGCCGGAAGAAATGCAGGCCCTGCATCTTACTGAAGATTTGAAAAATGGTCTTTCGGGTGCTTCCCGGCGCGTATTCCCGCAGGTGGACGGCATTAAGTTCCTTGCGCACGACGGTGGCTGTGGCTGTACCCGGCAGGATTCCGACGCACTCTGTGGGCTGCTGGCCGGCTATATCACCCATCCGAATGTGGCTGGCGCGACCGTGCTGAGCCTCGGCTGCCAACATGCGCAGTTCGAGGTGTTGCAGCGGGAGATTCAGCGGCGCAGCCCCCGTTTCGACAAGCCCCTGTATTTTTTTGAACAACAAAAAATGGGCCTTGGCAAGAATCTGCTGACCGAAGCCATCAAAGCCACTTTTGCCGGACTGGCTGAAGCCAACCAATGCCGACGCGCGCCCGCCCCGTTGAGCAAACTATGCCTTGGTCTGGAATGCGGCGGCTCCGACGGCTTTTCGGGTATCAGTGCCAATCCCGCGCTCGGCCACGCCTCCGACCTCGTTGCGGCACTCGGCGGCTCCGTTATTTTATCCGAATTCCCCGAACTGCTCGGGGTGGAGCAGGAACTATGCGACCGCTGTGCCGATGATGAAACGGCCGGCCGCTTTCTGCAACTCATGCACGACTACAACGCCCGCGCCCACGCCGCCGGGTCGGGTTTCGATATGAATCCTTCGCCCGGCAATATTCGCGACGGCCTCATCACGGATGCCATTAAAAGTGCAGGGGCGGCCAGAAAAGGCGGTAACTCGCCGGTGACCGACGTGCTCGATTACCCGGAAAAGGTGACCCGTCCCGGCCTCAATCTGCTCTGTACACCCGGCAACGACGTGGAAAGCACCACCGCCGAAGTCGCCGCCGGGGCGAACGTTGTGCTGTTCACGACCGGGCTCGGTACACCGACCGGCAATCCGGTGGCGCCAGTGATCAAAATAGCGACCAACACCGCGCTTTTCCACAAAATGCCCGACATCATGGACCTCGATACCGGCAGCATCATCGCTGGCGAAGAGACCATCGAAGCGGCTGGCGAACGCATCCTCGATTTCACTATTCGCGTCGCTTCCGGGGAGATTTCGCCCAAAGCCGTGCTGCTGGGTCAGGATGATTTCATTGTCTGGAAAAGAGGCGTATCGCTTTGATTGTGTTGAATATACAGGTGATGATGACTCTCGATGCACACCAACATTTCTGGCAATTTGAGCCGGTCCGGGATGCCTGGATTTCAGCGGACATGACCGAACTGCGCCGTGATTTTTTGCCTGCCGATCTTATGCCTTTGTTGCACCAAAACGGCATGGACGGTTGCGTAGCGGTGCAGGCGGATCAGTCGGAAACTGAAACGCGCTTTTTACTGGAGCTGGCGGCGCAAAATCCGTTCATCCGGGCGGTCGTTGGGTGGGTGGATTTGCGGACGGACGACGTGGAAGCGCGGCTGGAGTACTGGTCGCAGTTTTCCCAACTACGCGGGTGCAGGCATATTTTACAAGGAGAAAAACCCGAATACATGCTCGATCCGGCGTTTTTACGCGGGATTCGGGCTTTGGGAAATAAAGGGCTGACCTACGATATTCTGGTGTTCCCCCGCCACTTGCGGACGGTGCGTGTTTTTTTGCAAAAATTTGAAAATCAAAAATTTATCCTCGACCACATCGGCAAACCATACCTTAAAAGAGGGCTAATAACGCAATGGAAAAAGGATATGCAAAACCTGGCTAAGCACGAAAACCTGTGGTGCAAAGTCTCCGGGCTAGTCACCGAAGCCAACTGGAAAGATTGGCAAGCGACTGATTTCAGGCCCTACCTGGAGGTGGTGTTCGAGGCATTCGGCAGCCAGCGGGTGGTCTATGGGTCAGACTGGCCAGTGTGCCTGTTGGCGGCCACTTATGCGGAACAAAAGGCTTTGCTGGCAGACTATGTGGCGTCATTTTCCCCTTCGGAACAAGCGGCGTTTTGGGGCGGCAACGGGGCTGATTTTTATTTGTGACCAGATTTATCATTTAGGAATGTGTAAAAATTAATGTGTGAAGTTCCGTTCTTCTCGGTTGTCATGTCGCAACGGAGTGAAGACAACTACACAAGCCCAGCAAACCAGCATTTCTTGATCAAGGGCTTTTCTAATAACTTGGCTTGTGCAGATGTCTCCGTTTCTCTGCGACATGACAATTCGATAGCCCAATAACCAATTAACTAATAACCGGTTAAAGAGCATGGACCTGCAACTCAACGATAAAATCATTCTGGTCTCCGGTGGTGCCAAAGGCATCGGTTTGGGCATCTGCCAGACGCTGGCTGCCGAAGGGGCTATACCCGTTATTCTGGGCCGTAACGAGGCCGATAACGAAGCCGCAGTAGCCACCATCCGGGCCAGTGGCCGACAAGCCTTTGCCTGGGTGGCTGAACTTTCCGACCCGGAGGCCTGTCGCCAGGCCGTCGCCGAGGTGCTGGCCCATTTTGGGAGGCTGGATGGACTGGTGAATAATGCCGGGGCAAACGACGGGGTAGGCTTGGAAAACGGCAATTATGAGCGGTTTCTGGCTTCTCTGCACCAAAATCTGATCCACTATTACCTGTTGGCGCACTACGCTTTGCGCGCTTTGAAAGTGACGCGGGGGGCCATTGTCAATATTGGTTCCAAAACGGCAGAAACCGGACAGGGCGGCACTTCGGCCTACGCCGCCGCCAACGGTGGTCGCAATGCGCTCACCCGCGAATGGGCAGTTGAACTATTGCCTTATGGCATTCGGGTCAATGCCGTTATCGTAGCGGAATGCTGGACGCCGCTGTACGAACGCTGGATTCAGACTTTGCCCAACCCGTCGGAAAAACGCCATGAAATTGAAAGCCGCATTCCGCTAGGCCAACGCATGACGACACCGGAAGAAATCGGGGCCACGGTGGCGTTTTTGCTTTCTGAAAAATCCAGCCACACCACCGGCCAGCTGGTGCATGTGGACGGCGGCTACGTACATCTGGACCGGACAATTTAATGCTGCTCCGCTACCTGAAATTTCGATTGCATCGTCTCCATATCAAAATAATCGCGGAAAAACTCGTCGCACCAGAGGCAGATATTCTGTAAATCCTGGTTCCGCGCTTCCGCAAATTCGCGGGAAATACCCACGCTTTCGCCCATGCTCAATGGGTCGCCTTCATTGATCCGCTGGAATACGGGCGACTGCGCCACCCGCGCCAGCACATCGGCCACTTTTTCTTTTCGCGCATCGCCCATGGCTTTATAAGTGCCTGGGCAGCAAGGATTTATACGCCAAAGTTGTATGGATATTTCCTGCGGTACCCCTGCTGCGCCGGTCAAAAATCCGATACCGCCAGACAGCACTTTGCAGAAATTATGACTGGGGTCGCGCAGCCAGATGTCCTTTTCCATGGCCCGGCCGCGTGCCCAATTGCCCCCCAGCCACATATCTTCGGTGGCCCCCCAATAGCCCCAAGAGAGCGGATGTCTGGTCAGATAGGTCTCTTTTTGAATAAGCGGGTCTTTATCGTCGCCATTCACGCCCCGCGATTCGAACAGATCGGCTAACACCATCAGGCGGTCGCCCGCATGTTTATGATAACGGTCAATACTGGCAATGTCGAAGCGGCTCACCCCCTTAGCGATCAGCGTGTCCAGTATGTCCCCGTTGAGGAGATCGCCATTGGTTTGCAGCATGATCTGGGTATGCCCCTGATAACGCTCGTGCAACCGATCCAGAATGGCATACAGGAGTTTTTTATCGGCCAGCGGTTCGCCGCCAGAGAGGATCAGCCGATCAATGGTATCTGGCAGATTATCAATGATTTGCATACAGTCTTCCTGGCTGATACGGGCACCTTGCGGGCCACTCAGATTATAGCAATGGTCGCATTTATCATTGCACAGCTGGGTAAATACCCAGTAAAGAGATTCGCAGTGGTTGAAATTCACGTATCATAGTTATGAGTTATAAGTTATGAGTTATGAGTTGCATTTGTAGCATAACTCATAACTCATAACTCATAACTGGTTAAAGTTTTTCCAGAACCGGGTTTCCGCTTGCATACCGGTTCTTTCGTCGTCAGAAAATTCCTTTAAATTATTGAAAATGTAGAGTTGGCCACTTTCCATATAACCCAGCCGGTCGCCCATTAGCACGGCTTCTTTCAGATCATGGGTCACAAAGATGGAAGTAATGGCCTGCTCAGCGGCTATTCGTTTGAAAAGCACTTGCATAGCACTCCGCGTCTCCACATCCAGGGCCCCAAACGGTTCATCCAACAGGAGTAACCGGGGCCGTATAATGAGCGCACGACCAAAGGCTACCCGTTGCTTTTGGCCGCCCGACAACTCGGTAGGCATTTTTCGGGTATGTTCCGCCAGCCCCAAATCTACGAGCATCCTCTCCGTGCGGTTTTGAATGTCAGACCTTGGTATTTTGCGCAGGCGCAAGCCAAACGCGATATTTTCAAACACGGTCAAGTGCGGAAACAGCAATGCTTCCTGATACAGATAAACAATACCCCGATGCTGGGCCGGTTGATCGGTGATATTTTGTTGCTGTAAAATAACTTGTCCCGTCTCTTTTCCGGAGGAAGCATCTGACAAACCGGCGATGATCTTCAGCAAAGTGGTTTTTCCGCAGCCGGAACGACCCAGTATAGCCAGGGTCTGATGTTCCGCCAGATCGAACGAAATGTCGTTCAGCACCGGCGTCGCACCGAAGGATTTATAAATGTTTTTTATGGTTAAAAAGTTCATAGTACGTGTCATCTGTCGCTGCTTCGGGGCGGTGATCTATCCGAAAAGAGAGCCGGTTACTGTCGAAAAACAAAGCGTTGATTCAGCCATAATAATATCAATGGCGGCAGGCAGACCAGGCAACTTGCCAGCGCAGCCACGTATTGATTAGCCTCGCCAATGTACTGAAATACGGCAATTGTCAGTGTGCGCACCTGCCCCAGACCGATGACCGAAGTGAGGCCATAGTCGAACCAGGAGATCAGGAAGGTTTGAAAAAAACACACGAGCAAAGTGGCGCGTGATACTGGAACGAGTACACGCCAAAATGCGGTGCGCGCCGAACCGCCCAATGTGTAGGTCAAATCCTCCATCGCGCGCAAGGAAGAATCGAAGTGATTGAAAAACAATAGAATAGCAAAGGGATAAGCGAGGATGAACTGCGCCAGCAATACACCCGGAAACGTGCCCGACAGGTCCGATACATTAAAGAAAAACTTTAGGCAGTGCGCATAAATGACCGGTGAAAAAGCATAAGGCAAGTAGGCCAGATGCAGAAAGATCTGCCGTTTCGGATGGCCCGTCAGACGCCAGGCCGTGAAAAAACCGATCCCCGTAGCCATTAGCCCGACCGTGGTTGCCAGAGCCAAGGAGGTGAATGCACTGGCTGCCCAGTTCCCGCCGGTGCTGCCCAGATCCGTCCAGTGCGCCAGCGTCCAGCCGCCGGGGAGCAACAGCGGAAAACGCCATTCCGAAGCGAGCGACAGGGCCAGCAGATAGACAAATGGCAGCGAGAACAGCAGGGCCAGAAGGACGATGGCAACACGACGCATCACGAAGGAGAGGCTTGAGCAGAGGTGGAATGCAGGCGCAAAAAAATGGTGATGACTATGAGGACCACCACCGCGTACACCACCGTAGCCACATACGCAATGGGTAGATCAGACAGGTTGAACCGCCCGAATTTCTGACTAATGAACACCGATAACATCGCCGGACTTTGTCGCCCCAGCAGCAGTGGCACCTCGTACGAACCCAGCAAAAACACGCCATATAGCAACAGGGCAGGCCGTGCGCGGCGCAGCAAAACCGGCCAGACCAAATGGCTGCGAATATAGGCAGGGGAGGCGCCAAGCGTAGTGGCCAGCTGCGATAATTGCGGTAAATTGGCCGATTGGTAGTGATTTAAAAACAACAAAAGCAGAAAGGGGAAGGTCAGCAGCGTAAGTGTCAATCCCACGCCCAGATAAAAGGGGTCATTGATGAGAGTGGGAAAAACATCCACGTTTTCGATCCAGCCAAATTGCCAGGCCAACCGCGCCAGAATGCCCGAACTGCCCAGCCATTGGAAGGAAACAAAAGCGGCGATCACCGGCGGCACTGCCAACGGAAAATGCAACAGAAAGCGCACCCGCTGCCGCTCTAATTGCGGGTGCAGCCACACCAGTAATACCAAAGCTAAAGCCGCAGACAACACGACTGTGGTGGCCGCTATGCATGCACTCAGCCCTAAGGAAGCCCAGAAAGTATGGTCGGTCAAAGTAATCCGCCAGCTATAAAGCGTGAAGCCCTGCGACAATGCCCCGACCAGGCCGAGCGAATAGAGCAGGGCGTACAAGAGCCCGGCGCTGAGGGGCAGCACGGCAAAAGTGAGAAAAAGGGTGGGGGAGAGCACGGACTTCGACATTAGGGCAACAGATGCGGAGCAAATTTATGAGCTAAATCATTTTCCCTTTCACTGAATTACTTTTTTCCGAAAATCCTCGTACAGCCGGATCATGTATTCCGGTGCCGGTTCCTGTAAGGCAAACGGCTGAATATCCGCACGGCGCGGCGCATTTTTTCGCTCTGGTATATTTTCAAACTGCGGTTTCCATTCGGCGGGTAACTTGTTCACATCCAGCACGGTACCATCGCCCCATACCGAAGGCGTCAGTTTTTTTAACTGCGCTTCCGGGCTGATCAGAAAGTTGGTCACCACCATTGCACCCGCCTTGTTTTGTGCCCCCACAGGAATCCCCAGAAAATGCGAATTCTGAATGGTGCCGCTCTCAAACACGAAGGATTTCGCCGAACCCGGAAAGATATTTTGCCCGATTTTATTATCCACTTCGCTGTCGTTATTACTCATCGTAAAATCCAGTTCTCCATTGGCAAACATCTGGTGCATGGCGGCCAGCCCTTCGGGAAAAGTCTCGCCTTTTCGCCAGAAATAGGGTTTGTTCCGATTGATAAAATCCCATAATTGAGCCGACAAAGCCTGGTATTTCGCTTCATCAAATGGCCCATCCAGGCCGTTTTTGCTACCCGTCAGCGCGATCAACCACGATTTCAGCAGGGTCATTCCGGTAAATTCGTAGGGGATAGTGAATTTGCCCGGATGCGCCCGAATGTAGGTCTCCAGAGCCTGCATGGTGCGCGGTGGAGTAGGGGTGCGCAGCGTATCGTAGATCAGGCACAACTGCACATTGCCCCAGGCACATTCGTAGCCGTCCACGGGCTGCTGAAAGTCATTGGCAATGAATGGATTCTGAAAATCAATGTATTGTGCATTCGGCAATTGTTTGGCAAAAGGGCCGTACAAAGCCGCGATCTGCCGCAGTTGAAAGAAAGTCTCGCCATTGATCCAGCACAGATCGAGGCTGCTGTTGGTCTTGCCCGCTTCTTTTTCGCCAAGCAGTATTTTGACAATTTCAGTACCCTGTCCCGGCGCAATATTCAGATCAATGCCGTAGCGTTTTTTTAGTTCCGGCACCACCCACTCGCTCATATAACGATTAATAAGCGGGTCGCCCTGCCACATCATCATGTGTACGGTCTTGTCTTTGGCTTGCTGTTCTACCTGCGGCCAGGGCAGGCTCAGCGGATCGGTAGCGGTGCTTCCCGTCTGACTTTGCTGGCAAGAGAAGAGCGTAAGCAGGAAGAATATTGGAAGAATGAATTTTTTCATATAAACAATGGTTTAAGGAACGTGTAAAGAATAAGTTATTAATGGTGTCTTCGTGTTGAGTTGTCATGTCGTAGAGAAACGGAGACATCCACACAAGCCAGATTATTAGAAAAGCCTTCATTAAGAAATTCCGGATTACCTGGCTTGTGTGGATGTCTTCACTTCGTTGCGACATGACAACCGAGACGCCAGGAAACTTCACAAATTATTCTTCACACGTTCGTAAATGCGCAAAATTCTGATCAGGTGCGCAAGTTGTCAACTTTTTGAAAGTTGACAACTTTGCAAGCACATTGTGATCAGACCTTTCAGGTTTTGGTCGCCAGAAGATCAATTGATGTACAACCCCTTCCGGGTCACATGGCGTTGATTATCAGCGATAAATCCTGATCAACCACCGCCTCTGATCCGTATTTTCAATTTAAAACGCGTAGTGCAAAGTAAACTGGAACTGCCGGGGCGGGGCCGCATTCCGGCGCACAATCAGGCCGCTGGAAGCCGGGCCGACCTGCACTTGATTGCTCTGCGTAGCATTGTTCGAGTAGCCACTCAGATTCACCGCATTGAAGACGTTAAACACATCGGCACGCAGGCTAATGCCCGATTTGCCAAACTGGTAAGCCGCCGCCAAATCTAGGGTGTTAGACCAAGGCAAACGATCGCTGTTGCGCGATTCGCCGGGTTGGCGGTCACTGTTGCCAACGTAGGCATCGCCGAAAGAGCGACCATCACCGTTCAAGTCGCTAGTGCCATACAACGTTGCATCGGGAATACGATTGATCGGTTGGCCGCTCTGAATAAGTGCCGCCGCCGTCAGGCTCAGCCCGCGCACCGGAAAATATTGATAGATGGCATTGATGACATGCGTACGGTCATTGATGCCGGGTCCCCATTCAGAACCATAGTCGTTGCTGTTCTGCGCCCGGAAATTGACATCTTCCGTGTTGTTGCGCAGCCGCGAGAGGGTGTAGATCAAACGCCAGGAATATTTGTCGTCGCTGCGGTCTTTTTGCAGGTTGAACGATGCGCCGTAGTATTCCGCCTCGCCTTCCGTTTCCGACACTACTATGTTGCGGGCCACGCCGGTTACCTGCTGCCCATTGATGGTGCCTGCACCATTGGCAATAGGCACCGGACGGGTCAGATCAGCGTCGGCAGCGGTGCGCACGATGACGTTGTTTGGGTCGGGCGTGTAAGGCGTGGGAGCGTTCAGGTCGCGCAGACGAAACAGATTTTGCGAGTTGTTATACACCAAGTCAACATAGAATAACTGCTTGTCATTCAACTGTTTCTGATAACCCAAAGAGAACTGGTGCGTGTAGGGATTCTGGTATCCATTGGGATTGAGGATGCGCCGTTCGCCGCTGAACGCTCCCTCCCGCTGGTTTTGCAATTCGGTAAATCTTGGCCCATTCAGATAAGTCACGTTAGACGCTGAAGCACCGGCATTACCGGCAAAAGTGATTTTATCCAAGTCCGTGTCGGCGGGCAGAATGCCCTTGTCTTTTAAGGCTTGCAACTGCGTTCTGTAATCCGCCGAGGTGGTGTTTTGCTGCAAGGCATCAGAGTAAATAGCGTACAGAATTTTATCGTAAAAAATGCCGTATCCGCCACGCAAACTGCTGGTACTGTTGAGTTTGTAATTGAAACTAAACCGTGGCGCAATGTTATTCAAATCAGCCTCATCGGAACCGCCTTTCGACAAATTGTCCACATCGTAGCGAACGCCGAGGGTTAGGTTCAGTTTGCGGGTTACGTCGAACGCATCTTCGAGATAGGCCGAAAAGATGTTTTGTCGGACACCAAATTCTGCCGGGCGCAGTTCCACGTTGTAATTCAACACCTGCACATCGGCGGGAATATCGGTTACTGCAAGGTCAGCGCCTTTGCGCAGGTTGCGTACCGCATCTAATTGACTCTGTGTAAGTTGCACAGTATAGTTACCGTTCGGGTTGCCGCCGCCGAAGAGTTGGTGATCGGCAGAAAGTATTTCTGCGCCCACTTTTACGGTGTGGTTATTCAGGTAAAAAGTCAGTTTTTGTTGAGCCTGTACCGTCTCGTCGTGCGCGTCGAATAAGTAACCAGGGTGGCCCAGCACCGCCGCCGTCACGCCTTGCGGATCGAGGACTACCACTTGTGGAGAGTTTTCATCTACTGCACGGCCATAATTCCAGCGAAAGCGGCTGAATTGCACGTTGGTTTCCGACTTGAAATTGTTGCCCAAATAAGTGTTTTGCGAAGCCAGTAACAGCGAGTTGCGATCCTGAAAGTTGGCTGCTGAAGGAAAGGCTACGCCTCCGGTAAGTCCGCCTGCCTGACGACCAATATTGACGATGCCCACATTGGCACGAAGCGAAGAACGGAAGCGGCTCGTCCAGTTTTGGTCAATTTTGGCACTCAAATAGGTGAAATTGTTCTCCCCGCGCACCGTTTCATTCACGCCGAGCGGAGCAGAATTGAGCAAATTATCCTTGATATCGCGGGTGTATTCAGCATTGACATAATAGAAAGTCTTGTCCGCCCGAATGGCTCCACCGAAACCAACACCGCCTTGATAACGCTGAAATCCGTCTTTCACCTGATTGCCGGAAAGGTCACGCTGGGTATAAGGTGATGCGGCGTCGAGTGCTGAACCAGGCCGAGTAACCACAAAGGCTTCGCCGCTGAAATCGTTGGTGCCAGAGCGCGAGGTGACGTTGACCACGCCATTTCCCGTAAGCCCGTATTCGGTAGAATAGTTGTTGGTCAGTACATTGATATTTTTGGCAAAACCGACTGGAACGTTGAATTTCACACCGCCCAGAAACTGCTCGTTGTTGTCCATACCATCAATCATGTAGTTGGTAAACAGCGAGTTAGCACCGTTTATGCTCACATTGGGGGCTTCCGGGAAAAAGCCGGTGGCCTGCACCACATTGGGCAGCCGATACAGCAAACGCGTAACATCGCGGCCTTCGAGCGGCAAACTTTCGATTTCTGCTTGTTTCAGCACGGAGGATACTTCGGCATTGCGGGTATTGATTCTGGACGAACCCAGGACCGTAACTTCGTCGATTGCAACGCCGGTCTTGGGATACAGCACGATCTGTACGCCCAAATTGGTGTTCGACTGGAGCACAATATTGCGCTGAAAAGCACTTTCAAACTCGGTATTGCCCGGCAGCATTACCTCGTATTCACCGGCCAGACGTAGTCCGGGAAAGGTGACTTTGCCCTGCGGATTGGTGGTTTTTTCAACGGTGTAACCAATGGCGGAATTTTTAAGTTGTACAGTCTGCCCTTCCAAGGCACGGCCCGTTTGGTACTCGGTCACGGAGACTTCGATGTCCACTTGCGCGATAGCGGCATAAGTAAACAGCGCAAAAAAGAGGGTAAGTAATTGCTTCATGTAAAATAGAAATGGTTAAGAATGAACAGATTATACTGCGAAACACATGTTTCACAGGGGGCCACGTACAGTGACATCCTGAAATTTTTCGGCAAGTAAGAAGAAGTAAGGGAAAGAGACCTACCTGGGCGGCCCCCGTAAGGAAAAACTGGAAAGCAGAACGGCCTGATCTGTAGAGAACAAATACGCCAGCCAGTTCGGGCAAGTTGGAATAGAAAGATTCAACAACTTGATTTTCAAATAAATGGGGAGAATAAAGCCACGTAATTGCCGCTGCAAATCGGTCGCTGAATCCACGTCCGATTTTTCAGAAAGGCAACAAAAATCATCAGCGGCGTAAGTTTGTAAGGCGGCGAGCGTATGGTCCGTCTGCCAATCCAGCGCAGCGAAATCTGCCGGATCGAAATTGTCTTGCCGCAAGCCAATCAGGTAAGCCCCGCCGTCCGTGGCCGGGCCAAAAACGGCACTGACCGTATCCATTTTTTGCGCAGCAGTGCGCAGATCGGCGGCAGTCAGCGTGGGGCAGTCGTTGCCAATGGCGATTACCCGTGCAAAACCCCGCGCAAAAATCTGCTGAAAAGCATCGGCAAAACGCTCGCCAAAGGTAAAGCCATGCTGCTGGCGTTCGGAAATAACAAAAATGGGCAAGCCCGACGCTGCTGCTATCCGTTGTGCGTGGCGGATCAAAACAGTCGCGACAGCCTGTTGTCGCTTACGATCAGCATTGACAATCAGCGGTTTAACAACAGCATCTCCGGCAGCCGAGCGGCTGAACAGGAGAATGGCAGTGTCAAAACGGGTCGGATGCAAGATGTTTCAGGTTGCTGATGAACGGGCCAAATGTAGGCAGTCATATTAATGCTGTGTATCTACGAAAGCCGTCCTGTTTTAGTTTTCCGGCAAACAACTATGTTCTTATTATAGCAATTGTCGTAGCAGCGACTTTACCTTATATGGATCATCTTTCGGATGGCAGATGCCGTACTGGTTTCCAATTTATAATATAGCACACCGCTTGTACTGGTTGGCAATGGCCCGATGTTCATCGTATTGTAACCCTGCCCAAAATCGCCGCGTTGCACCCATAGCTGCTGGCCATGTGCATCCAGGACGGTGAGCGTCACTGCATCAGCGGCAGGTAAATGAAAGTGAATAGTAGTCTGTTCGACAAACGGATTCGGCTCATTCTGGTACAATTCAAAGCCTACCCCCGTGACTACGCTGCTGCCGCTGCCTTGCTGGAAGCGCAGGGCTATATTTTGCCGAACACCCTGTCTGTTGTATGCTTCGGCAGGCGTTATCTGGCTGGATAAATGAAGCGATTGACTGAGTCTCCCCGCTTTGGCTGCCCGAAAGCGCAGCGTAAAACCCTGGGCCTCATGGATAGAAACGGTCAGCAACGAATCTGTACCAAAAAGGCCAAAATTCTGCGTGCTCACCTGCTCCTGCTGCATGATTTCCACTACTTGTAATCCATTAAGTAACAGGGTAAATTGAAAACCCGCTATTGCTTCGGTGGCCTGGAAGCGTACCGTACACTCCTCTCCCGAACGCAGTATGCGGTCTTCTACATCCAGTAATACGGTATTGCCGGAGCGATCTTCGGTCGGTACCAACGCATTCGCCAGCACAGAACCATTGATATCGCCGATTTTTATCCCTGTGAAATTCTGGTTCAGCTGCACCCCCAGTAAAGCAGCATAGGATTTATTTTCAGGAAAAAATGTCTGAAAAGGATTGGCCGGATTGGGAAATACAAAGGCCTGATCCACAAAACGCCAGGAGGTGTTGTTGGGTAATTCCGTATAAATTCCCAGAATCAGTTTGCGCAACTCTATAATATCCAGCGCAGTGATAGAGCCGGAGCGATTGGCATCGGCAGCGATCATTTTGTAGGGAGAATTCAGTGGCTCCAGGCCCAGAATATGCCGCGATATCAATACCAGATCGTAAGTAGTGACACCATTCAAGGGATTATCGTCTTTCACCGGCGTGACGGTCGCGTCGGTATTAAAGGGAATAGAGTTGAAAGCATAATTACCCGTATTATTGGTGGTTTTAGTTTGCATAGTAGTGCCGGTTAATTCTACTTCGGCAGTTTCTACTCCTTCTTGTTCCTCCGTTAATAAAACCCCTGCAATAGTAGCAGTCCCAGATTGCGGACAATTATTATTATTATCCTGAATAACTATGTAAGTGGCACAATAGTCTGCATTTCCAGCCTGATCCATAGCCCATAGTTCTACCGGCTGCGTACCCAGATCATCACAGTTAAAGATAACATTCGTCAGCGGGTGTCCGGTGGCATCTACCGGAAAACCCGTGCCTTGTCCAGCCCGGCGAATGGCCATTTGTAACTGGTTGGATGGCGTACAATTATCTTCGGCATACTGCAAAAAATCAATAGCCCACAGTTGAATCATCTGGTTGGGCATAATATTAATACTCAGACCATTGGTACAAGCCACCGTCGGTGCTTTGCAGTCTTTTACTACGAACGTATAGTTACATACTGATTCGTTTCCACACCCGTCATTCATTATCCACTGGATTTTATGCGTTCCGTAAGGCAATTCCGGCACCACGTATGTATTTGGATCGCTCTGGGTATTCCAGACTACGCGGGCTGTTTTATTTTGTCCAACAATACTGGTTTGCAAGGCAAAACCATATTTCTGATCTGCCGGTACGGGTCGCTGATCGAAGGCGTAAGGGGTACCGCCATTAAAATTCGGATTGGCAGCGTTACCAAAATAAACAGTATTGGGGGTTTGATTTTGGTTACTGTTTACCACGGTCTCCGGTGTGCCATTGTTATCCAAATCCAGCCAGAGTAAATAGCGGATATTAATATTGGATAACGAGCAGGAATCGAAAGCCGTAATCGTCAGATCGGTCGGCCCTTCACAAAGATTATGCGACTGCGTCACCGGGTCATAATAGTAAGTCTCTTGCCAAAGTTGTGGATTATTCACCGTGCTATCACAGAAAACCACCAGAGAATCCGGGCAATTGATCGCTATCGGTGGCTCCCCGTCTATTATTTTAATGATCTGTTTGTAATCGTAGCCATTGGCATTGGCCGTCCAGAAAGAGCCATAATTTGTTGCTGTAATATCCGTTGGATTAATTTTTACCAAAGTAGGATTCCAGGGCGATGGTGTGCCAATGGGTGATACTACCGGACCGGGCAAATTAGCAGGGTCATTACTGTTTGCACCGGGATTCGGGTTAGGAATTTCTATTCTGGGAAGATTCGGATTGTAGGAACACCAATTGATGATTTTCCAGGTACGTTCTATTTTATAACAGGCATCTTCTGCTACGGTGAATATATTGTCCACAAAAGTAACGGCCAGGAATTCGCAGTCTCGTCCATAAAAAATCGGTTCTCCGTAATTGCCGGTTTCATGGCAGGAAGTAACGATCTTATCATCCGGGAATTTGATATAATAATCCTGATGATAGTCCACCACTATTTGCTGACTGCATTGTGCGTTCTGGCCGCCACAATCGAAAACGCGGAACGTACGGACAATAGTGCCCCGATTACAGACCGTATCAAATTGTGTATAATTATTACTGATTAAAATAGTGTCTGTGCAGCAATTGTCCACGACGGTGACCTGACCGTAATTCCAGAGGGTGGGGTCGAAATTTTCGCAGTTCACCATGACATTGGTGGGAGGAATACAGGAAGGCGCAAGTTTGTCTTCTACCAGTACGTTTACCATGCAATCATTAAAATTGCCGTGACAATCATAAGCGCGGAACACGACTAATACCGAATCCCCAATATCGGCGCAACAGAACGTTACAGTCGGGCCAAAAGTAGTGCCGCTGTTGCATCCGCTATTCATCCGTCGTACTTCAAAGTGATCCACACAGCAATTGTCCGTAGTACCGCTATTAAAGACCGAAGCATCCAGGATAGACTTTCCATCTATACCCAGGGCTGTTTTAGTAAACTGCTGACAAGATGCGATGGGTGGTGTTTGGTCCGCTACATTCAGTTGGAAAGTGCATATAGCACCATTACCACATTCATCTTCTGCTGTATATACTACATTATAACTGCCAATTGGCAAACATAGCGTGAATCCAAATGTAGCGAGCGTATCGGGCAGCCAATAATTATTATTCGGGAAATCGCTCAATGTGCCGTTTACAGTGAAAGTGATGATGTTGCCATTATTGGGATTGGCCCCGGTCACTTTGGCCTGCAAATTTTTAATAGAAGAGCAGCCTTCGGTAATAATAACATCGGGAAGATTCACCGTGCTGCAGCATTGATCGGAGTTGGTATTGACGGTTATATTATCCGGACAATTGAAAACCGGTGCGCCCGTATCGGTTACTTTAATCAGCTGTTTATATTCTATTGGGTTAGTAGCACTGAGTGGCAAACAAGCGTCGCGCACTATCCAGGTACGAATTATTTCATAGTCACCGGCACAAATATTCAAATACTGGTCAGCATAACCAATAGAAACTGTACATAATCCACCGCTGCCAATCTCCGCCCCATTGATACTTGGTCGGCCCGTGTTACCTGGCTGAATAGCCTCGGCATTGCCATAAGTACTGGCGCAATCCAGGACCACATCGCCAGGAAAAATCAGGTCGGCAAAATGAAACGGCGTGATAGTAATAGTCTGCGCACAACTGGATTGATTACCAGAAGCGTCGGTGACAATCCAGGTGCGCGTAAGTACGCCGCGTGGATTGTTGCAATTGCCCAAATCAGTGAATTCATCATCTATGGTAGTCGTGGTAGTGCCGCAGTCAGTAATACTGATATTGCCAGTAAAAACAGGGTCAAGAGACTGGCTGCAAACGAGGGTCCGGCTGGGGGGACAAACCAACTGCGGTGCGAGTTTATCCTCCACATTGATCTCGCCCCAGCATACATTGCCGCCCTGGCTATGCACGACGCGGTAATAATAAGTTTTACCAATATCGCTGCTATTAATGACCGGCGACCACCACGGGCCATTACCGAAAGGCTGTGTTTTATCCAATTCTACTATATAATCATCATAGCAGAAATAATTGCCTTCTATAACATCATGTGCCGTGAGCGTTACCATGCAATCTGCTCCCAGCGAAACGTGGACCAGATTCTTACAAGCCAGCTGACTGGAAGTACCGATGACCTGAACAGTGGCCGAAATACGTTGGCGGCAGCCCGGGTCTTGTAGAGCCGCTTCGGGAGAACCATGTATTCGCAGACCATTAATTACCAGATCAGTCGTAGCTGCCCCTGCATCAAATATTGCACTGATAATATGGAAGCCTATGCCTAGTTGAGCGGCATTGAAAGTGGTGGCAGCCACCCCATCTATGGTAATATTGCTTACCGTACCCTGTACGCCCGTACCTGCACTCATTTGTATGGCGAAAGGAGGCGTGTTTAAGCAAAATTGGGTAGCAATATCCAGAAAGACTGGCGTTGGATAACAGGCTTTATTCTGTATAACATTCGTAGTGGCTATTGCCGCAGCTCCTGAGCCGCCAGCATTGCTCACGCTAATATTATAACCCTGACAATCAACGTGTATGCCACGTAAAGTATAGAAAATTACCTCGTCTGCCTCGTCTGTCTGGCCGTCATTATCATTATCTATTCCATCAGTAGTACCAGTAATAAAACCAGTACCAATAGCCAGCAGAGCAGGGGCATTGGGTGGAACCGCACTATTGGTAGCAAACAGGCCGGTATTAGCCGTCAATTTCCAGGTTTGCAAAGCCAGGGCTTTAATCGTAATGAGATCAATAAATTGGCCATTATTCTCGTTAGTGGCATTATCCAAACAAGAAGTTGCTACCTCTACTGCGGAGGCACAAGGCGCAACCCCTGCATTGACCGTTACGTTGGCGATACAAGTGGAAACGTTGCCACACGGATCGGTGACGGTTAGCATCACGGCGTTGAGGCCAATATTGGCACAAGTAAAAGTACTGGTAGAAATGGCATAATTCAAGTTCGCGGCCGCTGCACAATTATCCGTAGAGCCATTATTTATATCAGCCGGTGTAATGGTGGCTATACCGTTTCCATCCAGCGTCACGGTCAAGTTTTTGCATAGCGCATTAGGTGCCTGCGTGTCCTGCACCGTGATTACTTGTACATGCGTCAGTACATTACCTGCTGCGTCTATAACGCGCCAGGTTCTGGTAATGGTGTAAGTAGAAGCCGCACAAGACAGCGGATTGGCACTTTGTGTACTGACTTCGGTAAATTGAATTACCAGATCTTGTGGTGCGGTACAATTATCATGTACATCATTATTAGTCAATGGGCCCTGTACTGGATTATGCCCCACCAAAGGCAAAGGAATATTCGTACACACGACGGTAATATCGCCGGGCATTAGAATATCTGCATCAAATTGTGGATTTTGTAAATCCGCGACTTGTACCTGGAAACTACAAGTAGAAGTATTGCCATAAATATCCGTGGCTTTATAAACCACCGTAAATGGTACCGGTGACACATTTATCGTAGAGCCATTGCCGGGGCCACTGATCTGCACCAAAGCCAACAGACCACAATTGTCGTCGGCTACCGGAATAGGCCAGTTTACTTTGGCAGAACATTTATCTGCATCATTCCCGACTATAATCGTCGTCGTCGGGCAATCCAGAAAAGCAGGGCTTTGATTATCAACCACGACTATTACTACCGAACAAGTAGCGGTATTACCATTAGCATCGGTGACGGTGAAAATTACTGTGGTGCTACCGACCGGGAAAACTGCCCCGGCCAGTGTATGACGCTGTGGTGCAGGTGCATAATTATGGGTCAGCGTGGCACCAAGATTATCAGTAAAAACAGCATCAAATTCATTAGCCGCTACGGAATAACCACAAGTACCGGGTGCGGCATTTACGGTTCGTAATGCAGGACCACAACTAATTGATGGCGCCTGAGCGTCGGCTAATTTTAGGACCATTGAGCAGGTTTGAGTATTGCCCGCTGCATCGGTGACGGTAAATGTCACGACTTGTTCCGAACCATTTATACTTCCAAAAAGGGTGCCCGCCGCCGGGCTTTGCGTCACTGTTCCTGACAATGCAACGGAACCGGTACAATTATCTATGCTCATTAATTCTGTCACCATATTGGGCACCACACCCTGTCCGGTCGTAGTAGTTATGATGCGATTCGGCGGACAATTTGTAATGATCGGTGTTTCATTATCAGTAACCGTTATAGTAAAAGTACAACTTGCGGTGCGCCCCGCCACATCGGTGGCCACATAAGTCACCGTCGTAGTGCCGACCGGGAACTCCTCGCCGGAGGCGAAACCGGTAGTACGCGTAACCACTACACCGGGGCAATTATCCGCAGCCGTTGGAATAGAATAAGTGACTGCTGCATCGCATTCACCGGGATCAGCGGAGACGGTGGTACTGGCCGGACAATTAATAAATACTGGATTTTGATTATCAATTACTTGTACAGCGACTATACAAGTACTGGTCAGACCATTTACATCCGTAGCAGTAAGCGTAATAGTCAACCCATTACCTTGATTTTGACCGAACAGCACTCCGGCGGCTGGATTTTGGGTAATCGTGGCTATGCCGCAGACATCGGTGGCGTTGGTTAAACTGGCCACATCGGGCACCGGCGAAGAACACGAATTTAGTACCACGTTGGCCGGGCAAGTGATGACGGGTGGAGTGATATCATTCACCGTTACGGTTGATACACAATTATTGACATTGCCTGCTGCATCGGTGACGGTCAGCGTGACGTAGTTTAAGCCGACATTAGAACAATTAAAAGCCGTTTGGCTGGCGGCCAAAGTTGGATTAATGGTACAATTATCACTGGAACCGCCGTTGATGTTGGCGGGTGTAATGGCGGCTGTACCAACATTAGTAAGATTAACGGTAAAATCAGTGCAAATGGCTTTCGGCATCTGCATATCCATTACGGTTATAGAGAAAATACAAGTAGCAGGATTGCCTGCGGCATCCACGGCTCCAAAAGTGACCGGCGTGGTACCAAGGGGGAACAAAGCACCGGAAAGCAGACCTGTACTTTGCGTGACGGTTGCGCCACAATTATCATTGACAAACGGGGTGGCAAAAGTGACATTCGCCCCGCATTTGTCCACGTCATTGCCGACCGTAATATTAGCCGGACAATTAATAAATACCGGATTTTGATTATCAATTACTTGTACCGTAATAGTACAAGTAGCCGTATTACTATTAGCATCAGTGGCCGTAAAGTTTACTATGTTGGTACCAAGTGGGAAAATGGCTCCGGCCAACGTATTATTCTGTGGGCCGGGTGCATAATTATGCGTTAAAGTAGCAACACAATTATCGGCAAAAACTGGATTGAATTCACCGGCTAATGTTTGATAATTGCAATTGGCATTGGTATTTACGGTGCGTATAGTCGGCGCACAATTAATAGTGGGTAATTGATCGTCCACCAAAGTCAGAATAGTGGAGCAGGTTTGGGTATTTCCCGCTGCATCGGTGACGGTGAATGTGACCACTTGCGTGGAACCGTTGACTATGCCAAAAGCACTGCCAGTAATTGGATTTTGCACTGCCGAAGCAGAAAGCGCAATGGCATTGGTACAATTGTCGGCGGCGATTATTTCGGCCAACATATTCGGCACTGCTCCCTGGCAATCATTTAAAATGCCCGTAGAAGTATTGATATTTCTTGCTGGCGGACAAGTCGTTATCTGCGGTTTTTCATTGTCATTCACTGTTATTGTAAAAGTACAGGTAACCGGATTGCCGGAAGTATCTGTGGCAATAAACGTAATTGGGGTGGTGCCAATCGGGAACAGGCTCCCGGAGACGGGCCCGACGGTTTGGACGATCACTGCTCCACAGTTATCGTTGCTTCCGGGTGCGGTATATAGGATGTGCGCGCCACATTCTCCTGCATTGTTATTGACCGTGATATTGGCAGGACAATTGATGAATAAGGGATTTTGATTATCCAGCACTCGTACGGTGAGCGAACAAGTAGATGTGTTACTGTTTGCATCGGTGACGATAAAGTTTACTGTTGTATTTCCAACCGGAAAAATAGCACCAGCCAGGGTGCCACTTTGTGGGCCGGGCGCATAGTTATGCGTCAAAGTAGCGCCACAGTTATCCGCAAAAACCGGATCAAATTCTGCTGCAATTGTTTGATAACTACAATTCGCATTAGAACTCACGGTGCGTAGGGTCGGCGCACAATTAATAGTCGGTAATTGGTCGTCCACCAAAGTCAGCAAAGTGGGGCAGGTTTGGGTATTTCCGGCTGCATCAGTAACGGTGAACGTTACTATTTGTGTAGAACCATTAGCTGTACCAAAGGCGGTACCCGCAATAGGATTTTGCACTGCTGAAGCAGAAAGGGCTACTGTATTGGTACAGTTATCAGTAGCAATTATTTCTACCAACATATTTGGTATTAAACCCTGACAATCATTTAGTACACCAGTAGAAGTATTGATCGTTCGTGCTGGCGGACAAGTAGTTATCTGCGGCTTTTCATTGTCCGTGACGGTTACATTAAAAGTACAACTCACGGTGTTATTTGCCGCATCGGTAGCCACATAAGTCACGGTCGTAGTACCGACCGGAAATTCTTCACCGGAAGCAAAGCCGGTCGTACGCGTGACTATCATACCGGGGCAATTATCAAAGGCCGTTGGAATAGAATAAGTAACCGCCGCATCGCATTCACCAGGATCGGCAGAGACGGTCGTGCTGGCCGGACAAGCAATAAAGATTGGATTTTGATTATCAATTACTTGTACCGTGACCACACAAGTACTGGTATTTCCATTTACATCCGTAGCGGTCAGCGTAATAGTCAGGCCATTACCCTGATTTTGGCCGAACAGGACTCCGGCGGCTGGATTTTGGGTAATGGTGGCTATTCCGCAGGCATCGGTGGCGGTGGTTAAACTGGCTACATCGGGCACGGGCGAAGAACAGGAATTGAGCGTCACATTCGCCGGACAAGTGATGAGTGGTGAAGTTACATCTTTCACCGTGACGGTTGACACGCAATTATTGACATTGCCTGCCGCATCGGTGACGCTCAGCGTAACGTAGTTTAAACCGACATTGGAACAATCAAAAGCAGTCTGGCTGGCGGCTAGGGTTGGACTAATAGTACAATTATCACTGGAACCGCCATTGATATTAGTGGGTGTAATGGTGGCCGTACCAATAGGACTAAGATTAACCGTAAAATCGGTGCAAATGGCTTTCGGCATCTGCATATCCATGACGGTTATAGAGAAAGTACAAGTAGCGGGATTGCCTGCCGCATCTACGGCTCCAAAAGTGACTGGCGTGGTACCGACCGGGAACAACGCCCCGGAAAGCAGACCTACACTCTGCGTCACAGTTGCGCCGCAATTATCATTGACAATAGGCGTAGCGAAAGTGACATTCGCGCCACATTTGTCCACATCATTACCCACGGTAATATTGGCCGGGCAAGTAATAAAGATTGGATTTTGATTATCAATAACTTGTACGGTAATGGCACAAGTAGCGGTATTATTATTGGCATCGGTGGCGGTGAAGTTTACGATGGTGTTTCCAATTGGGAAAATCGCTCCGGCCAGGGTGCTGTTTTGTGGCCCAGGCGCGTAATTATGCGTTAAAGTAGCATTACAGTTATCGGCAAAAACCGGATTGAATTCACCGGCCAAGGTTTGGTAATTACAATTGTTATTCGCATTTATGGTACGTACCGTCGGCGCACAATTAATAGTGGGTAATTCATTGTCTGCCAAAGTCAAAACAGTCGAGCAAGTTTGGGTGTTGCCCGCTGCGTCAGTGACAGTGAACGTTACTACTTGCGTGGAACCATTCGCCGTGCCAAAACTGCTACCCGCTATTAGATTTTGCACTGCCGAAGCAGAAAGGGCAACTGCACTGGTACAGTTATCAGTAGCAATTATTTCGCCCAGCATATTTGGTATTAAACCCTGACAATTATTTAATACACCAGTAGAACTATTAATGGTTCGTGCTGGCGGACAAGTAGTTATCTGTGGTTTTTCATTATCTCTTACCGTCACTGTGAAAGTACAAGTCGTGCCGTTGCCCATATCATCAAATACTTCGTACTCCACGGTCGTGGTACCGATGGCAAATTCGGCACCTGAAGCCGGGCCATTGATTAAATTGACTATATAACCAGGGCAATTATCACTCGCCAGGGGCAGCGAATAACTGACCGCAGCATCGCATTCGCCGGGGTCCACATTTAAGGTGGTATTGGCCGGACAAGTAATAACCGGCGCAATCGGATCTTCCAGGGTGATGGTGAACTGACAAGTGCTGGTGTTACCACTAGCATCCGTTGCCCGCCAGATATGGGTATAAATTCCGCCATAAACATAGTAATTCGCCCCTGCACCAAAACCGCTCATCAGATCAGTTTCTGTACTTGGGCAATTATCTGTACCAACAGGTGCCGTATAAGACAGCGTAACGCCGCAAGGGCCAATACCAACGGGCGTTAAAGCACCGCCAATAACAGTACCGTCTGTTTCTACAGTGGTATTCGCCGGGCATTGAATTACTGGAAATTGAATGTCATTTACCGTGACATTAAAAGTACAAACTACCGGGCCATTACCTGCCAAATCTGTGTACCAGTATTGTACAGCAGTAGTGCCAATAGGAAAAACGCTGCCCGACGCAAACCCGGAACTAAGCGTGCCGGACAATAATACACCATCGCAATTATCCTGAAATGATGGTGCCAGATAAGTAATCACTGCACCACAATCATTGTCGTCATTACTGACGGTAATATTGGCTGGACAAGTACCCGCCGTTACGGTTGGTAGTGTTTCATCATTGACATTGACCGTGTAAGCACAAGTGGCGGTATGCCCGGCGGCATCGGTGACCGTCCAGGTCACGTTGGTGCTGCCAGTATTAAAAGTAGCACCCACCAAGGTCGCGCTAGACGGTGCGGCGGCATAATTATGCATTAATGACACCACACTGCAATTATCGCTGATATTACGCGGATTAAAAGCGTCATTGGGCACGATATAAGTACAATTAGTATTCGTCGGAACGGATAAAAACTGGGTCGGGCAGGTCATTTCGGGATTCTCCGTATCAATAACGACCACGACAAAAGCACAGGTCCGCGTATTGCCATGCCCATCGTTGGCCGTAAAGACAATTTGCTGAGTACCAAGTGGGAATACACTACCGGACGCCAAACCTGTTGTTTGTGTTACCGTGACATTTGGATTACACTCGTCCACTGCTGCCGGTTGATTGAAATTCACCTTTGCCGAACAAACATTGGGATCATTGGCGACCATCACCATGCCTTGCGGACAATCAATAAAAGACGGCGGGGTCACATCATCAATTGTAATATTAAAACTGACGATACTGATACAACCCTGCAAAGTAGCGGTGATCGTAATTGGATAAATACCTTCAGCATTGGTCGCCGTAAAGGCTGGAATATGGGCATTAAAACCAGTGCTATTTCCATCCATCAGGCCCGCAGCAGCACCACCCGACCAGGAGAAAACAATGTTCGGGTCAAAAGGAGTGGCCGCCAGTAAAATACTTGGTACTGTGCCACCCGGACAAATCGGCCCAATACTCGGTAGCGGTGTAATCACTAATGCTCCATTAGAACTGATAGTCACCGTCACCGTGGCTATACAACCCTTTGTGTCAGTAACAGTTACAATATAATTACCAGCGGACAGATTGGCCTGATTGGCTCCCGACAAACCGCCTGGCCAGGTGTAAGTGTAACCGGGCGTGCCACCAGTAGCCAATACGTGTCCGGCACCATTGGTCGCTCCGGCACAAGCGGTAGGTTGGGTGGTGATGACGACTATACTCAATTCAGTGGGCTGTGATAGCGTAACGCTGGTTTGCACCGTGCAGCCATTATTGTCCGTGACCGTGACGGTGAAGTTTTCTGCTGCCAAGCCCATGCGGGTTGTCGTGCCAGTCGTGCCGCCACTCCACGCGTATGTGTAAGGCGGGGTACCGCCAGTTGCCGTTACAGTCGCCGTGCCATCTGCCCCACCATCGCAACTGACGTTGGTTTGGTCGGTAATAATGGCCATCAAACCGGCTGGATTGGTAATATTTACAAAAGCGACCGTCGTGCAGCCGTTGGCATCAGTGACGGTGACGGAGTAACTACCTGCGCCGAGGCCGGTCGCATTTTGTGTGGTCTGTCCATTATCCCATAAATAAGTGTAGCCGGGCGTACCTGCGCTGGCGGTGACGCTGGCCTCCCCGGTTTGTACACCCATGCAGGTCGCCTGTGTGACCACCATTGTCGTAGCCGAGACGGGCGTGGCTGGCTGCATGATGGTCGCCGAAGTAGTGGTGGTACAGCCATTTAGATCGGTAACAGTCACTGTGTACATACCCGCTGGAAGGCCATTCGGGTCTTCTACATCGGGCGCGACACCGCTCCAAGCATAGCTATACGGAACCGTGCCACCATTGGCCGTTACATCAATGGTACCTGAATTCTGTCCAAAACAAAGCACGTTGGTTGTACTCGAAACGCTGACAGATAGTGCCAACGCTGGACTGCCGACGGTCGCCGTTTGCGTAGCTGTACAGTTATTGGCATCTGTTACTGTGACAATATAATTTCCGGCAGCAAGCCCCGTGCGCAGCGCATCCGTACCCATGCCCGGCCAGGCAAAAGTGTAGGGTGTTACACCGCCGGTAGCGGCGGCTAAAGCGGTGCCATTTGCATCTCCTACACAAAGAACGGGTGTAGTATTAATAATCCAGGCAATCAGTAATACTGGTTGATTAATTGTCACCGTAGTGGCTGCTGTACAACCATTAGCATCCGTGACCGTCACGCGATAAATGCCCGCTGTTAAACCGGATACTGTCGCCATTGCACCAACTGGTACGCCATTGGCATTTTCCCAGTTATACGTAAAAGTATTCGTGCCGCCTGCGGCTAAAACCGTGGCAGTGCCATTATTGCCACCATTACAACTAACATCGGTTTTATTAGAAATAATGGCGGTAACCATCGCCGGATCAACCAGATTAATAATGCTGACACTACTACAACCATTGGCATCCCGCACTGTCACCTGATAACTGCCCGCCGCTAAATCGGTCACGGTAGCCGTTGTTTCACCATTCGACCAGTTATAAGTATAACCCATTGTTCCGCCCATGGCGACGACGGTGGCCGTACCGTTCGGACTACCATTACAAAGCGGATTATTGACAGCTGTTATACTCGAACTGAGTGCCGTGGCGGGTTGCGTAATAATAACAGCGGTGGTGGTAGTACAGCCATTTACATCCGTAATAGTCACGGTATAAGTACCAGCCACCAAACCCGCCGGGTCTTCCACATCTTGTGCAGTACCGCTCCAGTCGTATTTATACGGTGCGGAGCCGCCATTTACCGTAATATTAATAGCACCATTATTTCCGCCAAAACAAGAAATATTAGTTTGTGCAGTCAGCATAACTGTCAAAGCAGTCGGAGCAGATGGAATCGTCGCAGTTACTGTGGCGGTGCAAGCATTGGCATCGGTGACCGTGACTGTGTAAGTACCGGGAGCCAATCCAGTTTCAGTAGCATTGCTGCCGCCGCTTGGCCAATCATAAGCATAAGGGCCAACGCCACCCGTTGTAGTGACCGTGGCGGTGCCGTTGTTTATACCGTTGCAGGTGGGCCGGGTAGTACTTTGAATACTAACCACAAGTGGAGTAGGGTGGGTAATAGTGACACTGGTTTGCGCCGTGCAACTATTCGCATCTGTTACCGTCACCGAATACAGACCGACACCGACCCCGCTTAGTACCGGGCCAGCCGTAAGATTCGACCATAAATAATTATAAATGGGCGAACCACCCATTGCCAGCACCGTAGCACTGCCAGTCATTTCACCAGAACAATTTACCTGTGTAACAGAAGTAACCGCAATAGATAAATTAGCCGGATTACTGATGACCGCCGTAGTAATCGTAGTACAACCATTCAAATCCGTGACCGTTACCTGATAAGCACCCGCTGAAAGGCCGCTTGCCGTTTGGGAAGTTTGCCCATTCGACCACAAATACGTGTATCCCGGCGTACCACCAGCAGGTGTAACCGTCGCGGAACCACTGCCAACGCCCGTACAACCCGCATTCATTACATTAGAAATCGTCGCACTAACTGCCGTCGCCGGCTGGGAAATAACTACGGTAGTCGTCGCCGTACAACCATTCAGATCAGTAACTGTCAAATTATAACTACCCGCTAATAAACCAAAAGGGTCTTCAATATCGGGCGCATTACCGCTCCAGTTATACGCATAAGGTGCCGTGCCACCCGTGACGGAAACATTGATCGCTCCCGTATTTGCCCCATTGCATAAAACATTAGTCATGGAATTAATAGAAATAGCCACCACCATCGCTGGTTCACCAATTGTTGCCGTCGCCAGAGACATACAGCCATTGGCATCCGTGACCGTAACAACGTAGTTTCCGGCGGACAATCCAGTTTTTATGGGGGCGCTGGTGCCTCCCGGCCAGGCAAAGGTGTAGGGCGTGACACCACCCGTAGCCGCAGCCGTGGCCGTACCATCGCTGCCACCGTTGCAACTGGCAGGTGTGGTATTAATTATACTGGCCACTAATAAAGTGGGTTGTGTAATCGTCACCGTATTAGAAGCCGTGCAGGTGTTTTGGTCAGTTGCCGTCACATTATAAGTGCCAGCCACCAGATTAGTAGCGGTTGCAACGTTCTGCATGGGCACTGTATTCCAGGCATAAGTATAGGGCGAGGTGCCTCCGCTGGCCAGGGCCGTAGCGGAACCCGTAGCCAGGCCATTGCAAGCCACATTAGTGACCGTGGTAATCCCTACGCTTAATAGAGCAGGATGAATAATCGTGACCGTCCCCAAGGCCGTGCAACCGTTCATATCCGTCACCGTCACCGTATAACTACCGGCGGATAGATTAGTAACAGTACTTGTATTCTGGCCATTCGACCAGAGAATACTATAAGCGGGTGTGCCGCCTGCCGGAGTCACCGTAGCGGAGCCGGTTGCCGCGCCGTTACAAGCCGTATTCATCACATTACTGATCGTGGCGGTCAATGGCGCAGCGGGTTGCGTGATCGTCGCCATAGCCGTCGTCGTACAACCGTTTTGATCGCTTACCGTCACCGTATAAGCACCGGCCACCAGATTGAGCGGGTCTTCAATATCGGGTGCGGCACCAGACCAGTTATAAGAAAACGGGCCTGTACCGCCAGTGACGGTCAGGTTTATAGACCCATTATTACCACCATAACAGGAAACCGGGGTCGTGGTGGTCACGCTGGCACTTAATACGGCCGGTTGAGTAATAGTAAGCGTAGTAGTCGCCATGCAACTATTGGCATCCGTGACCGTCACGATATAAGTATTCGGGGCTAAATTATTGCGAATATGTCCGTTAAAACCACCCGGCCAGGTGTAGGTATAGGCAGGTGTGCCGCCGGTAGCAATTACGTTGGCTATGCCATTGGCAGCACCATTGCAGGTTACGTTCGCACTATACGCAACATTCAGAATCAACTGCGTCGGCTGCAAAATAGTGACACTGGTTTGGGCAGTACAGCCATTCATATCAGTTACCGTCACCCGGTAATTACCAGCGGTTAAATTCGTGGCCGTCGGGCCCGACTGTCCATTAGACCAGGCAAAACTATACGGAGCACTACCACCCGTGGCCGCAGCCGTGGCCTGACCATTATTGCCGCCCGAACAGGATACATTTGTCGAAGAGCCAATGACTACTAATAAACCTGCCGGATTAGTGATCGTCGCCGTGGCTATTTTGGTACAGCCCGCCACATCCGTGACGGTTACGGTATAGGAACCGGCCGATAAATTGGTGGCCGTTGCAACTGTTTGTCCATTGCTCCATAAGTACATATATGGACTGGTACCGCCCGTGGCAGTTACGGTCGCCGAACCCGTATTGCCGCCGGTGCAAAGCGCATTACTATTCACCATTGTAGTGGCTGCCAAAACGGTAGCTGGTTGGGTAATCGTCGCCATCGCCGTGGCGGTACAACCTTTTGAATCTGTCACTGTAACGACATAAGTGCCTGCTGGTAAACCTGTTGGGTCTTCTACATCGGGAGCAGGCGCGGGCCAGTTGTATTGGTAGGGCGCAGTACCGCCACTTACGTTCAATTCAATAGCACCGGTAGCACTGCCCCGGCAAGCGACATTAGTGATAATGCCGACCGTGGCCGTTAGTGCGGCATTGGGCTGGGTCAAAGTGAGATTATCAATAGAAGTACAACCGTTGCCGTCGGTAACCGTAATCGTATAAGTACCCACACTTAATCCGGTAATAGTCGCGGCATCATTATCGGGATTTTCGGGGCCATCATTACTCCAGTCGTAGGTATAAGGCAGAAATCCACCCAGTATTTTTACGGTGGCGGTACCTGTACTGCTACCAAAACAATTAATATTTGTTCCAGTCGCTTCTATTTCGGGGTTTTCCAGCACCACTAATTGTACCTGATCCACCTGAAAACAGCCTGCCGCATTTTGTACACGCACCCAGACATCTGCTGTCTGTGACAAATAAGTATTAGGCAATGGACTAACGCCCTGCTGGGCATTAGTTAAACTAAAATAATAACTGACGGTCAGGCCTGCTACGCCGCCGGTTACCTGGGCATTCGCATTGGAAAGCGTAAAGGTGGCCGTGCTGCCATCAAAAGCGTCGGGGCAGAGTTGTAATTGCCCGGAATAAGCCCGTGGTTTAGCCAATACATTGAGCGTAACAATAGAAGTATTATAACAACCAGTAGTGGTATTGAATACGCGGGCGTAAATTAAAGTACCATTAGTCGCTAAAAAAGGACTGGTGAGACTATTAATCCCCACTTGCGCATCCGCCAAAGAAGCATAGTAAGTAATACTGACACCAGCAGTATTATTCACATTAGCAGTAGCGTTATTCAAGTTAAAAGTACCGATGCCGCTGCCCACCGGGTCCGATTCACAAACGGATAAACTGGTATTGGTCGCCGCCGGTAAAGCATTGACTTTTAAGGTCAAAACAGACGTCGCATAACAACCGAAAGCCGTGCGCACCCGCGCATACACCACGGCATTATTCACTGCCGAATAAGGACTGGTCAATGGCGATGCACCAGTGTTGGCATTGGCTTGCGTAGCGTGGTAAGTCACCGTATTGACATCAGCGGGATCCACCAGATTATCCGCATTACTGAGCGTGAAAGAGCCCGTAGTGCCGCCAAAAGTCGTCGCACAAACGGTAAGCATAGCCGCCGCCACCGTGGGCAACGGTCGGATGGTAATTAACACCGAAGCCGAGGCTGCTGCGCAAGGATCGCTGGCGTCATTATATGTGTAAGTCAAGGTCACCACGCCCGCCGTTTTATCGGCAGTACTGGGCGTATAAATGGTGGAAATGGCCGTCGTGCTGGCAAAATTCCCGGTCCCACTGGTCGTCCAGACCCCTGCACCGGCAGCAGTAGTGTTCATGATCGTAGCCGTTACGGTGACGGTTTCATTGGCACAAATTTCTATATCATTGGCCGCAACGGCTACACTTGGACACTTATTCAGGCTATGATAATCGGTCGAAACGGCGGCACAGTGACACTGGAACTGCCCCGTGGAAGTGGTCAGTGGGATAGTGGCCCGCACGCCGTTTTGGGCATCGCATCCACCGAAGGTACCCGCAAAAGTAGTCAGGCTACCCACTGCCAGCGGGCCGGTCAGCGTGAGTATCTGTACCGGCCCACCCGTGATATTACCATTGGCATCCAGACAGAAAATCTCCACGCGAATAGTGCTATCGGCCTCCAAAGGCAGGTTTTGCAGACGAATAGGCAGCGAATAGTTAAATTCCCCCAATGCGTTACAAGCAAAAACCGGGTTTTCAAAAGTAAATTGCCGTTTTTTTAGTACAATAGGTGTTTCTCCTTCGCCCGCCAGTGCCGTTATTTTTGGGCAATTCAAACCGGACGTTGCACAAAAAATGCCCGTATAAACCGCAATGACGCGCCCGGTTATTTTATCATCCACCGTACAGGCTATATTCTGTTGTGGTTGTACTTTGAAATTAAAATTAATGGGCACCACACCGCCATTGGAAATGGGAATATTCGGCGGTAGCGCAAATTTCAATACACGACGGCCAGTAGGCAATATCGTCGCACTAACAAAAGTGGGGCAGTTGATGACTGGAATCGTTGTACACACAAAACTTCCCGGCACAAAATCCAGGACCGATGGCAACGACAATTCGATGGTGTCCGCTTGACCCGTACTGGCCGCCAGCCCGTCGGTCATGTCCAGATCGGCCAATTGCACGGTGGTATTGATCGTGCGCGTATAACAGCCATTCAGACTGCTTCCGGTGCCAAGACTTATATTGAAAGTGCCCTCATAAGTAGGATCGGCCCCCGAAATACGAATACGTGGCGATTTAAACTCCGCACCACTCCCAGTGGCTGCGGCTCCACAGGGGGCTTCACCGAAAGGCTGAAACAGGATACGGTCGCCGGCAAAAAAGTCGCAGGTCGTTCGCACCGTAATGCGTACCCTGGATTGCCGGTCTTCACCATTGGGAAAAGCCACCGTATTAGCACTTAAAGTACCAGGCAGCGTGTCATCTATACCAGTATGATTGATAAGATTGACAAATATAGTTTGGCCACTAATAACTGGCGTCGCATTTTGCCAGTTATTAGAATTAAGTGGATATTCAATCAACACATTTCCCTGTACGGTCATGCCCGTAGGTAAGGTTATTTTTACCCGTGGATTAAGCAGATCGCCTTGTTGGGAGGAGTTAATACGGACATCAAAAACGAAATCATTACAGATCGTGGCGGGTAGGGGAGAGGTGGCAATAAAATCGCCCTGCACTGCCGACGGACGGGGCAGAATATTTAATGCCGTTGTAATAATAGTCGTCGTACAAGTAGTCGTCGTAGGGTTGGTTGGATAAGCCTGGCAATCCCAGCCTTGCCGGATGGTCATCGCATTACTACCACAATTGTTATAAGTCACACATACTTCCAGGGTGATGTTGCTGCCGCCCGCTAAGGTGGCCGCTACTTTTACCCATTTTCCATTAGTATAACTAAGCAGGGGCAATAAAGTATTGGTCGCCACATCCCGCACGGATACCACATCCATCGGACTCAGATTATCTTCCAAGGCCAACCAGATAAAACGGCTTTCGCGGCCCGCCGTGGTGTTTTCAATTTTTACCTGAAAACAAGCCTTGCGGCCATTGGCATAGAGCGTGCCCGTCTGATTCGTCAGCGTATGCACCGGCGCACCACCGGCCACGGTGCCATTGAGCGCACCGGACGAGGTGGCTATTTGACAAGCCGTTGGCCCATATCCAAAGCGATTATAATTCCAGGTCGTTCTAAAAACGGCATCGCTGGCATTGGCGCAGCCGGAATTAATTAAATTAAAACGCAATTGATAACCCGTACTGGATTGCGAACTTCCCGCTAAATCATGCAGTGGCCATGTGCCAGGATTCGTCCAGGTCAAAGTATTGCCGACAATGGTAGGGGCCGGTAAATTAAAGACAACCGGGTAAGCCGGGTCATCGGCAGAACCATACACCAAAAGACTGGGCGTAACCGAAGGGTCGTAACTGTCGCCATTCGTAATTTGGACCACAATATTATTCAAGCGAAACAAAGGCCGCACCTCACCCGGATATTCATCAGCCTGCACCGTCAGTTGATGATTAATCGCTCCGGTGACTTGATAGGTTCCGCAGCCCATCCGCGAGCCCGACACGGCAATGGGCAATACGGCGGGATTGTGCAGGTAAAATTCGGGAACATAGAAATCGCAGGTAAAACGCGCATCACCGCCCGGCAATGGATTGCCCGCCGCCGTAGCCAGGTTGAAAAATACAGCGCGCGCATTGGTGGGCCGCATGGGCGTGGCGGTCAGACCTGCATTATTCAGCACCCGCAGTATCGGCATTGCCGTCACTATATCACTGATCGCCATGAGTCCACCGGGCAAAGTGGCAATAAAGGCATTAAAATTAAAAATAAACACGTGGCGACCACCAATCACTGAACTGGTCGGCGTGGGCAGAGTAATATTATTAGTGGTAATACCCGTACTGGCATCGAAATAATTGAACATACCGCTCACGTATTCCAGGAGATTGGCACTGGACAGTTGATCGTAGGATATTTCCAGAAAGCCATTATCAAAGGCCGCCGTGCCGCCAGTACCGCCATTCATCGTGCCCGTAGCGGTGAAACGAAATTCGTCGCAGGGCATGCCTTTTCGCAGACTGGTCATAGATAGTGTAGCCGGATTTACGGTCACTACGCCAGTACGATCCGTGAAGCCCAGCGTAGTCCGTTGAATATCCAGGGCCTTGATCGTCAGGCCGCCATCGGTACATACGCCGCAGCCACCGCCGAGAATATCAAAAGTGCCGCAACCCCATTTTTGTACGCAGGCACAACCTGCACTACAAGTATATAAGGCTTCGTAACTAAAATTGAGCGGGCTCGATGGACAGGTGTACATCAATTCCATTATAAAACAGGTCGTGCCGGAGGTAAAACTGCCACTCACCACTGCTACGCCGCCTACTGTGGTGACGGTAGCGGCAGTGCCATTGAACGAGCCCACACCCGTGGCCATCATCCCGGCGGGCAGGGTCAAATTCAGTTGAAATATATTGTCGGCGCAGTTTGCTCCCTGGAAATTACGCGCAATACAGACCTCCACATTGAATTTCTGTCCATCACCAACGGTAGTGGGGTGAAATATCTCCGTAGTGCCAATAGCCGTGTTATTAAAAGCAAAAACCGTAGGCGTCTCTACACTCGAAGCCAGACCACATTGGTCGCTGTAATTGGCCCCGGCAATCAAATTGGCAACATCGTCCGGTGCCGGGCAAGCGGTTGGGCAGGTGTATTTCAGGGTAACGCGGAACGTAACTGCTTGACCCTGTGGCAATTCATCGAAACGACCGTCGCCATCCAGATCAGTGAGGCCACCTGCGCCATCGGAATCGCTGGCAAACTGGCTGGCATTCACAGAGGCAGGCGTACCGCTCATCCCGGCGGTATGCGCGACCGCATTGCCATTCAGGGTGATGCCATTGGTCATCCAATTGCCGGACGACCAACCCGTGCCCGTGTTCATACCAAAGCGAAAAATAGTATTGAAAGCCGCCGCCGCCGAGACCGATCCTGTGCCATTATTGGTATAGGTAACGTCTATAATCGTGTTGGAACAAAGGTCGGAAGCGGAAATAATCGTGGACGTGGCTACCAGATTGGGCGCACCGGAAGCCAGCAGGAATTCACCCGGCGCGGTGGGCGTGGGAGACTGACAGAGCAGCGCGTTGCAGCCCCAGTTGGTACCGTAACTCGAACTGAAGGTGCAGGATTGGAGCACGACCGTCCGCAGTACGGTGATACTTTCCGGGTTGTCCAACGCACCGGCAGAGAGTGCTGCCACCGGAATCTGGTAGGTTTTGACCGTACCGACCGTCGAAATAAGCGTAGCGGGAAAACCACCCACCGTCACGCCCGTCGTGGTCATACCGCTTTCGGTGATGATAAATACGACATTGTCAGTGCTGCCGAGCCCCCCATTTTGAATTTGAATGGGCACCGTCACCGGCGTACCGATACTGGCCATCTGAATAGGGTGGGAGAGCAGGTTCAAATCCGCCTGAATGATGTCGGCGGTGATTTCTCCGGCGGTAGTTTGGTTGGCAAAGGTCACATTGAGCGGAAAATCAACGGTGCCGGGGGTAGCGGCGCAGTAGGCTTTTACCCGATATTTAAAGCGAATTTCGTTGGCTATATTGATCGTACCATCGGCAGCGGAAACCGTAAAAACCGGGTTGGCCACTGCTGCGCTGGTTTGTACAATACTCAATCCGCCCATCTGCGATACCAGCATCACGCTGCCCGCCACGTATTCCACGCCGGTGGGCATGGGGAGCGAGACGACCGCGTTGCTACCATTAGCGGTAAATTGCAAAGTGGCTTCCAACTGGGTTTCCGAGAAACATTTGGCAATGTCCGGGGTGTTGGCGGCGTTTGGATCAATGATATTGACCTGAGCGAAGAGGGTGCTACCGGAGAGCCATAAAACGGCAATCATAGCGATACGTAGGAGGGCAGCAAAAGTGGTTTTTAAATACAAAGACGGAGCAGCCGTACCTATACAGGCAGGAGTAAAAAAGAATCTCATGTAAGCGAATTCAGATAAGGAAATAACATTAATAACCGCAAAAACAACTTTTTCCAGACAAGCATGCGCTTGCTGGATAAGTTATGCGAGCAGAGAAAATCAAATGCTTACGGCGAGAATCAGTGACTTTTCATGTCGGGAGACCCGGAGTAAATATTCTGAAGTGCGTAGATTAAGGAAGAGTATTAACTATATTAAATAGTTGAAAATCAGATATTTAAGATTAATATTTTCAACCAATTTAACTTATATGAACGTTGCGTATTTTCTTCAATAAGGGGGGAATTCAGACAGAGAAAGACAAAAATCCGTTTTCGGGTTACTTTTCGCATAAAAATTTTTTGTGGCAGGGCTGTTGGCGAATAAATAATGGACGCATAGCGTAGCAGCGGCACAGAAATTCGAGGCAACCTCCACGTTATTCCAGCAGGATATTTTTGGATTGATTCCGACACTATTATGAATACATTTCATCCGGATGGTACAACGTTGTTTGGACAAAATCTTTCCTTTTATTTAACATAATATAAATTATAGAACGCACACCGGGTGAAAAAAACCGACCCAGGAGCCGGAAGGACGCGCAAATATAAAAGCAAACCATTTAATTTTTCGTTAAATGATTTGCTTTTGGTCGGCAGTATGACAAAACAATAAGCGGGCCAAGTTGTGGCGACCGAGGATTAAAACAAATTGTGTTTTCAGATTTTTCCAGCCAGGCAACTTTTAAAACAATTCCCGGCCATTTTAGGGGTAGATCCATCGGGCGCGGCGCGGCCACCAGGTCGAAAAGGGGTAAAATTGTTTTAAACACTAACAACGCATTCAATCCGCGTTTTTGACGGATATAAGGGGGCTAATGCCGCCCCCTTAAAATCCCCCGTTAGGTATTTTGGGGCTTTAACCGAAGGAATTCTCCAGAGATTCACCCGGCCGCCCGTTTGGTCAGTTAATGAAGGGCTACGGAATGAACTGCACCACGATACATTCTGCGCCAATACCGCCAGCCAGTGGCCCCAAACCATGATAAAGGGCAAACTCCGAAGTCACAGCCAAGTAGTGCAACCCTTCGCGCAGACGCATTTCAGCAGAGAAGTAGCGGAAGTCAGAAATTGGAACCACCGGATGATAAAAGGGACTTCCACCGTTAGCACCACATTCAGAAAACGCGCCGTTCATATCGTAATCCCGAAAAGTACACGCCTGAATAACATCCGCCACGTTACCACCATTATGAAACCCATAGGTAATAACGGGAGCAGTGCCTTCGGTTGGCGTTTTGGCCCAACCGATCGTAATACGAAAGCAGACCGGGATAAAAGGGTAAATAGATTCGACATAGTATTTCATGATCGCGCCGCCAGCAGGAGCAACACGCAAAAACACCCCCTGCAAAGTAGTAAAAGGGGGAGTGCCAGAGGCAGAATAGACCAAAGTCGTGGGCAAACCGGGGGGAATAGGGACAATGATAACAATCGAACTTGTGCCACCGGGGGCATACTGAACGGTAGAACCAGGAAAAGCAGTATTCAGCAAAGTTTGTACGGCGGCCACCTCCTCAACTTCAGAAATGGAATAGTAAACACCCGGATTCAAAAAATTAAAACCAAGCACTACCGACAACAAGGGGATTGTAAATTGATACACGCCCACGGTAGGCAAGGAACCCGACATAACAGGCAAAGCGGACACTATGACTTTATCAGAGAGTTGCATTTTTAGTGCGTTTTAAAGGTAAATATTTATCGGCCAGACGGTTACCCAGGCGGTTGCCAATAACGGCAGCCACCGAGCAAGCGAGGGCCAGACAGAAGGAGCCAACGCCGTGCGTCGAGAACCAGATCGCGAACGTCCAGAGCGCAGCGTAAATGTCGGAGTAGTGGAATTTGTGCATCATACGTACAACCATTTTAAAGGTGCCACTTCCGAAGCAGACAGGTACCGCTCTAAATCGTCGGACAAAACCCGTCCAAAGGCTTGCGCGTACATAGTACCCATAAATTTAAAAGGAGCAGGTTTGTACTCCGAAAGCGTATTATAAACCGCCGCTTCGTCAGTACCAAACCAGCCTTCCCGTAGAGCAGCGTGAAGCCTTCGAGCATCCGAAACAGCCCGTTCACGAGTGATGGTTTGGCCATTAGACAAAACATACTGCTGGGGATTATCCCTTAAAACGCGTTCGGCTAAATCTTCCTGCTGTTTGGCCGCAGCCGTAGCATGTGCCTTTTCCCATCCGGTCAGTTTGCCAAACATAGAGAGTAAGGTTGGCAATACCACAGGCAACGCCTTGCGCAATAGCAGAAAGCCAACCACTATAAAAACCCAGTTGGAAGGATCGGAAAAATCGAATTTCTTATTTTTCATTAGAGAAGTTCTTTAAACGAGTGACCAGGCAGCATCGAAATGCGCCCTTGTAATAGTGTCCTTTCCGGCTTCCATTTTAGCCATAGCACTTACCAGTTTATACACCGTTTCCTTGTTCCAGATAATAGGACTACTTTCAGGAATGCCAGAATTAACAGAAACAAAAGCAACATAAGCAGAAGTATCATTTTCTACCGAAGGAGCCCACTTATTTACAATTCCCCTTATAGTAGTCAACTTGTCCCGGTTGTAATACGTGCGCAGGTTGATAATAGCAGCCCGAAGGCCATACACCCAATAATTAAACTGCTCAAAATTTGGGTCAGCAGAAGGAGAGATTTTACCTTTCCAAGCGTTGGAAGATTTGCGAATATTCAGCGGGTTATTGTTGCGAATAGCAGGAACACCCTTTTGGCCTAAATAACTGGTTTTCATAGCCGCCGAAACATCTGTACTACTCACATCGGTAGAGGTAGCGACTACTGCCGGAACGTAAGCCGCCAGTACCCTTTTGGGCACCAGCAGCAACGCGCCAATCATTGCGAGAATGACCTTAAAGCCTGACATTAGGCAGGAGTATTTGAGGGGTAAGTACGGTCGAGTTCGTCGAAGAAGAAGTCCAGGGTAGCGAGTACCACACGAACAATTTTTCCGTAATCCAGGAAAGAGCGAAAACTTTTAATAGTGCCGATGATATTCATTAGCGACGACGAGTTTTAGAAGGAATGATAAAAAAGTTTTGAATGACAACGACCAGCAGCAGCAGCGTGGTAACGGGAATCGCAACCCCCGTCCAGTTGTACCACTTTTCCAATTTGCCGGGCGTGTCGCCGAAGATTTTATTCAGTATGTCCATGATTTAGCGGCGATTTTTTGACTGAGTGAATTTGCCCCAATAGCCACCGTTTGGCGCGGAAGCATTAGCCACCATACCCAAGTCAGGGAAGGTGAGGCGTTTAGTACCCTTAGTAAGAAAGCAGGTGAGCAGGTAAGGGGCCTGTTTGCCAACGGTCACTTTCGCGCACCATGCGTCGGTATTTGGCCCGCCGTTAACTTTTGGCGAGGGAGAGGCCACGAATTTAACCATACCGTTTTGTCGGGAATAGTTCCAACCATTCATCCATTCGTTGCCCGTCTCTTTGGAGACACCGAAGGCGCAGCCGGAATGTTTTCGGGTTTCGCGCCGATCGTTGGAACGGCCACCGCCCCGGCGATCGTTATAACGATCATTGGCCATACGATAATCAGGACGGCCATTGTTGCGGTTACTACGTGGACGATCGTCGTAACGATCGTTATACCATTCATTCATAGAAAATTGAATTTGAGTTTGAGAAAATGAGGGAGGGGCCACTTTTGCATTTAGCGCGCCCCTACCCTATTGATTTAGCGACGACGATAACCGCCTTTTTTGGAAGTACGAATGAAGAAGTAGTACACCAGGCCCAGAGCCGCAGCAATACCGCCCCACATGTACATTGAAATGCCTTTCAACTTATCCATGAGAGATTCTTTTTGTGGCAAGTCGCCGGGAACAATGGTTTGAATTTGTTTTTGCTGTTGTTGGGCCAGCAAACCGCCAATACCATTCTGAATGCTTTTTTGCAATTCGTCCTGATCAATGCCGCCAGCAGCAATTTTGGGCTTGAAAATCTGACTGGCAAGGCCACCCGTAAATTTATCGGCCACACCGCGCAGGAGGTTACCCACCACACTACCACCGGGTTTTTTCTTGAAAATGTTTTTGAGCAGACCCATGAGTTACGATTTTGCTTCTACCTGTTGAGCAGCGATGATGGTAGCAGCGGACGTAGTGTCCGCCAGTTTGGTATTGGTAGCGGCAGCCGTGGAAGGCTTATCGGCCACAGCAGCACCGAAGGCGTAGAAAGTGTACGGAGAGCCGTTGGTGGTGACGTTGATCGAAACGGCATTTTCTACACCCAAAACGTAGTGATTCAAGAAACCGGGAGCCTCAAAGAAACCAGCCGCGGCATAGTCGTTCAGATCATAAGCCAGTTGCTCCAGTTCCTCTTCCACAAAGCGCACAGTTACGCCGTTGGTATAGTTCAAGCGAATTTCCTTCAACACACCAGCCGAGACGGGAAGGGCCAACGTGTCCACTTCGTTCATGGTAAAAGTTTTTTCCACCTGCCCTTGCGGAACGGCGAGAGATTGTACTTTTTCCACCTGAAAATCACGAATAGGGGTTTCTTGCCCGTAAACCGTGTACAGCGAGGTTGCGGCAGTGTTCAGGTTTTCAATTTCCAAGTGAAAATTCTGGTCGTCCATCATTGGCAAACCGCCAGCAGGACAGAGATCAATGCAGCCCCGGACAGAGGTCACACCGTTAGCAGCCGAACCATCCAGCAACAGAGTGCCTTCACCGTTTTGGCTTTTTTCCATAAGCGTGAGCAATGGAACCTGAGTAAACAGAGAAATTTGGCTGGAATCTTTAGCCGTGAGGTAACCCGTTACGCGGGCATTCATCAAAGCCGTAACGGCCAGGGCGCGAGTGGCATACGTTGCCGCAGCGAAGGTGAATTTCAGAATCAGTTTTTGCACTGAAAACTGAATGTCCGCGATCAGTTTCCCAGAAGGAAGAGTATTGCCCGCGACAAGTTGTTTAACGATCATTGTTAAATGATTTTGAGTGAGATAAAGAAGTGTGATTTGAAAGCACAAATATTTATCTCGCTCAAAATGTTAATGTACTGTTACGTGCAGTTAGGTTCACTTATGTTCAGATACGTCCAGTTAGAGACCAAAATGAGCGCACAAGCGACCGGCCAGGAAGGGAGGCAGAACCCGATGGGAAAGGTACACCTCATACAAATTTGGGTCGGGTTGGCTGTCACAGTAAGAGCGCACCCAAGTACGCAGGGTTTTGATGGTAATTTGAAGATTGGAAGCAAGAGAGTACTTTGTTAGACCTGTCATAAGATTATAAATTATTGAAATGTGAGAGAGTTATTATTTATGTCCTGCACTATGTCAAAAAGTAGGTCAGGATTTATGTCGACATTCCGCGCACTGGCATAAGAGGCAATATCCCTTTCGATAACGGAGCGGCGCAGCGTAACCCAATTTTCCAGACAATAGGAGGTAACTATTTCCTTTGCGGCAGCCAGGTTGAGCCAGGCCAGTTGCGGGACGCTGGATAAATAAGCATCGCGTAAATGCCGCTTAACCATAACTTTAGCAGTGCGGGTGCCTTCGAGCAGTTGACGTTTTACGCGCACCAGAAGCGGAGGGGCATCGGTAAAGGCGAATAAATCCACCTTTTCGCGGCGTGATCGGCGCGAATCTTTACTATCAGTCGGGACAAACTCAAAGAAGTTTTCCAGGGAAGACAAAAACAACCGGAGCAAATTTGGCGTTTCCAGGGTTGTTTCGTCGAAATGATGCTGCGAGAAGTCTTTGAGTGCTTCGCTGTTTAGGCGAATCTCAAACCTCCAGGTATCTTTGTCGAGATCGAAGCCGTTGGCCCGGAAGTACTCGTTTATATAGCCCTTTTTGTTTCCTTTTTCGGCTATTTCACGGGTTTTGTTATAACAACAGCCGTATTTTTTGCCGCCCCTTGAACCGATAGTAAAATAGTCTAACGCGGCAGCGTTCGCGCCGAAGCGCATTACTTTTACATTATCTAACTTTATTTTTTCATATTTACCGGCCTGAAAGTCAGATATAAAATCGGTAAAATCAACACCGTCCACGCAAATGTCAAGGCGAGTAATAGAAAGAACCGTTGTATGCAGAGCGACAAAAAGGCGACCAAAAACTGATGAATCGCCCGAAACTCGCTCCATGCACTGCACATCGTAAAATATAAAGTTTTCATATTTGATGTACATCGTATCAGCATTGACGGCCATACGAGAATCAAATTGTATTTCGGCAATGGCAGTTTCATCCCAAAACACTTTACAAATCTGTTTGAACAAGGGAGTTCCATAATCCATAAGTTGAAGACGGTAGGGACTGTTAGGAACAATCAAAATACCATCAGTGAAGGTTAGCCCCTTCAAAGTGTCAACACAGCGGAGGGTGAGCCAATCGCAGTTAACCAGTAAAGAGGGTTGATTTTTAAAAATAGATTGATCGGGAACCGCGTTAAAGCGGCGTTGGCTGGCGTGGCCACGATTTTCGATAAAAGGGGGTATTTCGTGGCCAATGACGTAGGAAAAAGGTAAATTGTCATTTGGAGGGACGTTAGACTTACCGTCCCTCGTGACGACACCACTACCCAGGCCCGGCAGCACTTGAATATTTTCAAGACGCAGACTTGCGCCGTTAGTTGAAATAATAGACATTTGCAATCGTTTAATAATTCATTTAATGACGGGGGAGACGTTGGCGCGTCAAACCCGTTTTACTTTTCAATCAGTTACGCATTATGAAAGCATTTGATATTATCTTTAAACTGTATGTAATGGGCTGCATGACCACCATGCTTATTTTTCAGTTTGCCACCGCCCGGAACATTACAGAGTTAAAAGACACCACCGAAGTAAAACCCACGAGAGAATTCACAACACAAGCGAAAACCAGACACCCAGACGGCAGAGACAATGAAGGGTACTTGTGGATAAACGGAAAAACACCAGCCGACAAAAATGAAAACGGAAAGATCGATGAATGGGAAAAATCAAAACGACCTATTGAATCGAATGCACCGGAAGGACAGGAATAACTACTGCTTTCGAGGTCGCCCAGCCTTGCGCCGAAATTCCTTTACAGGCTGAGTTTCGCGAAATTCCGGTTCACTGGCAAAGGTCACACGCAAATGCTGCCGTATACCTTCAAGCAGGGCATCCGTATCGCGGAAAGACAGATTCTTATATTGCACCACCGTCGAGCCGTTTTTTGCCTTGACGGTGAAACATTCCATGCGCATAATTTCAGACGCATCGTAACCTAATTGAATAGCACGGTTGAGGGCATCTTCATAGGTCAGGGCAGCAAGTTTCACGCGCAAAGGCAGCCAGGCAGACGGCCCCTGTGCAGCGAAACCAATGTGAAAATCGTAATAAAAGATTTTGGGTAACATACTACAAGTGGTTAAAATAGAGGTAGTTGAATGGAAGGCACTTTTGGGAGGTCAACTTTCGCGCCAGTCTTTTTCACCGTAGTGCGTCGTTTTTTTTTACCGAAGGAGAACCCACAGCAATAACTTCCACCTCTTTATCATTCGGAAAACTTTCCGCTTGCGATTGGCCTGGCCTGTTAACAGACGAGGACAAAACGGAGGTTGGATCGGGTTGCACCGCCGAAACCATAAATCGCTCGCCGTCAGCCTCGAAATACGAGAACGGGGGAAGTTGACAAAGTTTAGCCATTGGAAACCTCCTTTTGCGGAACTGTATAAAGATCGAGAATGTAACGGGCTTCCCAATCCTCACGAAAAGGCAAGGCAATGCGATCACCAGGGTAATTATTGAGCGGGATAAGTAGGGCGCGATCGTCGAAAGCAGAACCGCCCAAACGACACCAAACAAGGGAATCTTTTAAGATAACGTGAGAACCCAGGGGGCAGTTTTTTAACTTAAATCGGACGAAGCGTTTAGTGACCACTGGAAACCTTCTTTTCATCTTCGAGGCGATAAACAAGGCGGTCAGGGGAAACAAGCACCGGAGGCCACAAACTCGAATTAGGAGTTAGCCAAATACGTTCCACGCCGTTGCCCAAAACTACGTTGTAGGTTAGCGTATCTTGTGGGTTGCGCTTTACAACATCGCCGGGAGAACATTCAGAAACAGGAAGGAGAACAAAATCTGCCATCGTACATTAAATGTAACAATGTGCATACTATAAATTATAGAACAAAAATGAGAAGAAATAAGGCTGCTGAATGTTCGGATGCAAAAAATGAAAATTGTACAATGTATTCGGAATGACTCAACACTGAGTGTTTACTTTGTCATTCTGTCGGAAGCCGTCCAAGCCGTGGCATGTCGTGTTCCGCGATGTGGACGGTTTCCGTCAGAATGACAAAAGCGGCGTGTTCTACAACGTATGCTCTATGTGCGCCATTTTTGCTTTTTGCTTTTTTGCCATTTGTTTCTTACCCCTGTTTTACAAAAATCGTCCCGGTTGCGCCAGCATTCGCACCTGTAGCCCCTTGTGGGCCTTGTGTGCCGGGCGTACCTTCTCCGCCACCGCCGCCGGAGGAAGCATTTTTACCGCCCCCTGCGCCGCCGCCTGCCGGACCTCTGGCCCCGCCGCCGCCGCCCGTCCCGCCTCTGCCAGGCAAAGCAGGCAAGACTGGTAAAGCCATAATTTGGGAGGTTTGCCCTCCGGGTACCGTCACAATCACGTTGCCGCCTGGCACGCCATTGCCACCCGTACCACCGGTACCCCCGACTCCCCCATTCCCACCCGTACCACCCGGCCCGCCATTGGTGCCCTCGCAACCGCAGGTTTTGCCGGAACCACCGGGGCCACCTGTTCCCCCAGCACCACCTGTGCCGCCTGTACCACCCGTCCCTCCGGCACCCGACTGTGTGAAGACAGTGATGATGCCCGGCGTACCACTAATTTGCTGATTAATAGTGATATACGCATTAAGACTGGCCAGCCCGTCCTGGCCTTGATCCCCTACCCCACCGGTCGCACCGACTGATCCGGTCTGCCCGCGCCCACCCGCACTACCGGCAATACCCGGACTGGAACAGTCCCCGGCGGTACCCACGCCGCCGGGACCACCTGTGCCACCGGCAATGCCGGTGCCGACCGTGCCGCCGGTCACCCCTACAATACCAATATCGAAAGTGGTGCCGGAAGGCGGAGCACCGTTGCGCACAAGATTGTCCACCGTGAATTGCAGGGGGGTGTGGATGCAATAAATGCACGACCCGTTTTCCATGTTCAGCGTACCCAGATTGATCACCACCAGGCTTTGAGAATTACCCACCGTCCAGGGGGAACTGATGGTTTTACTGTCCGCAGAAAGGGCTGTTACTTCCATCGGAAAAAGGTGCTGAATGCGGAGCCGATCAGCATCGGACAGCGGAACATCGTCGTAGATAAATGCCGAAACCCGACCCAGAATGGCCGCTTCCGAGACATCATCTTCTTCGCTTTGGAGGTATAGATTGGCCAGTTCTCCCGCATCTTCCGGGCCTTCTAAGGTGCTGGATGGCAGGTCGTTACGCAGCATACTACGTAGGATATCCACGTCGGGGACACTGATCGCGGTGAGGATTTCGTGGCCTGCCCGCAGGTGTTCAATAGAGTGGCCGAGTTGATTGGCCATTTTGATAAATCGTTCAGTCATAAGCAGAAAAGAAGGCAAATTAACAATAAGCAAAGGGCAAAATTGCAAATGGAGCGTAGTCTCATCCCGGTTTTTATCGGGTTTATTTTTCCCACATCTCTAAAAGTTTTTCGTTCAAAAAAATAGCCGGTGCTGGTCGTCCACGCCCGGCGCGGCCAGCAAGGCCAGACGCACCCGTTTGACCGGAAGAGCCGGAAACACCCACATGCTGTTCATCCGGGCCATCGCCACCCCGACCACCATTTCCGCCGGAGCCCCCTGCCCCACCCTGTCCGCCGGAGCCGGGTTCACTGGGCAAAGCCAGTCCCTTTACCTTTGCCTCATCGCCGGGCGGAACGATCAGGAAAATATTGGAAGCAATGCCGCCATTCCCGCCATTTCCCCCGTTTCCGCCTTGTCCTCCAGTGCCCCCTACTCCACCCCGCCCGCCAGCGATGAGTCCGGCAATAACTTTGGCTCCCGCTGCCCCGTTTCCACCGTCGCCCCCTACTCCACCCTGTCCACCGTGGCCGCCTGCCCCACCCTGCCCGGCTTGCGCAAATATCAATAACAAACCTTCTACGCTGCGTAAAATAATATCGGCGAGTTTGGCCATACCTCCGTTGCGACCTTTGGTACCGGCCTGGCCTGGGCCGCCGTTAGTACCGGGAGTACCATCCAAAGTAGCCTCGTCGAGGGGTTGTTGCAGGCGTTTTCCCAATAGGCTTTGGGCCAATCGAAGCGGCTTTCCATCCGAGCCATTTTCTCCATTTTCGCCCGCTTTGCCAGGTACTCCATGCAGTGGCCCCTCGCTAAAATCAACGGAAAAAGGAGTCGGCAGAATTGCAATACGCGACTGTTCCTGATAGTTCTGAGCAGGATTAGCAGGCGCAATGGCAATGATTTTTTGGCATAAAAAGGATAAAACATTACCCTGTACCGCCACGGAAGCACCGGGTTCGAGCACCAGCGTACCGATATTGAGTCCTACGTACAATTCTTCCCGGTCGTCCAAATCCCATACTTCGCCGCGTACACTAACGTCCCAGATTTCCCCGGCCCGAACGGTTTTGTGCAATACTGAAACGACTTTGGCTCGCAGCGGCAAATGATTACTCAGCCCCTGTAAATCATGCTCCGAAATGTCCGAACCCGTAATGACCGACGCTTCTCCCCGATCATGCACGCCCTGCCCCAAACGGCGACGCGCAGCCACGGCGGTGTTGAAAAAATTGGCCGCGCGGGCTTTGCGCTGTGCTTCATTCAGGTGGGTCAGGATGCGCCCGGCCTCCGATAAAGTGGGAATGGTGATGTACGTACAGATTTCCTCCCCGGCCTGCAGCACGGCTAGGTCGTGACCAAATTTATCGGCGCAGACATAAAATTCTTGCAATTGCTCGTGTTGCAAATCATTGATTTTCATTGCATTGGCACTATTATTTTTCTAAATCATGGCTAAAATCATGCTCCTCCCCCGTTCAGCGGATTCCGCTACCCAATCGGGCAACGCCGGGCATTCAAGCACTTTTTCAAAAGCGGCGATTGCCTCGTCCATCCGTCCGGTGCCGTGGGCGCATACACCATGTTCGAGCGGTAATAAATAGTCATACACGGGTTTTTCAATAAAAAGGAAATCGGCATTTGGGTAAGCCAAACCAGCACTGATGACCGAGGAATACAGGTAGCCCAGCGCGTAGTTTTCGGCCTCCCGGTAATGCCGGACGATGCGATAAATCGGTTCGAGCCGCGCCGGGCGAGCCGCATATACCTCGAGATAATCTAGCAGCACCGCCGACCAATCGCGACCAAGCGCATCGCGCATATTGGCCGCCTGATAGCGGGCGTACCAGCGTTCCTCCGCCCAACCCTCATCGAGCGCAGCGCGCCGGGTGTACCAGTGCAGGGCTTCGGCCCATTGTCCGAGGTCTTTGTAGGATTGCGCCAGATAAAAAACGGTGCGCGGATCGTCGGGATTTTTTTCTGCTTCCACACTGAGCAGGCGTATGTCACGGACAAATTTATCGGCCCGCATGCCGCCATCTCCGTAGTGCGACAGCGTCAATTCCGGCAAAATGCTCCATGTCCTGGCCGTAGGCGCATGAATATACTCGTGCGTAACCCCCTGATAGGCCCAATCATGCCGCCCGCTTACCAGCATGGGCTGCGAATAATCGAGATCGCCTTCGTAACGGATTTCGTAGTAGTCGGCTTGTAGTTTTCTTTTAAAATCACCATATATATTGGCAGTCATGTCCGCGTCCATCATCAGAAAATAATCGGCTTTTTCACGCGCCAATTGTAGTACCTGGGTGCGATTATGACCAAAATTGACCCACTCCACGCAGTGCAATTCACCGGGAATACCAGCCATCGCTTCCAGAATCCGGGCGGGCGTATCGTCTGTAGAACCCGTGTCACAAATGACCCAGTAATCGGCAATACCCTGCACCGAACGCAGCGCACGAGCGATTATGTGCGCTTCATTTTTGACAATCATACATAAGCAAACAGTATTTTCCATACTACAAATTTCTAACGTAACGCACCGACAAGGCACAAGCCAAAGGAAAATCACTGCCGAGGAAAATAGTGCTTTTTTCACTAGCAAATTCTATAAAGAAAGCATCCGTTGGGTCTGTTTCGCTGGCGGTCCAGTAGTAACCGTCGGACTGCTTTTCAATAAAACCACTGCCCACATTAGTACCCCAGCCGCCCAGTTGCGCATTGAAATTCTTAGAGCCTCCGGCAATCAAAGCGGAATAAGCGGCTTCTGGACTAGTAAAACTACTAATCAGGGCCTTCCAATCGGCCTCGGTCGGTAGTCGCCAATTGGGTGGTAAGTTCTGGTTGGCCCCGTCCCAATTATAGAGCCGTCCATAAGGCACCTCATTCGTACCATCGTCATTATAATAACAGCAATTAGTTCCGGCATTATAGTCCAGATTTTGGGCCATCCAGACCTGTGTGCCGACTTGAATGGTTGGATAAATTTTGCCGTCGCGCGGATCAACAAAAACCTCTGATTGAATAAAAACCGTGAACTGCTGACTATTCAGATATACGCCATTACCATCCAATGCTTGCAAAGTCAGAAAGATCGGGGTATTTTGCGATACGCCGGGAATATTAACCGTATAACTGTCATATTGTAAAGCCGCGCCGGAAGTATAAGGTTTAGTATATGGTACACTACCGGGAAAACTACTGATAAGATTAATTTTAGGAACGTACAACATAGACCAATGCAGATCAATGGCCACTGGCTGGGTCGGGTCATTGACCAATGTAATTGGCTTGGGACTAAAAAAATTAAGAATACCTCTGGTGGGCGGCGGCTTTTGTTTAATAATATCTAATACAAAGACATGATCGTCATAAGGCGTATTCTCGTCTTTCATAAAACCCGTGAATAACACAATCATCTGCGTATGTCCAATATCCGTGAGCGATACAATTTGGCTAAACTGGAACGTAATATTGGCTGATTGACCAGTGCCGATAATACCCACATTGGTAGTGGCAGGTTGTAATAACCACTGTGGATGGGCATTAGCCGGTTGCATGACCGACCAGGCGTTGCCTTCGCTGGTTTGGATGCTGCTTTGAATATTCCAGGCCGAGCCGACTTGTGGAGCACTCTTGTCGTTATCAGGGGCCAATGCACCGGGATTCGAGCCATAAACAAAGGAAACCACGACGGTCGGTTTACCTTTCCAAGGCGCTGTTCCAGCATACAGCGGGCCATCGCCCATGTTTTTCAGGTTGAGAAACAGCGTATTCTGCAACGGATCATGCTCTGAGGAAACATATACGCTGCCCTGACTATCTACTGACACCTGCAAGGTCGTATCCAGTTTAGGATGACCATGTATGGGCGGGTTGGCCAGGGTCAGCGGTAACTGCACCTGCGACGGCACGTTCGCGCCCATATTACCGGGGTTAATCTGTAATGGATTGACGTCCGGCGCATTACTGGTTAAAACATTCGTAATACTAAAAGCCAGGTTCGCACCATTCGCCCAGGTTCCGGCGGCAGTTCCGGCGTAGGTCAAAACGAGGCATTCATTGGCCGCATTCACCGAAAAATTCCAGTCGGCGAGGCTGATTTTCATGTTGCCCAAATCACCAACGGTATAGAATTCCGGCATATAAATTTGCAAGACAGAGGCATTGGCACCAAATGTCAACGGAATATCGACACCCACATTATTAGTGAGCGTCACTGCGAGCGTAGCCGCCACACCCACATAGACAGTGGCTTGTTGATTGTCGGTATTGAGAACTTGCAGGCCGAAACCGGCATTTTGTGCAGAAGCAGGCATTGAATCTTAATTTAAAGGGTCATAGGACGATCCGCAGTAACGGCTGATGGTACGATCACTGATATATTCTGGCTTTCCAGACTGGCCACGAACACATAGTGACTATCGGGTGAAATGGCCAGTCCCGTTGGAAAAACAGTGCTATCAATAGTTTGCAAAACCTGAAATGGCGGTTTGTCCATTATTTCAATGACGGATACCGTATTGTCGGAGAAATTACTGACAAAAACGTAACTATTGTCTGGTGAAACGGCTATACCCGTTGGTGCATTTCCTACCGCGATGGGTGGCAAAACACTAAAAGGCGGACTACTATTCACGGCAATTACCGACACATTCGCATCCCCTGAATTAGACACAAATACAAAGTTACCATCTGGCGAAATGGCTATACCAACCGGCTGTTTTCCTACCTGAATAGTTTGCAAGACATTAAAAGGTGGGCTGCTATTGATGTCAATTATAGTTACACTATTATCTTCGTAATTACTGACAAACACATAATTACTATCTGGGGAAACGACGATGCCCAAAGGTTTTCCACCAACCGTAATAGAGGTTAAAAGATTAAATGCTGGCGTGCTATTCATCTCGAGCACCGAGACGGCATTTCCTCCGAAATCGGCTATAAATACATACTTGTCATCGGGCGAAAAGGCTATTCCACTTGATGCTGCACCCACCGTAAGCGGAGCCAACATTTGAAAAGGTGGATTCGTATTAATACCGATGACCGAGACCTCACTACTTAGCAGACTACCGGCAAACACATAATTGCCATCCGGCGAAACGGCTATGCCAACCGGCCATTCACCCAGATTAGCCTGTATATTCACAACATTAAATGGTGGCGTACCATTGACCTCAATAACTGATATACTACCATCCGAATTAGTTAAAAAAGCATAATTTCCATTTGGCGAAACGGCCATCCCCCAAGACCCTGTCACTATATTCGTCAATAAATTTAGGGTAAAGTTCACTACTCGTTTAAATATATAGGGCGGCGTGGAAACCACTCCATTGGAGGCCGTTAGTGCATAGTAATTATTATTAAGCAACGGAAATACTGGTGCCGGGACAGAATAAGGCCCGTCCGGATTCAAAGTAGTCGCGGTGACACGGGGGATGGATACTTTGGTGGCACCCTGCGTCGTCCAGTTGAGCAACAGGCTGCCATTTTCTAATAATTCTGCCTCGTATGTAGATACATTCGGCGGAAAATTGATGGGTACCGATTGTTGAAGATCGCCTAATTGTTGGCCTTCGGCATTATAAGCCGTACAAGTAATCAGAAGCGTCGTCGTTTGCGTTACTCCTTTTAGTTCAAGGGTTAAAGTATCCTGTTGCAAAATCGGTTGCATCCCGGAATAAGTTATTATATCATCGAGCAGGTAATTCGGATAAACACTAATAATAACCTTCTCCACCCCTGTCATCATCCATTGTAGAGGAATACACACGATCTCGCTGTCGCTGTTTATGGTAATCTCATTGACCAGACTTGAAAAATTAATTAATCCCGGCGAAGGCAAGTCCTGTTTATCAATATCCAGTGCGAACAAATGGTCGTTATAACCCGGAAAGCCGGCAAACTGTACATACATCTGCGTGTGTCCGGTCGGTGTAAGCGAGACTATATCAGTAAATTGGAAAGTAATATTCGCATTGTCGCCCGTGCCGAGGATGCCGGGATTGGCGGAATTAGGCAGCAGTAACCACTGTGGATGCTGATTGGCGGGTTGTTGTATAGACCAGTTATTTCCCTCACTGCTTTCAATATTTCCCTGAATATTCCAGGCGGAACCCGGTTGCGGAGCCTTCTTGTCATTGTCGGATGCCAGCGAACCGGGCGTTGCACCATACACGAAATAGACCAGTACTTTGGGAGTGCTTTCCCACGGGCCAGTGCCCGTGTACAGCGGTTGCGAACCAGTATTTTTAAGATTAAATACTAGATCATTGGCAATTAATTCATTGCTATTTTCGGACACATAAATTACGCCATTGTTATTTAAAGTTAATTCTAAAATCTGCGTCAGGTCGGCGTTATTATTATTAGCAGGAGTTTGCAGCGAAAGCGGCGCATTGGCCAACACCTGCGATGGAATGTTACTGCCGCTTAATCCCGTAGGGTTTATTTGTGGAATGTCCCCTTGCGGCGGAGTGGCAGCACTGTTTGTATTGGTAATTTGAAAACTGATCTGTGCGCCATTTGGCCAGGTACCTGCGGCGGTGCAGGTCAGCAGGAGTGTTTCATCTATACTATTGACCGAAAATGCCCAGCCACTTAGACTAATTTGCATATTATGCAGATCGCTCAACTGATAAAACGTGGGCAAAAATATCTCCAGCACGGACGGCTGACTACCAGCGAGCAGACCAATATCGCTGCCGGTATTGTTAGTCAACACCACACCGAGCATAGCAGTCTCGCCCGTGTACACTACCGGCTGCTGCGTGGCGGTATTGACCATAGTAAGGTCAATGTTGGATTGAGTCGCCTTATTTCTTTGTGTAGGCATGTTTTATGCTTATTGCCTTTTTGCAATTTTGCTTCTTTATTGATCCTTCGTTTCCCCCGCTTGCAATTGCAACCACCCTTCCAGCAAGGTCTGCGGCGAATAACCATACGTCACCGTATCATCTACCGCGTTGGCTTTTTGTGGAATCGTATTTATGGTATTTCCAGTGGGCTGAATCCAACTCCATAAGTAAGCCGTCTCCTGCGGCAGTGGCGTGGTCAGCCCCTGCTGTTTGGCGAGTAATGGATGCGTGAAAAAAGTCATCGCCAGGCTTTGCATCGTCTGCGCATACTGGTCGGGCGGGATTTGCAGAGAATTGACCGGCAAAGAACCCGCCGTGGCATTCACCGCCGCCCGTGGATCCACCAGCATAGTGACCGTGATCGGCGTGGCGTTGAGGCTGAGCAAAATGTTATTGAAAGCCGGTTGCACCACATTATTTGCGCCTGCGGCGGGAGCGGCGGGTGAATACACAGTCTTATTCTGGTAGCCGCCATTGGTTTCGATCAAGTAGCCCACCAACCCGTCGTCGGTTTGGGTCAGGTCGCCCAGCCGCAAAGGGAACTGAACCTTGCTCAGGTCGCCACTGCTGTACTGCTGGCGACTGAGATAGTCGAAACGATCCGCCGCGACATCCGCCGGAAATGCGTCGGTTGGATTCACGTCGGCCTGACTGAGCGGCAGCACATTGCCCGCCGTTTCGAGGGCCACGACGGCGCGGGTAATGGCCAAAGGCCGCCCGATAAAGACCGACAGGCCAGCGTTTTGCGGAAAATTAGCGGGATTAATAAAAGTGCTGGCATTGGCGATGGTCAACATAAAATCAGCCAGAAAACCATCGGTGCCGCCTTGACCATCCACGTATTGCATGAAATTAGCCAGATTGGGATTGACATTTTTCAAATCAGTGGCCAGGTTATCACCGGGATTGGCAGCGATGTTGGCGGGCTGGGTCCGGTATTTTTGCGCCCCGTGTTCAATACCAAAAGAACCGATGGCGGCCCCATTAGCATCATAGAATAACAGGCTGACATCCAGGTGATTAGGCACAATCCAGCCGCAGACCGGCGACGTGGCCGGGTGCGTGTTCATTTCCACAAAATCTCCGCTCACGCCGCTGATGTCGGTATTGAACGCTGCCGACAACCACCGAAACCACAGGCGCGTCGGGGCCAGCAAACGTGGCGGTAGAAAGATTTTACTGGCATTAGCCGTGTCGCCCGGCTCCGGTTGCAGCGGAAATGCGCTGATGACCTGCAAGGTCTTATCGGGATTGGTATTTAGCGTGTTGAGTTGCATGCGCTGACCAAACACGTCCACAATTTCCAGATATTGAATGCCGGCAAAACCCGACCGCAGCAGCCCGAAATTGTACAGCCCCTGGATGCCCGTCGCCACCGGCATCATACCATTAAAATGAAAATCGTACCAGTTGTCATCGTTGGCCGTCAGCGCGGCGGTGTGGATTTGCGGGGTGACGGTTTCCATGCCGGGCCGCGACACCAGATTATTCACTGCCACCTGCGGCACGTATTGGCGAAGCGTTTGCGCGAGGTTGAAGCCGCTCATCGCCTGCGACATAATGTTTCGACTGTTATAAACCGTACTGATGTTTTCCAGGTCGGTTTTAGCCGGGTCGTTCGGATAATTTTGCAGATAATTGGCGATTTGCGCACTCAGACTGAAAGTAGGTTTTTTCGACAATACCACCGAGTTCTGCATACTGGCCAGGTTGGTGGCCGTAAAATTTGCCCCGGTTTTATATTGATAGTCAATGGCATCCGCGTCTAATTGAAAGTAATCGGTCAAATTATTGGCATCATAATTTTGCGCATTGTTGGTGACCAAAGGGGCCAGTTGCGCATGCCAGATCAAAAACGTGGGTAAAAAAGGATCAAAACGTGTTTTGCTAAACTCCACATAGACTTGCTGGGCATTCCAGCCCACGGCATCAGGTGCCCAGCCGTTATTAGCCGCATTAGTGAAAGTAAAATTGATGGCCAACGGCGTGGTAGTACTTTGCATGGGATTCGCCGCTGCCACGTAGCCAGTCGCCCGAATGGCGGCAAACAGCCCGTCGCTGGTCGCCTGATCCACCGGGCTGAGGCCGCCCTGCGCGTTTTGCAAGGCAGTCACAAAATTGGCGTAGTCGGTACCCACCGCCGGGTTGTTATTGCCCCCCTGACTTTGCAGCGCGGTCGCCACTGCGCTGGCCAACATGGGCGTGAGCAGCCAGGCCTCGCCCACGAGGGCCTGCACATCGGTGGACATAGGTTGCTGGCTGTTCAATGTGGGTAAACCCGCCAGATTAGCCGCCGTTACCGTCCAATCGGTACTATTAAAGGCTAGTTTAATTTCGGATAATAATTCCCCGCTCAATCGCACGGCAATCGTGTCGCTGATGCCGTTGCGCCGCACTGGTTCAATGCGGTCGCCTTCCACCAGTAGCACTGGATCGCTCGGCATCCAGAAAGCGGGGGCCGGTACGCACTGAATATTCCAACTCGGGTAAGGTTTTAAGGCCGTCAGCAGGGCCTGGAAATTTTGCCATACCGCGTAGGCCAGCGAACTAGTGCTCGACGGTGCCTGGGCTAAACCGATGATTTGGCCATTACTATTTTGTTGATAAGACAAAACGCCGGTCGTATTCCCGGCCAGAATTACGTCGCCCAATTCGCATTGGGTAGAGCCCGGCAAAAACAGAAAATCGGTCAACTTATTGAGCGGAATATTGCTGTCGGTGATCTCGCCCACGTACAGTTTGATATAATGAAACCAGTCCATGAACAACTGCTCCCGCATCGCCAGCACTTGCGCACGATGCTGGTCGTAGTTTTTCTGGGCGGTATTCAATAAATGCAGTTGTTCGGCCAGATCGAGCGGCAGCGTAACCTCGCGGTCGGGATCGGGCGGCAGACTGGTATTGGCCGGTGGTTGCTGCTGCACTGTCCAAAGTTGGCCGCCCGGAGTACGGGCAAAAGCGCGGGCGTGCAGTTGCTCATCGAGATTGAAAATCGGGTTGGCGTTTTTTTCCAGCCCATTGAGCAACCCAAGTTGAAACGCATCGAGCAGGTATTCAAAATTGTTGAGCAGATCGGGGTCGTTGTCAGTATTTTTCAGGTCTTTTTTCAACAAAGCCGACAGTGCCTCGACGGTGGTATTTCCGATGGCGGCTTCCACGGTATCGGTCCACAAATACGGGGTTTGTACGTTCTGGTCGGTGTTGGCCAAAAAAGAAACATTGGTCTGGTTGGGCAATAATTGCCAGACAATTTCCTGCATCGTGCCCGCGCAAAGCGTCTGTTCGGGCACCGTCAGCGAGGTCAGATTACCATTGTTATCCACGGTAAAAGCAATGTCCTGCTGATTAAATGCCCAGCGAAAATTCTGCTCCATGTACGTTCCGAACACATCCGCCGGAGTCTGGGTTGGAGCCACGCCCTGGCTTTTCCATTGCGCCAGCATATTATTATATTGGGTCGTAATCTGCTGTTGCAAATTGACCAGCGGGTCCGTGGTGGGATCGTCCAGCCAGCCGATTACTTGATATGATACTTTAAATTGAATCGGTTGATCCTGCGTAATGGCTTGATAAATAGCACTATTATCTTTGAAATAATCCCAAAAGCCGAATACACTGCAACATTCCGGGTAATAAGAAGCGAACGACGGGCCCACAAAGCCGACGGAAGTGAGGTAAAGCGGTTTGCCGTCTTCGCCAGTTTGGGAAGGCAAATAATTGCTCGCCGACTCCCCTTTTGGATTCCAGGTGGCGTAGTCGAGGGTCTGCCCCATGTACATGTAAGGCTGAACGCCCAAAGCTGGATTGGTGGGCAGAGGCACACTCACCAAAGGCGGAATAATACCGTCGGAATTCGCCGACTGCTGGCTGGTCAGATAATCGCTTTCCACCAGCCAGGTTTTGGCTTGCACCGGCCCGTATTGGCCCGCATTATAAATACTGAGGTAGCGAATCACCAGCCAGCGATTGGGCGCAGCCGGAAATACCGGGTCGGCACCGTTGGCGGATTGTACACCCCGCCGGAAATAATCGGGCAATTCCCAATGCACGTGTACCCCCGCGCCCAGCGGATTATGCGCCGTGGAAGGGCCTTCCAACGGAATATAAACGTGGTCGCCGGTGCTCGCGCTCGGCACGCCACTATTGCTGCCGCTGCGGTACGGCATCTGGTCGAATACCGCCGTGCAGCCCTTGAAATTGTTGACTAAGTTGCTGTTGTCGTTGGCATTTACGCGGACAGCGGCGATATTGAGCGGAACGATGGCGTTCATGTTCAGGCAGATTGGTTGTTAAAACTGACCAGACCGACTCCTTCGGTCATTTCAAAGCCCATTTCAGCAGAATCGAAAGCGGCAAGGTGGTTGGCGTTTTGAATAACGGTCGCTAAATCGCTAATTTTCAAGGTGCGCGGCGATACCGTACGAAAGCAACTACTAATGTCGGTCGGTGGCTTGATTTGGCCATTAAAGGTCACGTTGTCGCCGGTTTTGGTAAAAGATTGCAGCACTTTATGCGCCGTTACCGTGCCATTCGTGGCTGTATAATCGAAAATACCGTAGTGCAAATGCTCCGGTGCTTCGTGAATATCCACCCGGAAAGCATCGCCGACCAACAGGCAAAGCAGTGTATCCGACTGGTCGCCCAATTTTTCGAGTCGCAAAATGGTCATCATCGCCGGCGTAGGGTCGGTCGGGGTCTGCCCTTTTTCGTAGGCGTACACGCCCAGACCCGGATATTCGCCGATGATTTTGGAGCGCAGTAAAAAGCCCGAAATCACTTCCAGCGATGAGTCCGTGCCGGGCTGTCCGAGGCTTTTGGCCCGAATCGCTCCGGCACTGGCGTTGATTTTGGGATGAATATGCGCCAAAGTAGCCCGATCGAGGTTCATATCTGCCGAATTTTCAGCACTGCTCAGGTCGCGTCCGATGCTGTACGCGCCATCCAGCATGGCATTCACCCAATTGACATCCACATAAAAAAAACGGATGGATTCGGGCGGTAACATGCCCTCGTCGGGTACCAGATAATTGAACGGCACGCCATAGAGCAGTTTCAGCCGCGCCATCCAGTTGTGCAGCGGGTCCGGGAAATCGGGAATTACATCCTGCAACGTCGTCTGGATCGCCTCGTGGCTGGCAAAAGTAGCGGTGAGCCGGGCCTGAAAAACGGTACGCGAAAGTCGGGTACGCATGATTGGTTATTAGTTAATCGGTTATTGGTTAACTTTCGTTTGCAACATCGTCTGCAACAGTTTGATTTGCAGGGCTTTCGCGGGTGACATCTCCGTTTCCTGCGCTTTGGCAGTCGAGGGTTCTATTTGCAAAATGTCTTCAAATTTTTCGGCAATCAGCGCATTTTCTACCGCCGTTACCGTCGCGGCCTGCACGGTTTTCTTCCAATTATACAGTGCCGTAGAAAAGGCCGAATCCTGTAAAGCCAGCATCCGTCCAATCGTCCAGGCGGCCGCGTAAGACGTATCGAACATGCCCGTGGTCGGGTCAAAAACCGTGGCCGCATCGGGCGAAGCAATGGGCAGTGTCACGCGGGCGGCGGGAATTTGGTAGGGCACCAGCGGGCCACGGTACCACGACACGGTCTGGCCGCCAGTGCGCAGTTGGTGGTTGAGCGGCACGTAACCCATGTTGAGGGCGTTGGTCACCACGGTGCCGGAGCCAGTGACCGGAACCAGGCGGAGATTGGCGTTGGTGCCGGTGGAGCCGCCATTGAGTGCCAGCACCTGATCGGTGAAAGCGGCATTTTCGCCCGTAGAAAAAAACGTCCAGTTTTGCAGCACCGCCAGCCGAATCGTACGTGTATCGGTCGGTTGCATCCCGCTCGGAGCCGTACCGTCGTCGGTGGGCAGGTAGTTTTGCATGGCTTCCAGCGATACCAAATACGCGTAGGCTTTTTTCTGGGTTTGCGGCAGCCGATTGCCAAAAACGATGGAAAAATCGCCGGTCGGTTCGCCCTCTGGCGCGGCTTTCGGGTTGCTGGGTTTATTAATCAAACTCACCTGCCGGGCGTGGGCCAGAAAATTCAGGTCGGCGAGCGTCGGGGCAATTTGCCAGAACAACTGTAAGGGCAGATCAATCGCCTGAATAGCATCGGTTGGTTGTTCGCCATAGTCCAGATCGGAGGTGTCGGTGGTGCCTTGAAAGTAGGAAAGATTGGTACCCAAAGTAGAAGCCGCGTAAGCCGCTGGCGGAAATAAATCGCCGATGGTCACATTCTGCGGCTTGAGTTGCAGACCGGGAAACTGGGCCACATCGTCTTCATCCAGCAGCAGCACGGCCAGCCAAGTCGGCACATCCGCTTCGGTATCCTGTCCCGGTGGCGGCGGCGTGAAAGGCGGTTTCAACGTCGGATAGCGAATCCAGGGCAGTGTTTTTTTGTAAAACAATACGTGCGGCAGCACGGTACTATATTCACCAATACCGCCATCGGCAGGAAAAAAGCCCGCCACCGTCTGGCCGGGATTGCTCAACGCAAAACGTGCGCCCTGCACTGCGAACGTGTAGGTGTTTTGCAGCGTATCGTCATCCACCTGCTTGTTCGTGGTACTATCAAAGACGGTCTGGGCCACCGAAAGTTGGTACGCGCCCGCATCTAGCCCCGGCAGGTGATGCTGGATAAAAGTGACTAATTCGTTGAGCAGGTATTTATTATCGTCTCCGGCCATGTGGAATGGTGTAGGTTGTATTAAATTATTGATAATGAAAGGGTTAGTGCAACCCCACCCCTAACCCCTCCCCAGAAAGGGAGGGGGACTACATCGAGTTTCAAACCATTGATTTACAGTACCTTGATGAAATATCGGTCTATTGTCAAGGCACTCAAAATGAGTAGAAAACGCTTCGATTAAGTGTCCCTTCCCCAAAAGAAATGGGGACTACATCGCGATGTTTTTTTATTCATTGTCAATACCTTGAGTGATTTGCCCTAATTACCAAAGTTAATAAAAGTCACCATCACGACAACAATCTATTTCTCCAAGGTACTGAAAATCAATAGATTGAAACTCAGTGTTCTCCCCCTCCCTTTCGGGGGAGGGGCCAGGGGTGGGGTGCCTTCAACTCCCCATCAATTCCACCACCGGCCAATCCGTCAACGCCTTCTCCGTGGCCAGCAGTTTCAGGTCAATTTCGTCGGAACCGTAAGTCAGAAAGTTATTGTTCAACAAATCTGCCAGTACCGCATTGCGTTGACCGACCACCCAGGTATTCGTCAAAGCAGAAAGAATGTAGCCTTGACTATCAATCTCTTGCGTAGTCGCTCCGCTGATGGAAATGTCCAGATTCTTACTGTCATCCACCTTGCTATTGACCGTAAATTGCGAATCCAGAGCCTGTTTCGTGTAGGTGAAATTGGCATCAAAACCAGATTGGAACAGCATATTGATGAGCAGCACATTGCTCACCTGATCGGGCGTGCGCGGAATCGGGAAAATCAGAAAACCCGTGAGCGCGTCGTTGGCCAGGGGCAGAATATTGGGATTCGTGTTGGGTTTGGCATCGGGAGCGTCGGGTTTTCCCCACAGGGCCTGGTTCGTACGGAGCAGCGTTGGCTGGATGGAAACTGCGGTGACGGCCAGACTGAACGTGCCCGGCGGATCGGTTTCGGCCCGTTGATGTAAAGTGATAGCGTGGTACGACTGGATGCTGTCGAGCCCCATCGGTTTGATATGCACGTCGGGGTTCCAGACCTGCGTATCCGAAAAATGTTCTGCTGGCAGGCTCAGGTAGGGCTGCGCCGAAGCCTGATTGTAACTGCTCACCGTATTCGGAATATTCGCGTCGGCAGGTTTCTGCGGTTTGGCGACATTCCAGGCGGCATAATTGGAAGGTATTGTGCTGTTCGTCAAGATGTTGAAATGATCGGGATCCACCACCCAATTATAACCGGGCACGTCTTTTTTCAACAAACCCAGCGTCACGTCGGCTTTAATAATATTGATCGTAACGGGTGGCGGATCAGCATTTACGCCCATTGCCTCACGCGCTGTTTGGGTAGGCGTAGTGGAGGGCGGTAAGAATTTTGCCTTAAAATCAGCCCAGCCGACCGGCGGCGGCGCACTGCGCGGTGCCCCGAAACTGATCGTAAACGACACCACATCCAGGTCCACGTGCGCCACCCCACCGAACTGCGGCCCCCAAACGTACAAGTCCGCACCCACGTGGAGGCTGAGCGTGAACAAGCCCAAATTGAGCGAAATACCCAAATGAATGTAGGCATCAGCCTCGTAATGGAAGGGTGCCCAGCCGATCAAAAAGTCCACCCCGAAATCGAACCATACTTTCAGCGGCCCCGAATTCCAGGTGGCGGCCAGCCCAATGCCGGCCATCATCATGGACGGAGTAAGTGCAAAATAGGCCTGCCCGATCACCTGGAACGGCCCCAGTGCAAACGACATGCTCAGACGCGGCACCGTGGGGTAGTAATCCGGGTTGTTAAATGCCGGATGGTAACCGCCCAGCGACACCACGAAATCGCCTTTCTGCGGGCCGCTAAACCAGATGTAAAAGGCAAAACCGCCCGCTAGATGTACGAATCCACCCAAAATATAGGACGCGGGCGACAAACGTCCGTCCACCGCCAATAGTCCGGTGCTGGCCGTGAACGAGGCCACAATATCTATTTCCACGTAAGCCACCGCTACTTCGGTATCGCCGGTCGGGAACGTCATGGCACACGTGCCGATCAACCCGATCTGCAAGTCCACGCCGAACGCCACCGTAACCAGCGCGAAGGCTTGGATCATTTCAAACGACGTAAACTGAATGCCTGCCGCCACCCAATATTCGCCGGGTTGCGAAGGACACATTTGCTGTAAAGCGGGCAGCACAAGTTTGATCGTATCGGCGGGCGAAGCCTGTTCCGGGGGTGCCACGCCGGGTATGAGCAAACAGTGGGACAGGCCATCCACCGTGGGCAGGTTCAGGGCGCGATTGATGCCAAAACCACCGGCCAGTCCAGTGATGAACAGGAAAGGCGGCCCGCCCAGCGGTATTTCGATATTGACATAAATAAAGAAGGAAGCGGGATTCGCATTCGGGGAATAACCGCCAACGGCCTTGAAACCCAAGTTGGCTACCTGCACCACGACCTCGCCGTAATAACTGACGCTCTTATCCTGGTCTATGGCTTTCAAAAACGCGCCGCCGAGTTGCAAGCCTCCTTTATTGATGCTCATCGCCAGTCCTTCCAGATCAAAACTGACCGTGCTGCCCGCCGCTTGTCCGGGCATGGGCATCGGGAAAGTGACCGACAATTGCATCAAATCGAGCATGAAACCACCCATCGTCATACCCGCCGAAATGCCAATCGAAGCCTCGCCGCTACTGTAATTCAGCCCGACCTGATTGAGCGAAACCGGACCGAAAGTTTTATTAATATCAATCCAGTGAATCGGCGAAGTGGGCTGGGCGGCAGTGGTCGCAAAAGCAGGTGGCTGCTGGGGCGGCGGCGTACCCGTACCAACCGGGATGCTCATGTTACCGCTGCCCAACGGCTTGACCGGATCAGTAGGTTTAGCACCCTGCGTGCCAAATACGGCGAGCAGGTTGAAGCCACTTTGGTTCAGTACTGCCTGGGCAGGATTGGGGGCCAATTTGCCGGGATCGCCGACTTGCGGTACCTGGAAATAAGCCTGTTCACTTTGCGCCAGCACGGCATTGGTATAGAAAAAACCGAGTTTGTCAATGGCTAACTGATTGATTCCCGGTACTTTACCGACTACTGGGAGATCAGCCAGCGCAAAAACGCCACCCAACGAGGCACCAAATACGTAGGCTGGTTTGCCATCCACCAAAATGGGCGTTTTGAACGCCGCATCAGAGGCCACGTTATTGGTATAGGCAAAATAGATATTTAAGGTCGTGTTTTTAATCTGAATAGTAAACTCGCCAGCGGCCTCGACGGTGGTCGGGTTGCTGTCAATTTGCTGTATTTCCAGGGCAAAACCATCTACCTGGGCATTCAGGTTGAGTTCGGCAGGCAGATTGGCATTGATTTGAAAATCCTGACTGATGGTTTCCAGCAGTTCGGCCAAGGTTGGCGGCACATCGGCTTTATACACGCCCAGCAGTGTAAATTTCTTGGAAGCCGGTGGCCCAACGCTGTCTTCTTCGGTGATGGTAATATCAAATTCGACGTTGACTTTGGCCGAAATATACTTAGCAATGGCATCAAATTCTTTGGTAAATGCCGTGTCGCTATGGGTCAGGTGAATGCCAAAAGCCAGATCGAGGGCGGGCAAATCGGCGTTTTTTACATCAATGGCAAAGTCAAAATTCTTGGTTTTGGTATTAAAATCGGTGTGCAGACTTTGCACCGACCAATCGGTCAAAAAGGTGGGAATAGACGGCGCATTGGCCTGCCCGCTGCCGAAAGAACTATCAATTTTTGCGCCGAGGTCGGCCAGGCTTTTTTTTTCATCCTGCAAAGCCAGATCGCCGCTGAGTGTCCAGCCCTCATCGGTCACGTATTGGCCATCCACCGAAAGCGTGTAGTCGGAAATGGCCATAATGCCCCCGGCTTCGATGGTGACGGCACCGCCAGCGGCCTGGTTTATTTTAAAAAGCAACCCGTCGAGACTGAATTTGGTGGGCTGGGTCACGATGTCCCATTCGCCGTCCATCGTCAATTCCCCGGCATAACTGTTGCCTTGTTGTTTGGATAAATTTAGTTGAAAATAAAGGGTTTCTACGTTCAGATCGGGCAAATCGGGGTTGGTTGCGCCTGAAAAAAACGTGTATAACTGCCCGATAGAGACGGGTTTAGCCAGACCGCCGTAGAACAAATAATTGCCGTCGGTGGAAAATCCGGCGCGCAGATTGAGCCACTCGCTGACCTGACCCGAAAATTGCCCGTCCACCACCGTGTCGGTACCCGTACCGCCCGGCAGAATGTGAAAGACGACATCAATATTTTCCAGAAATACACTGTCGCTCCATAGTTTCCATTTTTCACTGGGTGAAGTACCCACTTCCAGGGCAATCAGTTTGATTTTTGGCGTTCCGGTCGGCGAAAAATGCACCTGAATATCCTGTAAAAACAAGTCATCCGGGAACTGCAAATTAAAACCGGGGATGCTCAGGGCCGTGCCGCCGACAAAATTGATCAGATCGGCCAGGGCGGCACCGAGTGGCAGGCTCATCTTGGCATCGAAAACAATATCGGTGGCGATGTCCTTAATATCGGCCTGAAAAGTGATCCAGTTGGTTTTGAATTTCAAAGAACTGCTGATACGCACAAAATTGTCCGCCTGCCAGACGTTGTCGTGGGTATTGAAAACGGAATTGGCAAAAATTTGCAGTTTGGGGGCCGTCAAGGTGAAGGGGCCAAGTTGGGCAGGTTGCTCACTGGCATCAATGGTGAGCACGCCATCGGGTACAAACTGCATGACCGTGCCGGTATTACTGCCCACCATATCCAGTTGACCCCAGATGTCGGGCGCGGGTAAACCGGGCAACAAGGCGCTCAACACGTTCAGCGGCGAACTAGTCAGGTCGAGTTTTCCTTCAAAATAAAACCCTTTGATGGTTTCGTCAGTGTCGCTATCGTAACTGGCCCAGTACAATTGCGGACTGCTCAGCGGTAATTGCTGGATGATCGGAGCATTGAGGGCCGGGAAAGCGGGATGTAGCGACCAGCCATCGGCGGCGGTGGCCGAGATCGAAATTTGCGGAACGGCATTGACCATTTTAATGACCACCGAGGTAACGGTCATTTTATCAAAAGGCCCGCCCTGGCCCGTGCCGGAAAACGTGATGATGCCATTCACCGAGTCGAACTTGTAGTTGGCCGCCGTTACGCCACCGATGACAATTTCGCCTTTGGTCTCGGAAAAATATTGTTGTAATATCGGTGTCAAACCAGGGTCTTGGCCAAAAGTGGCAGGCGACAGCGTAATTGTCGGCAATTGCCCCTGCAAAACGGTGTTAATTTCGGCGATGGTCATGGCGCAGCGTTAGACAGTGATTAAAATGGCCCTTGTGAAATATCCATATTCGGTTTGGGTATGGCATAGCCGATAGTATCATTGGAGCCCGTCGCATATAATTGGGTGGTAATACCGTTGAAATAATCATCATGGGCAATCGTATCGCCCGATTCAAAAGCCCAGATCGTATGGGCGGTAGCGGTGGTCGGTAGTTTGGGGGTAAAAAGGTCGAGGATGAGTTTTTTCGGCAAGCTGTGCAAAGTGGTGGTTTGGCCGCTCGTGCTGGCCACGGCCCTGCTCATCGCCGTGAGGTCATCCACAAAAACCTCGCTGGAAGAAGTCGCACTGCCATGATGACCCAAACGCAGGGTTTGCACCAGTCCCAGAGAAACAGAGAAATAATCGCTCATAAACTTTTCTGTGAGTGCCGTCGCGTCGCCGCAAATCAGTGCCTGTTGACCGAAGCAACGTATCATAGCCACGAGGCTCTTTTTATTGGGGGGGGTAGCATCGAGTTTCATTTCCCCGGCTGTTTTTATATTGGCATCATTGGTGACAAACGCGTCGTCTCTCCAAACGCCGGTGACATTGCTGGCCAGAACGGAAAGCCGGAAATTGCTCTCTCCATCCTCATAATACAACACGATCTCTCCACTGGTAGCCCCCACGAATTCATCGCCAATGGTGTTCGCTTTACCGGCAATGGTGCCGAGCGGGAGGTCATTGATCGTTTTGGTCACAACAATGTTGCCTGTATTACTCAAAGTTGCTTCTTCGCGCAGCACCACTTTGCGCAGGTTGCTGCTAGTGGTCCCGGCAACACCTTTTATATAGGCACTGGAAGTAAAAGCCTCAATATTGTCCGCTCCACCATAATACACTATATTGACTTTAAAATTGGCAATCAGGCCGAGAATATCTTCCAGTTTGTTGTGGTGATCGGCATCGGGGTGACTAAGGATCAGAATATCTATGGCCGTGGTGCTGTTCAGGAAAGTCTGGGAGGTAATGGAATTGCGAATAATGACCTCCGGGGTGCCATTCACCAGGATATTGTAGTCAGGAATGAGGGAAGTGACATCGCTGAGAGCATCGCTGCCGCAGTCAATCATGATTTTTACGCCCTTTGGGGTAGTAATCAACGTACAATCACCCAGGCCAACGTTGACAAACTGAACATAACATTTGCCATTGCCAGTGAACTCCCCATCCTCGCGGGGAACCACTACGCGATTGGCAAAATTGATAAGTTGTTGTCGCAGAGCGGTCTGGGTGTTAATGCGGACTTGCAGCCGCGCGACCATTGCCCCCAGTTGATCGGCCGCCTGCGAAGGAGTAAGCGGGTCGAAAGCCCCGCGCAATCGGCCAAGATTATCCTGAATATAAATCTCGCCGATCGCCGCCTGGGTAGCATATTCGCCCAGCGTATTGATTTGCTCCGATAAGTCCTCGGGCATCGGCGTGTTTTCGAGGGCGAGAATACGATCTAGCTCATCGGTATCTTCCACAGACTCGGTAATATTCTTTCTTTTTGGCATAAGAAGAAGATTGTTTTCTCTTTTCAAGCGGCCTTGCAGGGAGCGGAAAATAGGGCGGCTAAATGTAAGCGACTATTTGAATATCGTGCTTTTTAAGAGTGTTAAATTATTGCGGACTTACCAAATGCCCTGGGAAATCCGCCACCCGCTCACAGCAAACCTGTTCCATCACCTGTTTCAGTTGGGTTTTTAAAATAGAAATCGTGTGTTGGCCACCTTCGTTTCCCAGTGCCGCCGCACCATACATAAACGTCCGGCCCATGCGGTGCGCCTCGCTGAATCGCCATATATCGCTGGTACTGATGCTCTTACCTCGGTGCCGCCCGGTCAGCATGGCTCCGCCCGACACCACAATGGTGGGAATATTGACGCTGCACGCACCCATCACCAGTGCCGGGGTCGTCTTGTCGCAACCGCATAGCAGCACCACGCCATCTATCGGATTGGCCCGGATGGATTCTTCCACGTCTATACTGACCTGGTTGCGGTACAGCATGGCGGTGGGTTTGATCAGCGTTTCGCCCAGCGACATGACGGGAAACTCCACCGGAAAACCGCCCTGTTCCAGAATGCCGCGTTTTACGGATTCGGCTAGTTCCCGGAAATGGGAATTACAAGGGGTTAATTCCGACCAGGTGTTGCAAATACCGATGATTGGTTTTCCGGCCAGTTCATCCTGCGGCACACCCTATTTTTTGAACCAGGCCCGATAAATAAAGCCGTCTTTGCCGGTGCGGGAAAACCAAGCGGAACTGCGGAGAGTGGAATTTTTCAAGTTGCGTTCGTTTATCAAACAATAGTACGAACGAAATACTTTTTAGCAGAAATGATTTTTCAGTAAGTGGGGCTACGAATTCTTCTTCTTCCAAAAAAGTCCCAATCCGCTCATCAGTTCGTTGAACGTATCGTATTCGCGGCGGAAACTAATACCAAAACCATAACGGGAGCGCAACTGACCGCCACCAATGTCCGGTTCGGTGCGCTGATAGACTTTCAGGCGCCATCGGCGATTCTCCGTGATCTGGATTTCTACGACCGCATCTTCCCCCAGGAAACCATCGTTGGTGGACGTGCCAGGGCTGCCCAAACCAAACTGGGAACCAAACTGTACGGTTATCCGGTCATTGAACAGTCCGCTGGTCAGCCGTAACTGGAGTTCCCGCCCGGTTTGGCTGGCACTCTCCTGCCCTGGCTCCAGCAAAGAATTCTGGTACTCATTATAGGCCACATCAAAATCAATACTGGACACCCGCCCGCCAAACCACTCGGTGGCCAGGCCAGTCAGATAGTTGGAAAATTGGTTGCTCAAAACCTGCGTAAGCGTATTGAAAGCGGAAGCCTGCACGGCAAAATCGGAGCCCCCGGAAGGCAAAAAAGAGCCTACTACTACCAGGCCAAATACCTGTCGGTTCAACTCGTTCTGATCCTGTCGCAACAGACGTAACTTATTGTCGGCGATGGTTTTAATCTGCGGCGGTAGGTTCGGGAATTCCAGATCAAAACTGATATTCGGCTTCAAAAGATCACCCGTCAGGTGCATGGTCACGATGACCTGCGTGGCTTTGCCCGCATCGGTGGCCAATTGCGGTTGCGTACTGCGCAGCAACTCTACTTCGTCGCGCACAAAATTATAGAGCGAGGTATTCTCGACATACGTAGCGTCCAGATTGATCTGTGCACTATAGGGGTCGCCCGACCAGACTACTACCCCACCCTCCGAAACGGTAAAGGGTTTATTCACCCAATTGAGCAAAGTAAACAGGTATTCCCCACTCTGAATCGTGTAATTACCATACATTTTGAACTCCCCTTCCCGGGTAATCACCAGTTTTATGTCGCCCGCTCCCCTACCCTTGATAATATCCCCGGCTTGTTCATCAAAAATCAATTGTACTTCTGCATCCTGCGTTATGGTAACGCTCATTTCAAAATTAAGCCCTTTTAAGTCGCCAATAGTAAAATTCTTAGTTTTATCAACCGTCACTACAGTATCTCTCTTATTCTTGAATTTAATAAACCGAACATCCTGGGCATCCGCTACGGATTCAATCGGAATATATAAACGTGTTTCTTTACCAGTAGTCGCCACTATACTGATATTGGTCTGCCGGAAACTACCGCTAAAGTTTGCTTCAAATTTGCCCAGTGCCTGGCCATAATATAACAAATTGTCCTCTGCGGAAGTGTTGAGGATCAGGAAGTTATAATCTTCGGAACGCACCGTACAGTTCAGACGCCAATCCTTGAAATGCTGGTGCAACAAACCGCCGCGAATAAAGGCCATGTGGCGTTGACCAGTGGCATAGCTGGCGTCATAGATGGTGTCGCCCGTGGCATAAATTCTATTGCCGGAAAGATCAATTTTCTGATTCTTTATGTAATAGGTGGTCTTTAAATAATCCAGTTGAAATTTTCCGGTTTTTATAACTGCGCCGCCATTCATATTGATAGCATTAAATGGCCCGCTCAGCGTAACATCGGCCTCGAATTGCCCTTCTGTTTTGGAAATGCCCGGCACAAAAGTTTGCAGTACATTCATAGGAAAATCGCGGGCAGTAAGCGAGGTGACAAATTCCCCGGGCGGCACCGTCAGATCCAGTTCTTCTATATGTTGGGGTTTATTACCACCGGGCAACCACCCACCCACTACACGCAGCACTTGTTGGTTATTCTGATTTAAAAAGAGTGTCCAGGCCAGCGGTGAAGCGCGGTCGGCCATGCTCAGGTTGCCCGTTATAGAGCCATAAGGGACATTATTAATAAATATAGTATCCGTAGTGATATACGTATTAATACCTTTTAGTTGAAATATTTCATCTACCTTGAAGTCAAAGTCATAAATCTTGCCTTTAAAAGTCACGTTCCGGCTGGCTGTAAAGCGGTTCAGAAAGTCAAGATCAAAGTTGGTGAGCGACAGGGAAAGTCCGCGCCCGTTATTAGTACTATCCAATCGAATCCGCTGGTCGCCATTGAAAAACTCAAATTCCTGCGTAGCAATAAAACCTTTACCAAACCGCACATAGTTATCCTCACTCATCACCCACTGCTGATTGAACAGTGCAATATCCGAGGAATTAAATTTTATTTGCCACAGACTGTCCACCGCGCTTAATACGCCATCCAGATTGACACCCCGCACAATCGTGTTGGAGTCACGGGCCGTCAATTTGAAACTCAGCGCATTACGTTGCAGTTGCCCCTGCAATCTAATCGGGGCCAGTTTAGTCTTTGAAATACTGGATTGCGGAATTCGCAAATAATACTGCGCTATTTCATCCTGCGCCGACCACCTCACTACTATATTCTGAGCCTGAATGGCGTTATATTTTATTTTAGGAATACTAACTGCCAGATTAGACGAACCTTCGGCAGCATCTACCCGTCCATCTATTATAATATTGGTTAAAGTATCCAGACCCGGTGCAAATAATTGGGTCAGGTCGCGGGTATTTTTAATATTAACATGCAGTACAAAATTATCCAGTAACACCAGGGAATCGGGCGGCGGAAAACCCAGTTTAGCCGCAAATTCCGGGTGATGACGACTGAATAATTGCATCATTTCGCGGGGTGCCCGTTTCAGGTTGAAATTACCTTCCATATACGCTTCGGCTATGTCGGAGAGCACTTCAAAATACCGGCTTCCATCGGGGCGCAGGAAAGAAGAAAACCGCAGGGAATCTACCCGGTGTTTTATATCATTGCTTTGCAGCACAAAATTACGCAGAATAGCCGTCCCCGTCAGGTCCGACCAGTTATCTGCGGCGATGCGCAGTTGTTCTACTTTCCCGGAAATAACCAGGTCTTTTTTACTCAGGTTGATTTTGCCCAAATCCAGTCGCCGGATGTCGGTTTTGAAAATAAAAACCGGCGTAGTATCCCGCAAATTAATACTTCCGTCAAAGACAAAATCAACATTCGGGTCCTGAATACCTACCGTTCCGTCAAACACTTTCTTCTCAAAAGAGCCATCTAATTTGACGTTTTTATAGTTGTAACCTTTGAAGTAAAAAGTGTCTATCTGACCTTGCAATTTTGCGCTCAGCGTAGGCAAAGTCAGGCCCGTAGAACCATCGGCAATATTTACGTTAAAAGTAGTTTTGCCAAAATTGGGATTGCCGGTCCAGGCACCCAGGTCAAAATTATTGAGGTTCAATCTACCGGAATAGACTGCTTTTTCACGACCGCCAGTGAGGTCTAATTCCATGTCCACCTTAGCCGAACCAAGGTTGGACGTCAGGTTGCCCGTAAGCAGATGGTTGTAGGAAAACAACACCTGATAGGTGCCGGAGAAGCCAATATTGCCCAGACGGTCAAAATACTGCGGCGCATTAAAGCCGGGAATGATATTACGAATGGACTGAATATCAGATTGCAACTGCTGAAAGTCAAACGTCATCCGCATCAGGTCTGCACCTTTGGTCAGGTCATCGCCATCGAAATTGCCACGCATAAAAGCGCGATTTCCAACGCGAATATCCAGATTACGGCCATTCAGATTATTCACTGTACCACTCACGGTGCCCGTGATTTCGGCTACGGTTTCCCGGTTGGATTTAAAAAAGTTATTTCTGGCAATCGCTCCGCTGAAATACGCGATGTCGCCCAGCCGCAGATGGGAACCCTTCGCCAGCCGGATGTCCATCCCTACCTTAGTATTGAACTGGCGAAAATCATTGCGGTCCTGATAGTTGAAAGCAATGGTGTCGCCAATAGCGGATTGCGGTGTCTGGATATTCGCCCCGTACAGGGCCGTCAGGGTGCTACCCACCACTACCCTATTGATCTGACTACGAGTAAGTTGAAAACCGCTCTGTTCGCGGGCCGCCAGATTTAATAATCGCCCTTCAAAAGTCGAATCGGGATTGGAGACGATGTTTGCCGCCTGCAGATCAATGTCCTGCACCAGCAGGTGATTGAAATCCATCACGCCTTCATCCGTCGTACGGGCGGGAGACTTCTGGAAGCGATCCATCGAAAAGTAGCCCTTATTGAGCGAGAAACTGGCCAGGGAGAAGCGCAGCATCGGCCGGGCGTTACCTTTGCCCAAAGTGCCCGCTGCCAGCGAATCGAGCGGAGTCTGCACCGGCTGCATCACAGAGGTACGTGGCGGTAGTGGCTTGGCAGGGTACTGGATGAGGTTGAACACCAGCCCATCCAGCTCTACCGAGCGAATGTCCACTACATTGGCCACTAGATTGAGCTGATTCAACTGCACATTCCCGTCCCTGATAGCAGCTCGCATTTTCTGGCCGCTCACTTCGTCATCCTGAATAAATTCTACATCGTGCAGATGCACATTCCGAGCTTTTAAACCGATTTTAAACGGCTTTTTCGGAGTATTGTCTTTTTTGGGAGTAGAAAAATAATCAATCAAGAACTGGAGATTATTGTCGTACTCCCCTGCCGCCCGGCGAATGTTGAAGCGGGCTTTTTCCAGGCTGACTTCGTCAAACTCGAGGCGGTTGTCGAGCAGCGAAAAGATATTGGCACTCAGCCCCGCCGTCAATTGCCCGGCATATAAAAGCGTATCTCCCTGCAAATCCTGCACATATACGCCGTCCAGCACTAATTTATCAAAAAACTCAAAATCCAGGTGCCGGATTCTCACGGTGGTCTTTAGTTCTTTGGACAAATAGGTGGTTACTTTTTCCACCAGCCAGTTTTGCACCGCTGGCATTTGCAATACAAAGTATAACGCGATAAAAGCCACTACCAGCACAAAAACCAGATTTTCCACGCGCCGCCATCCATTGCGGAGCATCGTCAGAATCCGCGACACGGGGGTGCGCGGTACGGGAGAAACTGGTGGAACGGGTTCAGCCATTAGGTAATTTAATAACGTAAAAACAGAAAAGTGCGGAACTGGTTGCTCCACACTTTTCTGCGGTATAACGATAAAAAACCCGGAGTGTTTTGCTGCCGCTATTATGACAGCCGGAAACTGGCCACTCCCAACAATCCCTGGTCGGAATAAATGGCTACCACGTAAGCACCGGATTTGAGACGGTCGTCAAATTTGTAGTTGAATGACAACCGTTGGACTTCCTCCAGCACTGCCGTTTTTACTTGTTGGGCTGTAATATCAATGGGGCCTGTGGGCGCATACACGGTGGCTTTGGCCAAGCCTTCGCCAATGATCGGTGTACCTTTTTCATCCGTAATGACCAGGTAAAGTTTTTGGGTGCCCTGATAATTAGCAGGCACGTTAACCAGGTCGAAACTCACATCAATAGTGCGTACGCGTTTGGCCTTAGTGGTCAGTTTCTCGTTGCGCCGGGTAGCGACGACCCGGAAAGAAGATGCTTTGAAAGTAGCTGACTGGGTCTTACGGATTTGCTCCTCCAGTTGTTGGGCGAGGCCTTCTACCTTGCTACTCAAAACGGTATTATTGCCCTTCAATTGCAGGTTTTCGCCCGTCAAGCGCTTGTTTTCGTCCTTCAGACCATCGTTTTCGCCCTTCAGCGCACTGATGATCGTCTCATATTCAATCTTCGTTCTTTCCAGCGTACTCACCTGATCGCGCAGTTGCTGCAAGTCCCTGGCGGAAGTGATTTTAATATCGCGGATGATACCTTCTTTTTGCTGGATCAAAGCGGCGGTGGTGGTTATTTTTCCACTCAGCGTTTCATTTTCGGTACGCAAATCCGCGTAAGAAGTAGCCAGGCTATCCAATGACCGTTCAATATTGGATTTGGCGGTCGCTAACTGCACCTTTTCGGCTTCCATTCGTTCGCTCTCCTGCAAATACGTCCGCGATTTTTGCCAGAAAAAATAGCCAAGAGCGGCAGAGAGGACGAGTAAAGAAGCGATCACGATGCCATAGACACGTGAATTTTGGTTATCGTTCATACGGAAGATTTGATGTAAAGGATTGATAAACGAGCTGTTAGCACACCGCAAGAACACCAGTTAGCGCGACATCCTGACGCCTTGTCAAATTTTGCGCCGTTTTTGCCCCGGCAAGATAAAAAACTGTTTTTGGCAAAAGAACGGAAAGTAAAAGAATGTAAGAAATACCCTTATAAATAATGTTTTTCGGGCAAAGAAGGGTACTCCACCCGTCTACCTTTCCCTACCTTTGTTAAAAAAACACTACCCGATGAAGGTCGAACAAATTTATACCGGTTGTCTGGCGCAGGGCGCGTACTACATCGAAAGTGCGGGCGAAGCGGCCGTCATTGATCCCCTCCGCGAAGTGGGTACTTATTTGCAAAAGGCGGCAAAGAATGATGCACAAATCAAATACGTTTTTGAAACGCACTTTCACGCCGATTTTGTGAGCGGGCACCTCGATTTAGCGGCCAAATCTGGCGCGACCATCGTCTATGGGCCGGGCGCAGAGACCAACTTTGCGGCGCATATTGCCCGCGACGGTGAAGAATTCAAAGTGGGCAATATCACGATTCGGGCTTTGCATACGCCGGGCCACACCCTCGAAAGCACCTGTTATCTGCTGTTGGATGAGCAAGGCCGTGAATACGCGCTGTTTACCGGCGATACGCTGTTCATCGGCGATGTTGGCCGCCCCGATCTGGCCCAAAAGTCGTCGGGCATGACCCAGGACGACCTCGCGGGAATGCTGTACGAAAGTTTGAAAAACCAGATAAAGCCCCTGCCCGATCACGTGGTTATCTATCCGGCGCACGGCGCTGGTTCCGCCTGCGGCAAAAATATGTCGAAGGAAACTTTCGATTCATTGGGCCACCAAAAGTTGGTGAACTATGCTCTGCGCGCGGAAGACAAGGTCCAGTTTATTCGGGAAGTAACGGCAGGTTTGACACCGCCGCCCGCTTATTTTCCGCAAAATGTGGCCCTCAATAAGGGGGGCGCGCCCGGTCTCGATCAGGTGCTGCAACGCGGATTAACAGCCCTCACGCCCGACGAACTGGAAGCCCTGGCGACTATGCATCAGGCCCTGGTGCTCGATGTACGGCCCGACAGTGAGTTTGCCAAAAGCCACATTCCTAACTCGATCAATATCAGTCTCAAAGGCCAGTTCGCGCCCTGGGTGGGGGCACTCATCCCGGATTTGCAGCAGCCGATCTTGCTGGTGACGGAGCCTGGTCAGGAAGAAGAAACGGTCACGCGTCTGGCCCGCGTCGGGTATGATCATTCGCTGGGTTATTTGCAAGGCGGCATAGCGGCCTGGGCCGCAGCAGGGAAAGAAACAGACACCGTCGAACGTATTTCAGCGGAGGAATTTGCGGCACAGTTTGCTGTCCAAAAAACGCCGGTGCTGGATGTCCGCCGGGAAGCCGAATACGAGAGTGGCCACATCGCCGGAGCCGAAAATCGTCCGCTGGATACCATCAACGACTGGATGCCTACGCTCTCCGACGAAGAGCCATTTTTCCTGCATTGCGCCGGAGGTTTCCGCTCCATGATCGCCGCTTCTATTCTGAAAAGCCGGGGCATTCATCATTTCAAGGAAGTAGATGGCGGGTATAATGCGATCAAGCAGACGGGGGTGGGATTGAAGGAGGTGGAAGTGGTGTGAGGAGAGGGGCTTGGGCAAAGCGGGTTTTTGCGCGACTGGTGCTATAGAAGGAAGTGACGGGAAATCATAGTTAGTACCAATGAGAAAATAAAACATACTCCCAAACAATAAAGCCGTCTTGACATCAAAAGCCATAGACGGAAGTGGTAGGGGAGGAAATCATCATGCTCGATAAAAAAGAGGGGTGAAGGAAGTGCGCATTTTGTATTGCCGAACCGAAAACAATACAAAATGCGTACTTCGCATTTTGTATTGTTTCTGGAATGAAAGTTTTCATTTGATGATTCGCAAGGTTTTGATTTAGTGCTATTTGAAAAATACTTTCTGAAAGGTTTTCAGTGATCTGCTATTTTTTTTACCTTTGTGCCTTAGATGTGCGAGGTTCGCATATTATCACGTTAGCAGAAACCCTAAGGCCGACCGTGCAACCATCAACCTGACAAGTATTGACCAATCTTTGGGTGGACGACTTACTCGACTTCTAATGCCTAACGTGAAAATAAATTTGTAAAAAAGCCTGCCCACTCCACAGCACAAAACACACTTTCATTTTTTTCCCATACACCAAGCCGACCCAAAAAAAATGAAAGAGTGTTTTCTCAACCAAAAAAATACGCTGATTTTATTGTACTTAGGTAACTGCCGACACTTTTCATTATCTAAAAAGTGTGAATCTTGTAATTCTTTTGAGAAATTGTGTAACGGAAACCATGACAAAGAACCTCACCTTTGTGGTTGAAGTTTAAAATTTTAACCTAATAAAAAATAATCAGTATGCTGATTTCCTATAGTACTTAAATACAACGCTATGCTTACAGTAAAAAAAGAAGAGCTAACTAAACTATCTGAACATACACTAGAGCAACCAAAAGAGCCTTATGAAATAATGGTTGAGCAAATAGACACAGGGTTAAAAGAACACCGTCGTTCTAATTTCGGGCTTCTTTTGTCTTCACTTTCTGCAGGTTTGGAGGTGGGTTTTAGCATACTGGTTATTGGTATAATTTATACCTTTTTTAAAACGGAAGTAAGCTACGGTAAACTATATTAATGATGGCATTGGTATATCCTATTGGTTATATTTTTGTAATTATTGGCCGCTCGGAGCTTTTTACAGAACATACCGTTTTGGCTACTATACCTGTACTTAATGGCAAAGCTTCGTTTAAAAGTTTATTGAATCTTTGGGCAATTATTTATGCAGGTAATTTAATTGGAGGTTACCTTTTTGGCACAATTGTTTTACAATTTAATGCGGGGAGACATCTTATTTCGCTTGATTTTTTTCATTTTGTATCGCAAAAGATGATTGCTTACAGCAGCAGTAATATTTTAGTTAGTAGTATAATGGCAGGCTGGCTTATGGGCACGCTTTCATGGTTGCTAAGCTCGGCACAAGATACCCTAAGCCGTGTAGCAATGATATTTTTTGTAACATTCATTATTAGCATTGCAGGATTGCACCATTGCATTGTTGGATCTATAGAAATATTTATGGCTTATTTTGGTAGTGCAAACGATATAAGCGGGCTTGAATTTATAAGATTTCAAAGTCTTGCTACGTTGGGCAATATAATTGGCGGAGTAGCGTTGGTAGCTTTAGTAAAATATGGACATAGTAGACGAAAATAGCAAGCAGCGCATAACCAAAACCAAAGAAGCAGGGATGAAATCATCGCTATTTAAATTATTATGATTGTATCATCACATCAGAAAGGTTGGAAAATTATTACACAGCGTTCCCATGGATTGTTGGCCGCAATGATTGCTTATCAATACAATATTGATTTGCCTGTAGAAATAATGGTTCCTGTTCTCGTTGCCATTGCAGAGCATGATGACGGGGTAACTGAAACACTGGCCCATCAAAACCTTACAGACGCAGGAGCCCCCAGGAACTTTACAGTGGCAGACGGGAATACGAAGACTGATATAACGCCGTTGCTGAGCCTGATTGAGATTGGAAACTCAAAAAGCCAGTTGAACGGGTTGCTCAGTTCTCTTCATCTAAAATTTTTATACGATGGCGATAAAAGAAAAACAGACAAAGGATTGGATTATTTTTTAAAGGATCAGGAGCAATACCGATCCACTATTTTGAAGAATCTACATATTGATAAGAAATTTGCAGCAAGGCTTTACAGGTTCTTAGAATGGAGCGATGCGTTTTCGCTATTAATCTGTTTAGATAAAATACAACACGAGGGAAGGAAAATGGAAATTTCTAAAAGCCCGGATGGAGATATGAATACGGTGCATTACAAACCCAACAAAGATATCTGTGTGGAACCCTGGCCGTTTAGGAGTCCTTCGTTTAAAGTATTTTACGAGTATAAAATTTTAGAACAACTACAATTTAACTCAATAGAAGCTTTTGATGAAGCTTGTAAAGCTGCCAAAGTAGAACAAGCCGTGTTTACCCTGCTAAAGTAGCTTTTTGTATACTGCCATGTGCCTTATATATCATGGGTATCATTCGCAACAATTTTAAACTTTTCAATTTGGTATTTAAACCACTGACCTGAATGGATACAAAATCAGCTCAACCTAAAAAAATACACTCTTAAAAAACGCTGCAAGCCAACGCTGCAAACAATTTTTAAGAGAGTATTTTTTCGCCACCAAGTAAAAGCCACCACATTTTTTTTACAAATTTATTTTTTTGGCACCTCACGACATTAACCTAACTTGAACCGACCGTGCTTTGGACAGACAGAAGGGCTTCTGCTAACAGCGGTTTGGCAAAAGTGGCGGTTCAGTGCTCCGCAGACATATTTGTGGTTAATCAAACTTTGGTACTCCGCATCAACACTTGTGGTGAAAATCGCCACCTTCGCCAAGCCCGAAACCGTTACCTGTTATAGTTCACATAAATCGTTTAACTCAAAACAAATATGACAGAGAATTATTTTGACTTTATCGGTGGAGATAATGGAACTTGGAAAGTGATAAGCATGGACACAGTAAGCGGACACAGCTTAGACAATGTTTCACATATTGACATTTTGCAAAGTTCGGCGACAAAAGAAAAAATTGGTATATGGACATTAACAGGTTTTACAAGTAACGTTCGTTATGCTGAAAAAGCAGAACGAGAAAAGCTAAATGCAATTCAAGCAGGCTTGGGTAGACAAAAAGCAACTTGTGCAGCTCTAATTCCAATTCGTAAGACTGAAATTTGGTGGACGATGGCACAAGACGAACGAAGGAAAATATTTGAAACTAAATCACATCACACCGAGACAGGATTGAAATATTTACCAGCAATTGCTCGTAAACTTTATCATTGTAGAGACATCGGACAACCTTTTGATTTTTTAACTTGGTTTGAATATGCACCAGAAGACTCAAACGCATTTGAAGACCTAGTTTTTTCGTTGCGACAAAATGAAGAATGGCTATATGTGGACAGAGAAATTGACATTAGATTAGTAAAGGCTTAGACGAATAACACAGCAGCCAACAGTGAGTTTTGTGCAAGTGCGGCTTGATGTTGTAGCAATCAGCAGTTCTGCATATCCGGGCTTTGGTTCGGGCGGGACAAGCAACATTGGGCATTAGTTCTTAACATTATTTTTATATCTTTATCCAGCATTAGTTCCGGGCAGACAGGAATTCTAATGTCACACCTGCACAAAGCCCTAACGTTCTCTGAAACCATAATTATAAAAAACAGGTACGAAAAAAACGATTGCGACATTTGAGAATTCAACAGTAAGTAAGGATTGTATTGGTGAATAAATAAATTGTCCATTAGTGTTGGGAAATTCAACCAATAAAGAAAATTTTATCTGAGTAATAAATAACTGCAAAACCTCTTCCAGGATCATCATTTCAAAAACCTTCTAACATGAAATACCTTCTTTTTCTATTCACTTTATTATTAACCATCCCTTCCCTCCAAGCCCAGGAAGAAACTCCACCAACAGATAAAAAACAACATAAAATTGTTATTCAACTCACCAGTAATGACACCTTGGTCCACAAAGCCGTGGTTCGGCAAATCAGCAACATTCTGGAAGCCGCGCCCAATTCCAAAGTAGAAGTAGTCTGTCATAGTAATGGCATTAGCCTTCTGCTTGCGGCGCACACCAAACAGGCGGCTAAAATCGCCGATTTAAAAAGCAAGGGCGTGGCTTTTATGGCTTGTCAGAACACCATGCGTGAACGCAAGATCAAACGGGAAGAATTGTTGCCCGAAAGCGGCATGGTGCTCTCCGGGGTGATGGAGGTGGTGAAAAAACAGGAAAAGGGCTGGGCGTATTTAAGGGCGGGATTATAAAGCCCCCTCCAACTCCCCCATGAGGGGGAGAGCAGATAGTGGGGAAGCAAGAATTGGTATTGTTGCTTGTTGCTTTCCCGATAAAAACCGGGATGTTACTGCGTTCCATTTTGCCCTTTTTCCTACCACCCCAGCAAATCCCCCATCGCCGCCGCCACCTGCTCCACCGAGGGAATCATGGCCTGTTCCAGCACCGTATTCAGTGGCACAGCGGGCATATTGACCGCACCAATGGTTCGCACGGGCGCATCCAGCCATTGGAAACAATGTTCGCCGATGCGGGCCGCCAGACTCTGGGCAAAGGTGTTATGAACGGGTTCTTCGGTGATGACCATGACCCGCCCATGCCGTTTGGCGGCCGTAAACATCGCCGCTTCATCCAGGGGATAGAGGGTGCGCAAATCCAGCACCTCTACCCTACCCGGCCAGTGTTCCTGCGCGGCATTCAAGGCCCAGTGTACGCCCATGCCGTAGGTAATGACCGCCAGCGTGGTGTCCTGTTCCATCGTTTTTTGCTCCACCGAAAGTACCGTTCGGGCCAGTCCGAAAGGAATGCAGTAATCGGCATCCGGCTCCACGGTGCGGGCGGCATCAGTACCGCGTACTTTGCTCCAATACAAGCCTTTATGTTCCAGCATGATGACCGGATTGGGGTCGTAATAAGCCGCTTTTAAGAGTCCTTTCAGATCGGCTCCGTTGCTCGGATAGGCGATTTTGATGCCCCGAATATTGGTCAGCACACTTTCGATACTGGTGCTGTGATAAGGCCCACCGCTACCGTAGGCCCCGATGGGCACCCGGATAATGCAACTGATCGGCCATTTGCCATTGGTAAGATAACAACTGCGCGACACCTCGGTAAAAAGTTGGTTGAGGCCCGGCCAAATATAATCGGCGAACTGTACTTCCACGATCGGTTTCAGACCCACGGCACTCATGCCCGCCGTGCTGCCCACGATAAAAGCCTCCTGAATGGGCGTATTAAAAACCCGGTGATCGCCGAATTTTTCGGCAAGTGTCGCCGCTTCCCGAAATACACCACCCAATCGCCGACCCACATCCTGGCCATACAACAAGCATTCCGGGTGCGCCCGCATCAGTTCTTCGACGGCAAATAACGCGCTGTCCACCATGACTTTTGGTTCGCGATTGGCCGGACTGCGTTCGCCGGTTTCCTGTACGATGGGCGTGGGCGCAAAATCGTGGGTCAGCAAGTCTTCCGGGCGCGGGTCTTCGGCATTTTTGGCGGCTTCAAAGTCGGCTTTTACTGTAGTAATAGCCTCACTTTCAAATTGTTGCAATGCATTTTTGGAGAAACCATTTTCCAACATTTTTTGCTTTAATATTGGAAACGGGTCGCGCGTGGCGTGTTCTTCCAGATCATCGCGATACCACTCTTTCCGCACGCCCGACGTATGGTGATTGAGCAATGGCACCCGTACGTGCAGCAAAAACGGGCGGCGTTCGCGCCGAATGGTTTGCAGAATGTTTTCTACTGTCTGCCAACAAGTTACGAAGTCGCTGCCATCAATACTGATCGCTTCCAGACCGGGAAATCCCCGCGCATATTCGGCAGCATTGGCCACGCGGGTCTCTTCGGCATTGGCAGAAATATCCCAACCGTTATCCTGTACCAGATAGAGAATCGGTAGTTTTTTCAGCACCGCCATTTGGAAGGCTTCCGACACCTCGCCTTCGGTGACGGAGGCATCGCCTAAGGAGCAAACGACGAGAGGGTTGAGAGGTGAAGAAGTGGAGGGGTTGATAGCCGCCATTTTTTCTTTATACCAAAACCCCAACGCTGCACCCGTGGCCGGAATGGCCTGCATGCCGGTGGCCGAACTCTGGTGCGGTATTTTGGGTTTGTCGGCATCGCGCAGACTGGGGTGGCAATAATAAGCGCGTCCGCCGGAAAATGGATCGTCGCGTTTGGCCAGCAATTGCAGCATCAATTGGTAAGGCCGCAAACCCATCGCCAACAACATACTATCGTCGCGATAGTACGGATACACATAGTCTTGTGCCGATAACTGCAACCCGACTGCTAATTGAATGGCCTCATGTCCGCGCGAAGTAGCGTGGACGTATTTGCTGACAAATTTGAAATTGGCTTCGTATAAATCGGTCATGGCTTTGGCGGTAGCCATGAGCCGAAATGCTTTTTCTAATATAGTCGGGTCTATCGAAACGGGATCAGATTTCAGGGCTGTACTATGCGTCGTGGTGGTGGGCATCGTCGTTATTTTGGCCGCAAATGTACGTCGAAACACCTGTTTTCGACGAGTGTATAGTCGAAATTGGTGTCTCGATGTACAGCCTACCTGGTTACCTTCGCCAAACATGCCGTTTCCCAGCCTCCCGAAAGTAAAAAAACTTTCCAAAAGACCTAATGACTTGTTAAAACAAACAATTAGTTTCATAAAACTTGCTTTTTGCTTGTTTTTTGATTAATTTTGTAGCAAATCAAAAACAGTAAATAGCCATGAGCAAGTTCAAATTCAATCGTTCGGAAGTGATGAAACTGGCTTGGGCAATTCGTCGGAAAAACCCGGCTGCGAGCCTGGCGCATTGTCAGGTAGCTGCCTGGAAAGTGCTGCTGTTGCAACAGGCCCTGCGCAAAGGCTCGGTCCGTTTTAGTTTTCAAAAACGCAACGGCGAGGTGCGCCGGGCCATCGGTACTTTGAAGCCGGATATGTTCATCCAGCCGCCCAAAAGCACGGAGGTGAGTACGCAATTGACGTTGGTTCGATATTACGATATGGAGAAAAATGCGATTCGTTCTTTCCGGGCCGATCAGATTTTACAGGTTGCCGCATAAAACCCTGCCCCACTGCACAAGCGTGGGGCAGTTTATTTTGTGACAAAATGTGCATTTGTCAGTCCAAAGCGACTATAAACAAGAGATATGCACAGAGAAACTGTTTTGGCAACCTATCCCTGGCTGCAATCCGAGGCCTCCCAAAATGTAATTATGGGCGACGACCTGGATGCCGGCCTGGCCACTTTATTGTATTTATCCAAAAATCCGGCTGCCCGATTAGTCGGCATTTATACCGGATATAAGAAATTGTTCTATAATGCTGCTTTATCCCATGATGATTTAAAAAACGCCATTTATCTGGATCTGGATATTTGTCAGCCGCAATGTAAATCGCTGGGCCATCATATTGTCCGGCTGCATCCGGCTAATACACTGAGTGGATTTCAGTCCAGTTGCAACCCCAATGAGTTGGAAAACCGCTCGGTTACCACCAGATATACCAGTAAATATCCGTTGGCGACGGTTCATTTTCTAATGTGGTTGTATCAAATGGAGATGCCCACCAACCGCTATGCCGAACAATTGATCTGGCTGGCCGATTCCAGTTTTATTAATGGCCAATCCCATAAATTCCCTAAGAATGTCAGCGACTGGATTTATAATTTGATGCCATCCTCAGTATTACAAAATTCCTTCCAACATATTGATACCCTGGCCTTTGAACAGGAAATGCAAATTTTGCAAAACAGAATGCGAGCGAGCGGCCTGAATAAGGGGAATGGCCAGGTAACATCCAGGCATTTACAACTCACCGGATTCCAATGCCAACCGCATGGCCATGAAAATGGGGCGCAAATGTCAGCGTATATGCTGCATTTATTGCAGATTTTATCCCGGGTTACGGGTTGGCCACTCGATGATAATCAATTAGATATTGCTGATTTGCACGTCATAAATGGCAGCCGGCATAACGGCAACATTTCTATTACCAGTCATTCCCTGGATGATTTTTTAGCACATCACCAGGTTTTTTAGTACGTTTTTCCCTTCAAAGACAGCATCAATTACACTGTCGGTATTTTATAGATCACGGTATTTTCGTACTCTGCCAATTGAGTAGTTGCCAGGTCCCATGTCCACGCCGGTACACTGCGGTGTAAGCCAGTCGCAATTCAAACGCATTGGTATTGAATATACCTTTGACGTGTACCACCCCATTGGTCAGGGCTATTTTGCCGTAGCGACGCACTTTTACGCTTTCTCTGACCATGCTGTTATAAGCCAGCCGTCCGGTGCTGATCGCCGAAATATGGGCGGACTTAGTCTCTTGTAAAGTATTGGAATGAATATACACCAGATCGTCAGTCAGCATGTGGCGCAGCGCAACGGTATCGCGACGTACCATTGCTTCAAAACGGTGCTGCTCTGCGGCTAATATTTCCCGGTCGGTTTTCGATTGGGCCAGGGCAGCGAAAGGAAGGAGCAGGAATAAGAATTGGTAAAATAGTCGCATGGGTAGTCCATATTTATTTTTTGGTGAAGGCCAGCCCGATTTCCAGGATATAAGCAGTACCGGGCTCCAGAACAAATCCCGACTGCTCAAAGGAAGCCAGACCCGTTACTTGTACCCGTACAGAGTAAGTATCCGGGGCGATAGCTAAGGCACAGGTACCGTACTCCCCGGTAACTTTGCCATACATCCGGGCAGGTTTTTCGCGGCGCAATAGTACTGTGGCGCCCATCACGGGTTCTTTGCTCCCAATTTCGCGCACGAGCACATTCAGGGCGACTTGCTGGGAGTCAGCACCCCCGGCGGCAGCAAAACGCAGCACTTGACTGCCACCATTATTGGTGATTTCATCGGTGAAAGTACCGAGTTTGGGCGTAGTCTGTGCAGTAGCCGGACAGGCAGATAACAGCAGGCACAAAATACCAGTCAGGAAAAAAAGTCGGTGTGTAAACATGGCGGGTAGCGATTAAAAATGCAGATTTTGGTATGACATTTAAAAATTATGCAAAATGTTAAGGATCAATGCGAATCATGGGTTAAGATGAGTGCTGATTCTCAGGCTTCTGGTGACCCGACCTTCCAGGTTTCTGAAACCTGGAAGGCCTAAGTGCTTAGCATTCAGTTGCTTACTTAATAGAATCCATAATTCGTATTATCAACGAAATTCCTCACCACTGTCTCCTTACTTAAAATCTGGCGACCAGCGCAAATGGCTTTTTCGCATGTTTAGTCTCGCCGCTGGGCGAAAACAACTCCACGTACAAAATATAGATACCGGGGCGGGCACGGTTGCCATCATCGGTATCGCCATCCCAGCGCAGTGCACCCTGACTACCAATCAGTTGCTGACGGACCAGGCGTTTGACGGGCACGCCATCGGAGTCGAAAATAGTGGTCGTGGCCACAAAACCCGCATCGGGCAGCGTATAGCGAATATCCAGAAAGTCCTCAAAACCATCATTATCGGGCGAAAGGCGATCCACTGCCAGCGTAATCAGATTACTGCCCGGGTCAACATTGACCAGGCGTTGGGAATTCGGCTGCGTAGGCGTACCCGCTGCGCCACCCGTGGCAGGCCGGGCCGCCGAAGTCCAGTTGGATGCTGAATTGGTCGGTTGATCGGGGCTGATGCGTTCCAGGGCAACGCCTTCTTTTTCGCTGGTGGTGAGCAGGGGATTATGCCAGGATTCTTTGTATCCCAGTGCATCTACCGTTACGACCGAGGTGTTAATATTGCGCCAAAAAAGGATCAGATTGTCCTCTTTGTCGTCCAGCGAAGGGAGGTTATTTTTATACAAAACCTCTGGCCGCACATTGGTAAATCGGCTCGTAATATCACCCGGACTAGGGGTAAAAACTGCGTATTCGCCCGGCAGAAAAAGCCGGTTGGTGGTAATCAGTTCGAGATCAACGCCGTCGGTGAAATTGGACAGGAAAAACTCCGACCAGTTAAAAATCTTCTGACTGCGATTATAAAATTCCACATACCGACTGCCGCCGCTGGCCGGGTTGAACAGGATTTCATTGATCACAATATCCCGAAATTCAGGCTGTTCCGGCAATCCAAGCACGGCACTGCTATTGGCGGCCACCATATTGCCATTACAATCTTCCACCGTGGCAGTGACCTGTAAAGTATAAACCACGCCCGTTTGCAAGGGCTCATCCAGCGTCAGGGTCACCGTTGCCCGGTCGCCGGGGGTGAGTGTGGCAGCGGTCACCGTGCGGGCGGGCGTGAGTTGATAACCGCCGGGGTTTTCCGCCGTCATTTCGTCGAGGCCTTCCGAGAAAGTCAGGCGGATACTCGTGGCACTTTCCGGAAAAGCGGCCAGCAATTGCGGGGCGGTTTGGTCGGTGGTCGTCTGCAAACTCGCATTGGTTTGGCCGGGCGTACCACCCGGCAGCGCAGGGGCCGATTGCCAGTTTTCTTTACCCAGGCAAGGAATGTTTGGATTGATGCGTTCCAGCGTCCAGCCGCCGTCTTTTTTAGCGGATTCCGTATGCCAGTCAATGGAATAGGCCACGCGGTCAATGACGGTACCCGCAGCCGTACTTACCATAAGCACATCGCCATCATTATTCAGAGAAGGAAAACCCGTTATACCTATTACGTTGGGGATCAATGTTTTCAACACGGTCGCATTGGCCGTAGTGGCCAACACTACGTAGGCCTGCGGGGCCAGCAAATAGGCGGGCAAAGGCTGCGGGGTGCCGCCATCGTCGAAACGTAATCCGCTGAGGTCGAGGGTTTTATTGGAACGGTTGAATATTTCTACCCATTCCACTTCGGGCAGCCCGACGGCAGGCGTCGGATCAGCCATAATTTCATTGATGAGTATATCAAATTCGGCAGCCGTGGCGATTTGGACAAATTGAAATGCGACGGTTTGGGTAGTCATCACATTACCCGTAGTATCGTGTACGCCAGCGACTTGCAACGTGTAGTTGCCAGTGGTCAGGGCTACACCAGGCGAAAGAAACACCGTCTGCTGATCCGCCGCTAAGGTGGCCGACATAGGCTGCCCTACCCCATTGCTGATGTTGTAATTGGTGGCATTATTGGCCGATGTGGGATCAATTGGTTCGCTGAATACGACTTTTACCGAGCCGGGACTTTCAGCTTCTACCAGGGTAATCGTCGGCGGTTGCGTATCGGGTACATCGGGCAAAATGGAAATATTGTCGAAGAAAAACTTGTCGGTACGGGTGGCCGAATAGAGCGCATTAAACCCGAAAAAACGGTTCGGGCCGCCGCCATAGGTAGCATCCAGTACGATGTTTTGCAATTGCAAAGCGGTCTGTCCGGCGGCGGCTTCTATGGTCCAGACACCGGTTTTGGCACGGATAATATGTAATTGAATATCAACGGGATCGGTGCCGACCAGACCGGCCTGGCCCGTCGCCAGCAAGGTTTCCGTGCCGCCATCCTGCCGGAAAAAACGGAGGGCATCCAGGCTGCCGTTCTCGCCAATTTCCAGAAAATAGCCATTGGCAGTCGTCAAATCCGCCTGATCGGCCAACAGATAAATGCGCAGCAAATTGGAAGTAGAAGGCGCGAACGCCAGCCGAAAATGCAGGTTCCAGATGGCAGTGTCGGGAATATTGCCCGCCACCACCAGCGTGGACGCACCGGCGGCGGGGGCCATCAATTGCAGCTCCCCGGCGGTATTGACCACAAAATTGGCCACATCGCCTTGCCAGGCCGGATTTTGGGTAAAATCGCCGTCAGAGAAATTGTCGGTGATTTGGCCGGAGGCCGAAAAACAAAGGAACGCCAGCGGAACCAGGAGAAAACGGGTAATATTCATGCAGTCGGGACGGTTTGGTCGGCGGAAGGTACGGAGTCCACTGATTTTGCCGAGTTTTGTGGTCGAAAGTTCTGGTTTTTCCTTGAATTGGGTGTCACGATTTGGCCGACTACCGGGTCGGCCCCCTACCCTATTGATGGCAACCTTTGTTAATGGGGCGGCGTTGGTAGTCATTTCTGTACAACTGGGATTTTATTTTACACCAAATCAATACCTATGTCTGACTGCCGAATTTCCTGGTTACACGTAGGGGTGGCTTTTATGGTCGCCCAAATTGTACCAAAAATCACCATATTGGGCGACCGCAAGGGTCGCCCCTACCAAATTTCCCGTTTGTCCGTAGGAGCGTCCATCGTGGTCATTCAGATCATGCTTGTCCTCGCCTTTTTTTCCTGCCAAAATCCTACCAACGAAACTACCCTTCGCGTGGTGCTGCCGCAAACGGCCCTGCGCGATGCACCCGGTGAGAAAGGTCGGGAAATTGGCACTTTGAAAGCGGAAGATAAACTGACCGATCTGGGCACGGTAAGCCGTTTTGAGACTCAATTGCGGCTGGGCGATCAGAGCCTCATCGCGCCGTGGCTGCAAGTAATTGCCCCGGATGGACAGACCGGATGGGTGTTTTCCGGGGCGGTTTTACCCGTGTTGCCCCAGGATAAATGGCTACTGAAAAAACGCATGGTCTGCTATTTCGGGGCCGATTTGACCGCGCGGCGCGACCGCTGGCTGGCAATACAGGATACGATATTTACAGAAACGGGTTTTGCGGTGTTTTATCGGGAAGCGTTGGCCTTGCGGGATACGTTTACGTACCATCTTGCGCATCGGGCCGAGCCGAATGTGACGGAAATTCAACCCGATTTTTTTTGGCTGCGCGAGGCATTACCGGGCTTTGTCTATCAGCGGGTGGCGCAGGGGACACAGTCTTATTTATTTACGGATTACCGTTTTTTTCAGGCCTTGGCGGATCGTACCAAAGGTGCACAGGATGATGAACTCCTGCACCTGTATCTGGCCGCCTACCCTCCTGATAGCATCGAATCTAGATCGCCAATTTGGACGATACAAGTTTCTGACAATGAAGTCATTAGTCAACTCGGCCTGGATCGGCACTGGCAAATGCTGGAAAAGACAGATGCAGCGCTTCAGCCTGCCAATGCATTATTTCGCCCGGAATTACTCAGCCTGAAAGAGCGAGTCATGGAAGATATTTTTGGTAAAGTTAGGTATTGGCAGAATGAAGAGAAAATTTTGGCTGAGTTAAATAAGATATTGGCAAGCAGTTTAAGTAGCCTGACTGCCGCAGATCGGGCTGCTCTGGAGGCCCGCATACGCATGTTTCAGAGTCCGGGAGAGCACGATTTACGGGTGAATTTGCGGGCAGGAGAATGATTATTGCCAAATGCCTTTAATTTCGCCGCTCCAAAACCAGCGTCTGCGCTGCCAATACTCAAATACTCGCTTTTCAAATACTCAATCTGCATGGATAAAATGATCGCCCGCTTCCCCGAACAATTGTCGGAAGCCCTGGCTTTGGCCCAAAATGTCACTTTGAAAAAACATAGTGCCCCCCTGCGCACCATCTTCATTTCCGGCCTCGGTGGCAGTGGCATTGGTGGCAATTTCGTACAGGAATTCGTGCGCCCGGTCTGCAAACTGCCCGTGGTGGTCAGCAAAGGCTATCAGGCACCCGCCTGGGTTAATAAGCACACCCTGGCCATTTGTTCGTCTTACAGCGGCAACACCGAAGAGACGCTCAGCACCCTAGAACAACTGCTGCAAACGGGTGCCCAAGTAGTCTGCATCGCTTCGGCGGGTCGGCTCATCGAAATTGCTAAACAACGCGGCCTCGATTACGTGCAGGTCCCCGGTGGCTGGAGCAGTCCACGCGCTTGTCTCGGTTTTTCAGTAGTGGCGCAACTGGCCGTACTTCGCGCGGCCAAACTCATTCCGCTCAAACTCATGACCCAAGTGGGCGCTGCCCAGAAAATGCTGGCTAAAGACCAGGCCGCCATCCAGAAAAGTGCGCGTAAAATAGCCGCTTCCTTAGTGGGAAAAACGCCCGTGGTCTATACCGCCGACCACAATGAAGCGGTGGCCGTTCGCTGGCGGCAGCAGATCAATGAGAATGCGAAAATGCTGGCCTGGCACCACGTAGTACCCGAAATGAACCACAACGAACTGGTCGGCTGGCGCGACAATCGCCCCGATGTGTCGGTGCTCTGGCTGCGCAACAAGGATGATTTTCAGCGCACCAGCATTCGTATGGACATCAATAAAGAAATGATTGGCGAACTGGCGGGTAACTCTACCGAAATCTGGTCGAAAGGCAAATCGCCCATCGAAAAGGCGTTTTACCTCGTTCATTTGGGCGACTGGATGTCGTTTTACCTGGCCGAACTGCGCAAGGTGGATCCGGTGGAAATCAAAGTCATTGATCGCTTGAAAGCGGAGTTGGCGAAGGTGTAAGTGATTGTTTATTACCTTCCCGATAAAAAATCGGAATGCCGTATTGCTTCTATTTGCCCTTTGCTTATTGCCCTTTTCTTTTACTTAAACCTTCTGTTTACCTATGTCCGCTGTTCGTTTTGACCCCTCGCCCGCTGCCACTTTCATTCAACCCATCGAGTGGGTAGCCATTGAATCGCAGGTCTCCGCTGCTGCCCAAATGCTGCAAAGCCGTCAGGGGCCGGGCGGAGATTATCTGGGTTGGCTCGTCCTCCCCACTTCTTTCGATCACGAGGAACTGGCGCAAATAAAACAGGCTGCGCAAACCATTCGTCAGCAGAGCGAAGTGTTGGTGGTGATCGGCATTGGCGGTTCCTATTTGGGGGCCAAAGCCGCCATTGAGTTTTGTCAGCATAGTTTTTACAACCAATTGTCGAAAGAGCAGCGGCAAGGCCCGGAAGTCTATTTCGCTGGCACCAACCTGTCGGGTACGTATCTGCAACATTTACAGGAAGTTATCGGCGACCGCGATTTTTCGGTAAACGTCATTTCCAAATCCGGTACGACCACCGAGCCAGCCATTGCGTTCCGCATTTTTAAGAAAAAACTGGAAGCCAAGTATGGAAAAGAAGGCGCACGCAGCCGCATTTACGCCACTACCGATAAGGCCAAAGGTGCCTTGAAAACGCTGGCCGATCAGGAAGGTTACACGACTTTCGTGGTGCCCGACGACGTGGGCGGACGCTACTCTGTGCTGACGGCGGTGGGTTTACTGCCCATCGCGGTGGCGGGTATAGACGTGGATGCGCTCATGCAAGGCGCAGCAGCCGGCGCAGAACTGGCCAATCTGCCCTTCGCTGAAAATGACTGCCATCGCTACGCCGCTGCGCGTAATTTGCTGAACCGCAAAGGAAAAGACATCGAACTGCTGGTTAATTATGAACCTCGCTTCCACTTCTTTGCTGAGTGGTGGAAACAACTTTTTGGCGAAAGCGAAGGCAAAAACGGCAAGGGGCTTTTCCCGGCTGCCGTGGATTTTACCAGCGATCTGCACTCCATGGGCCAGTATATTCAGGATGGTCGGCGTAACCTCTTCGAGACCGTGCTAGAGATCGACACACCCGATGCTGATATTACCCTGGAAAGGGAAACCGAGGATTTGGATGGCCTGAATTATCTGGCGGGAAAGACCCTGGACTACGTCAATAAAAAAGCCGCCGAAGGTACGCGCATGGCCCACATTGACGGCGGCGTACCCAATTTCAAGATCACCATTCCCGAAGCGACGCCGTATTATCTGGGTCAGTTGTTCTACTTTTTTGAAAAAGCCTGCGCCATCAGCGGTTATTTGCTGGCGGTCAATCCGTTCGATCAGCCGGGCGTAGAAGCGTATAAGAAGAATATGTTTGCATTGTTGGGGAAAGAGGGGTGATCCTCTTGGAAGATTAGGTTCCGACATCAGCAAAAGGCGAATTCGGGTTATCCAAAAAAGGAATACTATAGAAAAAATCTCTGGAATGATTTGGAGATTTGATGTTGGTGCGTACATTGCCGCTTCAAAATGAACGAAACATGCCCCACATGTTCCAAGTGCTTCCTACTATTCTTGCCGCTGATGCGGATATTTGGTCGGTTGGCCGGGTATCCGCATCGGTGTTTTGTGACAAAAACGTAATACCCTTCGATTGCGGCAATGCAGCCCAATTAGTTGCATGGCCGCAATCGGAAGGGTTGACAAAGCGGATTTTCCCGCAATAGGGGCTATAGGGTGAGGTGACGGCAAAGCATAGATGGGCGCAATAAAATCATATAAAAGTAAGGCAATGGCTACGTTAAATCAATTTCAGCAATATTCGCAAGGTGAAAATACCGTAACGAACAATATATTATTAATGCTTTCAAATTTATATGAAATTAATCCTAAGTTTTATGAAGATTTCATTCGTGGAGTGACAGAAGATGCAAACTCATATGAAGTCATACCAAGATTTACCCAACAAATAAATAATCGAGGGAATGGATTCATTGACGGTCATGTACAAATTAAGGCATCAAAAATCATAATTGAAACAAAATTAGATGGTCTTGAAGCAGTTGATAAACTTGTCAAATATTCTGACAGTTTTGACGCTAACGAACATAAAATACTGCTACATTTAAGTAAGAGTAGGTATTCGGAGGATAAGATGGCCGAAGTAAGTGACAAACTCAGATCAAAAAAGTTAGAGGGGAATGTATACTTTCACTCGATTACTTTTAGTGATCTTGTGGATAACTTAAATGAATTAGCACAAAATCATTTGTATGACCAATATTTACAGAGGCTTAAAGAGCATTTCGAGTCATATTGCTTGAATATGGGACTTATGCCCCGAACTAATCACTTGCTGAGAGTTATGGCTTGTGGAGAGTCCTTCGACATGAATGTAAAATACCAGTTTTACTTTGATCTAGCTTCAAGAGGGTATCGCGAATTTAATTATTTAGGAATTTACAAGTGGAAGTCTGTCAGATACATAGGACAAGTCGAAAACATGGTAGTGGTTGATTGGGATGAAAAAGATGGAATAATAAACGTATCAGAGAAACAGTCAGAATTAACCGAAGACCAGAAAGATAGATTGAATAGCGCAATTTCAGAATCTGTTAAATTAGGCTGGAATTTACATCACGGACATAGGTTTTTCCTTCTTAAAAATTTTACAGAAACTGACTACCGCAAAATATCACCCGGTGGAATTTACCGAGTACGGTACTTTAACATTGAAGACGATCTTGGGAAATCACCTGGGGATATCAAGCAAATTGCTGAAAAACTAAAACATTTTACATGGAAATAATACGCCCATCTAACGCTTCCCTGCCAACCGCTCGCTAAACGCGGCGGTTTGGCAAGGAAGCAACCGTTCAAAGCAAAATCATCAATAGGCTTCTTGCGAAATCTGCGTTTGAGGCAAAACCGAATCATGCTTTGGGCTGAATAGTTTCCTTTGGCAAAAACTCTAATAAATGCCCATGCAAAATACCAGTAAAGACAACAAAAATACCCCCAAATCCGCTGGTGGACAAAGCAGTATCGCCACCCTGTCGCAGGAACGTGCTACAAAGTCCAATGCCATTGAAGTGCCTCAAATCTCTTTGCCCAAAGGCGGCGGAGCCATTAAGGGAATTGACGAAAAATTTCAGGTCAACGCGGCCAATGGTACTTCCTCTTTTTCCATTCCGCTGCCGCTTTCTCCCAATCGCAACGGGTTTACGCCTCAACTGTCGCTTTCTTATAACTCCGGTGTAGGCAATGGTTTATTCGGACTTGGCTGGGATCTGGATTTGCCTGCTATACAGCGCCGCACCGACAAAAAATTACCACGTTACCGGGACACACACGACCTTAATGCCATTCAGGAAGAGGATAGTTTTATGTTTTCGGGCGTGGAGGAACTGGTGCCGTTTATGGACTTTAAGGCCGGTGCGTGGGTGGTTCGTCAGGAAATCATCGACGAATTTACGATTCGGCAATACCGCCCGCGCATCGAAGGCGCGTTTTCACGCATCGAACGGATTTGGCACAAAGACCATGATTACTATTGGCGCGTAACAACGAGTAATAACATCACAACCTTTTTTGGATACAGCGAATCCTGCCGCATTGCTGATCCTGCGGAAAAATCCAGGGTCTTTCAGTGGCTACCGGAATTTTCCTACGACGATAAGGGCTCCTGGATCTGGTATGAATATAAACAGGAAGATTTGAGAGCGGTAAATAATGTAGTACATGAAAAAAACCGCATTGCACGTATTGCACCGTTTTCCAACAGGCACATCAAACACATTCGTTATGGCAATGAAGCGGCGAAATATTTTGATGCATCTCCTTTTGCGCCATTGTTGCCTGCTAAAACCGAAGACTATTTCTTCGAATTAGTCTTCGACTATGGTGAACACCACGATGCAGTACCTACCCCGTCTGACAACGGCTCCTGGAAAAGCCGGGCCGATGCTTTTTCTGATTATCGCGCCGGTTTTGAAATACGTACCTACCGACTGTGCAAACGTGTGCTGATGTATCATCGCTTTGCAGCATTAGGAGAAGAACCTGTGTTGGTGCGCTCCCTCGATTTCAAGTACGCACATTCCACGCTGTATGCCTCTGATTTACAAAGCGAACAAGAGGCGGCAGAAGTTACTTATCTTACTGAGATTCAACAAACAGGCTATGTAAAAAACGGCGCGGGCTATAGTCGGAAATCATTGCCCAAAATGACTTTCGAATACCAGAAATTAGTCTGGCATACAGATGTCAAAACAGTTACAAACGAAAATCTGATCAACACGCCCAGCGGACTCGCCGGCAATTATCAATGGGTTGACTTATACAATGAAGGCATCAATGGCATCTTGAGCGAACAGGCAAACGGCTGGTTTTATAAACACAACCTGGGCGAAGTCGCTCAAAAAGGAACCTTGCAATTAGGCCCGAATCAACCGGTTATGCCAAAGCCTTCTTTTAATGGTATTTCCAACGGCGTTTTACAATTGCAGGATCTGGATGCCGACGGAGGCAAACAAATCGTCGTGACGAGTGAGGGCACACAAGGTTTTTTTGAACTGAATGACCAGGGCCATTGGGAGCCGTTTCGCGCTTTTGCCAAACGCCTCAATCTGGACCTGCGCGATCCCAACGTGCGGATGCTGGATATAAACGGCGATGGCAAGCCAGAGGTTGTTCTATCCGATGTCGGCGCTTTCTGGTTTTGGGAAAACCAAGGCAAAATGGGCTACGACACGCCTGAACTGGCCACTAAACCCTATGATGAAGAACGCGGCGCAGCCATTGTTTTTGACGATTATGAACAACGTATTTTTCTGGCCGATATGTCGGGCGACGGCCTGACCGACATCGTGCGCATCCGCAATGGCGAGGTTTGTTATTGGCCAAACCTCGGTTATGGCCGTTTCGGGGCAAAAGTGACCATGAATAACGCCCCTTGGTTCGATGCTTCTGATATGTTCAATCCCGCTTACCTTCAACTGGCAGATATCAGCGGTACCGGCGCGACGGATCTGATTTACTTGGGCAAAAACAAATTTAAGGCATGGCTCAACCTCAGCGGCAATGCCTGGAGCGAGGCAACTGAAATAGAGCATTTTTTCCCCACAGAACAACCCAATCAAATCACCGTCACCGATCTGCTCGGCAATGGAACGGCCTGCATCGTGTGGTCGTCGGAAATGCCCGCGTACCAAAACGCACCCATGCGTTATATCGATTTGATGGGCGGAAATAAGCCCCACCTCCTGCGCAGCCATCAGAATGGACTCGGCAAAATGACGGAAGTGGAATACAAAAGTTCCACCCATTTTTACCTGCAAGACAAACTGGCGGGTACGCCCTGGATCACCAAATTGCCCTTTCCGGTACACGTCGTGGCTAAAACTACGGTGACCGAACGCGTGAGCAACCTGCGTTTTTCGGCGGAATATTCTTACCACCATGGCTACTACGATCATGCCGAGCGCGAGTTTCGCGGCTTTGGCAGGGTAGAACAAATCGACACGGAGGCTTTCGATGTGTTTGAAAACTTAAACCAGGGAGACGCGATTCCACCAGAACACTACCAGCCACCCGTTCTAACCAAAACCTGGTTTCATACGGGCGCATTTTTCAATAAAGAACGCATTTTAAGCCAATTCAAAACCGAATACTGGCAGGAAGCCTATAAAAAGAAAGGTTTCACCACCAGCGCCGTCGAACACGAATTGCCCGATGCTGTGCTGTTACCTGCGAATAATCTAACGGGTTTCGATATGCAACAACTAAGCGCTGTGGAATGGCAGGAAGCGTTGCGCGCCTGCAAGGGCATGACCCTGCGACAGGAAGTTTTCGGCCGGGATGCTGAAAAACTGATCGCCGACGAAAAGAAGGCAAAATCGTATACCGACAATGATCCCGCTTTTTTACAATTCCAGGCGGATGCCAAACGAACGGAGCAATTGCCGTACTCCGTCGCTACGCACAATTGTGAAATTCAACTCTTACAAGAACGCGGCGCCAATCGCTACGGCGTATATATGGTCAAGGAAAGCGAGGCGATTAGCTATGCCTACGAGCGCAACCCGGAAGACCCGCGCATCGCCCATACGCTGACGATAGAAACCGATGAACTGGGCAATGTATTGGAAGCAGTTTCGGTAGTCTATCCGCGTTTGCAGGAAGAAGGTCTTTTAAAAGAAGTGGCCGACGATTTGGATGAGGTGAAAACCGCCAAAAAGTATGGCCGCACTGCCCAGCAAAAACAGTGGATCACCTTGACCAAAAATGAGGTCACCAACGATATTATTACGCCGGCAAACTTCTACCTCCGCAAGGGCTGGCAGACCCAAACCTGGGAATTGACAGGATTACAACCAGCCAATGGTTTTTTATTCAAAATTTCAGATTTTAAGGGCGTTTTCAACAGCCTCCCTGAAATAGCCTATCAAACCGCTCCGAAGGATGACCTGCCGCAAAAACGCCTGATCGAACACGTTAAAACAAAGTTTTACAATGCGGAAATGACAGCCTCACTGCCGGATGGTGAACAAGCCATCCGGGGCATTCCTTTTGAAGCCTACCAACTGGCTTATACGCCCGGTTTGATCGCCGATATTTTTAAGCCGAGTGCCCATTCCACCCAGTTTACAGTGACAGACCAGGACATGGAAGCAGGTAGGTTTTTAAAAGATGCTGGCAACTGGTGGATTCAATCGGGTACCGTGCATTTTCGCAGAAACGGCGAAACGGATTTGGAATTCGTCAAAAAACGCTTTTTCGCGCCGGTCGCTTATACCGATCCTTACGATAGCGTAACGCAGGTATTTTACGACGACCTGCATCTTTACATGAAAAGCAGTAAAGACGAACTCGGCAACGAAAACAAGATAGCGCGCTACAACTACCGCACCCTATCACCCGACATTATGCTGGACCTGAACAACAACCGCAGTTCGGTCATGGTCGATGAGTTGGGTATGGTAAAAGCCGTATCGGTAGAAGGAAAGGTTGTATTGGTAGAAGGTAAAGAAGGAGAAGCCGATAACCTAGACGGCTTTCATGAAATGACGGATGCTGCAGAAACAACTTTGATCGCCGCTTTTTTTGCAAAAGCCAAGGTTGCCGCGCCCGAAATATGCGATTCCGACGGACTGCAAAGCCTCGCCCGCAAACTGCTCGGCAATGCATCTGCACGTATGGTGTATGATTTTTCCAGTCAACCGACCGTAGTGGCAAGTATCGCCCGAGAGCAGCACGCGGCAGTAAATCCTGGCAATAGTCCGCTACAAATCAGTTTTGAATACAGTGATGGCATGGGCAATGTCGCCATGCAAAAAGTGCAGGCGGAGCCGGGCTTAGTCAAACTGCCCGACGGAACCAGCCTGGACACTGGCACGCAACTCCGCTGGATCGGAAACGGGCGCACGGTTCTGAACAACAAAGGCAATCCCATCCGGCAATACGAGCCATATTTCTCCACCACCCCGGCTTATGAAACCGACCCGGCCTGGGTGAAACGCGGCGTTTCGCCCGTGCTGTATTACGATGGCGCCGGGCGCAATATAAAAACAGAACTGCCCGACGGCACCTTTACCAAGGTGTTGTTCGATGCCTGGAAACAGTTGCAGTACGATGTCAACGACACCGTGCTGGATAGCGAGTGGTATCGGAGGCGTATCGACTTGCCCGCCAGCGACTCCAGCCGAAAAGCCGCTCGCCAATCAGAAATGCACGCCGATACGCCCTCCTGCATGATCACCGACACACTCGGCAGGCCCGCATTGGGTATCGATCATAACCGCTGGATACAGGTCGTCGACAACAACAGGGTGCAGCGAGATGAACAGTACTACACCTATTCGGAACTGGACATCGAAGGTAACCCGCAGCGACTGATCGATGCACGGGGCAACGCCGTGATGGAATGGCGCTACGATATGCTCGGCCACCAGGTAATGCAAACCAGTATGGACGCGGGCAAACGCTGGATGCTGAACAATGCACTCGGCAATCCTGTAAAAACCTGGGACGAACGCGGGCATGAATACGCCCACGCGTATGACAAACTGCATCGCCCCCTAAGCACGATTCTGACCAAAGATGGCAAGGCGTACACCATTGGAAAAATAAAATACGGGGAAGGCGAAGCCAATGACAAAGACCGCAACCTGCGCGGCCAGGTCATTGAAGTGTACGATGAATCGGGGCGGACAGAAACCCCGGAATTCGATTTTAAAGGCAATCCCAAACAGGTAAAACGGCAATTGGCGGCGCAATACGAACTGGAAATACTGGATTGGGACGATACTGCTACTACCTTGATGACCGAGGTATTTATCCAAAGCACTGAGTTTGATGCCTTGGGCCGTATGACCAGCATGAAAAATTTCCATAGGGAAGACACGACTGCGGCCATCTATACGCCGCAGTACAATGCGCGTGGCATACTTCAATCTGAAACGCTTAGCGTACGGGGTGTAGAGAAAAAGGCCATACGTAATATACAATACGATGAAAAAGGGCAGCGGAGCCGTATTCGATACGACAACGAAACCACGACCCGCTACCAGTATGACCCGCTGACTTTCCGTCTGCAACAACTGCGGACGACCCGGCACAATTACGATCCGGTTTTCCCTGACCACCGTTCCGGCCTGACAGATAATCAGGTATTGCAACAACTGCACTACACCTACGACCCAACGGGTAATATCACGGAAATATATGACGAGGCGTATGAACCGGTCTTTTTCAGCAAGCAGCGCATGGAGCCTAAGTCTGCCTATCTCTACGATGCCTTATACCGCCTGATAGAAGCCAGCGGACGGGAAAACAACGCCGCCATTCAAGCACCGAAAGGTTTTGGAGCAGTAGAAACAATGCCCGAGATTGGTTTTCCAATAGATGTGCAGGCCATACGCAACTATACCCAGCGGTATGAATACGATCCCGCAGGTAATTTCGTCCAAATGCAACACCTGGCAAGCGGCGGCAACTGGACGAGAACATACAAAACAGTGGCCGATAGCAACCGCCTCTGGAAAACGGAGTGCAATGCCCCGGTGGAGACCGTGACTTATGATTACGATATACACGGCAACATGCTCAATTTCAGCAACAACGCACAGCAGCATGCCTGGGATTACCGCGACATGATCCAGCACCTTGACCTAGGCGGCGGCGGTCATGCCTGGTACCAATACGACAGCAGCAAGCAGCGTAGCCGGAAACGAATTCAAAAAGGCAATATCATAGAGGAACGGATTTACCTCGGTGGCTATGAACTGTACCGCCGTTGGCGCAATGGCAATGACGCACCCGAAGAAGAAATTGAAACACACCACCTCTTCGTCGATGACCAACGTGTTGTGATGGCAGAAGATGTGCTGATGACGAACGATGACAGGCTCCGTACCGGGGTGTTGTACCGCTACCAGTATGGGAATCACTTAGGCAGCGTTGGCCTCGAATGCGACGACGCGGGGCAGATTATTTCTTACGAAGAATACCATCCCTATGGTACTACGGCCTACCAGGCTAGCAGCACCTTGATTACCCCTGCTGCCAAGCGCTACCGCTACACAGGTATGGAGCGGGATGAGGAGAGCGGGCTGGCCTACCATACGGCGCGGTATTATTTGCCTTGGTTGGGGAGGTGGGGGAGTTGTGATCCGATTGGAGTGGAGGGGGGAGGGAATTTGTATGGGTATTGTGAAAGTGACCCTATAAAAAATGTTGACAAAACAGGTACAGATATATCTGATTGGGCAGGGATTTTATCAGAACCCGTCGTTATTCAAGGAGCCAGACTTGGCGATACGGAGGGTGCATATTATGATAAAATTAATAATGGTGAATTCAAAATTGTATCAGGTGAAGGAATTAGGCCAGATGGGTATTTCTTTAGAGATAAAAGCCAACCTTATAATAAAGATTGGACCCCGTTTGAAGACTATGGCAGATGGAAAGCATTACAAGATAGTTTCAAAGAAGTTGCAAGTTTTAGTCCATCGCGAAAAGAGGAATGGGATAAAAATTTTAGGTTAGTGAAAAATGCCGGAACTTTTGTAGAGGGAATGGCAATTTCAACTGCTGTTGTTTTGACTGGTGGTGCGATAATTATTGAGGGTGGTTCATTGATGTTGTCCACGAGAGCAATTCAAGCGGGAATAGCAATAAATTCAAATACACCATTAATTATAGGAGGAACAATTGCGTATGGTGCAATTATGCCTGAGGGATCACCTAATTTGATGGGGCCTGGGGATGATTTAGGGAGTGGAGCAAAATATCTGACTGCATCGGCAGACGAGTTGAGTTCAGCACTAACCAAATCAGATTTATATGGGCCATATAGACATTGGCTAACTAAAGGAGGGTTAGATGATATTGTCGAAAATGGGAGGCTACTTTCAGGGGAAGCAAAGATAATTGCCGGAGGAGGCACCAGAGTCAGAGCTAGTATTGCTGATGATCTAGTGCAAGGAGAGAGCACAGGCATTGAATTTTTTACCAAAACGAAACCTGACTGGAATAATAAGCCAAGGGGATGGGTTGGGTGGACTATGCCAGAAGGCGAGTATTTAAAAATTCATATAACAACAATTTACATGACTGTTTCTGAATAATTTTCCCACTCGATCAAGTCTTGCAAACACCCAAATCCTGATACCCGGGGGATCTTGATCTTTTGTGAACAAGCCCATCTACAACAGAATTGAACTTTTAATTGGTTTATCAAATCCTTCATATCTAACGTGTCTACGGCAAGAAGTGACCAAAAATAAAAATCGGTTGCAGAACCAATTCAGAGCAGCACTCCATAACATCAACACCATGCCATGCACAACACCGAATCTCCGCTCCCCGATAACCCCATCCTTCGCACAGCGAATATGATCAAAGCGCTACACTGGTATTGCGGGGATGATCTGGCGGGCTCTACCCACTCCACCGGAAAAGCACTAGAATGGGTCGCCCGCACGGTTTTGGATGATTCGGCTGAGCATCTGGCGGCGCGGGAGGAACTTGCCTGTTGGCTGGCCATGCTGGCCATAAAGGTGTCGGAACCACCCTTCCAAGATTCTGCATCGGCGCTGCGGTTGCTGCAATGTAGTCTGGGAATTAGCATCAGCGAAGCGCGGCATAAGGATTTGGAGATGTTTTATCAAAAACGAGTAAATGCAAATCCAATATAAAAACCTCATCGGCCACGAAGTGAAATTAAAAAAATCGCGTGGCCCTGTTCGAGGGGAATTGGTTCTATTTGAATCGCGTGTCCTCCGAGCAGGGCAGACTCCGGCTTGTACGCAATGTGCAGTCGGAGGCCTTGGCGCGATTAGCGATTGCATTCAAAAAACACAGATATGTCAACAACAGGTCCAAACAAAGAAGTCTTGCTAAAATACTACATCTATTAGCATAGAACATGACAACAAACAATTTCAAAGCCCACTTTGCGCCCGAACCCATCACCGCCCTGCAATGGGTTGGAGAAGACCGACTGGTAGTAGCGGGGCTCAAGGCCATGGGTTTGTACAATCTGGACGGGCAGTTGCTGGAAAGTATGGCCCGGGGGGCCAGAAGATTGGCCTGGCGCCCGGGGACTGGATTTGTCCGCTTTCTACAGCAGCATACAGATCCTGTAGCGTGCTCCACACCCCGCGACTGGTATTGGGGCGAACAGGATATCCGGAGGGTAGACCCCGGCGTTTATTATACCAATTGCGGTCTATTCGATCCTGTCGGAAATTACGTGCATGGTGGCGAATTATATGATACCGGCTATTGTAAAGTTATGGATGCGGAGGGGCAAAAAAAAGCATTTGAGCCGAGGTTACCTATTGTTGTGGATCTGGCATTTTCGCCCCGGGGGACGCAATTATTGATCGGGTGTAAGCGGCTTCAATTGTCCATTTGGTCTTATTCAGAGCAGATAGATAGAGAAAAGACATACCAAGGCCAAACAGGTATATTTTCTGTAGCCTGGTCGGATTCGGGGCGTTATATCGCGGCAGGGCAAGTAACAGGCCTGGTGGAAATCTGGGACCTGGTTTCAGAGGAGCGGGTGGCTGAAATCATAGCAGTCCCCGCCTATAAACCGCCGTGGGAGACCTTGGTGCGGAAGATCCATTTCCTGCCGGGATCTGATCATTTATTGCTGGTGAGTACCTATGCGTTCACCAGGTTGATTCATTGGCAGGAACGGAAGACCATCCGCAGTGCAAAGGGCTACCATTGTTCTGCTTTGTCACCTTCCGGGCAGCAGATCGCCCTGGGAAGTACGGATGGAAGGGTGTGCTGTGGTGATGCATCACTTCAATTTTTTGAGCAAAACGAATAGAATACAAACAAGGCTTCAATGCCCAATGAGATAAAAACGCAATGACCAGACAAGACTACCTTGACCACGAAGTGAAATAAAAAAATCGCGTGGCCCTGTTCGAGGGGAATTGGTTCTATTTGAATCGCGTGTCCTCCGAGCAGGGCAGACTCCGGCTTGCACGTAATGTGCAGTCGGAGTCCTTGGCGCGGTGGTGAGGTAATCTGCCGGATGATTCTTGACATCTACATTTTTACAATTTGATTACTTTAATGCCTGGCAGATTCAAAATTCAAATGCACAACTCTTGTTAAACAAATTAACACTTATTTCAAAACAAACAACTTAAAGCATGCAATTATGAATGATAAAAAAGAGGAAAGCACAACCAACGAAAAACCAACCAATAACAATGTTTTATTGTTCACAGGGTCTATGATCTTGGTATCGCTAATTACTTTGTCACTGCTTCGCCCAGATTGGTCAAGTCAGAATGCAATCCTGTTTAAAACAATGCTGGCTCTTTCTGCAGCCTCAGTTGCTGCACTAATTCCAGGCTTTTTACATCTGAATGCGCATGACTACGTGAAGGCCGGAGGCGCTTTGGGCGTATTTGTGTTTGTAATGTTTTTTGATCCGATTGGTAATCCCGCTCAAGCATCCATTGATGAACCTTCTGATGTCATTCCTGAAAGATACTTCAATGTAGTCTTCACCCTGAAAGATCCTACAGGGGCTACAGAGTTTGACGAAGGCATATTGACTTTTGCACTGTTAGACGATGATATTTATGGACGCCAAGGGACAATACTCCAGAATGGCGTGGTAAAATTTGATTCTATTTCCGAAAAATGGAGAAACAGAAATGTTTTATTGACACTTGTTTCAGAAAAATACTTGTTAAAGTATGACACGTTGGTATATCCTTTACAGAGTTCAATATTAACCTACATAAAAAAGGTGCCTTTGAGTTACAAAAAGCCGGTAAATGACACGCCGGTATCAAAAAAAGTCACTGATAGTTGTCCGAATCGCAACCCAGCTGGTATTCTCATAAAGGACGATATTCCAGACGTAAAGAAGTCTGGATCGAAGTGGATTTTTGGATATTATAAGAAAGAAGATGGCTCCTGTGTTTGGGTACCAGGAAAATGGGTAGGATTAATCCAGTCTGACTGTCCCACAGCGTCTCCAAATGGATATATGGAGAAGAAAGGGGTGGGCAGACGGGGATATACCTGGCTTGCTGGTCATTGGGAACTGCGAAATGACTCTTGTATCTGGATTTCCGGTACATGGCAAAAAAGTGGATCGGGATCTTTGCCCACTACCAACGGTAGACCGGCACCAACCTACGTTCCTCCATTGCGTCCTAAAACCTATTAAGCCCAATAAGCTTTTGCTCCATCCACTATAACCTAATTAGGCACCACTCATTGGTCGTTCTTCAATACGATTTATGTTAGCAGGTATTTTTTCTATCAAAATCTTTTCTACAATGCACCCACTCTCCTCCCTCGCTGGCGCGAGGTTCTAACCTCGTGCCGCTTATCAGTCGGGTGGAACCCGACATACATAGAAAAGAGGGTGGCCCCAAATCGCATTGGCAAGAGGCTGTCAAACCTAAAATACACAACCACTAGTATTAAACCTTTCTGCACTCCATCATTTCAACACCAACCATGCACAACACCGAACCTCCACTCCCCGACAATCCCATCCTTCGCACGGCGAACATGATCAAAGCGCTGCATTGGTATTGCGGCGATGATCTGGCCGGCTCCACCCACTGTGCGGGTAAAGCACTGGAATGGGTCGCCCGAACACCGCTGGATGATTCGGCCGAGCATCTGGCGGCGCGGGAGGAACTGGTCTACTGGCTGGCGATGCTGGCCATAAAAGTGTCGGAACCACCTTTCCAGGATTCCGTATCGGTGTTGCGGTTGCTGCAATGCAGTCTAGGAATAAGCATCAGCGAAGCGCGGCATAAGGATCTGGAGATGTTTTATCAAAAACGAGTAAATGCAAATCCAGTATAAAAACCTCGCTAACTGAATAGTACACTGCGAATGCTAACAATTAATGACATAAAAGAAAAACTGGCCTTTATACAGGCCCAGTATCCGCAAGGCATGCATCCGGCGCTGACAGAACCGGAGGTGCAAGCCTATGAATCCGCGATCGGTACGCGCCTGCCGGAAGACATTCGCCTTTTTGTCACACAAATAGGAAATGGAGGTGTCGGTCCTTTCGGCGGATTAAACCGGGGATTAAATGAATTGGGCTGGTATAAACTTCAATACGACATGCCGTTCGACCCTGCAATATATGCGCAGGTCGAAAAATACAGCCCGGAGGTCTTCCGGCAACGCCAGAAAGACGAGTTGTTCCGCATCTTGCAAACCTATGGCACCTATAAAAAAGTGGCTTCCCCGAATCGGTATCAAAAAGACATAAAAACCTTTTGGGGCATTGATCTTGCCGAAGACGAGTATGTGGAATTCTCAGCACCCACCGGATGTATTCCGATCTACCACTGTTCCAGCAGTTCGGGGCCGATGTACCTGATTGTACACGCCCCGCCTGCGTATTATGGCCAGGTGTTGGGGTCTCCTTGTGTGGGTGAAAGAGGTGGGTTGCCGAGGTTGTGGGGCGGGTTTGAGGCGTTTTATGGGGAGTGGCTGGAGGGGGAGGTGCGGCGGGGTTTGAATCAAGTGCCGTCGCGTCTGTAGATCTATTTCTTTGCAGTATTTGAAGAAAATTTAACCAAGATTAACCTCAATAAAAAATAAGCATTATGCCAACTATCCCCTTTTCAAAATTCAACTTGTCCATCGTCAATTTAAGCAGTGCTGAGTCTCAAGAATTCAGTGTACATTTAAATGACGCACTAAAAAAATACATTATAGGGAAACTACCTGCTGAACAGGTTCTTCAGGTAAGTGAAAAGTTAAAATCCGTTGTTTTTGATTTTCAAAAAATCAAAGGGAATACGCTGACTGAAGTAATCAAAGATGTCTTATTGAATAAATTCAGGAGAGATGCTAAAATGAAAAGTATACTGGAAAAACTTTCCACGGATCTTCAGCGCGACACGCTAAAAGTGGAAAAAATTGTTGGGTTAGATATACCATTAAAATCACATCCGTCCCTAAGACCCCTCTATTTTGAAGCAAAGACAAATGCTTTGGGTAAGATCATAAAACTATCCACTGGCGGAATTAAAAAATTGGGGGTTGACAGCACAGATATAGACGACTTGGGAGAAGAAGATCTTAAAAAACTTGTGGCGAACAAGGTGTTGACCGAAAAGCAGGGGAAGGGACTTGCGCTAGCGATTGACTTAAGCCGTTTAAGTGGCGAAAACATGGAATTGGTCGCAGCCTTACATAATGACTCGGTCACTGTAGAGGACTTCATTCTTCATGAACCCAAAGACTGGAAAAAGATCCTGACAGAGAAGAAAATTACTTTGCCGGAAAATGAAGATTCTATTGACACATACGCTGAAAATTTAGCGTACAATATGGAAATTTCATTTCCACAAAAATATTTTTTAAGTAGGGTTATCAAAACATCTTATAGTGGTGAAGTAAATACAATTAGTGCTTTTGATCGCGTCAGAAGTTTGGGCACTGTGGTCAACGATGGAGGGAAACTTCACCTTTCAGACATAAAGTGGGTAGGAGTCAATTCAGATGAAGTAAAAACGCTGGAAAAAAGCATCGCTACACTTCAAACATTTACCAATACCTATAAACACCTTGGTCTGGTCGATATAATTACCGATGAAAACCGGAGTAGTTTAGAAAAAAAGGAGGCCATTCAAAAAAGACTGGATAGCCTTAAGTTGTTCTATGAAAACAATAAAACGGTAGATTTTACAAGGGTTGATTTTCTCAACCCAGTCATTACATTCAATTTTTCCGGTATACCAGAAGAAGTAAAGCCTGACATCAGAGCCCAGGCAATGGCTCATCAACGAATGTTGCATATTGGTGAAAAAACGTCCACAGCATTGCAACTTTTAGCGAAAGGGTATTCCTCCTCTATGGATATTACGCAACTCCGGGAGCAGGATTTCATCAAAAGCGTGGATTTGCCGAGAAAGGAAAGCATACGGGTTTATAAAGATGCGATGGATGCTGTGAGTACAACAGCACATTTGTTCCAAGCCATCACGGATATTCAAAAAGGAGGACTTAGCGCCCTCCCGGTCAATAACTTAAATGTGGTGTACAATGATTTGAAAAAAATAAGTGGTCTTGATCAAATATTCGGGAAACAAAATTTCTGTGCATGTGATCATTGTAAGTCGATCTTAAGCCCGGCAGCCTACTTTGTCGATTTAATGCTTTTCATCGATAAAAACATCACTAAAAAGACATTTACCGGCACCAATGCAAATCATCCAATCAAACTCCAAAGCCGCAGACCAGATTTGTGGAATGTGCCATTGACATGTCAAAATACAACTACGGAAATTCCTTACCTGGATGTGGTCAATGATATTCTGGAGCAGTATATCCAATCTTCCGGTATAGGTATCGATACCTATGAAGAACTGTCTAAATCAGCCGATTCTATCGATCTTCCATTAAATCTGCCATTAAAAGAACTGAGAACATACTTGGGACATTTCGGATTTACTTTGTACGGCCTACATAAGCAGTTCGGTTCAGCAAAACATTTACTATCACAAGAAAAGTTACAGATTTCAACAGAAGAACTGGAAATTATCTCCACTCAGAATATTGCTCAATCGCTGAAGTGTTTTGGGAGCCCATCTGATTTGAATGCAATGACTGTCAGTGATTTTGTACGTTATGCAAAAATTTCGAGAGCAGACTTTGATGAATTGCTTGAATTAAAATCTATCCCTGAAATTTCCGGTATTGAGGTCGAGATAATAGAAGATGGTTCCGATATCCAACAATTTAAAGAAGTAATTAAAAGTGGTACGCTCACGCCTGCTACACTTGATATTTGTAATCGCTTCCTACGTCTTTGGAAAAAAACATCCTGGACAATAGGTGAATTTGACTTATTGTTGCATAGTTTGAAAGAAGCAGGCTTGTTTACACTGATAGAAGAGAAAGATGCAGATAACCACCCTAAAATCCTCATTTTGGCCGATTTGACAATCTTCCAGGCGCGGTTTAAACTGAATGTTGAAGAATTGTGTGTAGTGGCAAGTATATTTCCGGCTACCAAACTCAAACCTTTTTCAAAGCGTTTGTACGAGAGGATTTTTAACCATGAAAAAATATTTGGTCTTGTTCCGGGTAGTGATGTATACCAGGCTGAAATTGTATTGGCTGATCGGGCTTCACTTGAAAAAGCAATGCCCTTCCTGCTGGCCGGATTAGGTATTACAGAACACGAGTTCAATTTATTATTAAAACTGACAAAGACAGATGACTTTACTACACCACTTGTTTTAAATAATACATTGCTGGCGCGTTTCTATCGGCAGGTAAAGATTGCTGCCGGCCTTGGCATTTCCATTGATTCCCTGATTTCGGCAGCACATGTTTATAACCAAGGCAAGGAATTTCAAACGATTGACCAAATCAATAATCTTCTTGAAGCTGCTGACTGGCTAAATCGTACGCGCTTTGATTTTCGTGATGTACATTTTATACTCTACGGTGATGACAAGTTAAATATAAAATTCGCGTCAGATACAGAGGGCCATTCATATTGCCTTAGCAAGTTAGATTTAACAATTGCAGATGTTTCATTGCCTGCTAATTCTTTTTTATTTGGTATCGCTGATATTAAAACCCTGTCACTTAATAATCTGAAATCACTTGTCACATTTTCACAATTATCACATAAAATCACTGATGATTCCAGGATAGCGTTTAAAGAATTGTTGAAAAATAATGAGAGTAATTCGCTGACGGATAGTAATATAGATGTGCTCGCAAGGATATGGAATCTCCCCGGCGAACTTATCCGATCTATTTCAGATACAATGATGTACACCGGAAAACGCATTCATGACCTGGAACGTATTTACGACTTTTGTACACTTTGTACTACCCTAGGCATACAGGGAAATTCACTGTTTAAAATAGATACTACGGAATTCACTGCGCTTGAAGCGGCAAGAAACATCGTATTTAATGCCTTTTCTTCTAAATATCCAGAAGAAGGAATAAAAAAGGATAAACTCGAGCCTTACCATGATAAAATCAATACGATTAAAAGAGATGCCCTGTGTGATTATATCATTGCGAACCAGAGTGAATTCAAATTCAAGGATCGTTCGGATCTGTACCACTTCTTTTTATTGGATGTTGAAATGAGCGGATGTTTCCGCACCTCAAAAATATTATCCGCCATCAGCAGCCTTCAGTTATATGTTCACCGCTGCCTGATTAATCTCGAGCAGTCAGCATCAGACAGTATTAAAGTCAGGCCCAAGCTAATTCCTGTAAAAGAATGGGAGTGGCGGAAAAACTACAGGGTTTGGGAGGCAAATCGGAACGTATTTTTATACCCTGAAAATTATATTGATCCTTCCATGAGGGATACCAAAACTCCACTCTTTAAAGAACTCGAAGACGAACTGCTTCAGCAAAACATTACGCTGAATACTGCCGAGAATGCGTATAAGAAATACATGTCGCAGTTTGTTGAATTGGCGCGCCTTAGGTATGCAGGCGCATATTATCAGGAAGTAAAAAGCAATAATGTACCTCAATTTAACGCTAATGTTGATAGTAACGTAGGTAATAGCACTACCCTTAGTATAGGTTTTAAGACAGGTGCTCTGGGAGGTATGGATGATTTAGGCATAGACAAGGATAATACAAAGTTCTACCTCGTAGCACGGACACATTTAGATCCCTACCAATATTATTACAGGACTTTCCATCATTACAAAAAAGCGTGGGGTCATTGGCAAATAATTGACCTTCCAATAGAGGCTGCGGAGGTGTCAACAATTGTCCACAATGGAAATTTGATGCTGTTCTGGACGGAAGTTCAGCATAAAGAAGTGAGTAGTCTAACTGATGCCAGTTTTACTTCGGAAAGTGTTGATTTTAAAGTAACTACCAAGTATTCCATACTGGATGTTAACGGCAAGTGGTCTTCACCACAGCGTTTGTATCTTGGGAAGGTTAATGTTCTCAATAGTGAAATTCTGTTAAGGCTAAAAATGCAGCCATATTCACAGGAAGCGGTTAAAGAGCAATTTGATAAGAATGCGGACTCTTTGATAGCCCAATATAAAGCAGAGGTATTTAGAAAACCGTATGTTTCAAGAACTGATAATAATAGACTGCTTAATATTAGGCATATTTTTACACCAGGCAAAAATTTCAGTACAAGGACTTATATAACTTCAGAAACTAATGTTTGGGGGGGAAACATCCCTCAATTACAATTTATAGTTCCTGATAATAATTTTGATTTAGTAGACGAAGTAGTTCTATTTGATGGAAGGATAGTTGTCAAAATTTCTTCTCCTGGACTGGTAGGGGCAACTTCATATTTAAGTGACAAATTGAAATTTACTCAACCCTTAGATGTTTTAAATGTCATAGAGAATGTAGAAGGGCTGTTTATCACACAACATTACGTAGATACTTACAATTATACTCCCAACCTCAACCTTAAATTTAATAAGGAAGATGACAAGCGCGTTAGTAGTGATTTACTTTACAAAGAATGTAGTGCCGCATTTGGCAATGAAAATCCATTTTTGCAATATATAGAAGATGGCACTCTGGAATTCGATCAAAAAAGAAAATCTTTGACCCAGATAGATGGTGTATACAGTTTTATTTTATCTGTTACTCCAAATAAGTCTTTGCTAGCAATATTAGACACGATCTTAACAGAGGATTTAAATGCCACCTTATCTGAAAAAGGTATTGAACAATTTCTGTCGCTTCGTACGCAAAACAAGAGTGACAGCAGCGGGCAAAAGTTAGACTTCAATGGTCCGTATGGCGCCTATTACTGGGAACTGTTTTTTCATATTCCTTTTTTAATTGCAAACCATTTAAACGCAAATCAGGATTTCAAAGGCGCTAAATGGTGGTATGAACGCATCTTCAATCCAGCGTCAACAGAAGACAGCTCTGTGGTTAACCCTGGCGAGCATTACTGGCAATTTAGGGAATTCAGGGACCTGAATATTACCCGGCTGGAAGACATCCTTCTGGATCAGAGTACTATTTCTGTCTATCAAAATGATCCATTTGATCCACATGCTATTGCACGCTTGCGTATCAGCGCTTATCAAAAGTCTATTGTAATCAAATATATTGACAATCTATTAGATTGGGGCGACCATCTATTTGCTCAGGATACGCAGGAAAGTATCCTGGAGGCCAATATGTTATACCAGTTGGCGAAAGATATTTTAGGAAATCGACCTGAAAAAATCGGAAAGTGCCAGTCAGCAGAGAATACCCTGACATATCAGGCGATCAGTACACTTCCAAGTAACGGAACTGAGTTTTTTATTAATTTGGAAAACCTTTACGCCCGCGTGCAAAAAGTAACTGCCGGGGAGCGTGACACGCTGAGTACCTCCAAATATCTTTCAAAACTACTGGAAAGCAGGGGAGATAAAAGTGCAACGCCTTCTACCTTAGTCGGGCTGGCAAAACTATCCAATGCGAAATCCATTTCGGAATTAATCAGCACTGAAAATGACCAAAGTGGTTTCATAAGTAGTGATTTACTATCCGCAAAAATCAGGATTAAAAAGTATACTAAACTGACGGAAAACAAGTTCATCCCTGGCTTAAGTTCAGATAAAATTTATACCGATGTTAATAGTGGTGAATTCACCCCTGTCTATGATGATGAATCGCTGAATGTGCCTGCTTCCGAAATTGTCCAACAAAGTATTCTGGCATTTTGCGTACCTCCTAATGACTATTTATTTCAGTATTGGGATATTGCAGCGGACAGGCAATTCAAGATTCGGAATTGTATGAATATCAGTGGTATAAGACGTAGTTTGGCTTTGTTCCAGCCACCTATTGACCCCATGTTACTGGTAAGAGCGCAGGCGGCAGGTCTGAATCTGGAAGAAGTAGGTGCAGGCGGTCCTGATTTTACATCTCCATATCGTTTTGTTTATCTGCTGGAAAAGGCCAAACAATACGCTCAGCATGTTCAAGCCTTTGGAGCAGCACTTTTATCCGCCTTAGAGAAAAAGGATGGTGAAGAGTTGATGTTACTTAGAAGCGTTCATGAGCGCAATATTTTGAAACTTTCTAAGGATATCAAAAACAGTCAAATTCTGGAGGCTAAGCGGCAGTTCAAGTCTATGGAAGAAAGCGTGGTGAATGTGGAGCGAAGAATTGATTATTATCAGGGGCTGATAGAGGAAGGACTATCAGGATGGGAAATTACTCAGGCTACTGCTATGCATCAAGGACATGCTTTTGAAAAAAAAGCAGCTATTCAAAATAATTTGAGTTCAATGTTTCATCTAATTCCTCAATTAGGTAGTCCATTTTCTTTGAATTTTGGAGGTCGTGAATTGGGAGATATGGCTAATGCAACAGCACAATTTTTCCATAACTCGGCTAATTTATTAGTTAACATGTCTTCCTCTGCTGGCCTACAAGCCGGTTTTCAACGTAGGAAAGTAGAATGGGACTTTCAATTAAACACAGCTAAACAGGAGTTGAGACAACTTAGACAGCAATTATTGGCATCTGAAATCAGACTCAGAATTGCTGAAAAAGATTTTGAAATTCATGAAAAGACCATAGAGCAAGCGCAGGAGATTCAGGCTTTTTACAGCAATAAATTCACGAACCTGGGACTGTATAATTATATGGCCACAACACTGCATCGGCTACATCGGGAAAGTTTTGGCATGGCCATGAAAATTTCAAAATCCGCTGAAGAAAGTTATAAACTTGAGATAAGTAGTACAGAGACCTTTCTTGACAACAACACATGGCAAAATGAACGCGCTGGGTTACTCTCCGGAGAAAACCTCATGCAACAGTTGCTTAAAATGGAGCAAAGTTATTTGAATAATAACCACCGCGAACTCGAAATCACCAAGCACGTATCCCTCAACCAACTCAATCCAATTGCCCTGATTAACCTGCGCAGGGACGGCATATGCAAATTCGATCTGCCGCAAGAAATTTTTGACCTCGACTTCCCTGGCCACCACCTGCGCCGGATCAAATCGGTCAGCATTTCTATTCCTTGTATTTTGGGAACATACAGCACGGTGAATGCTATGTTGCATCTTTGGGAGGCAAAAGCACAGATTAAGCCTATGGAAGAAACACTTAGCAACATGATGCCAGTTGTGAGAAAAGTCGCCGCCAGTTCAGCCCAAAACGACAGCGGCATTTTTGAATTGAATTTCCGGGATGAGCGCTACCTGCCTTTTGAAGGTGCTGGTGTGGTCAGTCGTTGGGAACTGGAATTGATGACAGAAGAAACATTACGCCAGTTCGATTACAACACCATCAGCGATGTGATTATGCATGTGCGATATACTGCCAGAGAGGAAGGGCGCAGTAAAGCAACAGTTATTGCAGACTTGGAGACTAAACTCAATGATTTAAAGGTAAAAGTCAATGAATTAGGTGGTGAAAAACAAGGTTTTCTCCGCCTGATCCAGCCACGTTTTGAGTTCCCTGCTCAATGGCATAAAATGAAAATAAATGGCACCGGTGAATTGAATCTCCCTATTTCAAAGGAACAATTCCCCTATTTGGTGCAATTAGGCACTATTAATATTAAAGAGTTTTTGGTCTATCGCGTTTACGATACTATTCCTAAGGAACCACAGGAAACGATAAATGGCACTAATCTTACGAAGGATCAACCGAGTCATAACCTGCGGGTTATTATTCCTCCTAATGAATTGGATACACTGACGGAGGTGTATATTATAGCAGTGTACACCATTAGTTAAATGTTTTGGACGAACAAAAGAGAGGAACACAATTACTGCAATGCTTCCAACAATTCCTTCCCGAAAATACTACCTAAACGTCGCACGTTCGGGAAGCGTAACGTTAGCCCCCCCACGCCAACAACACTCAAATTATCTTGAAGACAGAAATAGAAATATTAAAATCAAACGACATTCGAAAACTGAATGCACTGCTTTCCGTTTTCGAGAACGTCTTTGAAATGGAGAATTTCAAACGACCAAGTGAGACACATTTGCAGAAACTATTGGATAGGGACAAATTTTTCGCTGTTATTGCTACGACAAAAGGTAAGATTATTGCAGGACTAACTGTTTATTTGCTTGACCAATATTACTCCGAACGACCATTGGCATACGTGTATGACTTGGCTGTATTGACAGAATATCAAAGAAAGGGAATAGGAAAAAAACTAATAGCATTCACAAATGAGTATTGCCGACGTCAGGGATTTGAAGAGATTTTTGTTCAGGCAGACAAAGGGGATGATCATGCTATTGACTTTTATCGCTTGACCAAACCGACGAGGGAAGAACAAGTTGTTCACTTTTCATACAGCCTGACCAATGACGTGAACAGGAGTGAGTGCGAAGAAGAACAATGAACCGCAATCAGCCGGTTACATTCCACCCACATACTTCTCAAATATATCCGGCCTGCGCACCCGTGTCCGTTCCAGACTTTGCTCATGCCGCCAGTCGTCAATGTTGCGTTCGTGGCCGGAAAGCAGCACTTCCGGCACGACCCGGCCATCCCATTCTGCCGGGCGGGTATAGACGGGTGGCGCCAGCAAATCATCCTGAAAACTATCGAACAGCGCGGAGGTTTCGTCGTTGAGTACGCCGGGCAATAACCGCCCGATGGCATCCACCAGCACCGCCGCTGCCAGTTCGCCGCCGGATAAAACATAGTCGCCGATGCTGATTTCCAGGGTCACGTATTTTTCGCGAATGCGCTCGTCCACGCCTTTATAGTGGCCGCAGAGTACCAGCAGATTTTGGTGCATACTGAGCCGGTTGCACAGGGCCTGATCCAGTCGCACACCATCGGGAGACGTATAGATGATTTCGTCATATTGCCGCTCGGCCTGCAATTGCTCGATACAGGTGGCAATGGGCTCGGGTTTCATGACCATGCCCGCGCCGCCCCCGAACTGGTAGTCGTCCACTTGCCGGTGTTTGCCCACGGCGTAGTCGCGCAGGTTGTGCAGGTGGACTTCCAGCAAACCCTTGTCTTTGGCCCGTTGCATAATAGAGTGGTTCAGTGGACTTTCCAGCAATTCGGGGACTACGGACAGAAGATCAAAGCGCATAAGAAGGTGGTTGATAAAGGTTTGGAGGGGTTGATAAAGGTGGATGAATGAACTGTCCTGATTTTCGCTGCCGAAAATATTTTTGTCCCGTAAAATTTTTGGTAGCGAAAGGCGATTTACTTTCGGCGCAAAATTAACACCCATATTTGCAATCTGTATCCACCCGCACACCATCAACCATTTATTCAATCTTCGCCTTTATGTTAACCATCAAATCCGACCTGCTGACCAAAGATCGCAACCGTCCGGCACTGCGTGACCGCAATTATTACTCGCTTCGCGAACTGCGCGGCGTGATTGCCCACTGGACGGCCAACAAAAATAAAGGAGCGGACGCCCAGGCCAACCGCAACTATTTCAACAACCAGACCGATCGTTACGCTTCGGCGCACTATATCGTGGACGACCAGGAGATCATCCAGGCTATTCCCGACAATGAAGTGGCCTATCACGTGGGCGCGAACGTGTATAAACCCGACGGCGAACGGATGCGCGCCGGAAGTGCCAGCCTGACGCCCAATTATTTTGTCATCGGCTTCGAGATGTGCGTCAATTCCGACGGCGACTGGATCAAAACCTACCGCAATTCGGTGGAATTGGCGGCGCATTTGCTGCGCAAACATGGTTTTACGACCAATGATCTGTACCGGCATTATGATATTACCGGCAAGGACTGCCCGAATATGATGCTCACTCCGGCCAGCTGGGGGAAGTTCAAAACCGACGTGGCCACGGCGATGCGCGACGACCCGGCCCCGCAACTCGAACAGGGACGCACCACCCCCAAAGACCTGAATGTGCGCACCGGCCCCGGCACGAGTTACAATGCGGTGGCCAAACTTGCCCAAAACACGACGGTGAATATTTTCGAAAAAAGGGGGGGCTGGTTGCGCATCGGGACGGATCGCTGGGTGAGTGCCAACTATGTGGAGATTACTTTTACGACCAAATGGGTGCGCATTATTTCCCGGGCCAACGGCGATGTACGCGAAAGCCCTGCCATCACGGTGCGCGTGGTTGACGCGCTGCCCAATGGCATCTGGACGCCCGTGGTGGGAGAAAAAGGCGATTGGTACATGCTCGGCGATAAGCGTTGGATACTAAAAAATGTGACGCAGCCGCTGATAGTACGAGCGGGCGAAGTGAGTGGCACCCCCGATTTGAACGTTCGCCTCGGCCCGGGTACCGAATACGGGGCAAGCCACCAACTCCGGCTTGGCGACCGGGTGCAGGTATTTGGCGAACAGGATAACTGGCTGCAAATCGCCCACCGCGAATGGGTGTCTAATCGGTACGTTAAATTCTTGTAAGAAATTCCATCACGTCCACGCCGTCCGGGTAATCCAGCAGGCCCGGTTCCTGGGTTTTACCGAATGGCAGAACCGGCGTTTGAAGCAGGTGTACATTGCTGACAATGCATTGAATTTCTGCGCTTTTCGTGGCCAGCAAAGTATCCAGGTCATGTAAATCGTCGTAATATTCATAGTTGACCGAAGCAATACGCGCCTGCAAAGACGGGTCTTCCTTGAGCAGCAGGCAGCCATTATTGAGGTAAGGCGTCTGGTTCAGCAACAACAGCGTCAGGTTATAGTCGAAGTTATTTTTGTATTTGTTGTGGTTCACGATTTCACGGTACTCGTGCAGTGCCTCCAAAAGTGTATCGAAATGATAACCGTGTGGCACATAAATTTTGCTGACGTTGCGGCAACCCAGCCCGAAATAAGTGAAAATATCACGGCCCAACGCGTACAAATCGGCGATGGATTCCAGGCCATTCAACACCGCGATACCATTGCGATTGCGTCGGATCAGGTGTGGATATTTGCTAAAATACTGCTCAAAATAACGGGCAGAATTGTTGCTGCCGGTGGCAATGACCGCATCAAATTCCTTTAAGCGATCATTTTCGGTGAGAAATTCGGTGTACTCCCAACTTTCGTGGACCCATTCGCCCATTTTTTTTACTAAAAATGGCAACAGGCGTTTGTCCTTGTCGGACAACTTTATTTTGGCGCGGTGCCCGGCGACGAACACGCAGAGCCAATCGTGAAAACCCACCAGCGGAATATTGCCGGCCATGACGAGGCCCACCGTTTTTTCCGGGTGCGGCTGTTGGCCAATGGCATAGCGGGCTGCCCAATCCCCCAGTTTTTCCCGATCCAGGAAGGCATTGGCAATGGATTGCAGGGCTGTACGGGTGTTTTCGGGCGTAAACCACTTGTTTTCGACGTACGTCAATTGAATGGTGGCTTCCAAATCCGCGTCGCCGCCGGTGCGCAAATAGTGGCCAAGTTCGGCCAATAGATCAAGTCTTTCGTGCAGGGTCAAATTGTCTGAAATTTTTGAAAGGCAAAGGTAACTTACCATGATGGCTCGTTTTTACCCGGTCGAATCAGGAAATTATGTTTTTAAAAAAAATACGATTTCAGGGGAAAGGTTTTGATAAGATAAAGAATCCTATTTTTGCCGCACACATCTCTATCTCTCAAATTTTAAACCCTGCTTAAGTTATGGCAATCAATCTTTCAAATTACGCGGGCGAATCGGCCTTGTTCTTCGCCCCGGAAGAAACAGCTCCGGCAGGAGCAATCTTTGCAAGTGCATTCGATGAAGACGAGGATGAACTCGGCCCCGACGAAGAAGAGGATGACCTCTTCGGCGACGAGGAACTCGAAGGCATTGACGAAGAAGATTTTGACCTGGAAGAAGACAGCGACCTGGACGGCGAAGCCGCCTGGGAAGAGGAAGACGAGGATGACCTGGTGGTGGACGATGAAGAAGAGGAAGACTTGTAGTGCTGGGGTAAACACCCGTCATGCAAGCCAATCTTTGGTCATCACCTCCGACATGTATCCGGCGTAGCTGATCCGAAACAAGCGGACTTGGGCAATAAGCACAAAACAAAGCACAAAAGCCATGTTATTGGTTTCGGTGTATTTTGCCAGTGCTTATTGCCCTCGCCTTTTCCTGTTATTTCAACGCCGCGATAATAGCCGCGAAATCATCCGCCTTGAGCGAAGCACCACCGATGAGGCCACCGTCCACATCGGGCTGGCGAAAAATATCCGGTGCATTCTGGGCATTGCAGGAGCCGCCATACAGGATGGACGTATCTTCTGCGACACCTTTTCCATATTTTTTAGCGATCAATACCCGGATAGCGTGGTGCATTTCCTGCGCCTGGTCGCTGCTGGCCGTGCGGCCCGTACCGATGGCCCAAATGGGTTCGTAGGCAATCACGACCTTCCGAAAATCTTCTTCACGCAAATGGAACAGACTGGCTTTCAACTGTTTAGCCACATAACCCACGTGGGTATCCACTTCTCGGATATGCAGTGGTTCGCCGCAGCAAAAGATCGGACGCAGACCCTTGGCCAATGACAAATTGACCTTTTTGGCCAGTATTTCATTTTTTTCCTTGAAATACAACCGCCGTTCGGAGTGGCCAATGATGACAAATTCCGCGCCGGTAGAAGCCACCATCGCCGCCGATACCTCGCCGGTATAAGCGCCCTGCTCTTCATGGTGGCAGTTTTGCGCCGCCAGGTGAAAATACTTGCGTACTTTCAGCATCTTACCTACTTCCCGCAGGTGCGTATGGGGCGGGGCCACGACGACCAGACCCTTCGGTTTTTCGGTCTTTTCGAGAATGGCTTTGGTGAGTTCCAACCCTTCCTCGAGGGTCTTGTTCATTTTCCAGTTTCCGGCGACGATTTGCTGACGCATTTTTTTCGTTGAGTTGTCATGTACTGGCGGGTTCAGCCGCCGGAAAATTAAAAAGAGTGGCGGCTGAACCCGCCAGTACAAGCGTCAAAAGTAGATATTTTGGCTAAACCCATTCCCCTTATTACTACTTTTGTGCTCAAAGTATGGCCACGACCGTTTACCAACGTATTATTTTTGGATTGAAAGTTCGCCAATTCCGGCAGGAACGTGGCTGGAATTTTGAAGAATTGAGCCGCCAAACGGGTATTTCGGTGTCGTATTTGAACGAAATCGAGAAGGGCAAAAAATATCCGCAGCCGTCTAATCAGGAAAGATTGGCCTTGGCTCTGGGATTAACGCCCGCTTTCCTGACTTCGCCGGAACTGACCAAACAGTTTGCCCCGCTCGGCGATCTGCTGCAAAGCAACTTTCTAAACGAACTCCCGCTCGATCTTTTCGGCATTGAACTGCAACAGGTGGTCGAAATCATCGCCCGCGCCCCCGACCGGGTGAATGCGTTTATCTCCGCTTTGCTCGAAATAGCCCGCAACTACTCGCTGCGCGACGAGAATTTTTTCTTCGCCGCCCTACGCGCCTACCAGGAGTTACGCACCAATTATTTTGAAGAAATCGAGGTCGCCGCTGACGCTTTTGTGCAGCAATTTGGCTTACCGGCTAATGGCGGTGTACCCACGAGTTTGTTGACGGAATTGCTGGAAACGCAGTTTGGTTATCAAATTGACGAACATGGCCTCGACCCACATCCCGAACTGCAAGGACTGCGTTCGATATATCAGCCGCGTAAAAAACGCTTGCTGCTGAATGGACGATTGAACGAACGTCAGCGCACTTTCCAATTGGCCAAAGAACTGGGATTCAATGTGTTGGATTTGAAAGAACGACCGCTGACATCCAGTTTTCTGCGGATTAATTCTTTTGAACAAACGCTCAATAATTACAAAGCCGCATACTTCGCCGTCGCCATTTTGATCAATCGGCAGGCATTTGTGCGCGATATTCAGGCGTTTTTTAGTCAATCCACCTGGAACGGCCAATTTCTGCTCGACCTGATGACGAAGTACCAGGCCAGCCCGGAAGTGTTGTTTCAGCGTTTCAATTTGCTGACCAAAGAGTTCGGTCTGGACAAGGTGTTTTTTCTGCGATTCATCCACGATCTCGACCGCGATGGTTTTGATATGGACAAGGAATTGCACCTCAATCGTCGCCACCAGCCCCACGCTTCGGGTCTGAATGAACATTATTGCCGCCGCTGGTTGTCGCTGGCCCTGCTTCGTGATCTGCAAAGTCAGCAACAACAAACCCCTGATGTGCCGCTCATGTTGACGGGGATTCAGCGGGAACGTTTTTTGAACAGCGATGAAGAATACCTTTGCATCGCGGTGGCCAAACGCGGGTACCCGACCGTGGGCCGCAACGTGAGCGTCACCCTCGGTGTGCTCCTCGATGAACATACCCGGCAGACGATTCGTTTTTGGAATGATCCGGCCATCGTGCAGCGCGCGGTGAATGTCACCTGCGAACGTTGCGCCCTAGCCGACTGTCTCGAACGCGCTGCGCCGCCCACGGTGGTACACAAGCGCGAAGAACGCAAACGGATGCAGGAATTGGTTGACAAATTAATGATGAATGATGAATGATGAATTATGCTACTTGTCCAGGATAAATTAGTCAGTGATGATGTTATTGAGCAGCACTTTGTCTGCAACCTCAGTGCCTGCAAGGGTGCTTGTTGCTGGGAAGGCGATGCCGGTGCACCGCTGGAAATGAGCGAGTTACCGATTTTACAGGAGATCTATACCCATGTCAAGCCCTTCATGAGTCCGGCGGGCATTGCCGCGGTGGAGGCGCAAGGCACAGCGGTGTGGTTCGATAATACCGAGGGTTGGGGCACGCCGCTCATTGACAATGGCCCCTGCGCTTACATGGGTTATGATGCGTTGGGCATTGCCAAATGCGGCATCGAACAAGCACATCAGGCGGGCGTGATAGATTTCCTGAAACCGATTTCCTGCCACCTCTACCCTATCCGCGTGGAACGCAATGAGGAGGTAGGTTTTGAAGCCCTCAACTATGACCAATGGGATATTTGTGCGGCGGCCTGTACGCTCGGTGATAAATTGCAAATACCTGTCTATCAATTTGTTAAAAACGCCCTGATCCGCAAATACGGCGAAGACTTTTATGAGGAACTGGAAGCGGCAGCGACTTATATGCAAGAAAACCGCGAAAGTTAAATTCCATTCCTGTGGTTTTTCCGCCTGTTTTTCCTTTCGTTTTAGTCCGTACCGCTGGTCTGCCGCCGCTGCATTTGGCTGGCTCCTGGCCGGATGAAGAGCAGCAAAAAGCACTGGAACGCACCGCCGCAGAACAGGTACAACAGGCCTTCGATGCCGCGCTCCCTACCCTACCCGATTCGTTGCTCCGCACGGCGGTGTACAATGTCCGCAAGCGTTTTTTTCAGCAACAAAAAGTGCCGGGTACGGCTTTTGAGCAGTTATTATTGGAATGGAAAAGCCAGCCTGAAATAGCACAACTGCTTGACAGTCTGCATTTTTTCAGCAAAACATACGAAGAAACTCAATTAGCAGACAGGGCAATACAAGCGGCACTACTCCAAAACTGGCGCACCATTCAGCAAGCCGCCGAACAACCCGCTTTTCGTCAGGCATTACTTTTTGCCAGCCATGATTTGCTGGAGCGGCTACCGGCTTTTTGTGCCAAATCCCCCGAACAATTTACTGCCAAAGATCGTCAGACGGCTCTGGCGGTGCTGCAATACTGGAATCGGGCGGCCCATAAAACTTCGCCATTTAGCCGCTTCACCACCGTTTCGCTGTGGCGTTGGGAACAGGGCGCGGTGGCGATTGACCCGGACGAACCCGACTTTTTGCAGGCTCCAAAAGCCATCGTGACGCCCAATGTTGCCTTGTTGCCTGAACTATACGAGGGGTTACTGAGCGATCCGGCTTTTTATGAATCGCTCAGACTTACGCTCAATCCGAGCCTGGAACAGACTTCTGATTCCGGGCTACAATGGTTATATTTTGATGGAGAGCACGAAAGTTTTCAGCAGTTGGCTTATCATCCTATCGGGGCAGCAGTAGTCGAAATATGCCTCGCCCACGAGCGGCAAATTGCCTGGTCCACCTTAATTGCGGAGTTACAAACCCGCGTAGAAAGCACCGAATCAGCGTTACAAACCTTTGTCTTTGATTTAATTGCTCTTGGTTTATTGGCCTGGCAATGGCCCGAAAAAGGTATGACTGCGGGTTGGTGCGGCGGACTGTATAATTATCTCGGTTACCTACCCACCACCCCCAGAATCACGAAAACCGCCGCCCTGCTCCAATGGTTACGCACGGCGGCGCGGACGTTGCCCTTCCAATCCGTAGCCGAAGCGATGACGACGCAGCGAGAAACCCGCCGACAGGTACAGACTTTTTTGGAGGAATTTGGTCTGGCTGTGCCGCCCATTAAAGCCGAGCAGATTTTTTTTGAAGATGTAGAACAAAGCGCCACGATACAGGTGCCTGCCGAGGTCATTCAGCAATTGACGCAGCAATTGGCCGAAGGCTGGAACCAAAGTAGCCCGCAGCAACTGCCGGTTTTTCGGTCGGCACTGTGGGCATTTACCGCTTCTAACATGGCCGAGGGCGAGTCGCAGCCTTTTTTATTTTTTGTCCGAAAATTCCTGGCCGAAAAAGCCCATTGGGAGCAGTCGTCGCCTGCACAAACTTTACCTTGGCAAGGAAAAGTTGGCGTTTTGCTGCAAATATTTCAGCATGAAAACGGCCAATACGGAGCCGTCGTCAACGGGCTTTTTCCCGGCGGCGGCAAATTACTGGCGCGTTGGTTGCACCTCTTCCCGGCGGAGGCACGGGAGCAACTGCAGGCCTGGTTTCCCGCCGACGCGCTCGCCTATCCCTGGCAGGATTGGTCGAATGCCAATTTTCAGCCGCCGCTGGCAAGGGCGACATTGGCCATCCCGGATGGGCGCGTGGCGGGCAAACCCGGCAGTTCTACCATTTTGCTGGCTGATCTGGACGTACAGCGAACCGCAGATGGCCCGCGCCTGCTGGACCGGAACACCGGCAAGTTGTTGTGGATGACCGATCTGGGTTTGGAAGCCCCCACCACCCGTCCGCCGGTCATGCAGGTGCTGTGGCAGCTGGGTGTACCGTTTGTGTCGCTCGAAGGCTTGTTATCCACCAAATCTGCGTGGGAAGTAAAGGAGGCTGGCTGGCAATATCGTCCGCGCCTGGAGTACCAGTCTTTGGTGCTGTTACGTGCTGCCTGGCGCATTGAGCAGACGATCTGGCAGGCCTGGTTAACCGCTTCGGAGGTGACCGAACGCTTGAAAACGATGCGTAAGACATTGATAGACAATGGCTTGCCGCAGATTTTTTTCGCCCGTTTTTCCACACAAAAGCCGCAGTACATTGATCGGGACAGCCCGGCTAATTTGCTTTTGCTGGAAAAAATATTGCGCAGCGGATCAGGTGAGTTTTATTGTACGGAAATGCTTCCTTTGCCAGCACAGGCAGTAGTAGCACAAAATGGCCCGCGCGCCGCAGAATTTACAGTGGAATTTTATATATAATAACAGTACTTGGTCTTACATTTATCCTTGAAAATTCTTTCCCCTATTTTCCTTCCCCTTTTGACTGGCCTGGCATCTGAGTTTTAAATAGCCATTATCAAAAGTGACCGATTTACATGAAATATGCCCGTTTTTTACTGCTTGGTATTAGCTGTTTCTGCTTTTGGAACAGCGCATTGGCGCAAGCCCAAACCCCCGTTTCACTGGTAGAGCGTCTCGGCTATCCGGCTGGCACCAAACTGCTCATTATTCACGCTGATGACCTTGCGGTATCTCATTCGGAAAACATAGCCAGTTTCAAGGCGATGGCCGAGGGTGCGGTGCGGTCGGCGAGTGTGATGGTGCCTTGCCCCTGGTTTCCGGAGGTGGCCGCTTATGCCAAAAGTCACCCTGACCACGATTTGGGATTACATTTCACGCTGACCAGCGAATGGAAGCCGTATAAATGGGGGCCGGTAGCAGCCCGGCAAGAGGTGGCAAGTCTGGTGGATTCGGTCGGTTATTTTCACGATGATTGCACGGATTTTGCAGCAGTCGCCCGACCGGCGGAGGTCGAAAAAGAGCTACGCGCCCAGATCGAACGCGCCCGGAAACTTGGTCTTGAACCCACCCATTTTGACAGTCACATGCGCTGTCTTTTTCAAAATGCTACTTTATTTGCCATTTATCTGAAACTGGGCCGCGAGTACGGTGTGCCGGTGATGGTAGGCCGCGATTTTTTAAACCGTTCGGATCCTGCTTTTCAAGCCGCCCTTACGGAACGCGACATTGTCGTAGAGCATGTCTATACCGCGCAACCGGAAGACTATACCAAAGGCATGGCCCAATACTATCTCGCCATCTTCAAAAATCTGCAAGCGGGCGTGAATGAACTGGTGATCCATACCGCTTCCGACGATACCGAAATGCAGGGGATGACGGAGGGCCAAAGTGCTTGCCCGGCCTGGTGCGCTGCCTGGCGACAAAATGACCTGGATTTTTTCACCAGTGAATTATGTCGTAAAACGCTGGCCGAGCAGCAGATACGCGTAATTACCTGGCGGGAAATAGGGAAATTGCTCCGGTGACTTGGTTATTGGGAATTAATTGAAAACAACTTCTTAATGAAAAACGTCTATTTCTTATTAATTGCCATTAATTGCTTATGCTTTTGGAACAGCACCTACGCGCAGCCCCAAAAGCCGGTGTCACTGGCCGAACGCCTCGGCTACCCGGCTGGGACAAAACTTCTCATTATCCACTCCGATGATCTGGCGGTGGCGCATTCCGAAAATATGGCGAGTTTTAAAGCGATGAGCGAAGGTTCTGTTCGCTCGGCCAGTGTGATGGTGCCTTGTCCGTGGCTGCCAGAGGTGGCGGCCTATGCCAAAAGCCACCCCAACCATGATCTGGGATTGCACCTTACGCTGACCAGTGAATGGCTGCCCTATAAATGGGGCCCTGTTGCTTCGCAAAACGAGGTGAAAAGCCTGGTGGATTCAGCGGGTTATTTCTATGATAATTGCGCGGCACTGGCTATGGCGGCTAAACCGGAGGAAGTAGAAAAAGAACTGCGCGCACAAATAGAACAGGCTAAAAAACTGGGCATCCATCCAACCCATCTGGATAGCCACATGGGTTGTCTTTTTCAAAATCCAGTCTTGTTTTCTACTTACCTGAAACTGGGCCGCGAATACGGTGTTCCGGCGATGATTAGCCGGGATTTTCTGGGAGAATTAGGCCCCTCTTTTACATCTGTCGTTACGGAACAAGATGTAGTAGTGGATCACATCTATACTGCCGCGCCGGAAGACTATACCAAAGGCATGAACCAATATTACCTCAATACCTTCAAAAATCTGGAAGCGGGCGTCAGTGTACTATTAATTCACACGGCTGCCAACGATGCCGAAATGGACGGTATGACCACTGGCAACATCGCTTGTCCCGCCTGGTGTGCCGCCTGGCGACAAGTAGATTTTGACTTTTTTACCAGTGATCTGTGTCGCAAATCGTTGGCTGACCAGCAGATTAAATTAATTACCTGGCGGGAAGTGGGGAAATTATTGAAAAGTACGCCTAAGAAATAAGAAACGCAAACCGTTAAGGAACGTGTAAAAATAATTTGTGAAGTTCCGATCCTTTCGGTTGTCATGTCGTAACGGAGTGCAGACATCCATACAACCCATGTAATCCAGAATCTCCTGATCAAGGGTTTTCTAATAACCTGGCTTGTGAAGATGTCTCCGTTTCTCTACGACATGACAACTCAACACGAAGGCACAATTACTAGCTCGTTTTTTTACAAATTCGTAAATTGAAAATGGTGAAAATATTAATATTGCTGGTGGCGGGTTTTATAGTGTCAACCACTACGAATGCACAAGTTTTTCCGGTAGAAACTATTTTAAATAATGGTGTGCAGGAAAAACGCATTAAATATGTTTTTCTCAGCGATGGCTACCAAGCGGGGGAATTGCCCACTTACCTCGCGCAAGTGAGTGCTATGAAGGATTACCTATTAACCCAAACACCTTTTCAGCAATATAAGAATTTCTTTAATTTTTATGCTATTCAGGTGCCTTCCGTGGATTCAGGAGCGAATCATCCACGCATGGCGAGCGACGAAAATTCGAGCAGTGGTCAACCAATCGCTAGTGTCAATACCTACTTTGGTTCTACTTTCGATTATGCTGATATTCACCGCCTGGTAGTGCCAGAAAATGTATCGGCAGTCTATAATGTTCTGAGCAGTAACTTCCCGAATTACGACCAGGTATTTGTGCTGGTTAATTCCCCTTACTATGGCGGCTCAGGAGGCAGTTATGCTACGGCGACGGTGGACCCATCATCTAATGAAGTTGCCATTCACGAAATCGGGCATTCTTTTGCCACATTGGCCGACGAATATGCCATCGGCGGACAAGGTGAAGCCCCCAATCGCACAGCGAATACGAATCCGGCTACTATTAAGTGGAAAAACTGGTTGGGGGATAATGAAATTGGTATTTATCCCGTTGGCGTGGAGAATTGGCAACGTCCGCACCAGAGTTGCAAAATGCAGTATTTGGGGGTGCCATTTTGTTCCGTCTGCACAGAAGCATTTATCAATAGAATTTATGCTTTGGTGACGCCGATTTATAGTTATTCACCTGCTTCTTCTGCGGTTAGTATAAATGCCCCCACTAATTTCTCCGCGACCCTGACCTTACCCGAACCCAATACACTGACCACGGAATGGGATTTAAATGGATTTACTATTGCCTCCGACACTACTGCCATTACCATCATCCCGGATCAATTGAGTACAGGCGATAATCTGCTGACTTTGTTTGTTACTGACCAAACGGAATTATCGCGCTCTTACCGCCCTAATGCCGGTTATGTTTTTAGCCAAACCTGGACTATCAATAAGGAGTCGAGTACCACCGAAAACATTGGAAAACCGAACAAATTTTACTACCAGATTTCACCTAATCCCACCAGCGATCTATTGACCATTAGTGGAAACCTGGATTATGCCATGAATGTAGGCGTGGAACTATATAGCGAGACCGGCGGGCAGGTCTATCAACAACAAATAGCCATAGCAGGTACTTACCAACATACCATTGATGTGAGTCAATTGGCGGGTGGTATTTACACTGTAATACTGCGTTTGCCAAATGGTTTTACAGTAAAAGAACAAATTGCAAAAGTAAAATAAATGAGAAATTTTCTTTTTTACACCAGTGTCTTTCTAGTACTCTTTTCCTGTCAGAGGAAGCATTCCATGACGACCACTGCTCCTACCGAACCTGCCGCAGCACCCGCCGCAGAAGGAGGGCCGGAAATCTTGTTTCTACAAGTAAAAGTGTGGAAAAAAGGTACTGGTTATGGTGCTGAACTGCAAAGCAAAAAGCAAGTGGCGGGGCTGCTTAATCGCGACATCCGCGGGGTACAACTGAACGAAGGCGAATGGCTGGTCAGTTTTCTGGATAAAAACAATAAAGTCATTGATGAAGTCGCCGTGCTCAATCCCCTGGAAGAGCATTATGAATCCACCGATGACCAGGGCAAATTACTCACCGTAGAGGTAAAAAAAGAGGAGGCGGACTGCTTTATCCGGGTTCAGTACGATTCCCGTTTTTCCAGTCTGCAAATTGAACAAATAGCTGCTTCAAAACAGCGTACCAAAATCATTTCTTTAAAACTTTAAAATTTGATTACCATGAAACAATCTCTTTTACTAATGCTTTGGCTCACTATGACGGTAGTAGCCAATGCCCAGGTTTTTCCCGTAGAAACTATTGTGAACAATGGGGTGGATGCCAAACGTGTTAAGTATGTTTTCCTGAGCGACGGCTACCAGGCAGGAGAACTAAATACTTTTATTACCCAGGCGACTGCCGTGAAAACTTTTATATTCACCCAGCCGCCTTACCAGCAGTACCAGAATTTCTTTAATTTTTATGCTATCCGGGTACCCTCTATGCAGTCCGGGGCCGACCACCCGGCCAACGCCGGCGACGAAGCATCGAGCCCTCCACAACCAGTTTTGGTCGCCGATACCTATTTCAATTCGACTTTTGACGCCTTCGGTATCCACCGCCTGGTGGTGCCACAAAATGGAACAGCGATCAACAACGTACTGACTGCTAATTTCCCCACCTATAACCAGGTGGTTGTGTTAGTCAATTCCAATTACTACGGTGGCTCCGGCGGCACCTATGCGACAAACACGGTTGATCCTTCCGCCAATGAAGTGGCCATCCACGAGATCGGGCATTCCTTTGCCAACCTGGCCGACGAATACGAAATTGACGGACAGGGAGAAAAGGCCAATCGCACCACTAACACCAATCCCGCTACGGTGAAATGGAAAAACTGGCTGGGTTATAACAACGGCACGGGTGCCATTGGCATCTACAACATTGGCGTTGCCGGTGGCTGGCAACGTCCGCACCAGAACTGCAAAATGCGGTACCTCGGGGTGCCTTTCTGTGCGGTCTGTAAGGAAGCCTTCATCAACAAGATTTATTCGCTGGTCACGCCGATCTATGAATATCTGCCTGCTTCTTCAATGCTGACGGTGAGTGCGACCACCAATTTCTCGGCAACCCTGACCCTGCCCATTCCAAACACCCTGACCACAGAATGGAAACTAAACGGCACCTCCCTGGGCGCGGGCACTTCGACTGGTGGCGGAACCGGGGTGAATATCAATATCACCCCTGGCCAACTGAACGTGGGTGCTAATACACTGACCCTCTTTGTAACTGACGGAACTACTTTATCGCGGTCTTATCTGCCCGGTACAGGTTATGTATTCAGCCAAAGCTGGACACTCGCACCACCACTGCCTCTTGAAATGCTTAGCTTTGAAGCAACCAAAGAAAAAGGCGATGTACTACTGAACTGGCGGACGGCGAATGAAGTCGCTACCAGTCACTTCGACGTGCAACGCAGCTTTGATGGACGCACTTTTTCAAAAATCGGACAGGTACAAACGAATAATAAAAGCATTAACCAGTATGATTTTACAGATCGTAGCGTACCCGCTGGCACTCTGTACTATCGTTTGCAGCAATTTGATCTGGATGGCAAGTCCACTTTTAGTCCAATCCGTACTATTGAAAAATCGGATAAATTCTATTACGAAATGTCGCCAAATCCGACCACCGACTTCCTGACTATTAAAGGCAATGCCGACTATGCCATGGAGTTAGTGATAGAAGCATTCAGTGAAAACGGTGCGCGGGTCTATCAGCAACAAATTTCCGTGGAAGGTGCCTATCAGCACACTATTGACATGGCTCGTTTGGCCAGCGGTATGTACACAGTAACATTACGTTTGCCAAATGGCTTTGTGGTCAATGAACAGATTGTGAAGACAAAGTAACAGCCGAAGAAGAAAGTAAATCTGCTACATTTCTCTCAGAGGCTGTTTTTAAACCCTGAACGGAGCGGAAAGGTCTGAATTTTGACAATAGATGAAGATTTATTTTTAGTGCATAGCAGGGACTATTCACTTAAAATAAAGCGAAATATAGTGGTAAAAGACGGGCCTTTACGCCCGATGAGGGGTTTTAAAACAGCCTCTCAATACGGTTTAATAAGGCGGTGACTGCCAGTCACCGCCTTATTTGTTAAATCATCCCGCAAAAAATATCTCGTTCCTAAACATAAGAAATTACTTTAATTTGCCGGTTTTCCCGGTCAGCCTTTTTATATGCTGTTTTTAGAATGCACACCATTTATTTTTCATCTTTAAAACAATCTTCATGCATCCCTCCGTTTTTTTATCCCACATCCTCGCGCCGATTACTTCGGTTTCTAAAAAAAACCGGCCTGCCGCTATTACTTGGCTTGTGCGCATTGCTGTTTGTCACCAATGATATATAGGCACAGACCCGCGTCAAAAAAGTACTGTTACAAGGTTTCTGGTGGGATTATCGCAATGACAATTTCCCCAATCGCTGGAGTAATTATCTCACCGAACTGACGCCGCGCCTGAAATCCCTGGGTATAGACGCCGTTTGGGTACCGCCATCTTACAAAAACGGCTCGACTGGCCCGGTTGGCTACAGTCCTTTCGACGCTTATGATCTGGGCGATAAATACCAGCGGGGTGGTAGTGATTCTTTGAATGTAGGCACCCGTTCAGGCACCAAAGATGAATTGCATGGATCGGTACTAGAACGGAACTGGATAATTACGTAACTAATGTGCGCAGCGGCACGGAGGAACACACCGGTACTTTTGATTTTGCGTTACGCGGATATAGTACCAGCGGTAGTCTTTATAGTATGGTGCTCGGTACGGGCAGTTACAATATGCAGATCCTGCCCGGCGAACAACAAGATAAACGCTTTTACAATTACGCTGGTCAGCGCGTCCATCGTACTTGTCCTTTTGTCAATAACCACGATACTTTCCGGCCTTTTCTACTGGCTAATGGCAATTACTCTCAACCTTTGGGTACGGTCAGCGGCTGGAATACTTCGCAGGATATAGTATGTACACAAGTTTCTGGAAAACCCAATGATGTGCAACCCGACAGGGTTGAATATGAATAGCCTCGTATGAAATGCGGGGAAAATGGACGAAATGATGAGAACAACCCGGAAAGGCTACGGTTTACACACATCTTTACAAATAATTGATAATCATTATTTTGTAAAACACAATAAACGTTCAGGTTGACTGAAAAAAAATCCATAATGTGTAAAAAATTGAAAGATCATAAATGTCTACTCGTTTCTTGGATGCTTTCAATGAAAAACGTAACTGTTTAGCATAATTCCCTATTCCCGAAGGGAATGTATGTTTATAGCATAAAGAACAAGATTAAGCCAGAATCCCGAAGGGATTCCAAGTAAAATTGTCTAATAGGGAATGACCCTGCAGAATGTTTCACATGCAATCCCTTCGGGATTTTAAAACACCGCTTTTTTCAGGAGCTATAAACATACATTCCCTTCGGGAATTTCAGACCTGCTAAATAGTAAGTGAAAAACAAGGATTCAGTTTCTTTTTTTCAATACATTACATATTAAAAATATTTTCTTTTTTCGCTCTGAATAGTTGTGTAAAGATGTGTGTAAACCGTAGCCGAAAAGGGTTGAACCACGCTGCTCAGAGCGACCCGATTCAACCCTTTTCGGCTACGGTTTACACACATCTTTACATAAAACTCGACAAGATGAGTTGCGGCATCTTCTATCCAGTTAGCAGTCAGGATTTCAAGCCGGGTTTAAGTTATGGTCAACGGTATCGTCATGTTTTTGGGGATAGTCGTTTGGCTCGTCGGTATGCGGAGTTGCTGGGTCGCATGAGCGACAAGCAGAATATGGTGATTCATCAATTGAGTAAACAAAGGAGCGAGCAGACGGCTTTTTATCGTTTTGTAAACAACCCCAAAGTTAATCTTTGCGAATTAATCCAGGAGAATTGCAAACTATTGGCGGAGGCAGTCAAGGGCAAAGATTTGCTGGTATTACAAGACAGTACTTCGGTTGGATTACGGTCGAAATTAAAGCAGCGGGCCATTTGGGGTGCCCGTATGGGGGTGATTGACGATAATCGGACACCGGGTTTTTACCTGCATGGTTGTTTGGTGCTGGATCGGGAACGGCAATCGCTATTGGGTCTTGGAGATACGATTGTTTATACGCGTCCACTCAATACAGGTACGCCAGAAGAGAAGAAGCGTGCCCGGGTCAAGCGTCGGCAATTGCGCTTGGAAGAGCAAGAATCTTTTGTGTGGCCATTGGGGTCATACAACACGGGCAGGCAATTGGGCTTGGCCCGCCGGGTGACGAGTGTGATGGACCAGGGAGCCGATAAATATGAAGTACTGGTCAGGCTTTTGGCAGATGCTAACAGGCATTTGATTGTACGTTCCAAGGAAGACCGAAAAGCAATAGAGATTCACACCAAAACGAGTGGCAGGCTATCGGTTTTGCTGGAAGAGCAACCCTGGGTTGAATCACGACAGGTGCCTATCCGAGCCTTAAACCATTACAGTAAAAGCAGGTGTCGGCTGGTACAACGCCAGGCCAGAGATGCGCAACTGCATATCCGTTACTGTCAAGTACAATTGGCGCGACCCACCGGATATGCCGCCAGCAGACCAAGCCTGCATCGCCCCTTATATGTGATCGAAGTAAAAGAAGATGCCCAAACCGTTCCCGCCTCGGAACAGCCCATTCACTGGCTATTACTCTGTTCCTGGCCGATTCAAAATGTAGAGCAGGCCTGGCAGGTAGTGGAATCTTACCAGGCCAGATGGTATATAGAACAACTCTTCCGGGTCTTCAAAAAACAAGGCCTATGCGTAGAACACTCCCAGATAAAACAGCCCCAATCAATTAAAAAACAGGCAGTTATGGCATTGACAATCGCGACCAAGGCACTGCAACTGACCCTGGCCAGAGAAGGAACATCCTTTATTCCTATCGAAACCATGTTCGATCAAAAGCACCAACAGGCACTCCTGACACTGAATGAAAACCTCACTGGTACGACCCAAAAACAGACCAACCCGCATCTGCCAAATAGCCTGGCCTGGGCCGCCTGGGTCATTGCAAGGTTGGGTGGTTGGAAAGGTTATAAAAGCCAAAGACCACCAGGACCCATTACCATGAAACGTGGCCTCCAAGAACTGGACAGGTTTATTTGGGCTTGGAATATTATCAATGATACGTAAACTTGTGTGTAAACCGTAGCCTTTTCGGGTTGAATCGACTTCCACCTTTTCCCCCCAGTTTCACTGGGGGCTATTCACCCCCCCCCTTTGGGGTCACATTGCGTTGATTATCAATGATTAATACTAATCAGCCGCAGCCTATTAAAAGACTGGTAACTTGTGTACATACCGTAGGTTTTAAAACTTGAAAGGCCTATTTATTAGTTCATAATTATTATCCCCTGCTCCCCTTCACCATCCGCTCCTTCCCGCTCAAATCCCGGCGTAGTTCTACTTCTGTCAAACCCATTTCCCGCAGCAAAGCGACTACTTCCCCGGCATTATATTCATTACATTCCAAAAAAACGGCACTACCCGGCGGCATGGTCGCCAGCGCAAAAGCCCCCAGAGCGCGATAGAATCGCAGCGGGTCATCATCGGGCACAAAAAGGGCCAGCGCGGGTTCGTGGGCCAGCACCTGCTCCGGCATCAGCACCCGTTCCCGCTGCGGAATATAGGGCGGATTGCTCACTAGGATGTGTATAGGCGGAAAAAGCAACCAGTCCTGCTCATCTAAAATATTCCCTTCTAACAATGTATAGGCTTGCTTTCCCAGCAAGTGGGCGGCATTGTGGCGGGCAACTTCCAGGGCTGCCGGACTCTTTTCAAGGCCATACAGTTGCAGACCGGGAAATTTCTTTTTCAAGGTAATACCGATACAGCCGCTACCCAATCCGACATCGAGCAAAGTGGGCGTCGCTGTGGGTTGTGTTTTCAAGTATTCCAGCACCCAGGCCACCAGCTCCTCGGTCTCCTGCCGGGGAATCAGCACCGCCGGATTCACCTGAAAAGTCAACCCAAAGAAATCGGCGGTACCCACCACATATTGCACTGGTTCGCCTGCCACGAGGCGGTCGGCTATTTCTATCAAATGACTTTCCTCTGCAATATCCAAAATGCGTTCCGCACTGGATTTCCTACTTTGAAAAGCATCTTCCAACACAATCCGCACGATGCTGGACGCTTCACCGGAGTCATACATTGTGGAAAGTTTTTCCGTTAAGAAAACTTTGGCGGAAGATAAGGTCATATACTTTACATTTCCAGCGTAAACACCGCGCCTTTGGGCTGATTATCAGTAAGTTGGATATTGCCACCATGTGCTTTCACCACCTGCTGAACGATGTACAGCCCCAGGCCAGTCCCGGTAGTTTGGCGGGTTTCTTCATTGCCCAGCCGGTAGAATTTTTCAAAGACGGCCTTCTTCTCCATATCTGGAATACCCTGCCCGTGATCGGCTACCCGCAGTTGGAGCCGACCATTGATTTTTTCGGCAGTAAACTCTACCGGAGCCCCTTCCGGGGAGTATTTGACCGCATTTTCGAGCAGATTCTGGATGACCGAAGTCAGGCCCGCTTTGTCGGCTTGCACCGGCGGAAAATCTTCGGAAATACGCAACACCAGATTGGCAGCAGGGAAACGTACCTTCAGCCGGGTGCAGATGTCGCGCGCCAGCACATTCAGATCTACCGGCTCGGGCAGGGGACGCCAGCTGTCTTCGAGCCGGGCGGCCAGCAACAGGTCTTCGACCAGTATTTGCAGGCGACTGGCATCTTTCAGGCCGCTGTGGCAAAGTTTTTCTATTTGCATGCGGTCCAGCGATTGACGCTTGCAAATAGTCTCCAGGATAAGAATAATGGAGGCCAGCGGCGATTTCAATTCGTGGGTAATGCTGAGCAAAAAGTTGCGTCGCTGGTGCGCCAGGGTGATTTCCCGCCGGGCACTACGATTGATCAGCCACAAACCAACGATGAGACAGAGCGTAAAAAAAAGCCCTTCGGTCACGACCATGCGCCGTTCGCGTTGCCATTTGCGAATTATTTTTTTGTACTCGGCTGTGTCGGCCAGTTTAGTGGCATTGAAGCCCTGTTCCTGACGCCGGGGGCTGGATTCCAGCACTTCCTGCCTGGCTTTGAGCAGCAGGTCGTTCTGGCACCACAAATGGTACGACCACCAGCCAAAGGCCAGCATCATGTAGCCAATGACAAATTGCGACAATCGCCGGACAGGTATTTTTTCAAACATTACGTCTATAAAACAAGGCGCGCAGATTGCCAAAAGTGATCAGCAGCACTAATGCCAACCAGATATACATCCACACTTGTGAGGGAAACAGACCAACTACCTTTTCATAGTGGGCCAGGTCACTGCCGGGTCCCACCCGAAAATCCTGCAAAATGTACAGCACCGCCGCCAGTCCGAGGAACATGAGCACATCCTGCTCCCAGGTGGTGCGCCGCACAATCGCGTACAGCAGTCCGGCAAAGATGAACAGAATAGCGGTGCTGATGAATGACTCGAACCAGACCACACCGACCAAAGCCATAATGCCCGCCAGCAGCAGTAAAGTGCTCTGGGTGAAGCGTTTATATTTCACCCCAATTCGGAAAAGCAGGTTGCCCAGCACTGCACTGCCCACGTAGCCGCCCATGAGAATGAAGCCTGCGCTGCCGCCACGAGTAGAAGTGTAGCCGCTACCATCGGGATTAATTTGCAAACCTTCTACGTCGCCGCCGGTCAGAATAGCCCCAAGCGCATGGCCGAACTCATGCAGAAAAGTGACCAGCAAGGTGACCGGGTAGAGCACCAATTGACCAAATGAACCGCCCACAAAACGCAGAATCAGGTAGATCAGCAGCATGGCCAACAGCCGAAAGTGTAACGGATTGGTACGGGTCATGGATTGATCTTGAATAGTTCTACCTCAAACAGGAGGGTCGAAAAGCCTTTGATGTTGGGGCGGCCCTGCTCCCCGTAAGCCAGGTTGTAAGGAATAAAAAACTTGAATTTATCGCCTTCGTGCATATACTGCAACCCTTCCGTCCAGCCTTTAATGACTCCGTTCAGGGGAAAAGAAGCGGTTTTGCCACGATCCACGCTGCTATCGAACACCCGGCCGTCAATGAAAGTGCCGTGGTAATGTACCTCGACTTTGTCGGTGGCTTTAGGGCTTGCTGTACCCGTACCCTTTTTCAGTACTTCGTATTGTAGGCCACTGGCGGTGGTGGTCACTTCCTTGCGTTTTTTATTTTCTTCCAGAAATTTCTGGTTTTCCATTTTATAAGCGGCAGCCGCTCTTTGCTGGGAAGTTTTGCTGTATTCATTGAACACGCTATTGGATTGCTCCACGGTAAAGCGGGTGCTGTCGCCATTCAGCACGGCTTTTATGGCCGCCTGAAAAATATCTGCTTTAAAATCGGCAGCCATCTGTTTTTTGGCGGTAGCCGCCAACACCATCCCGTAGGCATAACTCGCACTATCGGCGGCGGTTTTCAGTTCCACTGTTGGTTTGAAATCGGCCTTCTTCAATTTAGAAGGGCTTTTTTGGGCAAAAAGGCCAAGCGAGACGAAGGTCAGCGCGGCGATCAAAAGTGTTTTTTTCACGATGTGATGTGGTTTGTTGAATTTGAGAAGGGGGTGATTAATGACTACGAACGCACTTTGCTTTTGTCATTCCCGATTTTTCATCGGGAATGACAAAAAAACTTACTTCTTCTTCCGCATTTCTGCATAATACTGATAGAAATACGGAATAGTCTCAATGCCTTTGTAGTAATTGAACAGGCCGTAATGTTCGTTGGGCGAGTGAATATCGTCGGAATCGAGGCCAAAACCCATGAGCACCGACTTGACATCCAACACCTGATCGAACATGGCCACAATCGGAATACTGCCCCCACCGCGCTGTGGCAGCACTTTTTTGCCAAAAGCAGTTTCCAACGCTTTTTCGGCGGCTTTGTATTCCACCGAATCGGTAGGCGTCACGACCGGATAGCCACCGTGGTGAGCGGTGACCTTTACTTTTACCGATTTGGGCGCAAGCCCTTCAAAGTGTTTCTGAAACATCTTTTCGATCTTTTTTGGGTCCTGGTTGGGTACCAAACGCATCGAAATTTTGGCGAACGCCTGCCCCGGCAGCACCGTTTTAGCACCCTCGCCGATGTAACCGCCCCAAATGCCATTCACGTCCAAAGTAGGCCGAATGCCCGTGCGTTCCACGGTGGTGTAGCCTTTTTCGCCCATTAATTCAGCCACGCCGAGGTCTTTCATGTAGGTTTTCTCGTCATAAGGCGCACTGTTCATCATTTTGCGCTCTTTGCTGCTCACTTTCTCGATATCATCATAAAAGCCCGCCACAGTCACCTTGCGTTTGCTATCGTGCAGCGAGGCGATCATTTGGCACAGCACATTGATCGGATTGGCTACCGCGCCACCATACACCCCGGAGTGTAGGTCTTTGTTCGGTCCGGTCACTTCTACTTCCATGTAACACAGGCCGCGCAGGCCCACCGTCAGACTCGGCGTGGAGTTGTCAATAATGCTCGTGTCGGAAATCAGCACCACATCGCAAGCCAGTTTTTTCTTGTTGGCCCGGCAGAAAGTTTCCAGGTTTTTGGAACCGACTTCTTCCTCCCCTTCGATCATAAATTTTACATTGCAAGGCAACTTATCGTTCTTCAGCATCATCTCAAAGGCTTTGACGTGCATGAAAAACTGGCCCTTGTCGTCGCAGGAGCCCCGCGCATAAATAGCACCTTCCGGGTGGTTTTTAGTCTTTTTTACCACCGGCTCGAAAGGCGGGCTATCCCAGAGGTTGAGCGGATCGGCGGGCTGTACATCGTAGTGGCCATAGACCAGCACAGTGGGGGCTTTCGGGTTGGTCATCTTTTCGCCATAGACAATCGGGTGGCCAGCCGTATCATGCACTTCCACCATATCTGCGCCCACGGTGCGCAAATGTTCGGCGGTCGCTTCGGACATGCGGCGGACATCCCCGGCATACTTGGGGTCGGCACTCACCGAGGGGATGCGTAATATTTCGAGGAGTTCGTCGAGGAAGCGTTGTTTATTTGCTTCAAAGTAGTGTTTGAGTTCCTTCATGTAGTGGTTGGTTGTTGAATGACGCACCCGCCTTCGCCTGAAAAAGGCTACGGCGGGTAAACGGGAAAAGTTGGCAAATTTCTCTGTTTTTTCGCAACGACCAAGGATTAAGTAGAAAAATCACGGATTGGTGACACAGACTAAAAAAGCTATTCCAAGCCAAACGACTGGTTTTAGTACCAATCTTTTTACCGAACCTCGCACAACTGGCCCGAGGGCGGTATATTTCAGCCATAAAAATAATCTTTTGATGAACCCAAACCGACTCACATTCCCGGTACTGCTGTTTTTGCTGGCCCAAAGCACCGCTGTTTTCGCGCAACTGGACACCATCCATTGGATTCCGCCGATGCACGCCCGCCAGGAATGGGGGCCGCAATTTCTCTATCTCACCACCCCGGAGAAGGACTCTTTTCCGGTCACGATCCGCAATGGATCGGGTGGCTTCATTGCTACGGTGATGATCAGCAATGCGGAGCCCAAACGCTTCAGTCTGGGTAATTCCGCCAACACGGTGGTGCTGGTACCCCGCAATCTGCTGCACCAGGCCGTGACTGGTAAGGGGCTGGTCATGGACGCGCCTAAAAAATTCTATGCCTACTATCGGGTGCATTCCGGTTCGGGCAATCATGCCGGCGACCTCACCTGCAAGGGCCGGGCAGCACTGGGTACCATCTTTCGCATCGGGCACCTGGTGCAAAATGTGGACACCAACGAAGTGCGCTCCAACTTTGTGGGCGTGCTGGCCACCGAAGATTCCACGGGCGTAACCCTGTCTGGCTTCGATCAACTGACGCAATTTTGTATCAACGGGGTGGACACGCCGGTGAACGGCCCCGTCTCGCTGGTGCTGCAAAAGGGCGAATCGGTGGTTTTTTCGCAATACATTAATATAGAAGCCAGCGTACAGCCGCCCAATGGCCTCATGGGAGCCTTGTTAAAAACCACTAAGCCCGTGGCGGTCAACTGCGGTTCCTGGGTGGGTGCACCCGTGGTGGCGCAGGCGCACGACATTGGCATTGACCAGATTGCGCCCCTGGAAAAGATGGGCAAAGAATATATTTTATGCAAAGGAAACGGTGCCCCGGCCCTCGAGCACCCCATTGTGATCGCGCATTTTAACGGCACAAAAGTGTGGCTCAATGGCAATGCCGCGCCCGCGATCACGCTCAATGCTGGTCAATATCTCGTGGTGCCTTCGTCGGTCTATTCCAGTTTTGGCAATCTCTACATCCGTACCTCCGAGCCGGTGTTCATGTACCAGACCATCGGCGGCACCACGACGGGCAGCGATGCCTTGCGGACCGCCGGATTAATTTTTGTGCCGCCGATCAGTTGCGGCATTTCCAATACGGTGGACAATATTTATCAGCCCAACCTGATCGGGAATATGCGCTTCGAAGGTGGTCTGATGATCACCGCGATGAAGGACTCGCTGGTGACGGTGCGTGTGGACGGCGTGGTGACTTCGGTCGGTAATGCCCAGCCGGTGACCGGCAATCCCGACTTTGTGACCTACCGCAAACTGAACCTGTTCACGCAAATGAGCACCCCCAAACTGGTCAGCGTGGTGGCGCAAGGCTCGGTGCAGGTGGCTATGTACGGGCGCAACCAACCGGCCAGTTTTGCTGCTTTTTATTCGGGTTTCAGCAAGACCATCGTGCCCAAGGTGAAACTTACGCACGTGGGCGACGGTATCTGCCCGGATACACTGGTGGCCACCGGCCTGTTCGACGGCATTCAGTGGATTTTTGAAGACTCCATTTTGCAGTTTGGCCCCGATACTTTCCTGGTGACCTACGCGCCGGGGCGGTACATCGCGACCGGCTACCTCGGCGTGTGCCGACAGACGGACTTTGCGGCAGATACGATGGATCTGCGTTTTGCCATTCCGGAATTTCCCTATACCGCCGAGGAGCCGTCCTGTTTCGGGGTGGCCAACGGGCAAATTGCTTTTGGCGCACCCGTCGGCGTGTCGGCGGTGGGTTACCAGTATTCGATTGATAATGGCCAGCACTTTTCCAACAGTCCGCACTTCGATGATATAGGGGCGGATAATTATAAACTCGTGGTGCGCGATTCCACGGGCTGCTATACTAAACCACTTAATCTGATTTTGGGCCAGCCCGACAGTTTTCTGGTGGATCTGGTGCTGCGGCGGCAGTTGGAACACATTCATGCGGGCGATAAAGTGGACTTGCAAGCAATTCCCGACCGCCCGGTGGTGACTGCCAACTGGACCCCGCCGGGTGCTCCGGGCTGCGAGGGCTGCCTGGAATATGCTTTCCATCCGCAAACGAGCACCTGGGTCTCCGTGACCGTGTATGACGATATGGGCTGCCCGGCCACCGATAGCCTGCGCATTGTGGTGGAACCCAGCGTCTATGCGCCCAACGTGTTCCAGCCGGATACGCCGAACGGCAACGACTACTTTTCGCTGTTTAGCCGCGAGTCGCTGCCCATCCGCCGCTTGGTGGTGTACGACCGCTGGGGGGAACAAATCTTTGAACGCCATGATATTTTCACCAATCAACCCACCGATGGCTGGGACGGCGTGGTGCGCGGAAAACTGGCTTCGCCGGGGGTGTACGTCTTTATGGCCGAAGTGGAAGTGCTGCCGGGGGTCGTGGTGCTGGTGAAGGGGGATGTGACGCTGGTGCGGTGAGCGGTGGGGGCGAAATAAAAAATTCTTACTGGATGGTTTGGGAATAGGATACTGGGGCGTACATTGGTGGCTCAAAATGAATGAGATATGGCCCACGGGTTCCAAGTGTTTTCTGCTGTTTTGCCGCTGATGCGGATATTTGGTCTGAGGGCCGGGTATCCGCATCGGTGTTTTGGAGCGAAGCCATACGCCCTTCCAGTTGCGGGGCTTGAACCCAAAATGTTTTGATTGGCGGAACAAGGAGGGGGGGTGGGGTGGGGGCGGAACACCGAATGGGGGTACCCGGCCGCCGACCCCCAAAAAGCCGAAACCGCGAAAAAACAAAAAAAAAACA
>JANPIV010000016.1:0-34924 GCA_031425155.1 Saprospirales bacterium | reverse complement strand
TGGCTTTTAAAAGAAAATAACCTCGTAACGTTGTCAAAAACTTTCAAAAAAATCTAAAACAAAACAAAATTTGCCTCATCATCATTGACCTTCCAAAATTCAGGAGAACTTAACAGCCCTGCCCTTTGGAGGGGGTGGCCGCAGGCCGGGGGAGGTAGTTACGAAATTTTTATCAATAATTTAAATTACAAGCATTTATATATTAAATAAATTTTAAAATTTCGCCAGGCATCTTTTCAAACTCTCCCGCCAGTGCGGTATGTCCAGCCCGAAAGCGGCCTTGATTTTTCCTTTATTCAATACACTAAATGGCGGTCGCTGGGCAGGTGTCGGAAAGTCCTTCGTTTCGATGGGCAAAACCCGACAAGGCAGATTTTTTAGTTCCATAATGGCCTGCGCGAAATCATACCAACTCGTAACGCCTTCGTTGGAATAGTGCCACACCCCGGCGAGGGCTTCTACTTCCAGCCGCATATTTTCTACTTTTAAAATAATCTGCCAAATAGCATCCGCCAGATCGGGTGCGTAAGTAGGCGTACCAATTTGGTCAAAAACCACATTCAAGGTCGGCTTTTCGGCACCCAGCCGGAGCATGGTTTTCACAAAATTGTGGCCGAATTGCGAATAGACCCACGAAGTACGAATAATCATCGTCAGCGGATTGGCGCGCAGCGCAGCCAGATCACCATCTAATTTGGTGCGGGCATACACGCTTTTCGGGCGCACGGGATCGCCTTCGCAAAACGGCGTATTCTGTTGATTATGATACACATAGTCGGTACTGAGCTGGATGAACGGAATGCCCTGCGCAGCACAGGCGGCGGCCAGATTTTTGGCACCGGTCACGTTGATCTGTTTGGCGCGTTCCGGTTCCGTTTCGGCCTTATCCACGGCGGTGTAGGCCGCGCAATTGATGCACCAGCGGATTTTTTCGGTACGGCGCGCCTCAAAAAAATGATGCACGGCTTTACGATCCGTGATGTCCAGTTCCTGGAAATCATTGAAAATGAATGAGTATTTGGAATGCTGTGCCGCTATCTGTTGAAAACATTGGCCGAGTTGGCCGTGGCCGCCGGTGACGAGGATCATATGAAAAAGGGTTGAGGTCGTTGAGAAAGTGGAGATTGTTGATAAGGGGTGATTATCAGTTCATTAGAGTTTTATTTTTATTCAAAATCAGTTTTTGGCTGCAAAGAATGTTTTAGACAAATCAGACTAAATTCACTTTGATCAGGCTTAATAGCGGATGGGAAAGTAAAAGTGCAATACCGCTCGCTGTATTTTCGCCGCAAATATCCGCCATGAAATTTGCTTTGTTGTTTTTTGCTGCGCTTTGTTGTGTTACGGGTCTGTTTGCCCAAAAGGATGGCCGTACCGCCGCAGTGGACAGTAACTACGTATTGCATATTCATAAGTCAAAGACCCCCATACAATTAGATGGCGTACTCGACGAAGCCGCCTGGCAAACGGCGGAGACGGCGTCTGGTTTTCGCAAACAATTCCCGGTAGATACGGGCCTGGCCGAACTGCAAACCAGGGTGCAACTGACTTTTGATGACAAATACCTGTACATCGCGGCGGTGTGTTACGAGCCCCGCGCTGATTACACTGTGCAGAGCCTGAAACGCGATTTCGAGCCCGGCACCAGCGACGTGCTGAATTTTCTTTTCGACCCTTCCAAAGACGGCCTGAACGGTTTTTTATTTGGTGTAAACCCCTTAAATGTGCAGCGCGAGGCCCTGCTGGACAATGGTACCAACCAGAGTTATGACTGGGACAATAAGTGGAATTCGGCGGTGCAAGCCAGTGCGGATCACTGGATCATCGAGGTCGCCATTCCGTTCAAAACCCTGCGCTACACGGTGGCGGCGGCGGAAAATTCGTGGCACATCAATTTCGTGCGTACCTACCTAAAAAACTGGCAGGTCAGCACCTGGTACCCGGTGGCCCAGCAGTTCGAGGCTAATAATCTGGCTTTCACCGGCACCCTCATCTGGGACGAGCCGCCGCCCAAGCCCGGTGCCAACGTGGCCCTTATTCCCTACGTGATCGGCAGTTATGGCCTGGATTATTTGCGCGACGACCAATCGCTGGCAGTGACCGGCCGTCCCGACACCTGGAAGGGCAACGCGGGCGGCGATATGAAAATCGCGGTCACGCCCTCGCTGAACCTCGACCTGACGATTAATCCCGATTTTTCGCAGGTGGAAGTGGACGAGCAGGTGACCAATTTGAGTCGTTTTGAGTTGTTTTTCCCCGAAAGAAGGCAGTTTTTTCTGGAAAACCGCGACTTGTTTGCCACGTTCGGCTTTCCGAGTACCCGCCCGTTTTTTTCGCGCCGCATCGGTATTGGCTACAATCCGGTGAAGGATCGCGGGGAAACAGTGCCCATCCTGGCCGGGGCGCGCCTGAGCGGTAAACTGAACGATCAATGGCGCATTGGACTATTGAACATGCAGACCCGGCGCGTGAACTGGAGTGCCGATGAGGTGCTGCCTGCGGCGAATTTTACAGTGGCCACGGTGTCGAAAAAGATGTTTGAAAGGAGCGCACTGAGTGCCATTGTGGTGAATAAACAGCAGTTGATTGGCTCGCTTTCGGACGAACAAAAGGCGGGTATCCAGCCCTGGAACCGCGTGGCGGGTCTGGAGTACAATCTTTTTTCCAAAGACAATCGCTGGGAAGGCGAATGGTATTATCACCGCTCTTTTTCGCCCGATCCGCAACGGCGCGGCCAGACGGCGGCCAGTTTTCTGGGTTATCGCGACCGGCATTTCAACGCCAATCTGGGCTATTTGCTGGTGGACAGCACTTATACGGCGGAGGTTGGTTTTGTGCCACGCATAGGTTACCAGGAGTTCTATCCGGGCATAGGCTGGACTTTCTACCCCCAAAAATCTTTTATCAATACTCTTAATGTGGGCATAGAAGGAACGCTGTCACGCAGCCTCACCTTTAAGGAAACCGACCGGGACCTGGCCCTTTTCGGAGGGTTCAATTTTCAGGATCAATCAAGCCTCTCCGTTGGCCTGTACAATACTTTCACGTACTTGTTTGAGCCATTCGACCCAACCAATTTGTACGCCGATGGCACTCTGCCGCTACCCATTGGCGGTTACAATTACTCCGGTTGGTTTGTCGAATATGCGAGCAGCAGCAGCCACGATCTGCAAGGCTCGTTGGAAGTGGGCGCCGGACAATATTTCAATGGACCGGGCTGGAGTGTGGACGGGGAACTGTCCTACCGCTGGCAGCCGTGGGGCACTTTCGCCATTAGTGCCAATTATGACCGCATCCGTCTGCCGCAGCCCTACGCATCGGCGGATTTCTGGTTGATCGGCTCGCGGGCGGAGCTGGCTTTTAGCCGTTCGTTGTTTGCCAGTGCTTTCTTCCAATACAATACGCAGGCGAATAACTTCAACATTAACACCCGTTTACAGTGGCGTTTTGCGCCGGTATCGGATGTATTTTTAGTCTATACTGACAATTCTTTTGCGGAACCCATTGCCAATACGCGGGTGCGTTTTTTTGCGCCGAAAAACAAGGCACTGGTGCTGAAAGTGGTGTATTGGCTGAATCTGTAAATTAATGTGGGCAATTGGAGCAAATGTGGACAATGTGTTTAATGTGGGCAATTGGGTAAATGTGGCCAATGTGCTTGATGTGAGCAATGAATGTTAGGAAATAACCTGCACCATTTCTAACCAATTTGTTGAGTATTTGGGCATTAATCACGTAATTTTGCCGCTCAAATCCACCACATTCAGCACCTAACATACGACGCTACCACCACCATGTTTCATCTTACCGAAGAACATTTAGCCGTTCGGGAAGCCGCCCGCCAATTTGCCCAGAATGAACTGAAACCCGGCGTCATCGAGCGCGACAGCAAGGGTATTTATCCCTACGAACAAGTCAAAATGATGGGCGAACTCGGTTTCCTCGGCATGATGATCCCGCCCGAATACGGCGGCGGCGGCATGGACACGCTTTCCTACGTGCTGGCAATGGAAGAAATCTCCAAAGTGGATAATTCCTGCTCGGTCATTATGTCGGTGAATAATTCGCTGGTGTGCTGGGGCATTCAGCAATACGGCACCGAAGAGCAAAAGCAAAAATACCTGCCCAAACTGGCCACCGGCGAATGGATCGGCTCATTTTGCCTGTCGGAACCTGAAGCCGGCAGCGACGCGACCAGTCAGCGCACCACCGCCGTGGATATGGGCGACCACTACCTGCTGAACGGCACCAAAAACTGGATCACCAACGGCGCGACTTCCAAAGTCCACCTCGTGATGGCGCAGACCGATGTGAGCAAAAAACACCGGGGCATCAACGTGCTGATCGTGGAAAGCGATTGGGCGGGCGTGGCCATCGGCGCGAAGGAAGACAAACTCGGTATTCGCTCGTCGGACACCACCAGCATCATGTATTCCGATGTGAAAGTGCCCAAGGAAAACCGGATTGGCGAAGACGGATTTGGATTCAAATTCGCCATGAAAACCCTCTCCGGCGGCCGGATTGGTATTGCCGCACAGGCCTTGGGCATCGCCGCAGGGGCATACGAGTTGTCCGTCGCCTACGCCAAAGAGCGCGAAGCCTTCGGAAAACCGATCAGTCAGCACCAGGCGATTGCTTTCAAAATAGCCGATATGGCCACCGAAATCGAAGCGGCCCGCCTGTTGGTACAGCGCGCAGCCGTGATAAAAGATCAGGATATGAATTACGATCAGGCCGCCGCCATGGCCAAACTGTTCGCTTCGGACGTGGCCATGCGCCATACCGTGGAAGCGGTGCAAATCCACGGTGGTTACGGTTTTGTCAAAGAATACCACGTGGAGCGGCTGATGCGCGATGCTAAAATCACCCAGATCTACGAAGGCACTTCGGAGGTGCAGCGGATTGTTATTTCCAGGAATGTATTGAACGGGGATTTGTATGTGCCAATGACGCAGGGAGTTATGAGTTATGAGGTATAAGTTATTGCCTGTCAGGGGCGATTCTCGTAACTTGCGTTAAAATTATTTGACCAATTGCTTCGATTATGACTGCTACTGCTGCTACTCAGGTGGATAACCGCGTGAAAGACCTGCTGTCTTTGTCGCCCGTTATTTCTTTGGAAGATGTGACGAAGGAGAATTTTTTGAAACTCGTCGAACTATTCCCGGAGCACCAATTTGAACGTGAACCCAACGGATTTGTAACACTTATGCCCCCTACCTACGGCGGTTCTTCTAACCGCGAAGTTACTATTGGTCAAAGAGTAAAAAACTGGTCCGACTACTATGGCGGTGCTACCTATGGCTCCACTGGCGGTTTCGACCTGCCTTCAGGTGCTACTAAAAGTCCCGATGTCGCCTGGTTGTCCGAAGCCACCTTAGGCTTGCTTTCCGCTGAAGATATTGAACAGCGGTTCATCCCAGCCGTACCAGATTTCATCGTCGAAATCCGTTCCAGTACGGATAGACTAGAAATAGTGCGAAAAAAAATGCTGGATATCTGGATGGAAAGCGGCGTACGTTTGGCTTGGTTACTTGATCCATATAGCGAGACCGCCTGGGTCTATCGTGCCGATGGTACGGTGGATAAAGTGGAGGGTTTTGACCAGCAACTTTCGGGAGAGGAAGTGTTACCGGGGTTTGTGCTGGATTTGGGGGAGTTTCGGGTGCGACGTTGAGGAAAACCATTCCCGCGATTTCAATCCCAAATGCCTGATAATTATATTGAATATTAGCCCCAAGACATACATAAATACATTTTTTGCTATTTAAAAAATTAATTATCAACGTTTTATTATTTGTCCGAGTTTTTGTCCACCTGTAAAAAAGAATATTTTATCATTTATTCTCTTGTTTTGTGGCGTTTTTAATCCGCTGCATGACGTACTTCTGAGCAGATCGTCCGTTACTTCTTTCTATCTTCCTACGGTCTGACTTGTTTCTCCTTCTTCCTGGTCTATTACATTCCCATCGTGTTCCGACGGTGGCAAGACTTGTTTGACTCCGGGCAAATGGAGAAAATGTACCCGGTTGTGCGTCCCGCTTTCCCTTTCATCACTATGTAAATTTACAAGAACCATGTTACCAAAATTAAAGGATGTCATTGACGACCGGCTGTGTTACGAAAGGCTGCGGGAACTCCGGTGGTCGGAGGGGGTTAAATGCCCCTATTGCAACAGCATGTCCCATCGTCGCCAGGGCCAGCATGCAAAGTGTGAATACTTACACTGCTACCAATGCAAGGCTTGTCAGCGCTACTACGACGACCTGACGAACACTATTTTTCAGGACCTGCACCCCCCTTTGAAAACCTGGGTGTTGTGTCTGGGCTTGATGGAACTGGGGATAGAGGAAAATAAAGTCGCCCGGGAATTGGGTGTGAGCGAAAACGACTGTCGTGCTATGCAGAAATACCTGCGGGAGCGGAAAGGCGACAACCTGTTTGCTTTTGGACAAACGGGTATGCTGAGCTCCATGTCTTTGCTCCGGCAAAAGGGAATGGGCAGTTAAGGCCGTTTTTGCGACAGCCTCTTACCGAAACGTGCGTATAAACTCGTCGAAATCTATGGTTTCCTTCAAAGCCAGTTTCTTGCGCAGCCGTTGCCGGCTTTTCCAGACGCTCTCTATGGATATGCCTAATATGCCCGCTATTTCCCGGGTATCGAAGCCCAGTTTGAGAAGCAGAAACAAGCGCGTCTCACTGGTCGTCAACGGCGGCAAATGCGAGCGAAGGTGATATAGAAAACCCGGAAAACTTTGCTCAAAGCCGTCGCGAAAGTGTTGCCAGTCGGCTTCGGTCAGGATTTTCATGCTGTAGAGTGGCATGGTCTCCAGGGGCGCAGCGTCCGCGTTTTCGGTGGGTGGCTTGTGCTCAGCAATGCGCATTTCCAGGTCAGCAATGAGTTGGTTTTTCAGATCAAGCAATTGGGTAGATTGGGCCAGTTCTTCGTCTTTATTCTGTAGGGCTGTGGCTGAACGCGCGAGTGCCTGATCTTGCAGCAAAGCCCTTGTTTCTGCCAGTTGGGCCGCTTGCTCCAGCTCCCGGCGACGCTGACGCACCCGCATGAATAGAAATATGACGGCTCCCAGGGCTATTATTAAGGTTAAAAAACTAACTGCTCCCCAGAGGTAAGTGATTTGCTGCTGTTTTTCTACTTCCGCAATGCGCGCTTCTTTTTTTGCCGTTTCGTAGCGGATATTTAGTTCTTGCGTGCTCTTTTCTCTCTCTATGGAAAAAAGGCTGTCTTTCAGAGCACTGCTTTTTTCAAAATAATCAAGGGCTTCGACGGGACGGCCTTCTTTTTTGAAAACCACGGCTAAATGCTCATAGGCTCGTTGTATGCCCTTTGTCTGATGAGCGCGTTGAGCAGCGTACAGGGCCGCCAAGAGGTGGATTTTGGCAGATTCTTTCTGTCCCAAGTGGTAAAGCGATACCCCCAGCATGTGTTCTACATTGCTTTGCCAAAAAGGTATGGGTGCTTTTTGGTACCACTGCATGGCCATTTCGGCAGCCCGATACGACCGCTCATGCTGCTCCATGTAAGAGAGTTGATCGGATAAAGCCAGATACCCTTCTATCAAACTGCCGGGATCTTGTACTTTCTCCCGTAGTTCCACGGATTTTTCTAGCTGCGCTAAGGCAACGCTGGTGTCTTTCTCCGCCATATTCGCCCTGCCCAGCAAAAGATAGCAGTGTGCCTGATATAGCGTGTCCTGTAATTGTTGATACACTAGCAAGGCGCGCTGTCCATATTCCTGCGCTTTGGTCGCGTTCTCATCAATCATGTAATTTTGCGCCAAATTCAAGTAATTATCGGCTATATCTAATCTACTTCGGCCCGCTTCCGCCAACTGCAAAGCCTGTATGTAGGCGTCGGTAGATTCCAATAGCTTCCCCTGCGATCTTCGGCTGCTTCCTAAGGTGATCAACAGGTCACGATAAAGAACGGTATCTTTTTTTACGCCCGGCAAATCCAGTGCCTGCTGCGCTTTTGCTTCGGCGGCCGCTGCATTGCCTTCCAAAATATCAATTCCACTATATCTAAACAGCAGCAGCGCATCGGGGCCGGGATGACCACCGCGCAAACGCTGATAATATTCCAGGTTTTGCCGGAGAAGGTCGATCTGCATCGTACTATCCAGCCGATGGAACACTTGAGCATAAAATGAATCCTGAATATTGGCAGCGGGCAAGGTCAAAGCCAGCGCATGGACCTGATCGGCAGGCAGGCTATCGGCTTTGGCCAGCGCAGTCCGTAGCGCGAGGTGTGCTGCGTCGGGCGCGGGCGATTGGCAGGCGCACAGGCAACAGAGGAGCAAAACGCGCCAATTTGTCAATCGAAGAAAAGGGAAGAAGCGGTGCATAGGGATTAATATCAGCCACAAAGATAGCTTTCTGTGGCTTCTGGGCATCAAATCAACCCCCGCGACTTCAATTCCAAATACTTATTAATCGTATTCAGCGTCAAATCCTGTGGTTTAGTCAAAATGGCCTGAATACCGTATTGCCGCAGTTTCTGTACCATTTCCTTCTTTTCCTGCAAAAACTGCTTAGCCACCGTCTGCCGATAAATGTCGGCGGTTTTGCGCACATCTTCCTGCACCAGACGGCGAATTTCGGTGTTTTCAAAAAACACGACGACCAATAAGTGCGAGCGGCTCAGTCGCCGTAGCGTCGGCAAGGCCCGCTCCAAAGCATAGGAACTTTCGAAATTGGTAAACAACAACAGCAGCGACCGCGCACCGATCAGGCGCCGGACGGCCTCGTACAGCAGTTCGTAATTCGACTCGCCGGGACGTTCTTTTTCGCGGTACAGCGATTCCAGAATGCGGCTGAGTTGGCCACTGTCGCGCTCGGCTTTAATAGTTGCCCCGATCACGTCCGAGAAAGTGAGCAGCCCGGCTTTGTCCTGCTTACGCAGAATAATATTGCTGATCGCCAGTGCGGTATTGATCGCGTAATCCATCAGGCTCAGGCCCTCGAAGGGCATCCGCATAGCCCGGCTTTTATCCACAATGCAATACACCTGCTGACTACGTTCGTCTTCATACTGGTTCACCATGAGGGTGCCCCGCCGGCCCGAAGCCTTCCAATTTACACTGCGAAAATCGTCGCCTTCCACGTAGTTTTTGATCTGCTCGAACTCATAACTATGCCCGATGCGCCGCATTTTTTTCACGCCCGTGTCGTGGGCGATCTGGTGCATGGCCCGCAGTTCGTAGCGTTTCATCTGGATAATGGACGGATAGACGTTCACCTCCTGCGGCTGTTTATACACCAGCCGGCGCTCCACCAGACCCAGGCGCGTAGCCACAAAAACGTTGATGTGGCCGAAGGCAAATACCCCGCGCGTCATTGGCACCAGCGGGTACTCCAACTGGTAGGGCTCCCCTGGCGGCAGGGCCAGCTGCACCTCGAAATCGCGCCGCTGAAACTGGACGGGCAGTTCGTCCACTACGGTCAAGTGCAGGTGTAACGCGCCCCGATTGGCCAGATGGATGCGCACCGGATTCGGGTCGCTGAGCGAAAACACCGCGTTGAGCGTCCGTTGGCAATCCACCTGCGGGCGACGTAAAAACAGCAAGGCCGCATCCACTGCCACTAGGGCGAGGGCCACGAAGAAACCCGTTTTGGCCAGCGGCAACAGCAGCCCAAACGGATACGCCATCGCGAACACAACGGTAATGGCGCCAAAAAGCCAGAAGAAACGGTTGGTTAAATACAAGGGGAATGATAAATTATGAATGATGAATGATGAATTATTTTGAGGCGGCAAGTAAGTACTTTGCTTTAAGGAACGGATAAAAATTTAGTTACCTACGTCTTCGCGTTGAGTTGTCATGTCGTAGAGCAACGGAGACATCCACACAAGCCAGGTTATTAGAAATGCCCTTGGCCAGGAAATGCTGGATTACCTGGCTTGTGTGGATGTCTGCACTCCGTTGCAACAGGACGACCAAGACGGCAGGAAACCTCGCAAATTATTTCTTATTGATCCCTATAACCAACGAATTTTCAAAAATTTCGGTCTTATTCAAACCATAGTTTTTATTGCCTAATTGGCAGCCAATGTACGGATTCTGTTTTCTTCACTGCTTTCAATTCTACTTATGCGCCCCTTATTTGTTGAAACATGGAAGAAAACAAACCAACAACAAAAAAATCAGCCTGTCAAGATGGTTTGGTTCTACCTTTGTTGCCTTCACAGGATTTATTCTTCTTTTTCAAAATAAAATCCTCATCAAATAGCCACCACCACACATGACCCACAGCAAAATAGCCGGCATCGGCCACTACCTCCCGGAACGCATCGTCACCAACGACGAACTCACCCAAGTGATGGACACTACGGACGCCTGGATTCAGGAACGGACCGGCATTCAGGAGCGGCGGTACGGTGTGAAGCATGAACAGACCACCTCTTCGATGGGGGCCGCTGCCGCGCGTATTGCCTGCGAACGGGCCGGTATTACGCCCAACGAAGTAGATTTTATCATTTTTGCCACGCTTAGCCCGGACTACTATTTTCCAGGCTGCGGGGTGCTGATGCAACGCGAACTGGGCATTACCAAAGGCGAAGTGGGCGCGCTCGATGTACGCAATCAATGCAGCGGCTTTATCTACGCGCTGTCCATCGGCGACCAGTTTGTGAAAACGGGGATGTACAAAAACGTACTGGTGGTCGGCTCCGAAATGCACTCGATGGGGCTCGATTTCAGTACGCGGGGCCGCAATGTGACGGTCATTTTCGGCGACGGGGCCGGGGCGGTCATCCTCCAGCCCACCGAAGAGCCCAATCGCGGCATCCTCACCACCAAACTCCATTCCGATGGCACCTACGCGGAAAAACTATCCTACATCAACCCGGGTGCCCACGGCGGTTACCACCAAAAGAAAACCGGGGAAGAGGTGGACCTGGGCTACCCGGCCCCTGATACCTACGGCGGGATGTTCCTCACTCCGAAAATGATGGAGGATGGCCTGACCTTCCCCACGATGGACGGCCCGTTTGTCTTTAAACTGGCGGTGCAAAAATTCCCGGAAGTGATCCGCGAGGCATTGAAAGAGGTGGGTTTGCAGGTCTCCGATATTAATATGCTGATCCCGCATCAGGCCAATCTGCGCATCAGCCAATTCGTGCAAAAGACGCTCGGCCTGCGCGACGATCAGGTGTGGAACAATATTCAAAAATACGGAAACACCACGGCGGCCTCTATTCCGATTGCGCTCTGCGAAGCCTGGGAAGCGGGTAAAGTGCAGCCCGGCGATCTGGTTTGCCTGGCCGCCTTTGGCAGCGGTTTCACCTGGGCCAGCGCGTTGATTCGTTGGTAGAGAACAAGAAAATAAAAGGCAAAGGGCAAATATGCAAAGAGCGACACAAATCATTGCCTTTTGCTTTTTTGCCCTCCCGCCCAAAAGCCGGATATCACGTTGCTCCATTTGCTAATTTGCCCCTTGCTTTTTACCCTCCCATCTTCTCCCGATACCCCGGCAAGTGCAAATATCCTTCTTCCCGGATTTCTGCCGTCAACCCGTGCTGCTGCGCAATGGGGGCTACATCTTTGGCATCCAGACTGCCTTTGGAATGCAGTTCACGGGACAAAGCGAGCAGCAGTTCGCGGTGATTATTCAGTAGGGCGCGTGTATCAGCCACCAGCCCGGAAATCATTTTTTCGACCTCTTTATCAGTATCAAATTTGTCCATCGCCCAGGCATATTCGAGCGAATAATTGGCCTGGAACTGCGGATCAAAACCGTAACGGCGGATGTAATCCATGCTCAGCATGGAGGCTTGTTCGCGGTCGTTGAGGCGGCCCACCGTAGCGTTCAGTTCACCAAAAACGATCTCTTCGGCAATGCCGCCCGCCAGGAAAACGGTGATTTTCTTGACAATACTTTCTTTGGTCTCGTATATTTCGTGTGGAAACGTAAAACCGGAAGCATAGCTGCTAGCCACTTTTGACTTGAGTTGCAGCGGCGCCAGGCCGAAGAGCACGATGTACGCTACCGCGTGACCGGCCTCATGTACACTCACGTTGGCGACCACATCGTCAATATTGCCCTGACGAATTTTGTCAATGCGTCCGGTGAACGGAATGCGCATTTCCTTGTCGCCAATTTTGGCCATAATGGTCTGTTCGTCATTGTCGTAGTCAATGGCCAGAAAGTGAAAATCCTCGTTCAGGGCTTCAAAAAGGAACTTGCTCAGGTTGGTTTCCAGAATGTCCGTCACGCTGCTGAATACCGGGCGCACCCCTTGCACCGGGAACACGCCATTGCGATAAATCAAGTGGTAAATATTTTCGCTCACTTCGATTTTTACGCCCAGGTTCTCTTCGGTGCGCACCATTATTTTGCCTACTTCCTTGCGAATAAGGGTTTCAAAATTGATTTTACGCAGGCTGGGATAAATCAGGTGGATGTTGCCAAAACGCGCTACCTGCTCCGGGCGAAACCGCCGGGTCAGGGCATTTTTGATGTCCACCGCCGTTATTTTCTTGGTAAAAGCGTGGTAAATATCGGCGTCCACCTCGCTATCGGACGTGTGGGTGGCCATTTGGAAAGCCTCGTCCAGGTTACCGCTGATCAGGATCAACGTCTGGCTATAGTCCACCGGCTCGAACACGCGTTTACGACTTTTGGCCTCCATAATGAGGTCGAGCATTTGCTTTTTGCTCATGTCGGCGATGTCCACCACGTCCTCCTGCAAATCCAGCATTTTTTTCAAATTCCGTGCTTCCCAGATGCCCACAGTATCGAACAGCGGGTCTTCATTATCGGGAGGCATATCGGCGGGGCGGCGGGCGCGCTGCCGCTGATTGAACATAAAATCGCTGATATAATAGTCGAGATCGTCCTTCTCGCGGCGGGCCAAACGGCCATCGCTCAGCAACTCCCAGAAATCGGTGAACTTGGTGCCCGACACCGGCGCGCCGTCCTGCTCGACGGTGTAAAACCGCTGAATTTCATCAAAAAGCACAATGGCGGGTTTGCCATCGGTGATGCCGTTGGCTTTCAAAATGGCGGTCACGCTGCTAAAATAACTGGTGTTGTCCGTGTTGCCAAGTTCTACTTCCGCGAAACGTTCCTGAAAATCAAGGTAATTCACCAGTTTACGTACCAGATCGGTTTTACCAACGCCCGTCATGCCCCACAGGCACACAATGATCGGGCGGGTGAGAATTTCTGGCATCAGGTACCAGATCTGAATATAGTCCAGGAGGTTGTCAATGATGTCATCAATGCCGACAAAATCTTCTTTCAGACGCACACGGATAAGTTCCAACGCCGTCCGGCGCTCGCGCATGCGTTGTTTATCAATGGTAAATTTTGGTTGTTCCATACGGGGCAAAGAAACGAAAAGTTGAGGGCGAAAAGTTTCGCAATCTTCAAATTGGTAACACTGCGGGCGATAAATGGTCTTTTTTGGCGGTCAAAAACTGCGCCGCCGTCTCCCGGATGGTTTGTTCCAATGGCCGGTACTGAAAACCAAAAGCGAGCGACTTCTCATTGTGGTAAAAAAATCTGGACACGCTGGCGCGGGCACTTTCTTTGGTCACCATGGGGTCGCCGCCGATGATTTTTTCTTTCAGCCATTCCACGCGCCAGGCCACTTCGGCCAACAGTGGCGTCACCCGAATGAAGGGTGGTTTGGTGTGCAGCGCATCAGCGATGATCTGGAAAAACCGTTTGTAATCCATGTTTTCGCTGCTCAGCACATAGCGTTGACCGCTTACCTCGCTCTCCATCAACCGGATCATAAAAGCAGCCACATCCCGCACATCCACGAAACCGGAGCGACCAATGGGGGCGAATTTCAGACCGTCGTCCACCTGTTTGAAAAAACGCGCCGAGCCCAAATCCCAGAAGCCACTGCCCAGTATGATCGCCGGATTCACGATGGCCGTATTCAGGCCCTCCGCCTGACCGCGCCAGACTTCCTGCTCCGCCAAATACTTGCTGATGGCGTACTGGCTGTTCGATTTGCTGGTCACCCATTTGGCCGTTTCTTCGAGGTCGGGCCGCTCTTTGGTACGCCCCAGCGCGGCTATGCTGCTCACATGGACCAGTTTCTTTACCTGATGCTCCAGGGCCATATTGACCACATTGGCAGTGCCTTCCACATTGATCTGCATCATGCGGCGCAGATCGCGGGGATGAAACGACACGATGGCCGCGCAATGAAAAACGTGGGTGACGCCCTCAAAAGCCGCATCCAGATTGGGTATGTCATTCACATCGGTTTCCACCCATTCTATTTGTCCGGCCACTTCCTGCACCAAATCCATCGGGCTGCTGGCACGTCGCAGGGCCCGAACGCGTAAACCCTGCCGTACCAGCATGCGCAGCAAGTAGGAGCCAAGAAAGCCGGTGCCGCCGGTCACCAGGATTAAATCGTCTTTTGTCATGTATTAATTTAAATTTAATGTGGTCAATATTTTAAATGTGGCCAATGTGACTACAGCTTTGTATGGAGCACTATCTAGAAACGTGTAAAGAATAAGTTATTAATGGTGTCTTCGTGTTGAGTTGTCATGTCGTAGAGAAACGGAGACATCCACACAAGCCAAGTGATTAACAGGCCTTCATTAGGAAATTCCAGATTACCTGGCTTGTGTGGATGTCTTCACTCCGTTACGACATGACAACTAAGAAAAACGAAACTTCACAAATTATTTTTTACACGTTCCCTATCCGGTATTTTCATCGGGATTCTGTGCCATTGACACATATCATCCCATTGACCAGATTTTTTGTCCCATTGGCCACATCCTCTCTCATTGGCCACATTCATTTTTATTGGCCACATTTATCCCATTGATCACATTCCTTTTTATTTACCACATTTTTTGTCCCATTGTCCACATTCATTTTTTCAAAGTGAGCGTGTAGGTGGCCACCGCCGCTATTTCTTCGGGCGACAAGATAGTCTGAAATGGGGCCATTAAATTTTTGCCATGTGTGATGATCTGGATGCGTTCTTCCAGGGGGCGTTCGCTTTTGCTGAGGTCCTTTGCTCCATTGAGGCCCAATTGGCCATCTGCACCGTGGCAAATGACGCAATTTTGCCGAAAAATTACCATTCCAGCGGGAGCAGCAGTATTTTGGCCAGTGGTTTGTGAGGTAGGGGGCTGATTCGCATTTTTATCCGATGAAGATTGGCAGGCTATCAGGCTGAAAGCCAATGCCAGGGGCAGAAAAACCCTTATTTCAGGCATAATGATTATTTTTAAGAACCTTGGATTGAACTAACCGCCGCAAGTATAATACATTTGCTGGCAGGCCTTTTCTCTGGGAAACTACACACGACTTTACTATTTGTTCATAGTGTTTGTTTTTTGTTTTGTCCCTGTCGAGTAGTAATATTCGGACAGGGTTTTTTTATGCAAAAAAGTGTCGGATAGAAGCAATTGTTGGGAATGCTGTGTAAGAAAAGTCGCCGTTCTGGCCGACGCAACAGATTTGGCACAGGTTTCGCAAGTACCTGATTGCTTCATACAATAGAAATGGTTAGTGAAAAAAAGCCCGGGACAAAAGTGTCTCCGGGCTTTTCTTTTTGCCAACAGGCTGGAAAAATCGGTCATATCATCAGCGCAACAGCGTCACACTGCCGGTTTTTGTCCGTTTTTCACCATTGCAGGTATAACTCAGGCGGTACAAAAACACCCCTGGATTGAGCGGCTGACCTTGCGCTGCCCCATCCCATTTGTCTTCTGCATCTCTAGCGGCGAATACGCGCCCACCCCAGCGGTCGAAAACCTCGAAGGAAATGAAATCAGTGACCACAAATGGATTACTGATACCGAATACATCATTGCGACCGAAAGAACTACCGGGCGTGAACGCGCTGGGAATGAAGATCTTATTGCAATCCAGCGTATCAGGGTCTATGACGTTTACCACCAGGCTATCCCTGGATTGGCATCGCCCGGTATCGTCCGTATAGGCCGTAGTCAGATAATAGGTGGTCGGTACGGTCGGAGTAATGGTAGGATTGGGAGAAGTGGGATCGGATACGCCGTCTGTTGGTGTCCAGGAATACTGCTGCGCACAGGATTGGGAAGTCATGGCCTGCAGGGAGTTGCCGAGATAGATCAGCGTATCGCCGTTGACAATGTTATCCGGGTACAGATTATGGCGGTTTATTTCGTCTTCGTTCAGGGCTTTGCTGTAGAAGCGCAGTTCGTCCAGCGTACCATGAAAGGCCTGGTCAATGGGACAGACGGGCACAGCAACTTTCAGCGGGGAAGTAGAAGTCAGGTCAATGCGCGCCCTGGAGGTTTTGGTATCGCGCAGCACCCCATTCACGTACAAAGAGTAGCGGGCATTGCTGCGTACCAGCGTAATATAGTGCCAGCACTGAGCAGGCAATTTCGCCTGCACGGTGGCAATCAGGGTATCATTTTCGCTGATAGACGACGAAATAGTGTTCGTTTTTTGCGAATAGCGCACCCAAAAAGCCTCTTTTGTATTACAGTCGGCCTGTTTGGCCATCACCAGTTGCGCACCACCGATTTCTTCGGTATCGGTCAGCCGCATGTAAAATCCGACGGTAAAATCACTGGTGGTAAAAATATTGGCCAGCGGACCCACCAGCAGCAGCGCATCGCCGGTGCCATCGAAATAGAGGGCCGTATCCCGAACACCGCATACGCAGTTGGTGTCGCCCAGAATGGCCCCACTGGAGCCATTACCGCTCTCGTCGGACAGCCGGCAACCCTGGAAAGGAAAATAGGCTTCCAACTTTTCAGAGACGGTTTGGCCGAACAGAACACTTTGGAAACTGAGGAGAATAAAGAGAAGAAATATACGCATTCAGGTATCGAGTTTTTGGAAAACAGCGGAGAATTTTTCGCCCTGACCATTGCAGGCAGGCAATTAAGAGACAAACGTGGTCGCCTTTGTCCTGCGGTTATGAACGCTGTCTCTTTCGCCAAAGTATGCAGCGAAGAAGATGCCAAACTGTATTCGCGGGTTGCTTAGAGGCTGTTTTAAAACCTTGAACGGAGCGAAAAGGCCTGAATTTTGGCGATAGATGAAGATTTATTTTTAGTGCATAGCCGAGTCTATTCGCTAAAAATAAAGCAAAATATAGCGGCGAAAGGCAGGATTTTGCGCCCGGTGAGGGGTTTTAAAACAGCCTCTTATGGCCGGAGCATGGCACCAAAGTCGCCGCCGGGCATCATCTGCTGCAGGAGTTTATTGCTTTCCAGACTGGCCTTATCGCGGGCTAGTTCCAGCACCCGATTCACGGCTTCCAGCACCAGGTCTTCCAGTTGCTCGGTATCGCTCATGTCCAGTTTGCTGGGATCAATTTTTATGTTTTTCAGGTGCATATCAGCCCCGGCTTTCACCGTGACCGCGCCGTCGCCCGCTTCCGCTTCTACCTGAAAATTAGCCAGTTTTTGTTGCATTTCTTCCTGCTGTTTTTGCAGGTTGCCAAAGAGATCTTCTAACATGATGGAAGGAGTTGAATAGTTTTGAAAAGGTCTTTGGTCTTTGGGGATTAGTCTTTAGTTACAACAGCCCTAAAAATTCCCGGCCACAGCCAAACGAACCAGCACTAAAGACCAAAGACTGATATCCAAAGACCTAAAAATGCACAAGATTGGCAAATTGTTGTACGCGGTCCTGAATCATTTCGGTATTCAGTTCCTGCAGCCGCTCGATGCTGAATTTTTCCACACAAAACGAAGCCATCGCCGAACCGTGGATCACGGCCCGTTTCATATTGGCGAACGAAATATCGCCCGTTTGGGCCAGATAGCCAATAAAACCACCGGCAAAAGTATCGCCCGCGCCGGTCGGGTCTATGACTTCGGCCAGGGGCAGGGCGGGAGCGTAGAATTTCTCCATGCCGCTGAAGAGCAGTGCGCCATGTTCGCCTTTCTTGATAATCAAATACTTGGGTCCCATGTCGTGAATCACCTCAGCGGCCTGGAGCAGCGAATGTTTGCCCGACAGCTGGCGCGCTTCTTCATCATTGATCGTCAGCACATCTACCTGCTTCAGCACTACTTTCAGGTCGTCCAAAGCCACATCCATCCAGAAATTCATGGTATCCAGCACCACCAACTTGGGTCGGCGGTTCAGTTGGGCCAGCACCTGCAACTGCACCTGCGGAGTAAGGTTGCCGAGCATCAGAAAATCGGTGTCCTGATAACTGGCTGGTACCACCGGATCGAAGGTGGCCAGCACGTTGAGTTGCGTATCCAGCGTGTCGCGGCTGTTCATATTATTATGATAGCGGCCCGCCCAAAAAAAGGATTTTTCGCCCGCCCGGATCTGTAATCCTTCCAGGTCGGCGCCGCGACTGCGCAGCATATCCAGCGTTTCCGTGGGGAAATCATCGCCCACTACCGATACAATGCGAACCGGGCGGGTAAAGTAGGAAGCCGACAGTGCAATATAGGTGCAGGCCCCCCCGACTACTTTTTCGGCGCGTCCGGTGGGGGTTTCAATATCGTCAAAAGCAACGGTGCCAACGGCTAATAGGCTCATAATGAGTAGATTGAATTAAATAAAAATAAAAAGGCAATAAGCGAAATGCAAGTGAAATCCCGGCTTCCAACGGCAAAACAAAAAAAGGAAAACCACAAAAACTTGCTTCCGCTCGAAGCACTCCCCCTTTACGGCAATGTCGTTGACTTAAGGGTAGACGCTGGAATGGAGGGCGGAATTTATTCCGCCTAAGCGTGGAAAGACCATAAGAAGCGGAATAAATTCCGCCCTCCGGTCCTTAAGTCAACGACATTGCCCTTTACGGGGGTAGGGGGGCTTACTCGCAACGGGCAAAGAAAAAAGCCACCGCAATTGCAGTGGCTTTCGGCGCCTCCTAAAGGACTTGAACCTTTGACCTACGGATTAACAGTCCGCCGCTCTAACCAACTGAGCTAAGGAGGCATTGCTTCTTTTAAAAGCGGCGGCAAAGGTAAATTTGTACGCCGCAAAAACACAACCTTTGTGCTGAAAAATTTTTTAAAATGAAAAATAACTTCCTTTTCCTGGCTCCGGAGGTGCGTGCCGCCCTGGAAGACCGCCGTCCGGTGGTCGCATTGGAGAGCACTATTATCGCCCACGGGATGCCGTACCCACAAAATGTGGAGACCGCCCGGCGGGTGGAGAGCATCGTTCGGGCTGCGGGAGCTGTGCCCGCCACCTGCGCCATTTTGAGTGGCCGATTGTGTGTCGGGCTGGCTGCCGATGGCCTGGAGCGACTGGGACGTGGTGGCAGCAGCATCCTCAAAGTCAGCCGCCGCGATCTGCCCTACCTCGTCAGCCGGGGGCTGGATGGGGCCACCACCGTGGCTTCCACCATGATCCTCGCGCAGATGGCGGGCATCCGCGTCTTCGCGACCGGCGGTATTGGCGGGGTACACCGGGGCGCGACGAATACGATGGATATTTCTGCTGATTTGCCCGAACTGGCGCGTACTTCGGTGGCAGTGGTGAGCACCGGAGCCAAAAGCATCCTCGATCTGGGCCTTACGCTGGAGTACCTGGAGACGCAGGGCGTACCGGTGCTGGGCTACCAGACGGACGAGTTTCCGGCATTTTACACCCGCCGCAGCGGATTCCGAGTGGACTATAAAATGGACAGTGCCCTGGAAATCGCGCAACTATTGGCCACCAAATGGGCGATGGGCCTGACCGGCGGCGTACTGATCGCCAATCCGGTGCCGGAAGCGCACCAGCTGGATTTTGACGACATGGAACGTGCTATTACCCAGGCTTTGGCCGCCGCCGAACGCGATGGCATCCGTGGCAAAGCGACCACCCCTTATTTGCTGGCCAAAATGGAAAGCCTGACCGGCGGGACCAGTCTGGCGACCAATATTGAACTAGTTTGTAACAATGCTGCACTGGCGGGGCAGGTGGCGGTGGAATTGGCGCGGATGTAATAAGTCAGCGATTCGTCCGGCTGCCTTACTTTCCTGTATTTTTTATGGACAAAACTTAGTGCAGGAATTTTAAAATTGTATTTTTGAGGCATTAAGAAATACTATGTTGTTTGTTTCATTTTTATCTAAACAATCTTCCGACAATGCACACATCACACCATCCTTCCAGAAGGAATTTTCTGAAAACCAGCACGTTGGCACTGACGGGTGCTGCCTTCATGCCCGCCTCATTTGACCTTTGGAAGCGCAAGGAAATCATGGGCATTCAACTTTATTCCATCCGCGATGATATGCGCAAAGACCCGCTCGGCACCCTCAAGCAGTTGGCCGCGATGGGCTACCGCTACGTGGAACATGCCAATTATGTGGATCGGAAATTCTATGGCTACACGCCGGTGGAATTCAAAAAAGTGCTGCGCGATCTGGATATGAAAATGCTCAGCGGACACACGGTATTGGGCGCGCAACATTGGGACGAAACCAAAAAAGATTTTACTGACCTCTGGAAATGGACGGTGGAGGATGCCGCCACGGTGGGCCAGAAATATGTCATCAGTCCGTGGCTCGACGAACGCTACCGCAAGACCTACGACGACCTGAAACGCTACATGGAGGTGTTCAATAAAAGTGGGGAACTGTGCCAGAAATCGGGTATGAAATTCGGCTACCACAACCACCATTTTGAGTTCGCCGAAAAACTCAATGGTCAGACGGTTTATAACATTATTCTAAAAAATACCGATCCTAAACTGGTCACCCAGCAGCTGGATACCGGCAACCTGTACAATGGCGGCGTCGTCGCCATAGAAATAGCCAAACAATATCCGGGCAGATTTGAACTGATGCACGTCAAAGATGAAATACTCTCCAATGGCGGCCACGACAAATACGAAAGCACGGTGCTCGGTGCAGGCATCGTCAATGTCAAAGAGTTGCTGGATTTTGGCCGGGAAGCGGGCGGCACCCGGCATTTTATCATCGAACAGGAGGCCTACCAGGGAAAAAGCCCGCTGGATTGTGCCAAAGAAGACTACCAGATGATGAAGAAATGGGGGTATTAGTTTGAGGATTTGAGGATGCGAGGATGCGAGGATTTAATTAAAATACGTGACCATACGGTAATTGGTCAGATACTCGCATCTTCAAATCCTCGAAAAAATTAGTCCCTTGACCAAATCTTTTAAAGCCTGACGGTGTTCCAACCTGCTCTTATGCAACGTACCGATGTAAATACTTTGGGGGAGTTCGGACTGATCGAACACCTGACCCGCGATTTCCCGATCACCCAACCTTCGACCATAAAAGGCGTCGGCGACGATGCGGCAGTGATCGAAAACGGCTCTTTTTGTACCGTCGTCAGCACCGATATGCTGGTGGAAGGTATTCATTTTGACCTAGCCTACATGCCCCTGCGGCATCTGGGTTACAAGGCCGTAGTGGTCAATCTCTCCGACATCTACGCGATGAATGCCCTGCCCAAACAGATCACGGTGTCTATCGCTATTTCCAACCGTTTTTCGGTGGAAGCACTGGACGAACTGTATGCCGGTATTCGGACAGCCTGCACCACCTACGGCGTGGACCTTGTCGGCGGCGACACGACTTCTGCGCCGAAAGGCATGATCATCAGCATAACTGCGATTGGGCAAGCCGAAAAAAGCCAGTTGACTTACCGGAATGGAGCGCAGGTCGGTGATTTGATCTGTATCACCGGCGATCTGGGTGGCGCGTATTTGGGACTGCAAATACTGGAACGCGAAAAGCAGATATTCCTGGAAAATCCCGGCGTACAGCCCGATCTCGAGAACCAGAAATATGCCATTGGCCGCCAGTTAAAGCCGGAAGCCCGGAAGGATATGGTCGAAATATTCCATCAGATTGGACTGAAACCCACTTCGATGATTGATATTTCCGACGGCCTCGCTTCCGAAATGTTTCATATTTGCCGCCAAAGTAAAGTCGGGGCACTCATCGAAGAAAGTGGTGTGCCGATTCATCCGGAAGCGCAACTACTGGCACTGCAATTCAAACTTGATCCGGTCACCTGCGCCCTGAATGGCGGCGAGGACTACGAACTGCTCTTTACCATCCGGCCCGAAGACGTGGATAAGATCAAATTTTTGCCAGACATCTATATCGCCGGCGAAATCATGGAGGCCGAACATGGCATCAAACTGAACACCAAAGGTGGGAATTTGCACGATCTGAAAGCGCAGGGCTGGGTGCATTTTTAAAGAAACCCCGGCAATTATCTACCACGACGACACGACGCGGTACAACAAATAAGTGCTTTACTTCCAACAAATTACGTTGTGTTCGTTGTGTCGTCGTGGTTTAGTTCTGGCATTAATACGCCCGCTCGTCCAGTTTTTCCACAAAATTCATGAAAGCGCGATTGGCCACCCGGTTGCCGCCAGGCGTGGGGTAATGCCCTGAAAAATACCAGTCGCCGGAGTTGTCCGGGCAGGCCTGATGCAGCCCATCCAGAGTTTGGAAAATAACGTCCACGGGGAGTTTGATCTCGGCTTTGGTCACGATCTCGGCGATTTTATGGCTGATGGCGCAGTAATCAAATTGATCGTATAGCGACACCACTTCATTTTGCACCATTTCCACGGGCACGTTTTCCGACTGTTTGCAACGCTGGTAAGCATCTTGCAGCAGTTGCGACTGTCCTGATTCCTCGATCAATTGCACCAGCGCCTGAAAAGCCACGAAATCGCGCATTTTGCTCATATCAATCCCGTAGCAATCCGGGAATCGAATTTGCGGAGCACTGCTGAGAATGATGATGCGCTTGGGCTTGAGTCGGGCGGTGATGCTCACAATGCTATCGCGCAGCGTGGTGCCGCGCACAATGGAATCATCGAGCAGCACGAGCGTATCTACACCGTCTTCCACCAGTCCGTAGGTCACGTCGTACACATGGCCCACCATGTTGTTGCGGGCTTTGGTATCGGCGATAAAAGTGCGCTGCTTATCGTCTTTATGGACGAGTTTCTCTACCCGGGGCCGCACGGAGAGTATTTCCTGCAATTTTTCCGGGGTCAGGTCAGCCCCCGCCGCCAGTATTTGTTCCTGTTTTATCTGGTTCAATTCCTTTTCCAGGCCTTCGGCCAAACCATAAAAAGCAGCCTCGGCAGTGTTGGGAATATAGGAAAAAACGGTGTGTTTTAGGTCAAAATCCACCGCTTCCAGCACTGGGCGGGCCAGTTGGGCACCCAATTGTTTGCGTTCCTGGTAAATTTCCCGGTCGTTGCCCCGGCTGAAATAAATCCGCTCAAAGGAACAGGCACGTTTTTCACGGGGCTCCACGAAGGGCAATTCCTCCACTTTACCCGTGTATTTTATAATCAGCGCGTGGCCGGGTTGCAGTTCTTTCACCTGGCCATAGCGTACATTGAACACCGACTGAATGGCGGGCCGCTCGGAAGCCCCGACCACGATCTCGTCGTCCATGTACCAGTAAGCAGGGCGGATGCCGTTCGGGTCGCGCATCAGGAAAGCGTCGCCATGACCGATCAGTCCGCCGAGTACGTAGCCCCCATCGAATTTTTTGGTCGCCCGGCGCAACAGCCGCTGTATATCCAGACTTTCAAAAATAAACTGGTTGATATCCGGGTTGGAGTGGCCGTCGGGTTTGTACCAGGTGTGCAGCCGTTGTACTTCATCATCCAGAAAGTGACCAATTTTTTCCAGCACCGTCACCGTGTCACTTTTTTCTTTGGGATACTGACCCAACGCCACCAACTCCTGGAACAATTCATCCACGTTGGTCATATTGAAATTACCGGCCATCAGCAGGTTGCGGGTGATCCAGTTATTCTGCCGATGAAAAGGATGGACCCGCTCGATGCTGTTGTCGCCGTGGGTGCCGTAGCGCAGGTGGCCCATCAGCACTTCGCCCATGTACGGCACGTGCTCTTTGAGGTAAGCGGGGTCTTTTTGCTGCTCCGGCGTCACTGCATTGAGACGGCCCCAGACCATATCGAAGAGGTCGGTGAGGTAGTTGGGGGCGCAGCTGCGTTTCCGGCTGATATAGCGCTGGCCGGGCTGTGGATGCAGTTTTATGGTGGCAATGCCTGCACCATCCTGCCCGCGGTTGCGCATTTTCTGCATCATCAGTTGCAGTTTTTGCACACCATAAAACGGCGTTCCGTACTTCTGTTGATAATATTCAATGGGTTTCAAAAGCCGCACTACGGCGATACCGCACTCATGCTGGATCGGGTCACTCATGGAGGAGAAGCAAGTTTAACTACGAATACCGGGGCTGGATAAGGTCGGATGAGAATGTCGGCAACGCGCTAACACGGTCAAATACACCGACCTTTTGAAAATCGCCGCAAAGGTACGCCGACCTCCTTGGAAAGCCAATCAAACGCCGTAGGGAAACCGCGGTTGTGACAAAAAAGTGGTTTTAAGTTTTGTTTGCTTTTGCCGCCCGTACCGGCGGGTTCAGCCGCCGTAAGTACATGGGCACCTAAACCTGCCCGTACCGTTTCGCCCATTCCTTCGCGAAATAAGTCAGAATCACGTCCGCGCCCGCCCGCCGGATACTGAGCAGGGCTTCCGGCATGGCCCGCTCGAAATCGAGCCAGCCATTTTGGCAAGCCGCCACCAGCATGGCGCATTCCCCGCTGACGTGGTAGGCCGCAATGGGCAGCGCACTCTGCGCCTTCAAGGTCAGGATCACATCCAGGTAGTGTAGCGCGGGCTTCACCATCAGCATATCGGCACCTTCCAGCGTATCCAGTTCCGCTTCGATCAGGGCTTCCCGGCGATTGGCCGGGTTCATCTGGTAGGTCTTTTTATCGCCGCTTTTCGGCGCAGAATCGAGCGCATCGCGGAAAGGGCCGTAGAAGGCACTCGCGTATTTGGCGGTATAAGCCAGAATGCCCGTTTTGGTGTAGCCCGCTGCATCCAGTGCCTCGCGCAGGTAACCGACCCGGCCATCCATCATATCGGAAGGTCCCAGCATATCGAAACCCGCTTCGGCCTGGGCGACCGCCATTTGCGCCAGGATGGGCAGTGTATCGTCGTTGACGATCTCGCCGTTGCGCACCAGTCCGTCGTGGCCATCGCTGCTGTACGGGTCCATCGCCACGTCGCTGATGAGGCAGCATTCCGGGAAACGGCGTTTGATTTCGCGGGCTGTTTGTAAATAAAAATTATCGGGATGGTAACTGTAAGTCGCCGTCTGATCTTTCAACGCATCGGCCACCGCCGGGAAAACGACGAAATTGGTAAGCCCTAATTCCATACACTCCTCGATCTCGCGGTAGAGTTCATCGGGTGAAAAACGGAAAATGCCCGGCAGCGATTTGACCTCACTCCGAATGCCCTGGCCTTCCAGCAGAAACAGGGGAAAAACCAAATGTTCCACGCTAAGGTGGGTTTCCGTAGCCATACCACGCAGGGCGGCAGACTGGCGATTGCGGCGCGGACGACGAAGCATTTTTCTTTAATTATGAATGATGAATTATGAATTTGGCGATGACGGGGAGGGCATGGCAATACACTGAAGTTGCGAAGTATTGAAAGAGGCTTAACGCCGAAATTGTTGCGACATACACCGAGTAATAGTACACGTCACAGAACACGCCCCTTTTGTCATTTTGTAAAAATCCGTCCACATCGCGGAATACATCATCCCACCCTACGAGGTCTCAGGCTCCGTGTTTTTATTTTGGAAGCGTTCCGTAGGTGTACTATGGGAGGTGCGTAATACCGACATTATCATACGAAAACAGGGCACTGACCATTACTGGTAGCACCCTGTATAACCCCAAAAAACCAAATGAAAACTTCTTTATGAAAAATCGCTTTTTTAAGGAAGCGATTAGACAATGCTGCTTTTAAAAAAATAGCCACCCGTAAGATGACATTTGTATGGCAAAGATAAAGGCTGTTTTGAAAAAAGCAACAGGCGGCTACGGATTTTTTACGAACAGGAATGGCCTGTTTAATCCCTGCCCGGTACTCCCTATTTTTAATTTACCTTTGTTCAAAACAAGCGTGATTTGTAAAAAAATCAAGGATTGAAAAATCAATTACTTGATGAATATACATCACACTATTGTACATTTAAAAGTAGTGCCGAACCCTGTGCGTCACCCCTGACCGAACGGGGTTCGGCAGTACCATTTTACACCAATTTTCCATCTCCACTATGTGGATCAAGAGTCCGTTTATTCAGCAGCGTTTTATAAATTATTTAGGCAATGGCCTGGGAATAGCATTATTGATCTGTATCATCCTGCTCGCCAGTTGTCGCCGCGACACCGAAGAAATCGTGCAGGCCAAAGTGGCCGAACGGGTGCAGGCTTTCCGCGTAAAACACCTGGCGGAGTGCCAGACGGCCTTGCTGCGCGATGCGGAAAAACGGGTGGATTCCATCCTGTTGGCCGAAGCGACGGGTACGCTGGCCGATTCGCTGGCCCGTCTGAAACCATTCAAGCCGACCCAGCCACCAGCCGTCGCGCCCATTGATTCCCTTTCGGTGCGGCCTATCTTCGAGGCACCGTCAGGCAACTGAACCGCTTCTTAGCGCGTCCGTAGAGGCATCCTTTCTCCAACCGATTTACCGTTCCACCTCTCGCACCCTAACGTGCGAAGCCGTTTCCGTCATGCTGAGTGCTGCTAATCAGATCATTAGGCCGAAGGCCCTGCGGAAAATCTGGCAGTACGAAGTATGTTCTGGTAGCAAAGCAAATTTTTTCCGGCGAATCCTGTTCGTCTTAATACTGTGTGGGTGGGCCAGCCTGGCTTTTGCGCAGCGGACCGACGCATTTTCCAATCTGCGCAGCCGCCTCGTAGCCGCCGACCGCCCCATGCAAGTGCTTGACTCTCTGACTATTGCCGCGCCGCTGCTTGTGGTGACCGATTCAGCGACCGGCCAGCCCATTGACCTGCGCATTTTTTCTTTGCACTATAATTTTCTCCACATTGATACCGCCCAACTGCGGGCCATTTGCCCCGATTGCCGCCGCTTGCGCGTCAGTTACCGGGTGTGGCCCTACAACATGTCGGCCCGCATCAGCCGGATAGATACCACCGCGATCCGCCGCAGCAACAGCAACGATCCCATCGAATTTGACTATTCACCCTACGAACCCAGCACCAAACCCTGGGAAACCGGCGGCCTGGTCTCCAATGGGGCGTACACGCGCGGCATTTCCTTTGGCAACAGCCAAAATCTGGTTTTTAACTCCAACCTGAACCTCCAACTGAATGGTAAACTCGGCAACGATCTCGAAATACAAGCCGCTTTATCGGATAATTCGGTGCCCCTCCAGCCGGACGGTACCACACGCCAACTCCAGGAATTCGACCTTATTTTTATTCAATTAAAACGCAAAAACACCATCCTCACCGCCGGTGATTACGATCTGGTGCGGCCCGCCCACGGCTATTTTTCCAATTATTTCAAACGTCTGCAAGGCGCGATGCTCACGATGAAATACGGAATTCGCAATACGGAATTCGGAATGAAAAAGAAAGATAGTGGTGGACGTAAAGATGAGCAAATTCCGCATTCCGCATTCGCTATTCCGAATTCGGCAGATACTCTGTCGGTGCGGGTGGCGGCGGCGGTATCCAGGGGGAAATTTACACGCCAAAGCATAACCGGGCAGGAAGGGAATCAGGGGCCGTACCGATTGCAAGGGGCAGAAGGTGAGCGTTTTATCATCGTTTTAGCCGGAACGGAAAAGGTGTATAAAGACGGCCAATTGCTGCGCCGGGGTCTCGGAGATGATTATATTATAGACTATAATTTGGGTGAACTCACCTTTACCACCCGGCAACTTATTACAAAAGACAGCCGGATTATCGTCGAGTTTGAGTACGCCGTGCAGACGTATTTGCGCTCCACGATGGCCGCCAACCTGAACTGGAGCACCCGGCGGGCGCAGGTGTATGCCAATTTTTACGCCGAGCAGGACAGCCGCAACAATGGTGGCGCGCAAGACCTTTCGCCGCTGCAACGCCGCAGCCTGGCCGAAGCGGGCGACAACCTGCGCACGGCCTACGTGTCGGGCATTGATACGCTGGCCCTCTTCGATCCGACGCGGGTGCTCTACCGCAGCGTGGATACGGTCGTCTGTGGCTCGCGGGTGTCCATTCTGGTGTATAGTACGAAGAGCGATAGTGCGCAGTTCGCGGCGCGATTCACGGAGGTGCCGATTGGTCAGGGCAATTATGTGCAGGCCGCCACGGCTGCCAATGGCCGCGTGTATCGCTGGGTGGCGCCCGATGAATTGACCTGCCAGCCGCGTGGCAATTTTGAGCCAGTGATCCGCCTGATCGCGCCGGAGCAGCGGCAACTTTTTACTTTGGGTACGGAAATGCAGCCCTTCAAAGGCAGTCAGGTGCAGGCCGAAGTGGCACTGAGTAATAATGACCGCAACCGTTTTTCGCCGTTGGGCAACGGCGACGACTTGGGTGGAGCGGGCTTTTTGAAAGTAAACCAAAAACTGCTGAACGGGAAAAAAGGCTGGAGAGCCCAACTGGACGGCAGCTACGAATACACGGCCCGCACTTTTTTGCCACTCAATCCCTACCGACCCACGGAATTTACCCGCGACTGGAATGCCAACACTACGCTGGATACGGTGACGGAGCAACTTGCCCGCGCCGGTTTTTCCCTGCAAAAAAAAGGCTGGGGCGAAAGTCGCTACGAATATGGGACTTTCCAGCGGCAGGGCTCCTACGATGGGCAGCGGCATTTTGGCCAAATACGCACGCAACGGCGCGGTTACGCGCTTTTTGCCGAAGCCAATTTATTGCAAACGGAGGGGCGATTGGAAAACACCCGCTTTTCGAGACCCAAAGCCGAAGTTTCCAAAACTTTTTTCTCCAAAAAACTGCATTTGGAGTCGTCCGCGGATTCCCTGCTGCGCGTGGATTCTACGGGCTTGCCAAGACCTGCTTTTAAGATTGGCCTCTACGCCGAACGCGAACGGAACGAACGCCGCGCTCCGCAAGCCGATACGCTGAATGCCGCCAGTTTTTGGTATGATCTCTATCGTTTTTATGCGCAAACGCCAGAGGATGAACGGGTTTGGCAGTATGGCGGGTTTGTATCGCGCCGTACCGATATGGCCCCGGTGGGGAATAGTTTTCAAAAAACGACGGTGGCCGACGAGGTCAGTGTGACTGGCAAATGGCAGCCCACCGCGCTGAATAGTAAGGGCAAACGCCGGGACATTGGCCAAAACCTGAACTGGAATTTTACTTACCGAAACCTGCGGGTGCTGGCTCCCAAACTGACCAGGGAAACCTCGCAAAACACCTATTTGGGTCGCTTCGATTATAGCCTGACCGCCTGGAAAAATGCCCTGGCCTTCAATACCGGCTACGAACTGGGCTCCGGTCAAAGCCCCAGAACGGAGTTCAATTACGTGGCCGTCAATCCCGGCGAAGGCCAGTTTACCTGGGTGGACCGCAACCGCGACAGCATCCTGCAAGTGGATGAAATGGAGATCGCCGTGTTCCAGGATCAGGCTAATTATGTGCGGGTGGCGGTGACCACGACAGACTATGTGCGCACCAATAATGTGCTGCTCAACCAAAGTCTGCGCCTCGATCCACGCCTGATCTGGGCTAATCGGCGTGGCTGGCGACGTACGCTGAGCCGATTTTCGACGCAAAGCACGCTGCAAATCAATCGCCGCACCTACGCCAACGCGCCCGTGGAGGCCTGGAATCCTTTTCAATTGTCCGTGGTGGATACGGCCCTGGTGACGGTGAGTGCGGCCACGCGGCAGGTGCTCTTTTTTAATCGCGCCAATCCGGTCTGGGATGTTTCGCTGGCGCAGGGCGACAACCGCAGTCAGGTGGCCCTCACCACAGGCTTTGAGCGGCGGCGCATTGGTGACTGGACGCTGCATGGGCGGCTCAATCTCGGCCAAAAGTGGAGTGCCGAGGGCGACATCGTGCGCAGCGAAAAGTCGAGTGCCAATGAGTCCTTTGAGAGTCGGAACTACTTCATTCGTGGCTGGGAGGCAGGCCCGAAACTGACCTGGCTGCCCAGTCGCACTTTCCGCACGGTGCTGCAGGTAAATTCCAAAAACAGCCAGAATACGCTGCCCAGTGCCGAAAAAGCCACGCAAACCGACATTAATACCGAACTGACCTGGAATCCGCAGGCGAAAAAAAATGGCCAGAGTTTTCAGGCGGCGACTTCGCTCCGCGCCAAAGGCACTTTTGCCAATATCAATTATACCGGCCAAGCCAACACCGCCGTGGCCTTCACTATGCTCGAAGGTTTGCAAGACGGCAAGAATTTTCTGTGGAGCCTGAACCTGGATCGCCAACTTTCGCGGAGCGTGCAACTGAGCCTGAATTATGAAGGGCGGAAGACGGGGGAAGGGCGGGTCGTGCATGTAGGGAGGGCGCAGGTAAGGGCGGTGTTTTAGGGCTCCATTGCTGGAAAAAGCACTCACTATACGGTCTGATTGGTTATGTTTGCCTGATATTTCAATTTACCATGTCTGAACTCGCACTTGCCCGCATTGCTGAATGTAAACGTACCCGCTCGCCCTGGCTTGATCTGGGGAATTGTGGGCTGGAAGGATATATCCCGGAGAAAGTGCAGGAATTAGAATGGTTGGAAAGGATAAACCTGGGTACTGGCAGATTGGATAAAAGCGGAGAATTTGAACGTCAGCGAGATAACATCGGTCCTGCTAATCACTTGTTTGATGCGACACTAATGCAAATAAGTACGCTGAACAGGTTGAAACAACTGTATGCTAACGTATGTGGTCTGGAAAGCATGAATGGGGTGGCAGGATTAAGCAGTTTAGAAATTCTTTCTCTTTCCAGCAACCAGATTTCGCAGATCAGTGGCCTGGAAACGCTCATTGGTCTGCAATACCTTTATCTAAACAGCAACCAGATTTCGCAGATCAGTGGCTTGGAAACGCTCATTGGTCTGCAAAGCTTTTCTCTAGAAAGCAACCAGATTTCGCAGATCAGTGGCCTGGAAACGCTGATTGAACTGCAATACCTTTATCTCAAAGATAACCCCATCCAGAATATTCCGACCGAAATTGCTTTTTCCAGGGATGCTCAGCATATTTTCCAGTATCTTGCTTCCATTGCTGATCCGCAAAAAAGAGCCTCTTTCAATGAAGTCAAACTTATTCTTATTGGCAACACCCGCGTCGGCAAAAGCAACTTAGCCGACTTTCTGGTACAGGGAGAGTCTTATCGGTTCAGCGACGATCATTATACTACCCCCGGTATTCGGGTATGGCGTTGGTGGCTCGGACCGGGTCATACACTCTATGACCGTTGTATTCAGCCTGCCAATCTGGACGATCTGGCTATCAATATCTGGGATTTTGGCGGGCAGGACTTCTATCATGGTACGCACCACCTGTTTTTCCGGCAGGGGGCAGTTTATTTACTACTTTGGGAACACCATAAAACCGCTACTACCCAATCAGATCAGGCCGAAGAAACCATTTGTTTCCCCGAAGACTACTGGCTCGACAATATTCGTCATCATGCGCCGGATAGTGTAGTCATTACCGTACAAAATAAAATGGAGCGCGATGGCCGGGCTAATCTGCCTGAAGCGTGGCAGAAAGAATACAACTTACAGCAGGAAGAGTCTTATTCACTTAGTCTGAAAAAATCTGTTGAGCAGCCGCAATCCGAGTATGGTGACAAATGGGAGGATTTTACCCGTTACTTGTCCCGTCGGCTCTGTGCTATTCCTGCCAAAGAACAAATTCAAATCAATAGTGACTGGTTAGTGCTACGCAATCACATTCTGGCACTGCAAGGAGAGGCACCATTGCCAATGGATAATCCCTTTGCCGACTATTTCAAGCAGCCTTACCTGACACTGGACGAATTCCAGAAATGTTGTGCTGAAGTGGTACCGGATTTTATACAATTCGCGAATACCTTTTTAAAATTATTTGATGCACGTGGTGTACTGATTCATTTTGCCGGGCATCCAACGCTGGGCAAACTGGTATTCCTGCACCCGGGATGGATAACGGGAAAAATATACAAGTTACTCCATAAAGAATTGCGCGAGCGGGCCGAGCCGGGTATTTTTGACCGTGCCTATGCCAAGTCTTGCTTCGGCGATGATGCTGCTGTGTTGCTCGATCTGATGCAGCAGTTCGAACTGATTTATGCCGATCCATTACGTCCCGATTACTTTGTGGCGGTACAATACCTGGCTCCACTCGATCCCGACCATGATGAAGCAGCCTACGGCTTTACTGCCCACCAAACAGCTCCAAGTCTGGAACTACGCCTGCCCCTGTTTCACCAACAACGCATTTTACGGCAACTCATCGCCCGGCTGGGTAGTGACCCGACTTTGGAAAAACGGCTTTTAAGGCGCGATTGTATTATATTATCTACGCGTGATAAAACTTTTCTGCGGTTAGAAGGTAAGCCGGAAGACTCGTCAGGTGTACTACGTTTCTACACTGATCGCCCGGAGCAACTGGATTGGGTTATCCAGTTGTGGTTAGAGGTTTTGATGCAATATTTATCCTCTTTTGGCTGGTTCGACATTTCCCCGATCTGGCGCGATGGAGGAAAAATTGATAGTTCATTTGCCCACTATCGTCGACAGATTCGTGCCTTTTTTAATTCGGAAACAGAAGTAGAAACATTTATTAAAGCCGTAGAAGAAGTCATGCGTCCCCATCGCTACTTGGGTAGTGATAGTATGATTGATACCCCTGTTCGTCCCCTCTTGATGCCATCGAAAGGTTACGTAGCGCGTATTTGGGGCAGTTTATTTAGCGAAAAACTAACGCGCGCTACTGTCAATTGGGAAACTACTGACGAATTATCTTCACCCAATAAAGAACAGTTGCGGAGTAGTGAAAAACAGTTTCACTATTATGCAGAAAACCTGGCTTTGAAAACACCGGGTACGCCCTGGGTGAAATTCTCCACTCTTCTCGACTATGCTCAAACTCAAACTTCTGCTCAATTGCCCACTGCCAATGGTGCAAGTGTTACAGAAGCACACTCTTTTTCACCTTATTTAAAATCACTAGGATTTACTATGGAAAATCAACCTAAACAGATTTTTATTTCCTATGCTCATGCCGACAAAGAATGGAAAGATAAATTTAGGACAGCCACGGCAATGCTTACCAAACACCTCAAAACGGCTGTGACTTGGAACGATCAGGAAATATTAGCAGGAGCAGACTGGAAAGCCGAAATTATTAAGGCTTTGAGTAAAGCGGATATAGTCGTCTGTTTATTATCGCCCGATTTTATCAACTCCGATTTCATTTTTGAGGAAGAAATACGCCGCTCTTATGATCTTGATAAGCGTCTTATTCCAGTGTATGTGCGTAGGATTCCATTATTGAATGAATTGCCATTGGGCGCAAAACAGGGAACCCCAATGGACGATCAAGGCCGCTGGAAACCTATTAAACAATGGGAAGACCAAGATGAGGCATGGGCGAGAGTAGTGGAAGACATTCAGAAGGTAATCAATGCGTTGAATTAAACGCTGCTATTATTTAACCAGAAATGCTGCATACTCCCCTACCGTCCCAAATCTTCTTTCACCCGACCCAATCCGCCATTAACTGGAAAAACATTCACCGTATCGCACGATTACAATAACGCCGAATAATCTATTTCACCCCTATTCCCTGCATGCCCGCCCACAATTTCAAATCCTGCTTATTGATCGCCGCCGCCATCAGTTCGGGAAACAAATCCGGGGTACAAGCAAAAGCGGGAATATCCAGTGCCGCCAGGGCCGCCGCATTTTCGCGGTCGTAGGCAGGGGCACCTTCGTCGTTGAGGGCCAGTAACGCGACCATAGTGAGGCCAGACTGACGGAGAGCAGCCGCTTTTTTGAGCATGTCGGCGCGGTGGCCGCCTTCAAAAAGATCGCTAATTAACACTAAAATCGTGTCCTGCGGATTCTGGACAAGGGTCTCCGCATAACCCAGGGCCTTATTAATATCCGTCCCGCCGCCCAGTTGTGTACCAAAGAGCAGTTCCACCGGATCGTGCAATTGCCCCGTCAAGTCCACCACCGCCGTATCAAACACGACCATACTGGTGCGTACGGCCCGAATACTGGCCAGCACCGCCCCCAATACGCCCGCATACACCACCGAACTGGCCATACTGCCGCTCTCATCCACCAACAGGATGACGTGTCGCAGGGCCTGACCTTTGCGCCCGTAACCGACGAGGTGTTCTGCGATAATGGTCTGATGTTCAGGCTGATAGTGTTTCAGATTCTTGTAGATCGTGCGCCGCCAGTCTATTTCGTTGGTACGGGGCCGATGGTTGCGGACACTGCGGTTCAGGGCACTTTGCACCGCTTCGCGCAGCCGGTTACGGAGTTTTTTTTCCAATTCCTCCACTACCTGGCGTACTACGCGGCGGGCCGTTTCGCGGGTCTCGGCGGGCAGAGCCTTATTCAGCGCCAGCAGGGCACCGATGAGGTGGACATCCGGCTCCACGCTGGCCAACAGTTCGGGTTCGAGCAGCATCCGGGTCAGGCCGAGACGCTCGAGGGCATCGCGTTGCATGACCTGCACCACCGGCGCGGAGAAGTATTTGCGAATGTCGCCGAGCCAGCGATTCACGTTGGGAGCCGAACTGCCCAGACCGCCCTTGCGCTGACCATCGTACAGGGCGTCCAGCACATTATCCATGCCGGCACCCGCCGCATTGAGCGGTACATCCTGTTCGGGGTCGGATTTCTTGCCGAGGATAAGGCGCCAGCGTTCGAGAGAAGTCAAATTTGCGGAGGAGGGTTTGAGGATGCGAGGATTTGAGGATTTGATTAAAGTACATGATTATCAGGTAATTGATCAAATCCTCTAATACTCAAATAAACACCATTTACAATGCACTAAGGGACGTGTAAAAAATAAGTTAGTAGGTTCCTATAACCCCCGCGCTTTAGCCGGGGGATGGCAGCACTACATCAAGCGGGGTTTTAACCCCAAAATGGATGCTTGCGGGTTAAAACCCGGAATGTTTTATTCCTTTTT
>JANPIV010000015.1:0-80320 GCA_031425155.1 Saprospirales bacterium | reverse complement strand
ATGGCAGCACTACATCAAGCGGGGTTTTAACCCCAAAATGGATGCTTGCGGGTTAAAACCCGGAATGTTTTATTCCTTTTTCACCCCCGGCTAAAGCGCGGGGGTTATGAGAAAGTCACAAGTTGTTTTTTACACGTTCCTTAAAAACCAATTGATTATGAAAAAATTTCTTTTCCTGGCTGCCCTCTTTTGCAGCTGCTCCGCCCTTTGTCAAACCACGGACGAAACAGCCATTAAAAACCTCCTTTTGCGCGAAGCCACTGCCTACCAGGCTTCCGATTGGAAGACATGGTCGGACTGTTGGATGCAGGAAAGTTACATTTCCTGGTCGGCCAACGTCCGTACGGGTTATGCGCAAGTCAGCGGCTGGGAAGGTTTAGCCAAATACATGCGTCCGAATTTAGACAGCCCATCCGAACCGTGGGCCGTCACCATAAGCCAGAAAAGGTGGAGCCTGCGTATCAACGGCAACATGGCCCTGGCTACCTTCATCCAGGTGGTCACCGACTACAGTACGCATTTTTCCTACACTTCGTCCGAGACCCGCAGCTGTGAAAGAAAAGGGCTGGACTGGAAAATTATTCACGCGGGTAGCCTCCGGGAGGCCCCGAATTACTATGCGCTGACCAGGCTTATCCAGGCCCTTGCTTATGCAGCACTCAAGGACGAAACCCCGGAAATGTATGCCCAGGCTGTTTTTAACTGGACAAAAAACACGGTGCTGATGGAGCCCTTAACTCTCCCGGCCTTTACGGAGTGGATAAGAGAATGGGCCAGCGGATACCATCTCCAGCCCGAAGTGTTGAACGCTTCCGACAAACTTGTACAAATCCGGCGTATCAACATGGAGGAGTCGGAAGAACTGGCGGGGTTTTTCCAAAACTGGAACGGACAAGGGGCGGCGGTAGAGCGATTTTACCGCGAGCTTTGGCGGCTGGAACTCCAGGCGGCCAACCTTACCTACGAAGCCAAAGATGAAGGCGATAAAACAATAGAAACTTTTCGGAAAAAGTAGATGGTGCAACCTCGTTGAAAATCAGTTTAATGCTTGGCCAAATTCGCTTTCAGCTCCCTGGTCTCTTCAAAATACGGATGCCCCTCATCGGCGAGCACTTGCTCCAGACGCGTCCGAAAATTAGTGGTCCCGGCTTTGCCATCAGCCAACAAGGCCAGCAGCACATACCATTCGGCTTCTTCCGACCAGGGCCTGATCTTGCGGTCAGCGATAGCAGAAAAGCCTTGTGCCGCTTGCGCAAAATATTTCAGGTTGAATTGCGCATGGGCCAGCAAAGTAGCCGCCCGCAACCATTTCGGGTCGTTGGTCGTGACGTTTTGTAGTGTCGCCACCACGGCTACATAGTCTTGTTTTTCCCAAGCCGACAGGGCTACTTGGTAAACATCGTTGGTCATCGGAACAGTACCGCGCAGCGTCTCCAGGTCGGGACGTTGGTACAAGGTAGTGGCTAAGGCTAGTGGTTGGGCAGACTCGTTTTTCGACTTCTTCGATGTATTTTTTTGTGCTGGCTGGGTTGGGGGTTTCTCTTCCTGCGGTTGGATTGGCACTGTATTTTCCAGCACTGGTGGCGTTTGCTGCGGAGCAGAGGAAGGGACTTTTTCTATGATTGGAATGGCCTGTTGATTCCACCAATAAATGCCAATTGCCGCGATGCTCAACAACGCAGCAATCAGCCACAAAAGAGGGCGAAATTTGTATGGTTGAATCGCAGGTGGCTGAGTTTCAGGCGATGGAGACGTTCGCAAACGGACTAATTGATCGCGGATATTTTGGGCGATCAAGGCCTCCGACACGTCGAACTCCAGGCGGCGCAGCTCCACCTCCCGCGCCAGTTCAGAGTCTTCCAACAGGGCTTTTTCCATGGCCGCCCGTTGATCTGGGGCCAGGTAGCCGGACAGGAAGGCTTCGATCTGCTCGTAATATGGCCGATTATTATTCATGGTTCCAACTGAATATCTAAATGCTCGAGAATATCTTTTCGGCCCAGTACGAATGCTTTGAATTTCTCCCGGCAGCGATAGGTGTACTTTTTGGCCATTTCCGGGCTGCTCAAGCCCAGTTCCTGCGCAATTTCTTCATTGGACAGCGACAACTTATAGAGCTCCAGCACTTTTTTACAATGTTCTCCCAGGTTGCTCAGTATGTGTTCGATCATGTCTTGCCGTTCTTGCCGCAGAGCCATCCGTTCCGGGTTGTCATGCACCGGTTGATCGTATTCGGGCGAAAGCGGCACCGGTCGGGCGACGCGACGCCGATTGAACCACCATTGCTTAGCGATGCCCAAAAAATAGGTTTGCAGACTGCTCTCTTTGGAAAAACGGCCTTCGCGAATATTTCGGTCGAACAAAATCAGCACTTCCTGAAACACGTCCTCCCCCGCCGGCTCGTCGCCTCCTTCGTACGAAACGTGACGCACCACCCACTCCCGCCAGCCCGAAGACTGGTACAGGTAGGCAAAAATCTCCTCGCGTTGCTTTACGCTGCCCAGCAAGGACCGGATAATTTGGTCATCGGTGATTCTGGTGGAATGTTTCAATCGTCGCTTCGTTAGTTCAAGTAGTGGCCCAGAAGTACCCTGGGGGTTCGGGATTATTTTTTGGGAAGAACGATGGGATTGGCCCGTAAAAGTAGCGCAACCACCTATGTTTTGCAAGCCCAGCCATTTTGCGGACTACTCCACCAGTACAAATCCCGCCCAGAAGAACGGGTCACTGTATCGCCCACGCATAGTGCGCTGCGCCGCCGCAAACGCCGCCGGGACGCTCCTCTTTTGCCCCAGCCAGTTCCGGTAAAAAGCAGACATCAGTTCCTGCGTCTGCTGATCCGGCACCTGCCAAAGCGACATGATCAGGTACTTCGCCCCGGCGATTTTGAAGGCCCGTTTCAGGCCATATACGCCCTCATTGTCGTCTACATCGCCGAGGCCCGTCTCGCAGGCCGAGAGTACCACCAGTTCGGTGCCGCTGAGGTTCATCTGGCTGATCTCGTAGGCGGTGAGGATGCCGTCCTCCTGGCCATCCGGAGTCTTGCCACCCGCCCAGGCGGGGTTTGCACCGGAGAGGACGAGACCAGAGCGCAGCAGGGGGTTATCGGAGGTTTTAAATACCGGATCCCGGTCGGATAGGGCCTCCCGCCGCCGCGTGGTATCTTTGGGGTCGGGAAAGAAAAAACCGTGGGTGGCGATATGCAGCACAGCAGGAGCGGGACTGCCGTCGCTGCCCAGCATTTTGAAAGCGGCTTCAGTACCGTCATGGCCGCCGAGGCTGCGTACCGAATAGCCCGCTTTTTTAAGCGAGGTGGACACGTTTTTCACTTCTTTTTCGGTGCCCGCCAAGTAGTTCCAGGTATTGACGCCCCGGTCGCCGAGGGTGCTGCGCAGGGCTACTACGTCGTAGGCAGGGGAAATGGGTGCTGCCTGCGCGGAGTCCGTGGCTGGCTTTGCCGGGATTGCAGTGGGTGCATCATAGCGTAGGCCGCCGAAGAGGGTGGCGGTACGGGCGCGTACTACGGGCTGGCTCGCCTTCGTACCTACGGCGAGTGAACGGGTGCTGCCTAGTTGGACGAGGGCGTAGCAGTCGGCAAGAACCTGGTTAGTGTCGGGCAAGGTAATAGCACCGAGGTGGAGACGGTGCAGCAGGCCGGAGGGGGCGTAATAAATAGTCGTTGCACCGCTCAGCAGGCTATCTATCGGCGCCCAGAGGAGTTGGTAGAGACCGGCCATTTTTTGGCCAGGAATGACGATGCCCTCGCCTTTTTTACTGCCGCGGGTGGCATAGAGTTGCCCGGCCAGGGCGGCGGTGTTAGCGGCGGCAAGCAGGGGTTGGATATCGCGCTGTTCGAAGAGGGTAACCATGCGGGGCTGTGCCCAGCCGGGCCGGAGAATCAGGGCGGCGTAGATAGTGCTGTCGGTTTCCTTATGGCGGTAAAGCCGGTAGTGTACAAATTCGATGGCGGCCTCACCCGGTTGGAGGTGTTGTTGCACCTCCTGCCACTTTACTTGTTGCATGGTCTCGCCATAACCCGCGATGCTCCGGGCAAGGTCTTTTTCGAGGTCGTTGGCTTCGGTCTCGAGGGTAGCCACTTTTATACTGTCCCGCTCGGCGATTGGATTGGCATACTCGGCGGCGAGGCGGCGTTCGTAGGACTTCAGGAGGTTAAATTTTTCGGTAGTGACGGAATCCGACAGAGCGAGCCGTTTGACCTGGGTATAAGCATTAAGCAGGAAGCCTTTGTAAAAGAGCGTATTGTTGTAGGCAGTACGAACGGTGGAGAGGCCTTTGGCAGCAGGGGTTTGGACAAAAGATAGGATTTGGTTCTGCGTCGCTGAGAACTTAATCAAGTAGTTGTTCATTTCCCGCTCCGAGAGGTGGTGCAAGGCTTTGGTGATCATAGATTGATTTAGATGACCAAGTTCATCATAAAGGGTCTCGGCTTCTTCGTAGTTGCCCATCGCCCGATACAAATCGGCCAGCCTGCCTACAGTATAGCGATAGTAGAGGTTTCCTTTTCCCAGCACTTTTTCCTGTATGGTCTTGGCTGCTGAGCTAAGAAGGGCTGCTTTTTCAAAATTATTTAAGTTCTGATGCATGTATGCCAGAGCCTGGAGATTGTAGGCATGATAATGGTGTTGGTTGCCAACTATCTTTTCATCAATGGCTAAAGCTTCCAGGAGAAGTGGTTCGGCTTTTTTATAGTCGCCCATTCTCACATAGTGCTCTCCCAACAGACTCAAACCACCCGCATACAGGTGACTTTCATAGCCTACCGATTTTTCCAGGATGGCATTGTTTTCAAGATAAAGTGCTTCGGCATGCACGAAATTACCCATTTCGTCATATAACATCGCCAGATTGCTTACGCTCTCTGCATAATCGGGATCTTCTTTGCCCAACGCTTTTCCTCGAATTGTTTTTGCTTCAACAAGAAGCGCTTCGGCTTTTTCATAGTTGCCCATTTCCGCATACACCAGCGACAAGTTATTCAGGACCCTGCCATACTCTTCATGTTCCTTGCCCGATATTTTCCCACGGATAGCTTTGACTTCCAGGTACAGTGCTTCCGCTTTTTCGTAGTTGCCCATAAAAAAATACACAATAGCCAGATTGTTCAGGCAGGCCATATAGGCATGATGCTCTTTATCCTTTAATCGGACTTCAAATATCTCTTTGGATTGAAGGTAGAAAGCTTCGGATTTTTCATACTGGCCTTTGTTTTCATATACCCAGGCTAAGTTGTTCAGGGTTTCACAATAAGAGGGATGTGCTTTGCCCAGCGCTACTTCCCGGATGGCCAGGGCTTCCAGGTAGAGCGATTCGGCTTTTTCATTATTATCTAATCTTAAATACAAAAACGCCAGTCTGTTCAGCGTCGCTGCATAGATGAGGTGCCCCTTGCCTAGTACTTTTGCCTGAATAGCTTTTGCTTCCAAATACCATTTTTCCGCCTCCAGATACTGGAGTTTATTAAAAAGCAACCAGCCATGCATGGAGCAGCTTCTACCGTACGCTGCCGTCTCCCGCCCCAGTTTTTCGATCACCAGTTTTCCAGTGGCCTCCATCACTTCCAGGGCTTGGTCGAATTCCCGCTGACCGCTGAGGGTACGGCATACCTGTAGCAAACTGTCCACCTGTTTAACCACAGATGCAGAGTCCAACACTGTCTGCCCCAGCCCCGTGCCGGGCAGTAGCGCAAAAAAGAAAAGGGAAAAGAGAAATCGTTTCATGGTCGGAGAAAATTTGAGTGAGTGGAGGAAGGTGGGAAGATTAGTTCAGGGAGGGAAGGAAAAGTGCCCACAACGGCCGGGTGGTAAGCGAAGGTAGGGCTGTTATGGGCAAAAAATCCCGGTAAGGAACGTTAAAAAACAAATTCACGATTTTGGTTTAAGAAGGCATAATTGAGGAGAGGCCATTGAGGGTCAATGATCTTATTTTTTAAACGTTCCTTAAGGCCACTGCTGGCCACCGGCGATTGTTTGGTGGGTACGGGCAATAGCCTACTTTTGTACATCCACATTCATCCAATGATAAAACCATGCAAAAGCAGCTATACCCCCTCCTTTTTCTCACTATGTGGGCGCTGCCATGCCTGCTTGCTGCCCAGTCAGCCCGGCGTGCTCTGCTCATTGCCGTCGGTCAGTATGCTCCCGCCACCGAGTGGCCGGCCTTATCTTCCGGGCGCGACGCAGACCTGCTGCGCGGCGTACTCCTGCGACAGGGTTTCCTGGAGGCCAATATCCGGGTCCTGCGCGACTCGGCGGCCACGCGTGCGGGCATTGAACAAGCGCTGCAAACGCTTTCCGCACAGGTCCAGCCCGGCGATGGTGTGCTGATCCACTTTTCCGGGCATGGCCAGCAGGTGGCCGACGACAACCGCGACGAGGCCGACGGGTACGACGAAGCCCTGGTGCCCTTCGACTCGCCCATGCGCTTCCAGACGGGCGTGTACGAGGGCGAGCGCCTGCTGCGCGACGATGCGCTGGGGCAGCACGTCCGGGTCTTGCGCCAGCGGCTGGGACCGTCTGGCTCCATCCTCTTGCTGCTCGATGCCTGCCACTCCGGCACCGGGCTCCGCGGCGATGCGCGCTGGTCGGTGCGCGGTACTGATCAGCCTATGGCCGATGCAAAATACCAGGAGGCGCACCGCGACCTGCCCGGCGACCAAAACAACCTCGTGGAAGACAATGACCCTGAAAAGGCAGTCGCCCCCGTGGTCGCATTTTTTGCCGCTTCCGCCCACGAAGACAACTACGAGACCCGCGACGAAACGGGTCAAAGGATCGGCTCGCTCAGCTATGCTTTTTGCAAAGCTTTCGCCACTGCGCAGCCCACTTCCACTTATCGGGGGCTGTTCGACCAGATCAAAACGGCGATCAACAGCCGCGCCACCCTCCAAAACCCGCAGGCCGAAGGCGCACTCGACCGGCGGGTGCTCGATGGTCAGATCGCGGGCTGCCCGGCCCATTGCGAGGTAAAAACGGTAATGGACGCCCGAACCGTACTGCTGTCGGCGGGCCTGCTGTCGGGCCTGACCGAAGGCGCAGTGGTGGCTTTCTACCCCATCGATACCTACGATACGACCCGCATACGCCCACTGGTCACCGGCATTGTACAATCGGCTGACCCATTGGCCTGTGTAGTAACCTTGCAACAGCCTGTAGTGCCCCGCACTTTCCAGGGCACGTGGGCATTTTTACGCAGCCAGGCGTGGCCAGTGGGCACTTTGCGCGTCCAAGTAGCCTTGCCCGATGGCCCACGCGCCGACTCCGTGTTGGCGGTGCTCCGCCGATGGCGACGGGTGACTTTGGTGGAAAAGGAGGGCGATTTTCTGGTTACTTCCTGCTTGAACCAGCCCAATAAGGTGTGCCTGAATGCCCGGGGCCAGTCCGCCGAACGGGTCATCGCTGCCAGTCCGCCCACCCAAGTCGGAGCGGCAGTGGTGCAGGCACTTTCCGATCTGGCCATGGCCAACTTCCTGCGTGGGCTATCGCTCGAAGACGAGGCCCTGCAGGCGCGGTTGGACGTAATTCCTCAGCGGGCCATTGCCACCCAGCTCTCCGCCACCCTGCGCTTCCGGGCCTACCAGGACACGGTAGCCCTGCGGGTGGTCAACACAGGCCGCACAGGCTGCTACTACACGCTGGTCGATGTCCAGCCCGACGGCCAGATCAACGTGGCGCTGCCCGAAGCGGGCCGCACGGCGGCCGATTATTTCTTAGCGCCGGGGACGGCGCGGCAGTTCGATTTCAGTTGGTTCGCCCCGCCCACGGGAACGGAGGTGTTCAAACTGATCGCCAGCCGGGAACCGCTCGACCTGCGCCCGCTGGTACAGACGCGGGGGGTCAGTGTGCGCGGATCGCTACATCCTAATATCCTGGAATCTTTACTGGCCCAGCGGTACAATACCACAGACGCGGCGTTCATAAGGGGGGCGGTGTATCCGGGTCAAGGCGGGATTACGGTGACGACGTTGGTGGTGCAGGTGGAAAAATAATGATGAACGATGAATACTAGACTCTAAACGATATGAAAAACAAACTCCTTTTCCTATTTTTCCTGCTGGGTTTACCAGGCGGGCTGTTTGCGCAGAAGGTCATTTATGTGGATACGCTGTTGCCGGAAGCATATACCCTAAAAAGTATTTCAGTGGTAGACAGCTCAGTGGTTTGGGCGGTTGGTTCTTCTTTTTGGTATACAAAAGGTAGTAAAGAGCATTTTATCAAAGTAATTAGGACGGTTGATGGCGGACGTTCCTGGCGGGTGTTTAATGTACAAGGATCCCAGGGTTCGCAAGGACATGATATCGTTGGATTTAGCGAAGATGAAGCTTGGATAACGACATCAAGCCGCCAACGGAACATCTTCCGTACTACGGACGGTGGTGCGACCTGGCAACATACGCTAAAAGATGCGCCTTTTGCGGTTATTTTAAAATCTTTTGACCAACAGCATGTGCTTTCTCAGGACTCCGGAGGCGTTATCGGACGCTCTTCCAACGGCGGGGTATCTTGGTCGGTTGATACTATCAAGACCTACCAAAAGTCCGAACGGACTAACTTAAGACTTGCTGCCAATAATGCTGGAGCAATTGTCGGAGATACATTTTGGATAGGTACTACACAAGGGCGAATTCTCCGATGTACCAATTACGGGGCAGACTGTTTTTTGATAAAGCCCGTGGTTTCGACAGATACGGTTATTGATATTTATTCTTTCGCTTTCAGCAGTCCTATGAACGGATTGATGAAGTATGACAATGGTACAGATGACCTGATGGCCTGTACCACAGACGGTGGATTCACTTGGCAAATACTTGAAGATCAACCTAATGAAGTGAGTGCTTACATCTTAGAACCGATATTAGGTTATCCGAATGCCTACGTCGCCTACAACCCATTGTTTCTCCTCGGTCACATACACACGACAATGGATGCAGGACAGTCATGGACAACTACAGTTGTTCCAGGCGTGATTAATTCTATAGAAAGCCAATCAAATGGCCAGCTGTGGATAGCTGTGCGCCGAAATCCTCAAAAACATCTTGTAAGCAGTATGGCAGACAAGGTTTCCAGATTACAGGAATTTAAAATGGATTCAGCCGCCTTTATCAATATTTTTTATACCATTGAACGTACTAACATGCTTTCACTATGGCAAGCACAAAGGGAATCTGAGGCACTTCATCACGGCAATATTCCGGAGCAGGTTAAAGCGTCGGAAAGGAAAATTCGTGATTCCATAGCATGCTTAGAAAAAACATACTTTGAACTTTCCAATAAACCAGTGAAGGAAAATGATGCCGTTTTGAAGGACCTAACCGCCGGTATTGAGCATTTACGCAACAAATATGATAGTCTGCTACTGCAATTACAAGTTAAATATCCAGACTACAGGCGTCGGCTCAATGATTGGCAGATTGGTAACGTAGAAGAGTATCAACGCGAGTTATTATATTCTGATCAGGCGTTGATCCATTACCTCATCGCGGATTCCGTATTGTTTGTGACCTGTGTGCAGCAAAACAAATTCTTTTACCGCACCATTGAAAAAGACTTTCCTCTCGAACAGTGGATCACCGACCTCCGTAGTACCCTCACCGCCTTCCAGACCGATCCGGCCATGGCGAACAGTTATGACTCGTTAGCGCCCGTTTACACCAGCGTCGCCTACCGGCTCTACCAAAAACTGCTCGCCCCTATCGCCGATAGCCTGCCCGAACATTTGATTATCGTGCCCGATGGTGCCCTCCACTACCTGCCCTTCGAGGTTTTGCTGACCGCAGCACCTGCTGCTGCCCCCAGCCGCTGGCCGGAACATCCCTATTTGCTGAAAAAGCACAGCATCAGTTATACCTATTCCGGCACCATGCTGCGCGAAATGACCGTCCATCCGCACCTGCACGAACCGAAGGTCAATTTTTACGGTTTCGCGCCGCGCTACGAAGGCGGCACCGCTTTACTGGACTCCCTGTTTCCCGGCACCGACCTGCGCAAAGACCTGCAACCCCTGCCCTACACCGGAGAAGAGGTGTACAGAGCCGCCAAACTTATGGACGGTGCCTATTTCACCGGCTCCGAGGCCTCCGAGGCCAATTTTCGGGCCAAAGCCTCCGAAGCGCGCATCCTGCATCTGGCCACCCACGGCCGCGCCAATTCCAAAACCGGCGATTACAGTTTCCTGGTCTTTGCCGAGCAAAAAGACGGCCTCGAAAACGAGATCCTCTACGCCCGCGACATCTATAACTTACAACTCAATGCCGATCTGGTCACGCTTTCGGCCTGCGAAACCGGCTTGGGCGAACTGCAGGAAAACGAGGGCGTCATCTCGCTGGCCCGCGCCTTCGCCTACGCGGGTGCGAAGAGCATCGTCACCTCGCTGTGGAGCGTGAGCGACGCCAAAACCAAGGATCTGATGGTGGATTTTTATAAAAACCTGCGTAAAGGCATGCTGAAGGATGATGCCCTGCGCCAGGCTAAACTGGATTTCCTGAAACGCAACAGGGGCCAGGCGGCGCACCCGTTCTATTGGGCGGGGTTTGTGGGGATCGGGAATATGGGGAAGGTGAAGTGACTGATGAATGCCAAATGATGAATAGCCGCCCGGAAATCCGGTCGGCTATTTTTTTTCTAAAAAACCCGACTGCGCCAGGGTACTCTTCGGAAAGTGGAAGAACAAAGGACTGAAAATACATTCCAACTGCCTTTTTGAAACCAAGTCAACCTTGGAAAACCGATCGTTCAGCACCTTAAATTTTTCACTTTTTCAACATTCCACAACCATGAGATTCAACATTCTTCCAACCGCCCTTGCCCTTGCGGCAACTTTGTTCTGCTCCCTGAGCGCAACAGCACAATGGACGTCCAATGCGGCTTCCGTTTACCTCAACGCCGCCAACATCAACAAAAAGGTCGGCATTGGCACCACTACACCCCATGCGCCGCTCCAGTTGGCCAATACCCCACTCCAAAACCGCAAAATCGTGTTGTTTGAGGACGATAACAACGAACACTCATTCTTCGGTTTCGGCATCAACGCCGCTGCGATGCGTTATCAAGTGGGCAACAACTCTTCCCACGTTTTCTATGCATCCAACAGTGCGGGTACGGCAAGTGCGGAACTGTTGCGCATCAAAAGCACCGGCGAGGTAGGTATTGGCACCAGTACACCCCATGCACCGCTCCAGTTGGCCAATACCCCACTCCAAAACCGCAAAATCGTGTTGTTTGAGGACGCTAACAACGAACACTCATTCTTCGGTTTCGGCATCAACGCCGCTGCGATGCGTTATCAAGTAGGCAACAACTCTTCCCACGTTTTCTATGCATCCAACAGTGCGGGTACGGCAAGTGCGGAACTGTTGCGCATCAAAAGCACCGGCGACGTAGGTATAGGCACGGCCAGCCCCAACACTAAACTCCATATCAACGGCACTGGCATAGACAACAACGGTACAACAGCGGTGGTGCGCATTGTATCGGGCAACGGCGCACAACAGCTCTTGCTTGACGGCAACGAAATTGATGCCTTGGCCGATGGCTTGTATTTAAACAACAACACCAACCAAAACATCGTGCTCGTAAACGGCGGCGGCAAAGTGGGCATCGGCACCACCGACCTCAGTTCCAGCTACAAACTCCGCGTCAACGGCAGCGCTTTTGCCACCGGCCTTTGGACCGGCTCGGACCAGCGTTACAAAGACAACATCCAAACGCTCGGCAACGCCCTGCAAAAAGTGCTGGCCCTGCGCGGAACAGAATACACTTTCCGTACGGCGGAATTCAAGGACATGAATTTCGATGCCGGCAAGCAAATCGGCTTCATCGCCCAGGAATTGAAAGCAGTGTTGCCGGAACTGGTCATGGAGGATGCGACTGGCTACCATGCCGTCAACTATCAGGGGCTGGTCCCGGTGCTGGTAGAAGCCATCAAGGAGCAGCACGAAGTGATCGCGGAAAAGGAAACCCGCATCGCCGCCCTGGAAGACCGCTTGGCTCGCATCGAAGCGGCCCTCGGCCTCGCTACTGACCGCCAGCCAGTGGCTGAGAAAACAGCTGCCGTAGCTGTAACCGTCAGCCCTAACCCGACCACTGGCCTCGTGACCGTCGGCCTGACCAACACCACTTCTGCCAAGTCCGTGACCGTGCGCATTCTGGACGGTGCGGGCCGCGAAGTAGCCAGCCGCAAAGTCGCTGGGGAAGGCAGCTTCCAGTTTGACCTGAGCCAGTCGCCAGCGGGCGTGTACGTGGCGCAAGTGGTGGTGGATGGTAAAGTGCTGAGCGTGAATAAGGTGCAGTTGGTGAAATAGGGACTTTTGATTGCCAAATGATGAATAGCCGCCCGGAAATCCGGGCGGCTATTTTTTTTCTAAAAAACCCGACTGTGCCAGGGTACTCTTCGGAAAGTGGAAGAACAAAGGACTGAAAATACATTCCAACTGCCTTTTTGAAACCAAGTCAACCTTGGAAAACCGATCGTTCAGCACCTTAAATTTTTCACTTTCCAACATTCCACAACCATGAAGTCCAACGTTCTTCTGACCGCCCTTACCCTCCTCCTTTGCTGCCTCACTCTCCAAGCCAACGCGCAGTGGCTGTCCAGCGGCACCAACATTCGCAACACCAACACCGGTAAGGTCGGCATCGGCACCGGGGCCAGTACGCCCGCCTACAAGCTCCACGTCGTCGGCGACCGCATCCGCCTCGGCAACAACACGACCGCCACGGCCAAGACCATCGATATACGGGTAGACGGTACCCAGGTGGACATCTTTGCCAACAACGCCCACCTGTTCCTCGGCTCCACCACGGGTAATACCATTATCCAGGGCTTCGGTCGGAAAGTCGGTATCGGCACGGGCAGCCCGGACTCTGAACTGCACATTGTGGGCACCGAAAGCAACGGCACCTCGGGTACCCTGACAATCAACAGCGGCACCCAGAAGATGGTGCTGGATGGCAACGAGATCGACGCGCTCAGCCAAGGCCTCTACCTACAGAACAATTCGGTCGGCAACATCGTAATGGTCAATGGCGGGGGCTCCGTACGCATCGGCACCACGGCCACCCCCACCGCGAAACTGGACGTGGAAGGCCCGGAAAACAACGGTACCACCGGTACGGTAAAAATCACCAGCCCCAGCGGTACGATGCTACTGGACGGCAACGAGATCGACGTGATTGCCGGCACGGCTAATAAAGTGCTGGAAATCCAGAAAAATTCGACTGGCGACATCATCCTGGCCCGGGGCGGCGGCAAAGTCGGTGTCGGTGCATTGACCACTGCCCCAACGGCCAAGCTCCACGTCAATGGCGATGTGCTTTGCTTCAATATCTTCACCAACTCCGACCGCCGCTACAAGACTGGCATCCGCACCTTCGAGGGTGCCCTGGGTAAGGTACTCGCCCTGCGCGGCACCAGCTATGACTTTGCTGCCGGACAATTGCCCGCAGACTATACCGCCGGCAAACAAGTCGGCTTCATCGCCCAAGAGATGCAGGAGGTGATGCCCGAACTGGTGAAAGAAGATGCCGAAGGCATGCTGTCGGTCAACTACATCGGCGTAATTCCGGTGCTGGTGGAGGCCCTCAAAGAGCAGCATGAAGTGATCGCGGAAAAAGAGACTCGCATCGCTGCCCTGGAGGCACAGAATACTGCCTTGCAAGATCGTTTGGCCCGCATCGAAGCGGCCCTCGGCCTTGCCACCGATCGCCAGTCGGCAAATGAAAAAACTACCACCTTGACCGCGACCGTCAGCCCCAATCCAACTTCGGGCATGGTCACTATCAGTCTGCACAACGTTGCCTCGGCCAAATCAGTCACCGTGAAAATTATGGACAGTGCAGGCCGCGAGGTTGCCAGCCGCAATGCTGCCGGGGAAAACAGTATTCAGTTCGATCTGGGCCAGTTTCCGGTAGGCGTGTACGTTGCTCAGGTGGTGGCCGATGGTCAGATGGTGAGTTCTAACAAGGTGCAGTTAGTGAAATAAATGTGGGCATCGTAACATCCTGCTTAGCAAAAAATAAAGCCAGGGGTTGCCAGAGATTTATCTCGGTAGCCTCTGGCTTTAAAAATATAGAAAGTTTCTTGCCTCCTCTCTTGAGTGCATTTGAACTTCCTTTTATCCAGAAACGGTGCCTTCGTCCGGTCCGCATACAGGTATCCTTGTAAAACAAACTGTTGCCGCTATATTTTTATACGAGGAACCTTGGTGGTGGCTGGAAATGCCCGTAATATGCAACTCAATCGGTTAACTGATTTTGAAAGCGAAACCCTCGCCCCTGGCAGCAGACCGCACAGAAGGTACCTGCGTGGGTACTTGGCGCAAAAGCAACCCTCGATACACAGCAGCCTTTTGAGGGGAAACAGTGCCTCCTGGTGGAAAAACTCTTGAAGAAGTATCGCCACCATTGGAACCTAGACGTTGAAGCGGCCGGTTTTAGTTACGAAGTTACCGACGATGGCAACAAGACGGTGGTGACCGTGCGGAAGAAAAAGTTTAAATTTTTACAAACCATTGATAAACAATCTTCACCATGAAAACAACGCTTTTTACCCTGCTTTTGTCCCTCTTTATCTCCACTCTTTCTGCCCAAAACTGGGAACCCTTTGCCGCCGGGCTGTTGCCGAACGGCCACATTATTTTCAGTATTTCCGCCGTGGGCGAAAGCGTTGTCTGGGCCGTTGCCTCTGGCGAATACTACCAGGCACCTATTCCCGGCACACTCCGCACGCGGGTGTTACGCAGCTCCGATGGCGGTCAAAGCTGGACGGCCCATGAAATCGAAGAAACCGCCGGCACCATCAGTTTTCAGATTGTGGCGGTGGATTCATTGACCGCCTGGATCACCACGCAAGACTATGGCGGCGGACCCGGACGTGCTCTTTACCAAACTACCGATGGCGGCATCACCTGGACTAAAAAACTCGCCAATGATGCCGGAGGGGTGGCTCTGAATCGTTTTGCGGACGGCCAACACTGGCTGGCACAGAACCGGCAGGGCATCAGTCGCTCCTCCGACGATGGTGCTATCTGGGCAAATTCCAGTATTTCGGGCTATCAAAACGGCGAATTCCAAATCCTGAACTCCGCCACCAATATGTCCAGCACCGTAGGCGATACCCTCTGGAATGGCACTTCTGCCGGACGAATCGTACGATTCACCAACTACGGTCAGTCGTCCCAGTTTCTGAATACTAGCCTTGGCACGGCTACGACCATTAGTTCGGTGGCTTTTCAGGATCATTTACATGGCCTGTGCTACAGTCGCAACGCAGCCAACAACAACCGCATCGCACGGAGTATGGATGGTGGCACTACCTGGGCAGTGCTGGCGCAGCAACCCGGCAACACCATTGGTTGGAATATTGCTGCTGTGCCGGATGCGCCCGGTTTCTATGTGCTGGCTTCCAACTACAATTTTACGATGGGGAAAGTGGCTGTTACGACCAATTCCGGCGCTTCCTGGTCAATAGATGATCTCAAACAATCGCTCAACGCAGTAGTCTTTACCAGCCCTTCTACTGGTTGGATTGGGGCTGGCAAAATTGTTTCCGCCAGCCAACCCGCCATGTTTAAATATACCGGATCGCCGTTGGTCAGCACCAAAATACCCAATGAATTGCCCGGCTTTTCCATTTCTCCCAATCCGGTGAGCGATGTCGTCCACTTCAATTTTGATGATTCAAACGATACAAAACCAGTAGCTGTCACCCTCACCGACCTCGCCGGGCGTCGTGTTTTTTCTGGAAAAATCGCTGATAAACAGTTGAATGTGCAGCGTTTGCCGCGCGGAATTTACTTTTTGAAAGTGGAAACGGCGCAAGGAGTTGCGGTGCGGAAAATGGTCAGGGAGTAATAGACTACACCTCCCACCGCTTCGGCAGCCCCTCCACCTTCGCCAACTGCGCCGTAGGCCGAAAATCCCACAGAAAGACCAGCACCTCGTTCAAATCGCGCCGAAACTCGATAAAATAATCCTCGTGGAGTTTTTCGGCTTTGCCGAGCAGTGTTTTGGTACGGCGTACCACGTAGGGTGCCAGGGTATCGCTGCGGCGATCCGGGAAACGGCGCAGCATGGGCCCCAAGACACGAAAGGCTTCGGCGAGCATGAAGATGGTCAGGATGACCTCGCCGGATTTGTCTTTGGTGGCTTGCACATGCTCCACGATGCGAGCGTTCCAGTGTCGGAAATACATGAGCAGGTAGCCCGGAGTCATGTCCTTGGCGGGCAGTTCTTGCAAGTTTTTTAGCATCAAATCCCGCAGCTCGTCGGCACGACTATCGCGGGTCTCGCCACCTTCCAGCAGTTCGAAAGTGAGCCGACGCAGCAGTTTTTCGTCTTTGGCGGCCAGACGCAGCAGGAGTTTATCCTTCTCTTTCACCGGCATTTTCAGGATGGCGGCTTTGAGTTGTTCTTCGAGTTTTGCCATGTGGAAAAAATGTGGTCAATAAAAGAAAAATGTGGCCAATGTGTTCAATGGAGCCAATAAAAACGGCTGTTCCGGATTCACCCGAAACAGCCGCATGGCTTGCAAGAGTACTAATTACTTGTTCGGAATGGTCAGTACCTGGCCCACTTCGATTTCGTCAGCGTCATCCAAGATGTCGCGGTTGGCATCAAAGATTTTCTTGTAGTCCTTCATGTCCTCGTAGTAGTGGTCGGCGATCTTGCTCAGGCTCTCCCCTTTCTTCACCGTGTGCTTGGCATAGTAGCCCGTGTTGGCCACCGTGATGTCCGCTACGATGTCCGTCGGCATGGCTCCACCGGCCTCTTTGATGGCATCCCAAATCTGGTTCTTCTCATACTGCGAGTCCACTTGGCCGCTCACGTGGAGAATACCGTTGACTTCTTCGACTTTGCCCCCGGAAACGCCGAGTTTTTCGCCGAGGCTGAGTGCGCTTTGATACTTGCTTGTTGCTGACATGGTTGGTTCAATAATTTTGTTAAAAATGTAATGGTAGATTTTGTCGCAAAGGTGGCGGTTTTCAAGGAAAGCCACAACCTGAAACGACAAGTTCCGCGCATAAGAACGCGTAAAATTTAATTGGTCACATGGTTATGTGGAAAATTGCGCCGGTAATAGGGTTGATAAAGGTTGATTAGGGTTAATAAAGGTTGATAAAAAAGGTAAAATGCTGTCCATCAGTATTTTAAAATTACAATCAACTTTTCTAACCCCTCATAAATTTTTATAAATTTCTCGCCCACCTCCCCCGATCAGAATGGGTAACCAAACGAAAAATTCCAGTTCAGGTTTTCCCGCCGCCAACTACGCTGCCCAAAATGCAGATCACCGCCCAGCCAACGCTCCCCAACAGGTAAGGAGGGATTGCTCAACGGAAAGGCCAGATCGAGCCGTAGCACGAAAAAACCCAGATTGACGCGCAAGCCGACCCCGGCACCGCTGGCCAGTTCGCGATAGAAATGATTAACTTTGAAACTGCTCGCGTCGTTTGCATCCTGCACCCCAGAAAGCCAGATATTGCCTGCGTCCACAAAAAAGGCCAGTTCCGGGTAGCGGCCAATCGGCATCCGGTATTCCAAACTGCTCTCGATCAACAGATTACCCGTAAATCGGCCCACTTGCAGTTGGTCCACCATATCGTCAACAGGTTGGGTGCCCGGCCCGATCGTACGTGGTCCGAAGGCCCGAACGCTGGACGCTCCGCCAATAACGTAACGATCCAACAGCGCGACCGTCCCGTTGCGCCGCAGCGGAATACCTGCGCCGATGGCTAATCGTGCAGCCAGCACATTGCGGCCATTGGTTTTTTGGTATTGGCGGTAGTCTGACTCGACGAAAATATTGAGCGGGCTGGCCAGTTCGTAGTTTTCGGGCAAATATTTACTGCCCGTGTAGCCACTCGCCTGGAAAGAAAAACGTTGCCGGAAATACTGCGTGAATCGGCGCGCCGGTTCCAGCCGTTCGTCCAGCGTGAAAGTATAGTTGGGTTTGTACTCCACGAAAGTGAGCAGCGCACGCGCCGTACCCGTGGTATCGCTGGGGATGGCGGCGATCAATTGTTGCCGGATAGCCCCATCGTCAATGGTCGAAAACTGGATGCCCAAGCTCAATGGATTGATCTCCTGCACCACCGATCCGCGCCGGTTTTTCTTCCATAAGTAGCCAGCTTCCGCTTCTACCCGCTGGAAACTCAACCGGAATTTGCCAAATTCGGGGACATTATAGAGGAACCAGTTGGTCTCGTGCGAGAGGTTGAATTGCGTGGTACTAAAAGCCAGGGGTTTCCTTTCCCGGATAAATAAAAATCGCGGCAGCGTCAGTCGCCCGCTGATGTTGCTGACGAGAAAATCTTCGAAATCGAAGTTCTTTTTATCGGTACGCAGATAGGCGCCATCCACCGCTACGCGGAGTGCCTCGGCCCCATGAAAAATATTGCGGTGGGTAAATGCCGCGCCCGCTCGTATGCCATAGTAGAAACTCGGCGAAAATATGCCCGACAGATTGCCTTCTATACGTTTGGGCAGATTCGGGGTGAGATAAATACGGGCATTCAGCAGCGTGTCCGATTCCTTCGATACATCGAAGCGGATGTTGATGAATTTGTACAAATTCAGGTTCAAAAGCCGGTAAATCGTAGCCTGGTAGTCGTCATTGGAATAATATTCGCCGCAGCGCAAAAATATCTGTTGGTTCAGGATTTCCGGTCTGGTAGTCATATCGAAATACACATACTTCACACAATCAAAGGCCAGCGTATCCATATTCCGCCGATCTCTGGCGGTTTGTTTAGACAGATCATAGTCGGGATAGACGGTTACGCTGGCAATACGATAGCGTTCGCGTTCCTTTTCGCCTACCTCGTCTTTTACGCGCAAAGTTAGGTTCACCTCGCCGCGCGGGTGCAGGGTGTCGGCTTCAAAAAGCAGGTTGTCCGGGGCAAAATAATACCAGCCATAATTGCGCAGCGTGTCGGACAGGCGTTGGCGTTCGGCGATCATTTCTTCCAAATGATAGGGCTGCCCGGGCTGTACCAGCGATTTGGGGCGCAGAGCCCAGATCGTGCGCGTCAGCGTACTGGAGTCGGGCGGATACACCACATCGTCCAACTGCTCGCGGGGCATTCTGACCAGCACCTGGTGGGTCAGTTGCACGGTGTGTTTGCCTATTTTTTCCTCCGAATCAATTTTTACTTTAAAAAACCCGTCGTTGCCTGCCCGCTCCGCCAGCAATTCGCGGTGGCGGTTCGCGGTCTTGGGTTCATAAAGCACCGGCTCCTCGCCTAAACGATTGGCGATGAAATTACCAAAACTCTTTTCCCGACTATTATGGAAGGTGTTATAAATAGACAATTGGGGCCGCATCCATAAAATTTTCTTGTTGGGGCGCGGCAGCACCACGGCCAGTTTCAGGTCGGTTTTGAGTATTTTGGTGTCCCACTCCTTGTCTTCCTTGCTGATCTTGATCTTGGCCCCTTTATACAGCCGCTTGTTTTCGCGGAGTTTGCCCGTGCCGGTACAGCCTGCGGCCAAGGCCAGCAAAAAGAGACAAACCGTTGTTTTATGGAAAAAATAATTCATGTTAAAAAATGTAGTAGAAAACTATTAAACCAAGCCTTTGAGAGGTGTACGCCGCCTTTGTCATCCTGCCGGGAACCGTCCACGTCTCGGAGCACGCTACGGCGTGGACGGTTCCCGGCAGGATGACAAAACGTGTACTTAGACACCACAGCACGACTAACACCCACGGCCTTTTTATTTCTTCCCCCCAAACTCCTTCGCCAGCAACAGGCCCGCTCCCGAATTGCGCAGATTGGAAGAAGAAGAATTTAATAATTCAAAACCCCGTTCCGAAAAGACGGTGACCCGCAGTGCCCCGTTAGCGGTCAAAGAGTACTCCACCGAGGCATTTTCCAGAGCACTATGTGCATCATCACCAGAGCTACCCACGGAGGTGCCGCCCGAAATTTTGAACGTGAGCCGATCCTCAAAAAATGACTTTTGCAAGCGCAACTGGTAATTGGTCGTGCCTTCCTCCTGACCCTTGCCCTTATTCGTCGAGCCTTCCGTCGTCGTCAGATCTATATCAATAAAGGTCAGATACTGGTCGGCCAGAGCATTCAGTTGGCCGGTCAGGAAACTGGTCAGGCCCGACTGTAATGGATTGCCGCCGCCGGTGGAAAGTTCCGGGGTGCCTTCGCCAATGAAATTGCGCAGTAATAACACCCCGAAGACCTGCTTGGAAAGTTGATTGGCATCCTGATTAACATTACTCAAAGCACTCTCCACCAGGCCCGACTCCGTGCTGCCAAAATTGGAACTCAGCCCCTCCTGCTTCTGGGAAGAGGGGTACATGAACTGGAAACTTACGTTTGGTTCGGTCACGGAACCATTCACCGTCGTTTGGAGCACGAATATTTGCGGTGTGCGATATTGTGCCTGTTCATCTTGCGAAGCCGACGACAATTGGTTGGTAACCAATGGGAAAGGTGAGGCTTTGAATTGGTATTGCGCTTTCAGGGCCAGTTCCGGCGTACGTACATCGCCCGTCCAGGTAATGGTGCTGCCGGAAGCCACCTCGAAACTGCGCTTCACTACCGATTGGTAGGAATAATTGTACACGCCGCGCAGGAGTTCTATGCGACCGGCCAAAGTCATGGTGCCATTTTCCAGAATATCGAGTTGCAACTGCCCCTGCGCCTTACCCCGGAAATCGTCGCCGGTGACGGGATTGATGACGCTATTGACCGTCAGATTGGAATCAATTTCGAGACTGGCACTCAGTGTAAAAGCATTTTTGGTCACCGTCGCATCATAGATCGGTGGCCGTACATTCTGGCGCGGCGGCGGGATGAAATACACAATACCCTCATGTTGAAGGGATTGCGTAGCGGCATCATACACGTAGGTCACGTTCGATTCCTTGGCGGTTTTGATCGTCACCCGAATATCGGGCTGGGTAATCGGGCCGCGTACCCGGCCATCCAGCGAGGCGTAGAGTTCACCGTAATACACCGGGTTTTGCTGTTTGGTCGAGTTGAGCACCTGCCAGCGGTCGGCGTGGAGCGTGAGGTTGGTACGGATGTCCTGCCAGTCTTTGGTGACCAGTTTACCATTGATATCCAGCGTTTTACCATACGGATCGCGCAGAGAAAGACCGTCCAGCGAGACGCCGGTTTCGGTAAATTCAATGGGCGTTTCGCTCAATTCGTAACGCACATTGGTCGCCACCGGCGTGAAATGGGTCTCGTGCAACTGCAAGTTCCCGCGTACCTGTGGCGCATCGGCGGTGCCGTTTATTTTCAAATGCGCTTCGGCCCAGCCACCCAGCTCGCTGAGCACCTGGGCAACGAAAATGTCGAAGTTATTGTAGTTCAGCCGGTCAATATCTATGGCGAAATCCAGCCCGGTTTTGTTGCCCGCCAGCGTCTTGGTGGCACCGTCTATTTTAATGGATTGCCCGTCGCCGGTCATGATGAGTTTGCGCACTTCCACGCCGCCCGTGGCCACACGAATCTGATTCCCGGGGTCCACCGCCCATTCTTTGAAATCAATGACCTGACGCGAGTTCAAAGTCACGATGCTTTCTTTCCCGTTCAAAGCCGCCCGGGCCGCCAGCAGGAAGCGTTCGCGGCCTTCATCATTGCTCGCCTGGAAGCTTACATTGGCCACATTATCACGAAATTGGCCATTGAGTTTCGCATTTTCGATAAAATCTTCCTCTCCGCGTTTTACCGAAGGCGTAGTCAGCACGAATAAGGCGGACGTATCGCCCGCATAAGAACGCACGGTCAGCGAATCCACGTCCCAGGCCTGATACACGATGCGCGGAGCCTGAATCAGCAGATTGAAATAGTTACGTTGGCCCACCAGCGACGCTTCCAGATTGACGGGACTGAGCTGTGTCAACCCCGGCACCAGACCCGTGGTCAAGACATCCGGGCGCAGCAGACGCAGCTGGATGGACAGCGAATCATTGCTCACCGGCGGTACATAAGTCGAACGATCCACCACAAAATACTGGTCCACAATATTGGAGATCGTAGTGGAAAGATCGGCCAGCGAGAAATAGCCTTTGATCTCGCCTTCCAGCCAGTCGGAAGCAATTTCAATGTTGTTGTGGCGATTGTCCAGTTTCACGTCCATCGTCAGGTTGCCGGGACGAACATGCACGGTATCATATTGCAAATCCATGTCTTCAATACTCACCTGCGCCGTTAGCGTATCCACGGATAAACCCTCTGACTTACTACGGATGCGCATACACACCATGGTGGGTCGGCTGGCCCAGCCAAACTCGCGCAAGTCTACACAATTAAGGGAAATGTCGGTCTCCAGCAAGGGAATATTGGTAGAAAAATCGCCGGAAAACTTAGCCCGCACGGCGGCACGTTCGTCGGGCGACTGGAACTCGCCGTTGAACCGTTTACCGTCCAGGTTGGCGGCCAACGTGAGGTCGCGCAGGATGAGATTGTCCCAAATAACGGAGTCGAATTTCCCCGTCATCTGCATTTTAGCGGTTTCCATTATTTGAAAACCTTCGCCATTTACTTTGGCCGTAAAGCCCACCGTCTTGAGCGGACGCAGGGCCGTATCCACCATCAACTGGCTGACCATCAGGTTTTGCACCACCAAATTCATGGCGTAAGTGCTGTCGCGCAGCGTACCATCCACGCGAAGTTGGCCCGAATTGCCCAGACCCAGGTTGATTTTACCGGCGGCATCCTTCACCGTGCCTTTGGCCTGGCCGTCTATTTGTACAAAATCCGGCAGCCGTAGCACCGGCGTCACCACGGAATCCGGCACATAACCGAGGATCTCCTGCCGCGCCAGATTGGCATCGAAAGTCACATCAAAGCCAAGTTGATCGGGCGCATTTACATTTTGCAACAACCCTTTGAACGCTAATTTACTGGTCACGCCGCCGCGTAAGGCATTGATATTCAAATCAGTATTCAAATTTTTCAGCGTACCGCGCAGGGTACCCGTGGTTTGCAACATATCTGGCAAACTAAGCCCTTGCGCTTCCAAAAAAGCGAAGAAATTTTTCGGCGCGTCCAATCGGCGGATTTGCAAATCCATGCCGAGGCGGTCGGGATCGCTGGCATCGGTCAGTACGCCGCCGAGGTCGAATTGCAAAGGCGTACCGGTTGCCGCCGGGAAATTAGGGCCCGTCTGCAAATCGCCCACGTCACCGCGCAGACTCAATTGCAAGCGCGACATGTTGCCATTGAGGTAGCCCGCCGCGCTGATGTAAGCGGGTAGCGGCTGCGCCAGAATGCTGTCGCGCGGCGTGTCGCCCAGCGACATAAACCGAATCAAATCCGTGCGATTGGTTTTTAACTGGCTGATATTCAGGTTCATACCGAGTTTGGTCGGCTCGGTTATTTGCTGCAAAGAGCCAGTCAGGTTGGCCACGGTGCCGCTGCCCGCCTGAAAACGAATGTTTTCGGTTTGCAGATTATCCAGCCAGCCGTTCAGGTTGCCCGACACGGCATAGGGCATATCGGCCAGCCGCGATAAGGCGGGATTTTCCTGGGGCGGCAGCAGCACGATCAAATCCCCAACCACACCTTTCACCTGCCGCAACTGGATTTGCATCCGGTTGAAACTGGTGTCGCCGACATTTTTAGACAAGACTATGTCGGCATCCAGCGAGGTCTGGTTCAGGCTGGCGGCCGTATTTCTGATCTCAATGCCGCCGGGCGTGACGCGGGCAGTCGCGCGCAGGGAGTGTAGTTGCAAACCACTTTTGTCGTTGCCGGAAACCGCGTCGGCCTGCACGAACAGCGTGTCGTTTTGCATGGAAAATTCGGACAAATCGGCGTTGAGTTGGGTCAGGCCGAGGTCGCCCGCGTTGACGTGGCCGGGCGTGGGAGCCACCAGCGGATCGCGATAGGCCACCGCGCTGTTTTCGACTTTGATGCCTTTGGCCTGAATGGCCATGAGGTCGTTGGCCGAGCGCACTTGCAGGTTGTCCAAAGTGGTTTTTTCCAGCGTAGCATCCAGCCCCAGTTCAGTTGTGGAAAAGTAAATATGGGTACGACTGATGTCGCCGTTTTTGAGCAGCAGCCCAAAGGCCGTGGAAGGCTCGCCATCGTCCACCGAAGGCTTTTTCTGGATTAATCGGATATCAGAATCGGCGAGCGTAAAACCGTCCAGTTCAAAATTGAAGTTTTCCAGGTCGGCTTTTTCAATCACCGTTTTGGCCATGCCGATTTTGGCCTGGGTGGTACTTTCCGCATCCTCATCTTGTAGCAAAAAATCCACACTTTTGAGTTGCAGCACCGCCAGATCAAGTTGGATTTTCCACGGAGAAGCCGTCGTATCCACAGGTGCTACGTCAGTGGTATCGGCAGCGAAGGCCTGCACGATGAAATCAAAATTGAAAATACTATCCTTTTTATGCAGATATACGCCCGCGTCTTCCAGCGTTATTTTCTGTAATTCAATGGTTTGATCCATCAATTTCCACATGCCCATATCTATCACCAGACTGCCCACGCGGGCCAGCGTATCGCCCTGCTGGTCTTCCAATAAGAATTTTTCCAACGATATATAATATGGAAAACGCAGGCCAATGGAACCAATTTCTATGCGTGTATGCAGTTTTTCCTGTAAAAAAGTCTCTGCTTTGCGGGTGATGATCTGTTGCACGGAAGGCAAAGTCAGGGCATAGATGGCCCCGGCGACCAGCACGATCAGGCTGGCTAACACGATCAAAGTAATGCGCAATATTCTGCGCCCGAGAGAACGGGTGGGACGGGTATTTGCCATTCGTTAGAGTGTGGCCCCGTAATGCATATTGTTAGGTGTAGGAACGGGACCGACGGGGGAAGGTAAGAAAAAGGCTTGCCAGTGGAGGTAAATCTTAAACCCCGCAGGCTGGAGAGCCTGCGGGGTTTAAAAATATATTGATCAATAGAAATGATCGAATTAGTTAGGAATAATCCAGTCTGGCACCTCTTTACTGCCATAACATTCCAATTTTCCGGCCACCACAAAGGTCAGTGACATCATTGGGTTGGGTTGACCTTTCATATATTTGACGACCAATTCTACTTGTTGCGTAGCGCCCGGGGCCAGGCTCGTAACTTTCTCGCTCACTTTCGTATTCGTATTCACCACTGCCAGTCCTAAATGGGCGTCATTGCTGTTGAAAGTGGCATTGCCGATATTTTTGACCCGGCCAATCGCTTGCCAGCGTATTTCTACTTTATTATTGGGCATCCGGAATTCGCCCAAGTATTTGAACTCAATCGGTTGGCAGACAACATTGGCCACATTGGCGGCTTTGATGCCTGTGGGTTGTGCGTACATGGTGTGCAGAGCAAAAATGGCGATGAGGAAAAACAGTACTTTTTTCATGGTAAAATTTGAATTTGATTGAATTGAAAGACAGTTGGATATTGTGAAATTGTACCATGATGTGTCAGGAGAGTAATAGATGTACCCAAGCGAAGATTGTTTTTTTGAAAAAAACTTTTGCTTGTGTGGTAACTTGTTGTTTTTCAAGTCGTTAACAAATAAAGCCTGGTTGGCTGATGGTCAGCAAACCAGGCTTTCTTCATGCCATTTGGATGGGCCTCTTCTTAAATCAAAGGAGGGAGGATATTTAAACATGAATGAAAAAGGCTTCCCTTTCGGAAAGCCTTTGTGGGCGATGACGGGTTCGAACCGCCGACCCTCCCGATGAAAAATCGGGATGCGCCGCACCAATTGAGCCAATCACCCGCGAGAGGGTAATTGTTCAATAAAAAAGGCTTCCCTTTCGGAAAGCCTCGTGGGCGATGACGGGTTCGAACCGCCGACCCCCTCGGTGTAAACGAGGTGCTCTGAACCAGCTGAGCTAATCACCCTTTTATTAAACACCTTAGGTAAACAAATCAACCCATTGCGTTTAGCGGGTGCAAATGTAGGAATCAATTTATCATATTGCCAAACTGATTTGCAAAAAAATGGTTTTTAGAGCTGCTATCCTGTTTCTAACGCATCTAATGACCTGTTTTCTATGAAATATCACCGTTGGCTTGTGCTGCTATTGAGCAGTTTTGTGTTTGCCTGCCACTTATCTGACTCCTCGCCGGAAGAAGTGGCTCTGCTTTGGCAAGCCAGTGTGGACAAAAACCAGTTTGATCTGGCCCGCTCCATAAGTGTGCATGATGCCCGGAAATACGTGGATATGCTGGACAGCATTACCGCTGGCGACACTACGCAAGTTACTCAAACCGACCTGTTGCAGTTGCAATGCAATATTGATGGCGACCGTGCGGTATGCAGCTACCTGGTGGAGGACGAAAGCGGCGAAAAACGCCCCGACACCATGATATTAGTGCAACGTAAAGGTCGCTGGGTCGTAGATCGGGTCGGCGGTTTCGAGCAGGTGGTGAACGACACCATCCAGCCGGGCGAAGGGCCCGCACTTTTCCCGCCGGATTCGACCGATCAGGAAATGCAATAGGCAACATAAACAAAAAAGCAAGAGGTAAAAGAGCAATTAAGGGTGGTTGTGTAGCATTGCCCTTTGCTTTTTTGCCTATTCCTTTTTGCCTACCGTTTCTGCCAGCACCACCAGTTGCGCGCCCAGAGCCAGTTGATTTTGGTCCAGTGCTTCGCGGGCATATTGGTGCAATTCGTGCAGCGGATCGGGAGCCGTCAGTATTTCCTGCACCCGCTGATCGGTGGCGGCCAGGTGCATGGCTTCTTCCAATGCCGGAAGGGCTGGCAGACTGGCTAATTGACCTAAATGGTTGCCGGTCAGCACTTTGCTATAGCGAATATTAGTCGGTAATTCATCGAACCCCATGCCGATACTGGTCACTTCCTGCACGATTTCTTCTACGGCGGCCCCGCTGGCACGCACGTAATAGAAGCGACCCATGCGGCCCATCAGGTCTATTTTATGCGGGTCAATGCGGCCTTTTTCGTTCAGCACCTCTTCGGCGATGTGCATCAGTACGATCTGGCAAATAATTAAGTTGCCCGCCCCACCCTTTTCGCCCAGCGGCAGTATTTGCTGCAGTTTACATTCCATTTGCACCGGGCTTTCGGCTACCCGAAACGGACGGACCCGCTCCGAGGGCAGCGGCGTAAATCCGGCTTTGTCAAACTCGCTTACTTCCGGCCCATATTCGATGCTGGCCAACGCCATTTGCCGAACAATGCGATGCGACACGACGTTTATGACCACCTCGCCGGTGTCTTGTACATTGCGCAAAGTATCTTTGGTCGTGTTATTGGAGACCCGGCGGTTGGAAGAAAAAATCAGGATCGGTGGATTGCTGCTGAACGCATTGAAGAAACTATAAGGTGCCAGATTGGGCAGTCCATCCGGGCTGATCGTGCTGGCAAAAGCAATAGGACGCGGCGCTACGGCACCCAGAATATATTGGTGGAGGTCTTTGGTGGCGATTTGGGTCGGGTCAATAGTGAGCATGAGTGTGGCGATTGGTAAGGAACCGGCCAAAAGTAAAACCATTATTGGTCATCAATATTAAAACCATTTTATTTAGCACAGACTCCAAAGCAAAGACTTGATATTCAAACTCTTATACTCCCAGCAACCAATAACTATTAACCAATTTACCCACCCGCATGAAGTCCTCCTTACGGCAGGGCAGGATACCAAGTGCTAATTTGTTGTTTTTCAGTAATTTAAACGTTCATTTTTTACTAACTGCTCACTCCGCCGCTGTTGTTGGCGAGGACGCACAACAACGGCAGGGGTTGGTTTCGCTGCTAAATCATGGTGGTTGTGCGTAACATCAGTTATCATGTGCCAAATAACCAATAACCAATAACTATTAACCAATTTGCCCACCCGCATGAAGTCCTCCTTTATTCGCCCGCTTCTTTTTGTAGTCATCGCCGTGGCCGCTTTTTTTGCCTGGCGGCAATATCGGCAGCCCAATTTCATGGCTGGCGATCCCGTCCCGGATTTCACGGCGACCCTCCTGACCGGAGAGCAAATACGTCTGTCCGATCTGCGGGGCAAGTACGTGCTGCTACAGTTTTGGGGCAGCTGGTGCGGTCCATGCCGTGCCGAAAATCCGCAGCTGGTCCAACTTTATGAGCGCTATCACGACCGCGGGCTGGAGATGTTTAGTGTGGGCATCGAGGAAAGCGCATCGGCGTGGCAACGGGCCATTCAGCAGGACGGACTGGAATGGCGTTACCACACGATGGAGGATCAGAATTTTACCGGCGGACTCTCGCAACAGTTCAATATCCACTCCATTCCGGCCACCTTTCTGATTAATCCCCAGGGCGTCATTATGGGCGTAAACCACGAGGTGGAACAGTTGGACAAAGTGCTGGGCGAGTTGCTGCCAAAATGACATTTGGTCTATCAAAGGCATAAAAATTGCTCTGTACCCTGTTGCCAGCGTCGAAAAGCACTTTTTCGACCTGTGGACAGCCATAATTCCTTCAAAAATATTTTGCTATGTCGAATAACGAAAACAATGATTTCCAGCCGCAAGAGGGAGAACACCTGGAAAATGAGCCCATACAAGCCGATAGCATCGCCGATAACAGCCGGGTGCAGGAATTGGAACAGCAGCTCGAAGAAAGCCGAAACAAATATTTGTACCTCTATTCCGACTTCGAGAATTCCAAACGCCACGCTGCCCGCGAACGGATAGACCTTATCCAGACCGCCGGACGCGACATACTGACAGCCTTGCTGCCTATTCTGGACGATTTTGACAGAGCCGCCCGCAATGATGCCATGACCGACGGTACTACGCTGATCCATCATAAACTCATCAATACCCTGAAATCCAAAGGTTTGACGCAATTGGAAACCAAACCCGGTGATACTTTCAATGCTGATCTGCATGAAGCGGTCGCCGAAATACCTGCCGCTTCCGAGGATTTGAAGGGCAAAATCGTGGATATTCTCGAACAGGGCTACAGCCTGGGTGAGCGCATTATTCGTTTCACCAAAGTAGTCGTAGGCCGGTAAAACAGAGAACCAAAAAAATGGCAAAAAGAGATTTTTATGAAGTATTAGGGGTCGCCAAAGGTGCCAGTGCAGAGGAGATCAAGAAGGCGTATCGCAAGAAAGCCCTCGAACACCACCCCGACCGTAATCCCGATGACAAATCGGCGGAAGGCAAATTCAAAGAGGCCGCCGAAGCCTACGATGTGCTGAGCGACGAAGACAAAAAAGCACGTTATGATCGCTACGGTCATGCCGGAGTAGAGAATATGGGCGGCGGCGGTGCTGGCGGTTTCCAGGGCATGGATATGGACGACATCCTGCGGCGCTTCGGCTTTGAAGGCGACGATATTTTCGGCGAATTCTTCGGTGGCGGACGGCGCGGTGCGCGTTCCGGCGGCGGACGGCCTCGGGGCGAACGCGGCAGCAATCTGCGTATTCGCGTCAAACTCACCCTGGAAGAAGTGGCCACCGGCGTCAATAAAAAAATAAAGGTGCGCAAACAGGTGCCCTGCGGTACCTGTCATGGTTCGGGTGCCCGCGATCAGTCTTCTGTGGAGACGTGTAGTGCCTGCCGGGGCTCCGGCATGGTCAATCGGGTGACGCAGACGCCTTTTGGCATGATGCAAACCGCCGTGCAATGCCCCACCTGTAATGGGGCTGGCACCATCGTCAAGTCGCCGTGCAACGTCTGCAAAGGCGATGGCCGGGTGTTTGGTGAAGAGACCATCGAGGTAGATATTCCCGCTGGCGTACACGACGGCATTCAGCTGTCTATGGCTGGCAAAGGCAATGCCGGGGCCAAAGGCGGCTCGCCGGGCGATCTGATTATTAATATCGAAGAGACGCCACACGAGGAATTTACCCGCGATGGCAGCAACATCATGCACGAGCTCTTTATCAGCATTTCCGATGCAGCCCTGGGCGTAAAAGCGGAAGTGCCCACGCTCGACGGACGCGCCCGCATTACCGTGCCCGCCGGTACGCAATCGGGGAAAATATTCCGGCTGAAAGACAAGGGACTGCCCGCTTTGCAAAGCTATCAGCGCGGCGATCAACTCATCCACGTGAATGTGTGGACACCGAAAAAAATGAACGACGAGGAAAAGAAACTGCTGGAAAAACTGCGCACAATGCCCAATTTTCAGCCGACGCCGTCGAAGGAAGACAAGAGTTTTTTTGAAAAAGTGAAGGACATTTTTGGGTCGTAACTTCCTTTTTTTAAAAAGGCTGCTATCTTTGCCGCCGCTTTCGACAAAAGCGAGCAAAATGGCCACGTGGCGGAATTGGTAGACGCGCTACTTTGAGGGGGTAGTGTCCTTTCGGATGTGCTGGTTCGACTCCAGTCGTGGTCACATTAAGGGACTTTTCAGGGTAAACCTGGGAAGTCCTTTTTGTTTTTACTCATAAAAGTTGGGGCAAAAGAAGCATAAGTCATCCCGAATTTTTGCAAAAAACGAAAGAGGGGTCGTTTCAACCCACGATTTTAATCGTGGGAGAGGATACCAAGTGGAGCAAGGAACGGTTTTAACCGTTTTTAGCCCTTAAACCAGCAGGTAGAGGCCGTTTAAACGGTTACCTAGCTAACGTTTTATGCATTCCCACGATTAAAATCGTGGGTTGAAAAATTCGCGATGACTCATGTTCTTTCGGAATCCGTCCACGCCACGGACGTACATCATATCCGGCCTTCTGTATCTTTATTATAGCAACTGTTTTAATGATAGTATAAGATAATGTAGCCCTACTTATCGAATAAATATTTGATTATGAATTATTTATAAAATTAAATAAAAAAATGTTTTCACACGTCGTTACCAGAAAAAGCTTCGAGCGTATAAATATTACATTGCAACCAACTTTCCTTCACTAACTTTTTATTACTAATCGTACTTCATAATGAAACGAATCATTTTTGCGCTCGCTCTCTTTTCAGTTTCCACCCTTTCTTTTGCCCAAAACGGCTCCTGGTACATCGGTGGCAGTGCCGGTTTTTCGGCTTACTCTGCCAAATCTGGTAATTTCACTATCAATAAAACGACCAGTTGGTCCTTTTCTCCTGAAATTGGTACCTGGTTTTCAGACAATGTACAGGCGGGTGTGGGTGTGACCTTGCGCGGTACCCATTCTGATACACCGCTGGTAGATGAAACTTCGTACGGAGGTACTTTGTACGGTCGTTACTGGTGGAAACCAGGCAGTACTTTTCGTCCGTTTGCAGGGATAAATATTCCGATTTTGCCCGGCAACCGCACTGAGAATAATATTGAAACCGATATATTCAATGTCGGTGCCAATCTCAACGCTGGTTTTGGTTTTGCTCTGTCGCCCCGCGTTACGGCGGTTGGTTCACTGGCTTTGCTGGGCTTTAATTCCCAGACTTCAAAAACCGGCGGTATAGAAATCACAGAAAACAATTTCAATTTCATGGTCAATTCCCTGGGCCAGCGTTTTGATATTGGTATTTATTTGACCCTGTAATTCCACGCAAACAGACATTTTTTTTAATTTTTCAGCCCGCTGGACGTAAACCAGGCGGGCTGTTTTATTAAGCACGAATCGCTTCCGGCACAACATCGAAATAGGGTCCACCACTCGATGCCGGACCTCATTTTGTATCACCCGAGTACCTAAACGGATAGGGCCAGACGTTGGATACTCATCCCGCAGCGACGAATATCCAGCGTGGAAAATAGTGGATTGCGTCGAAAAAATAGTTCCGCAGTTCCCAGTTTTTCCCAATTTTCGGCATTTCGCCAAAACATAGTCATTCAAATAAACAACGAATATGCCGGAAATTTTTACCCAACACCCTGAAGTCGCAACCGCAAAACCCCGTCGCCGCTACACTGCCACAGAGCAGGTACTCATTGACTTCATTCGACAAATTGCCCCGATCAGCGATGCTGAAATTGATCTTATTTTTCAATTGATCAAGATTCGGTCGCACAAAAAAGGTAAAGTCTTGCTGAAAGCAGGGCAGGCACTCAACACCTGTTATTTTGTGATGCAAGGTTGTGTGCGCCAATTTTACCTCATTGACGGAGTGGAAAAAACCACCAATTTTTTCACCGAAGGGCAGCCCGTCAATACGAGCGGTTATCCGTTTGACGACAAGCCTTCCAAATCGTTTTTGGTCTGCAACGAAGACTGCATTTTGATTGAAGGCCGACCGGAAGATGAGCAGGCATTTTTGGAAAAAATGCCCCGCATGGAAACGCTCAACCGTATGGGGGTCGAAAAGGAACTCCAGAAAAGCCAGGAAAATTTCGCGGAATACATCACCAGCAGCCCGGAAGGACGCTACCTGAACCTGCTGAAAACCCGCCCCGAACTTTTGGACCGGGTGCCGCAATATCAATTGGCGAGTTTTCTGGGGGTCACGCCGGAATCGTTGAGCCGGATCCGCAAAAGAATAATGTTCAAGTAGGCCGTCAGGGTATTGGCCAAGGCAAGTGTCTCCATGAAAAACTTGCCGCCCATGAAATATTTCCTCTTTCCCGCACTCCTGCTGTGCCTTTTTTCCTGCCAAATGGAAGACCCCGGTTCGCCTGGTCTGCTCGTCCCCAAGACGGTGGACCAGGACCCGACCCTGCCCGCTATTGCCATAAATGGCACTTTGCTGCACGTAGAAACCCACGGCAAGCCGACCGACCCCTTGTTGGTGCTTGTGCATGGGGGACCGGGCGGCGACTACCGCTCTTTGCTCAAAGCCAAAGCGATGGCCAACGAAGGTTTTTTTACCATTTTTTATGACCAACGCGGCACCGGGCTCTCCAAACGGGAAGACCTCAGCCAATTTCAAGGCGCAGGAGCCATCCAACTGATGGTAGATGATTTGGGCGAAATCATCCGGCATTTTCAGTTAGCGGATACCCAAAAAGTGTTCTTGATGGGGCATTCGTGGGGCGCGATGCTCGCCACCGCCTATATCAATCAATTTCCCGAACAAATAAGCGGTGCCGTACTGGCCGAACCAGGCGGACTCACCTGGCCGCAGACCGAAGATTATCTCGATCGCTCCAATCATATCAAACTTTTTTCCGAGGCATTAAACGATGCCGTATATGCCGAGCAGTTTTTTGCGGGCCGCGACGAGCAGGAGATTTTAGACTACAAAGCCTCCTTTTTTGGCAGTTTTGAAAATGCGCCCGGCAACACCATTGGCAACATCGGGCCTTACCCTTTTTGGCGAAACGGGGCGGTTTCTTTCAACGCGTTGATTGAAAATGCGGAAACAAGGGGCTTTGATTTCACCCAGAATTTGCCTGCTTTCCAAACCAAAATTTTATTCCTGTATAGCGAACTGAACCGCGCCTATCAGCGATCGTGGGCAGAAAAAGTCGCTGCCCCGTACCCGAACGTGCAATTGGAAGAAATAAAAGATGCCGGCCATGAAATGCTTTACTTCGGCTGGGACCAGGTGATGGCTGCCTCTCTCCCTTATCTAAATGAATTGAAATGAAAAAAACGATCTTTATTTCGGCGATGCTGGCCCTGATTTTCACGCCAATGAAGGCCCAGAATTTGCACTATCAAATGTCGTCCGGGCATAACCATTTTCTTGCCGCAAAATTCGGGGCGGACTATGGCACAGTCATCGGTCTCAGCTACGGTCAGCGGATAACCTCTGCAAAGCCGACCTTCCTGACCGTGGAGTCCTCTATACCGTTCGGCCATAAATTGTTGGATGACTGGAAAATGCGTTTGGCTGTGGAAAGTGAACTCTGGAAAACCCGGCATTTTTCGTTTACGCTAAAACCCGGCTTTATCGTTCGGCGCTATGATACTGACATCGCTCGCTTGCTGAACATCGGCGCGGATTTGACCACGAGTTTCGGTTATTTTAACGCAAAATGGCTTTTTGCCATCGAGGCAAACTACGATCAAAGCCTTTCAACGCACATAAAGCACCATTCTTTGCAGGAAAATTATCCTGACATCTACAACGGCTGGATAGGCCCCGCTGGTGCTAATTTGAAATTTGGTGCGCAGGCAGGTTATGCTTTTGGCAAAAATTTCCTTTCCATTAAAGCCGGAAAGGTGTATGCCCGCAGTTTTCAGGACAATCCTACTTTGCCTTTTTACTTTGAAATTACTTGTTTGCGGTTGTGGTGAGTGGTCCACTGCATACTAGGAGGATTTGAGGATTCGATCAATTACGTGATTCTCAAGTGCTTTAGTACACTGTAAATTAAGTTTCCTGGGTGAAGCGAGCGCGACCTACCTCCCCCGGCCTACGGCCGCCCCCTCCAAAGGGGGATAGTGTGCCCACTTTGGCTAAGTGGAAAACGGCGACAGTACGCTCGGTATCCCCCTTTCGAGGGGGTGGCCTTTAGGCCGGGGGAGGTGTAAGCTAAGTGCGCAATAAGTGCCTATTTTCCCACCGCTGAATGTCATTTCGACGTTAGGAGAAATCCGGATGCGAAGCATTGACAATCAACACCTTAGCATATTTCTCCTAACGTCGAAATGACAACCCGGGTAAGGTTGTTCCTGCCATCCTATTTTTGGCGCGTTCCTTCATCAAATACTCAAATACTCGCATCCTCATGAAATTTACAGTGTACGCACTTCTTACCCAAAGTCAATGAAACGCCATTTTGCCCGGCTGAACTTTGCCCCCGAATTCGCACAATGCGGATTTATTAAACTTTAAACTAATCATTCATGGAGCAAAAATTCAGTCTAACAGCATTGTTTTTCATTTTTCTGAGCAGCATAGTTTTCAGCCAAAACCTCAGCCAGACCATCCGGGGAACCATCGGCGACCACGACACCAAACTGCCGCTCGTCGGGGCGCAAATCGTCGTGTTCGGCAGCGAACCCCCAAAAGGCGCGATTACGGACGGGCAAGGCCAGTTCAGGCTGGAAAATGTGCCCATCGGCAGGGTAATACTGCAAATTTCCTACCTCGGCTACGAACAGTTGACGATTCCAAACATCGTGGTCAATTCCGGCAAAGAGGTCGTTTTGGCCCTCGATATGCAGGAATCTGCCGTAAAAATGAACGAAGTGACCATTAGCGCGACACAAAATAAGGGCGAAGCGCGCAACGAAATGGCCATGCTCAGCGCCCGTTCCATTTCCCCGGAAGAAACCAACCGCTATGCCGGCGGCTTCAACGACCCCTCGCGTATCCTCGCCAATTTTGCGGGCATCACCAGCACACAGGATGGCTCGAACGACATCATCGTACGCGGCAATTCGCCCAAATACGTGCAATGGCGGCTCGAAGGTGAGCAGATCACCAATCCCAATCACTTTGGCGACCAGAGTGCGGTGGGCGGCTCGGTCAGTATCCTGAACAACAACCTGTTGGCGGCTTCCGACTTTTATACCGGTGCATTCGCCCCTGAATTTGGCGACGTGCTTTCGGGCGTGTATGATGTGCGTTTGCGGGCGGGCAACAATGAAAAATTCGAGTCCGTTTTTGGTTTCGGGTTGCTCGGCACCGAAATGACTGTGGAAGGACCGTTCAAAAAAGGCTATGGTGGCTCTTTTCTGGTCAATTATCGCTACTCAACGGCGGGTTTACTGAGCCAACTCGGGCTATTGGGCGATTTCAGCGGAGTACTGAAATTTCAGGACGCAAGTTTCAAAATCGTGTTACCAACCGAAAAAATGGGCGTTTTTTCCCTGTTTGGCCTGGGCGGCGCGAGCAGTTTTCGTTTCGAGGATGTGACGCCGGCGATTTGGGTAATTCCCGGCAACAATGCCTCCCGCGCCGAAATCCGCAACGATTTTGATAAAAAAGCCCACCTTTTCAATACGGGTCTCAAACACAGCATCAACCTCGGCCAAAAAGGCTTACTGCACACTACGCTTACTTACTCAAACGAAGGCATCGAAGACGACATTTTCGAGGCGGGCATCGTCAAAATGTACGACGATAATGGCGAGTTTCTGCGCGACTCGGTCATCAGCAAAAAGTTAAATTTTCAGGGCAGACTACGCAAGCCAACGTACCGGGGCTCGGTGACTTATGGGCACAAATTCAATGCCCGGCACAAAATCCAAATCGGCACAAAATACACGCTGTTCGATTATCAATTTGGCCAAAGCCAGCTGCGCGGCGATGCCAGTACGCGTTTTGTGCTGCTGGATTTCCAGGAAAACGTGAGTACGGTGCGCAATTTTGTCAGTTGGAAATTTCGCGCCAGCGAGAAACTCAGCTTCGTCAGCGGGCTGCACCAGATGAATGTTTTATTGAACAAAAAAAGCACCCTCGAACCGCGCCTGGCGATGGAATTTCAGGCGACGACCGCCTGCAAAATCCACCTCGGCTACGGCAAACACAGCAATATGGAGAGCATTCACCACTATTTTGCCAAAGTGCAGCAACCGGATGGCAGCATCACCGAACCCAACCGCGACCTCGACCTGCTGAAAGCCAACCATTTTGTGCTGGGTTTCGAGCGGCGTTTGGGCAAAAATATGCGGGCAAAATTGGAAGTGTACTACCAGCATTTGTATGATCTGCCCGTCGAAAACCTGGATACCAGTTATTTTTCCACGATTATCGAAGGACTGGATTTCCGGTACGTTGATTTGGTCAACGCAGGCAAGGGCAGAAACTATGGCCTGGAATTCACGCTCGAAAAATTTTTCAGCCACGGTTATTACTTTTTATTGAACACATCCCTGTACAAATCAAAATACACGCCCCTCGATGGCGTGGAGCGCAATACGCCTTTTGCCAGCGACTATTTGGTGAATTTTCTTTGTGGCAAGGAATTCGCGGGCCTTGGCAAAAAGAAAAACCAGACGCTCGGCCTGAATGCTAAGGCGTTTTTTGGCGGCGGTCGGAAAATCATTCCTTTATTACGCGATGCACAGGGCAATTTGGCGGTGGACCCGGCTAACAACCGCTATTGGGATTACAACAAGGCCTTTGAAACCAGCCTCGAAGATCCCTATCAAATCCTCGTTTCGGCCAGTTACAAATGGAACCTGCGCCGGGCGACGCACGAGATTTTTCTCAATCTCGACAATATCACCCACCACAAAGGCAAAATCACGGAGTTTTATGATGAAAGCGAACCTGGCAACATCGGTTACATGACGCAGTTTGGCTTTTTCCCGAACCTGATGTACCGGGTCTATTTTTGATTTGAGTGCATGACAAAATCGGGGCAGTACCGCCGAACCCCGTTCGGCTCGCTTTATAATGGGCCTCTGCCGCGTCGAACGGGGTTCGACGGTACATGAACGCCCCGATTTTGTCACGCACTCTTTTGATTCTGAACCGGATAAGCACCACCTGCGGGCATGATATTTTTAGGAAACAACCAAATTTACCAACCATGACTATTGTACCGGCCTCAAAAACCAGTTTAGTGCAGAATATTTTTCGCGTATTACTGGGTGCGACGCTTTTGTTCACGGCGACCAGCCATCTCACGTTTGGCCGCGCAGAATTCCAGGCGCAAGTACCAAAGTGGCTACCCATGAACGCTGATCTGGTGGTAATTCTGTCGGGCATAGTGGAATTGAGCCTCGGTCTTGCGTTGATTTTTCTTACCAAATACCGGGTCCAGGTTGGTTGGCTCACGGCTCTGTTTTTTGTGCTGATCTTCCCTGGTAATATTTCTCAGTATATCAACCATGTGGATGCGTTTGGGCTGGATACAGATGCCAAACGTTTTATCAGGTTATTCTTTCAGCCCGTATTGATTTTGTGGGCATTATGGAGTACCGGAGCATGGGGTACCTGGCGCAGAGAGTAAGCCCGCCAATAATCCTGCATGAAATAATTACTTGACAATTCCGCCCTTATAAAATGAACGCCCGGTAGCATTACGCTGTCCGGGCGTTTTTCATTTTTTCTCCCACACCAATTCCCGACTTTTGTCGTTACATCCCGGCTCCTAAAGATCGCCATGCACCGCTATAATTCATCATTCATAATTCATCATTCATTTATGTTTCTCGCCTTTCGCCTCTCCGTTTTGCTCCTCGTCTGCTGCTGGTTGCCTCTGGCTGCGCAGGTCCAGCCAACGGCCAAATTCCCGGACAATCCCAACGAATTCGTGGATAAACTCGGGGAGTTCATGACCGCCAGCAAGCGGCCCGATATGGAAGAGTCCTTTTCGGTATTCAAAAAAATGGTGCGGGCCGGTGCTTTCAGCGACCAGAATATACACCAGGTGATCGGAGTAGCCAACCTGCTGGCCGACCAGAAACTGGCCCCTTTCCCCTATTTCAAAAATTATATCAACGCGGCCTCGGCAGCCCGTATCAATCCCGATACGGCTCTTTTTGGGCGCTGGATCGGCTTTACCGAAAAGGCACTGTCGAGTATTGAAAAGGGACGGACCAAACCCATCGCCATGCTGCTGGAATTCTCTGCCGACCTGCTGGAGTTCCGCGCCCTGAAAACCGGCGAGGGCGGCTCCGTGACCTGGAAAATTCAGGGCGGAAAATATGCTTTTGAGTTCCAGAACGAGCTCCCCGTCCTGCGCTGCGAAAACGTGAACCTGATCGGTTTGCGCAAACAGGATTCCATCACGATATTCAAGACATCGGGCGATTATCTGCCCTACGAGGGCCTGTGGCGCGGCCACGGCGGCAAAGTAACCTGGGCAGGTACGGGGCTGGATTCTACGGTGTACGCCACGTTGGCCAACTATAAAGTGGAGGCCATAAAGCCGCTTTTTACCTGCGATACCGCCCAATTATACTATCCGCTGTATTTCCCCAATCGCGCCATTCCAGGCAAACTGGAACACAATATCGTGGTGGATAGTAAGGCAAATTCGCAGTTCCCGAAGTTTGAGTCTTTTGATAGATTATTGAAAGTCAATAAGATCGGCGACGGAATTGAATATCTGGGCGGCTTCAAATTGTCCGGCAGTTCGCTGTATGGCTATGGGACCAACAATGAACCGGCGCAACTGAGCATTTTCAATAAAAAGCGTCAGCGGATTTTCTACGGCACTGGCCCGCTGTTTATTATCAAACGGGAGGTCAGCATCGTGGCCGAGGGCGTGAACGCCAAATTGTACATGGATAAGGACAGCCTGTTTCATCCGCAGGTGGATTTTCGGGTGGATATTCCCAAAGACGTTATTTACCTGAGCCGTGGCGAAAAGGGCTCGGAACGCAACCCGTTTTTCTCCTCGTTTTATAATATGAACCTCGACGTGGAACGGATTGCCTGGTATATTGCCCAGGATTCGCTGGAAATCGGCGCGCGCAACAGTGTAGCCAAAGGGACCGAACAAAAGGTGCAGTTTGAAAGCAGTAACCATTTCGATATGGGGGAATATGTAAAAATGCAGCAAATTTCTTCCCAGAATCCCATTTCCACGTTGTTTACTCTCTCGCGCGAAAAAGGGACGACTATTGTTTCGGACAATGATTTTGCCCAACGGATCAATCCCAAATTTGACTATTCGAGCATCCAGACGCTGCTGGCGCAAATGGTGGCCGAAGGATTTATCAACTATTATTTCAGTCGCCACGAAATAGAATTGCGCGACAAACTCACCCACTACGCGCTGGCCAGCCAGGGCAAAAAAGACTTTGACGCCATTAATATTATTTCCACCAGCACGGGGGCAAATGCGCATTTGGACCTGAAAACCAAGGAGACGCAGATTTTTGAAGTAAAGAAAATGGAGCTGAGCAACCGGCAGAAAGTAGCGGTGTTGCCGACTGCCAACTCTTTTACGCTGCTGGAAAACCGGGACATGCGTTTCAAAGGCCGTTTATACGCGGGTTTGGCCTTGTTTGAGGGTAAAAACATGTTTTTCAATTACAACAAATTTCAGGTAGAGTTCGATTCGGTGCGGCACCTCGATTTTTATCTGCCGACCGGCGATGTGGATAAAAACGGCCAGCCGCTTGCCAACTCGATGAACTCCACGGTGGAACACGTGTCGGGCGTACTGCTGGTGGATGCTCCCAACAACAAATCGGGTAAAGAAGACCTGACCATGTTTCCGTCGTTGCAGACCAAACAGCCTTCGTTTGTCTTTTATGATCGTCCCGAAATACTGAGCGGCGTGTATAAACGCGATTCTTTTTATTTCAAACTCGATCCTTTCGCCTTCAATGGCCTGGACAGCTACCATAAAGAGGACTTGAAATTTCGTGGCCAGATGTATCCGGCGACCATTTTCCCGGCCTTTAAAGAGACTATTGTGGTGCGCGAAGAGGATAAATCTTTTGGGTTTGTTCACAAAACGCCGCCGACCGGCTACCCTACTTATTCCAAAAAAGGCAATTATACCGGCGATCTGGACCTCAGCAACAAGGGTTTTGTGGGTAAAGGCAAACTGGAATACCTGACCGCCGACATTGAATCGGAAGATTTGATTTTCCGGCCCAAGCAAACCACCGGTACCGCCAAGAAGTTCTTTATGGAAGAAGACCGCGTCAGTGCCGTGAAATTGCCGCAGGCCAAAGGCGAGAACGTGTCGGTGAACTGGCTGCCTTTCCGCGACTCCATGTACATTGAGAGCAAGGCCAAAGACTTTGAGTTGTTCAAAGCACCAGGCTACACGCACGAGGGCATCCTGGTATTGACGCCTTCAGGTCTGAAAGGGCGCGGCGTATTCGAGTGGGCGGGCGGCAAAATGACCTCCCGCGTCCTGATCTACGCACCATTCCAGGCCAGTTCCGACACCGCCAATCTGGAAATCAAGTCGCTGGATAGCAAAGGTATCGCCTTCGATTCCAGGAATGTGGGCGGCGAACTGGACTTTGACGCGCAAAAAGGCCACTTTAAGGCCAATTCCGAGAGCGCTACCACGACCTTGCCCCTCGACCAGTATAGCACTTCGATGAATGAATTTACCTGGGATATGCGCGCCCAGACCATCACTTTCAAATCCGATGACAAGAAGCCAGGCGCATTCGTTTCGATTGACCCGGATCAGGATACGCTGGCTTTTCAGGGCAAAACGGCTTTTTATGACATGAAAACCAACCTGCTGAAAATCGGCGGGGTCAATGTGGTCAAATCTGCCGATGCTTATATTTATCCCGATAGCGGGGCCATCGAAATCGCGCCCGGCGGCCAAATGAAGCAACTGCTCAACGTGCGTATTGTGGCCGATACGGTGAATAAGTACCACACGATCAACCGCGCCGTAGTGGATATTTTGGGTAAAAAAGCCTACAAAGCCACCGGTTTTTATGAATATAATATTCCCGGTTACAAGCAGGAAGTGTTCTTCAATAACATCGTCGGTGAACGCCTTGGCCCAGGTACGCGTAATACCAAAAACGTGCTGACCACCGCCAACGGCGATATTGCTCCGAGCGATAGTTTCCGCATGGATGTGCGTACCTTGTTTAAAGGACAAATTATCCTACGGGCCAACCAGCAAAACATGCGTTTTGAAGGTTATGCGCAACTGGATGCGGAGAAATTACCCGCCCTCAACTGGTTCAGCGTCTATACCGAAGTGGATAAAACCAACCCAATTATTCGCATCAAAAAGGCGGAGGATCAGGAAGATGTGCCCCTTATCACCGGCTTCTACCTGTCGCGCGAGCTGGGCGACATGTACCCGCGCATTCTCCAGCCCGCTTACGCACGCGTGGACCGGGCCATTCTGAACTGCCAGGATGTGTATAAATACGACCCGAAGGCCAAGCTCTTTATTTTTGGCGATTCTACTAAACTGACTGCCAATACTTTACGCGGCGCAAAAATGTTCTATGACGACAAACTCGGCACGGTGCAGGCGGAAGGCCCGCTCAATTTGGGCAGCGGTCTGAAATACCTGAAAGTCACCGGCGCAGGCCGTCTTAAATCCGATTTTAATAATATAACCGACTCTACGGGTTACACGGTCACCGGCGAATTCATGACCGGCATGGAGATCAATGTGCCTAAAATCCTGCTCGACATCATGGCCAATGACATCCAGGCCTCTGGTTTCGATGCCGCCCCGGTGATCACGAATTCTAACCTGGCCTTTTATCAGCCTGCGCTGGCGGAATTTATTACCGACGAAAAGGAACGCGCCGAGGCCGTGGCCGGTCTGGCGAACAACGTGGTGACCTTGCCCAAAAATGACAACAAGTACACCATTCTGCTGGGTCGTCACCCGGTGCTTTGGAATGCCGAATACCAGTCGTTCCTGAGCACGGAAGACAAAATTCCGCTGCTGGGTTTTAATGGTCAATTGGTCGGCAAAATGCTGACGACTTATGTGGAATATAAAATGCCCGGCAACGAAGATGACCGTTTTTACATTTATATCAAAGCCTCGCCCGATCTGTGGTATTTCTTTGGTTATCAGTCCGGTGTGATGAGGGTATTGTCGAGCAGTACGCGTTTCAATGATGCACTGCTGGCCCTGAAACCCAAAGAAACGGTGCTCAAAATGACTGACGGGGAAACCTATGAGATCGTCCCGGCAGAACCGGCGGATGCCGACAGATTCGTGAATCGGGTGCGTTCAGGACGGACAAAGCAGTAATCAAAGGGCAAGGGGCAATAGGCAAATGGAGCGCAGCGACGCTGTCTCATAAGTCACTTCGCTGTTTTTGCCAAGAATTATGTATTGTATTTAGGTAATTAAATCCTATAAGGTTTTGAAAACCTTATAGGATTGCCGAAAATACCAATATAATTCTGTTAGCAGGATTTACAAGATTGGCAGGATTTAGAAAAGTACATTTTATCCTGTTTTATCTTGTAAATCCTATCAAACCTTAAGACAAAACCATCGCAGTGTATGCCATGATGTGGATGGTTTTGCCGTTGTTGTGCGTCCTCGCCAACAACAGCGGCGGAGTGAGTGACCAGTAAAAAACGATCAAATAAACTATTGAAAGGCAACGAATTGTCACTTAGCACCCTGCCGTGGTTGTTGGCGAGGACGCTCAACAACGGCCAGGGAAATCGAGCGACTGAATATGAGCAGTTCCAAAGGATAAAACCGAATCAAGTAAAAACCTGTTGATTTACCATGTCCAGTTCCGCCTCCCGTACCCTGTTGCTGCTCTTTTTTGTCCTGCAAACCGGTCTGTTATTGGCCCAAAGCAGCACTGCTTTGTCTGACTTCAATCGGGAGCGGCTGGCACGTACCCGCAACAGTATGTGGGTATTAGGTGGTTGGGGAGCGGCTAATCTGGCGGTCGGTGCTTTCGGAATACGGGGTACGCAGGGAGAAAACCGCGCTTTTCACCAGATGAATCTGGCCTGGGGTGCGGTCAATCTCGGGCTGGCGGCAACGGGCTGGTGGACAGCTACTCACAGCGATCCCGGCGCGTTCGATCTATATGAAACGGTGCGCCAACACCATCGTTTGCAAAAGATTTTTCTGTTCAATGCCGGGCTGGATGTGGCCTACATGGCCGGTGGGCTTTGGCTCCAGGAACGCGCTAAAACCGCTGCTCGCCAACCGGAACGCCTCCGTGGATTTGGACGATCCATTTTATTGCAGGGGGCTTTCCTATTTGTCTTCGATGTGGGTGCTTGCTTATATCAGCAGGGATTGGAGAACAAATTGCGGCCTTTTTTGCAAAATACTTCGCTCGGCATGACGGAACACGGCGTTGGATTGGTGATGAAGTGGTAACAGTCCCCTCTAAAAGTTGCGCAAACAAAAGTTAACGGTTTTTCTTCGTGGTCTTTCGACAAAACAAGACCCTGTTTTGATCGTTAGCGGGTCATGCTATTTCGCGCCATCCTTCCTGCCGCGCTTCTGTTGGTGCTGATTTCCCTGATGATAGGTTGTATCCCCTACCATCAGACCAATATTTGGAAACGCACCGCTTCCGACCGACAGATTCGCCGCTATTATTCCAAGGTTACCAACAAGCCTAGCATTTTTTATTTTCGCTCCGGCGAGCGCTTGTTGCGCGGCTGGCAGATCGGGGCCGATTCGCTGCCGGTGACGCTGCTGGTGCATGGTGCACCGAGTTCGATGTTCAAGTTCAATGCCTGGTTTGCGGATTCCAGCATTTATAATAAAACCCGACTGGTGGCGGTTGACCGGCCTGGCTACGGTCGGTCTGGCTATGGCAAAGCCGAAATTTCGATTGAAAAACAGGCAGAAATCCTCAGCCCATTAGTCAAGGAACTGGCCAAAAGTGGCCCCATCAACTTGTACGGTTCGTCTTATGGCGGTGCTGTCGTCGCCAAACTCGCGATGGACAATCCCAAAGAAATCCGGGCACTGACGCTCCAATCCGCCTCCGTGGAGCCCAATGCTGAACTAACGCCAAAGATTGCCTATTGGATCAAATCGCCGCTGGGCATGGTTTTTCCCCGCTGGGCGCGGGTGGCTACCAAAGAGAAATTCAACCATCAACGGGCCCTGGGCTGCATCCAATACAGTTGGGATCAGATAAAGTGTCCGGTCTGGATATTACATGGTCAGGCGGACAAACTGATCTATCCTTCCAATGCCGAGTACGCTTACGAGCAGTTGTCTCCCCATACCGATGTCACCTTTATCAAACTGGATAATCTGGGGCACCGCCTCTATGCTGAGCGGCGCGATACGCTCCGTTATTATATTTTGCAGGCCCTGGATTGTACGCAGGGGAATTGTGTGAAACCTGTTCCTACGGTGCTGGGACAGAATAGCCAATGATTTTTTTGAAAAATATCCCCTTCCCGAAAGTATTTTTGCTGTTCGGGAGTCATTTTCCAAAAATTAAGAATTTGTGAAAGTGACCTTTGGGCTGAAAATCAGTCTATAAATTGCTATAAAATTTTCTCCACTTTCAACTTTTCCCATTTCGACTTTACAACTCTACTACCATGCTAAAAAAAATATTTGCCCTGCTGCCCCTGGTGCTTGCTTTATCGGCCTTCACCACCCCACCTGCTGCCACAGTACCCGTAGCGGATCCCACCATTCCTGCTGACATACAGGCTTTATTGGAAAAACACACCTGTACTTCCTGCCATGCGATCAGCCGTCGCCTGGTTGGCCCAAAGTGGACAGATGTGGCCGCCAAAGGTTATACCGCCAAAAAAATCATGCAATTGGTGAAAAAACCGGAGCCCGCCAACTGGCCCGGATATACGCCGATGGCCGCCCAAACGAACGTACCGAAGGCTGATTTACAAAAAATCGCCGACTGGCTGGTGAGTATGAAGAAGTAGTTGGTTGGTTATTGGTTTATTAGTTATGCGAATCATGGGTTCGATTAAGTAAGCAACTGAATGCTAAGCACTTAGACCTTCCAGGTTTCAAAAACCTGGAAGGTCTGGTTACCAAGAACCTGAGAATCAGCACTCATTCTTAACCCATGATTCGCATTAGTTATTGGTTAATAGAAAATTGGTTATTGGGTAGTAATGCCCTAAAATACCAATAATAATTAACCAATAACTAATTAACCATTCAACCAATCAACCAAACCCTCCATTTCCCAGGCATTTTCTACCGAAAAGTCCCCTATTTGCGTACGCCGCAGCGAACTGAGATAAGCCCCGCTGCCGACGGCATGGCCTAAGTCGTTGGCCAGCGAACGAATGTAGGTGCCTTTGCTACAGGCCACCTCAAAATCGCATTGCAGGCCCGCCGCATAATCCGGGTGCAGCATGATCGGTGCCCCCCCTTTATCGTAGGCTACCACCATCTCTGTGCGACCGGCAGCCACCGGGCGCAGTGGCCCCAGTTCAAACGATTCCACGTGGACGGAGCGCTCCGGCACTTCGACTTCCTCGCCCGTCCGGGCATTCTTGTACAATCTTTTCCCATCCACTTTGACCGCCGAAAATATCGGGGGCACCTGCACAATGTCGCCCACGAACGCATGGCGGGCTGCCTGGAGTAGCTCCTCCGTGAGGTGTTCCGTCGGGAAAGTGGCATCCACGGCTTTTTCCAGATCGAAAGAAGGTGTGGTGGCCCCGAAAGTGATCGTGCCGGTGTAGCCTTTCGGCATGCCCTGAAATTCGTCAATGCGTTTGGTGTAGTTGCCCACGCAGATAACCAGCAGCCCCGTGGCCAAAGGATCGAGGGTGCCCGCATGTCCCACCTTAAGTTTCTTCAGTTTGAGCCGCCGCTTCAGGTAATAGCGGATTTTATTGACGACATCAAAAGAGGTCCAGGCCAGCGGTTTATCCACTAACAAGAGGGCCCCATCGGGAAATGGATCGGGGAAGGATTGGAGCTGGGGCGAGAGGATGGAGAGCGGCATGGGGGCGAAGGTAGGGAAGGACGGGGAGTTCCCTTATTGTTTCACCACCCGAAAACCCTTCACCTCCCCGTGTTCGCCCAGCAATTGCAGCACATAAGCCGCTTTCGGTAAAGAAGCAGCCATGGGCAAGGCAGTCGTGGGGCCATTCAGGCGTTGTTCCAGCACGATTTTCCCCTGCGCATCCAGCAGTTGGGCACGGATAAAGCGACTGTTTGTCGGTAAATCAATGGTTATCCGGTCAGCAAAAACAGTGGGCCATACGCGAATAGCCGCCTCTTCCAGTGCCTGGTCGGTGCCAACGGTAGCCGATAAAGCCACGTTCAGCGTAGTGATTTCGCCACTGCTCAGGACCACGTTGGGGATCGTTTTGGTGATATAACCAGTGCGTTGTACCTGCACGGTATAGAGGCCGGAAGTGTCGGCACCCGTTTTGTACTGTCCGGCAGCGAGGGTGGTATCGGCGTTCGGCGTATCCAGGACGAACACTTTCGCGTCGCCAAGTGGCAGGCTGGTAGCAGCATCGGTCACTTCCCCCTGTAGCCAGGCGGCATGCTGATAAGTAGGTTTAAAAATGAATAAGCCCTCGTCTTTGGCGGTAGCAAAGATGATTCCCGACGGCAGATACGGATCGGCGTCCCAAACGAGGGAATTACCCACCACGGCCCAGGCCGTTTCGATAAGGTTATCCGGGTGCGTGGCATCCACGATGGTCAGTTGGCCGCCGTAAGAAGGATTGATGAGATAATTGCCAAATACCCGCACATTATGCACCATATTGGTAGGCTTTTGGCTGGGAAAGTATTTGTCTAATAAAGTAATATTATCCAGATCGGATACATCGAAAGAGCCCAGCGGTGCGCCGAATTTTTCGTCCGTACTGAATAAGTAGTGGCTATCGTCGGACAGCTCCGTATTATGATTGAAAGCCCCCGGCGTAGGCTGGGTAATCAGCAGTTGCGGAGCCGATTTGTCCGTCACTTTTACGACCCCAAACTGGCCCTGATAGATTTCACTGGTCCACAACGTATCGTGGCGAATAAAGCCGTCATGTACGTAATTGGTGGTATAAGTGCCCACAATATGCGGATTCCAGGGGTCGGTCAGGTCGGCAATGGTGACACCATTGGTCACATTGCCCCCGCCAAAAATATAGAGATAGCCATCTTCCGTCTGCACCGTGTGGCTGCGATTGACCTGATTCACGTAGATACTGTCGCCCGTCCACACCTTGTAGTAGATGGTATCAGGCAACGAACGCAGGTCCACGATGGTAATGCCGCTACCCGCTGCTTCCGAACCGACATAAGCGAAGCCAGCCCAGGTTCGCAATTCCCGCCAGACACTCGGCAGGCCCGGCACCGAAAAACGTTCCACTGGCTGAGTCGGATCGTTCAAATCCACAATGCTGAGTCCTCCGCTGGTGCCGACGAGCGCGTATTCGCCGCCAGTGCTATCCACATAGTGCTGGCAACCTGCCAGCGAAAGCGGTGCATAAGGCAAATGGCCGATAACTTGAAGATGGGATTGGGCCGCTGCCAGCTGGGGAACGGCAAAAAGAAGTGCTAAGTAGAGAAAACGCATGAATGGTGTGCTGAAAGGTGGTCAGTGTAATGAAATAATCAAAGAACGTAGTCAGGAACAAGTGCTTATAAAATAGCGTCACTAATTGGTAAACAGATTTTAATCCTCCACTATTGGCAGCCGTACTGTAAACGTGGTACCCGTGCCAGCCTCCGATTTTTTTACTAAAATCCGGCCACCGTGGTACTGATCTACAATCCGTTTGGAAAGGGAAAGGCCCAATCCCCAGCCCCGGGTTTTGGTGGAATAGCCAGGTTTGAAAACGGTTTTGAATTTACTGGAAGGAATACCCTTGCCGGTATCGGTTACGTCTATGCAGGCATAGCGTCCTTCGGTATAAACGATGGCCGTAATTTTTCCCACGCCATTTTCCATCGCGTCAATGGCGTTGCGCAGCAGGTTTTCGATCACCCAATCAAACAGCGGTGCATTGAGCCCCACCCAGACCGGGGTCTGTTCATTGGGATTGGGAAAATCAAACTGGACTTTGCGCGGCGCACGGCGTTGCATATAAACACGGCATTTTTCGAGCTGATCGTACAGATTGACGGGCACGAGTTCGGGTTTGGCACCGATCTTGGAAAAACGGTCGGCCACCAGTTCCAGACGTGTGACGTCGTTGCGCAATTCATCCAGCATGTCCTGATTTTCCGCACTGCCTTCATTGAGGGCTTTCAGCGTTTCTACCCAACCCAGGATGGCCGTTATGGGCGTTCCGAGTTGGTGCGCCGTCTCTTTGGCCATGCCCAGCCAGACCTGATTCTCCTCCGCCCGGCGGGAGGCACTGAAACCCAGGTAGCCAAAAGCGATGAACGCGGCGATCAGAAACAGCTGGATGAACGGATACCAGCGCAACAGATCGAGCAACCGCGAATGGGTATAAATGACGTATTTTTCAATATCGGTGGACTGCGAAACATGGATGGTATCGGCACCCGCCTCAATCATTTTACGATAGACGATCCGCAGTTGCGCTGAATCTATTTTTCCCAGCGTATCTTCCCCCACATTGCGCCAGTCTTCGATCTGTCCGGCCTTATTGAGCAGCAAAATGGGTACTGTTGTATTATCCTGCACTATTTTGAGCGGAAACGTCATATCGCAGTGAAAAAATTGCAGGGTATCCGTCTCGTTGCGGCCCAACAACCGTTGCGCTTCCACATATTGCTGCGCCTGTTGCTTTTCGCGTTCGGCCAGGCGGTCCGCAATATATTTGGTGTACAACAGGGAAATGCTAATGATGACCATCCCGCCGGCGGCCAGGTACCATTTCCAGTAAGATTTACGCTTATAAATGTCCATTTTTAATCAATAGAAGGAGCGAAGTTACAATTTCGTTAAGAACGCCTGACTATAGGTTTTAGCGCATAGAGATATGATGCAGAAGTTTTGTTTAACTTTCGCAACATAAAGTTTAAACAAGATGGCATTTATAGCGTTTGCTGCATTATTCCTGGCGTACTAAGTATAAAACCACCGGCCAACATGGGCAAAAAAATTATTGTGATCGGAGCTGGATTCGCTGGCTTATCGGCTGCCTGTCACCTGGCGGCGGATGGTTTCGAGGTGACCGTGCTGGAAAAAAACACCGTGCCGGGTGGTCGGGCGCGGCAGTATGCAGCGGAAGGCTTTACGTTCGATATGGGCCCGTCCTGGTACTGGATGCCGGATGTGTTTGAGCAGTTTTTTGCGCATTTTGGCAAAAAGGTGGCCGACTATTACGATTTGCAACGTTTAGACCCTTCGTATGTGGTCTGGTTTGGCCCGAACGACCGCATGGAAGTACCGGCGCAAATGCCGGCACTGGAAGCACTGTTTGAGCAATATGAGCCGGGCAGCACGCCACGGCTGCGCCAATTCCTCGCAGAAGCCGCCTATAAGTACCGGGTAGGGATGCAGGAATTTGTCCACAAGCCGAGTCATAATTTGCTCGAATTCGCCGATTGGCGCATTGTGGGCAGCCTGTTCCGCTTGCAAATGTTTACTTCCCTGTCCAGACATGTGCGGGCTTTATTCAAAAATGAAAAATTAATTCAGCTCCTTGAATTTCCCGTACTTTTTCTGGGCGCAACGCCGCAGAATACGCCTGCCCTGTACAGCCTGATGAACTATGCCGACATGGCCCTCGGTACCTGGTACCCGATGGGGGGTATGTTCAAAATCGTGGAAGGTATGGTGGCTTTGGCTAAGGAACTGGGGGTGAAAATCGAACTGGGCCAGGAGGTGAGCCAGATTTGTGCGCCGGATGGCCGGGTCACTAAGGTAATCACTGCACAGGGGCAGGAATATACCGCCGATGTGGTGGTGGCCGGTGCCGACTATCACCATGTGGACACACAACTCCTTGACCAGCAGCACCAAAATTATTCGGAAAGCTATTGGCAAAGCCGCACTATGGCACCGTCTTCTTTGCTCTACTATTTAGGCGTGAACAAACGGCTGAACAATCTGGAGCACCACAACCTATTTTTCGATGAAGATTTAGGGCAACATGCCCGGGAAATTTATACCGATCCGCAGTGGCCCACCAAGCCCCTGTTTTACGTTAGTATGCCTTCCAAAACCGACCCGTCGGTAGCCCCTCCGGGCTGTGAAAACCTGTTCTTGCTTATTCCGGTCGCGCCTGATTTGCAGGATACGCCGGAAACCCGCGACCACTATTATCACGTAACTATGGAACGCCTGGAGCGTCTCACGGGTCAGGACATCCGGTCGGCAGTGACGTATAAAAGGTCGTATGCGCATGCCGATTTTATTAAGGATTACCATGCTTTTAAAGGCAATGCTTACGGCCTGGCCAATACCCTGCTACAAACCGCTTTCCTGAAGCCTAAGTTGAAAAATCGTCACCTCGATAACCTGTACTATACCGGGCAACTGACCACGCCCGGCCCCGGAGTACCTCCCTCGCTCATCAGCGGGCAGGTGGTCGCCAAAGAAATAGCAAAAAAATTTGGATGAGCCGCCCGCCGGGTAGTCAGAGATCCGGTCAGGCTCATTCCGCAAAACATCAGTCGTATGAACTCTTTACAGCATTATCATTCTACCTGTGCCGAATGCAGCCGCCTCATCACGCAGCGCTATTCTACCTCGTTTTCGCTGGGCATCCGGGTGTTCGATAGACGCTTTCGGATTCCCATCTACGCTATTTATGGTTTCGTGCGCTTTGCCGACGAGATCGTGGATACCTTCCATCATTATCCGAAGGAGGCCCTGCTGCAACGTTTCCGGGAGGATACTTTTCGTGCCATTGAGGAGGGCATCAGCCTCAATCCGGTGCTGCACTCCTTCCAGCAGGTGGTGCACCAGTACGGGATCGGGCACGATCTGATCGAGGCTTTTCTGCGCAGCATGGAGATGGACCTGACGCGCGATGCCTACGATGCAGACGGCTACGAAGAATATATTTATGGCTCCGCAGAAGTAGTGGGCCTGATGTGCCTGCGGGTATTCTGCGAAAACGATGAAGCGCGTTATGAAGCCCTGAAAGCCCCGGCGCGGCGGCTGGGTGCGGCGTTTCAAAAGATTAATTTTCTGCGCGACATCAAAAGCGATTTCGACGAGCGGGGCCGCGTCTATTTCCCCGGCGTTGATTTTCAACGGTTTTCGGTGGAAGATAAAAACCGCATCGAAGACGACATCAAACTGGATTTTGATGCGGCACTGGATGGCATCCGGCGGTTGCCGAAAGGCTGTCGGTTCGGGGTGTATTTAGCCTACAAATATTATACGCAGTTGTTTGCCAAAATAAAAGATGCCCCGGCGCAGCGCGTGGCGCAGGTACGTTTCCGGGTGTCGGACAAACGGAAGGTGTATTTGTTATTCAGTTCGGCAGTGCGCCACCGGCTGGATTTTTTGTAAAAATCCACATATTAAATAAGTAAATAAAGGGAGTGTGCAGGTTTTTCCCCAAATTGTGTTATTGCCTGGGAGAACCCGCTTAGCCCCTCCGGCTCACCCTGGGCCGGCAAGCCTGCATAAAACGATTTTCGCTATTTTTTGCAATTTTTAGTATAGAATGAAATGCCGCCAGAATCATTACAAAGTTTTTATAAATAGATAATTACAAGTTAAAATATTTTTATTTGTATAGTCAAATTTCTGGTAGGAGCCGGGTAAAATCGCCCGAGGTGCTCCATTAGTGCATTGCTTTCCCGAACCCTGGCCCGGCCTTATTTATTATAGGGTCTCATTAAACTTCCATCATACTGGACCGACAGGATAGCCACGTGACTGGGTTAAATAAACCTCAGACCGGCTATGATACGACCTGTCTGGAAGGAGTTCGGTGAAACATCCATGCCTCACCTTTAAAATTTTCAATTCTTATGCACAAAACCTTACCAAGTTGCCTGCGTATTCCGCTGCTTGGCCTGTTACTGGCCATTTTTTCCTTCACAAGTGCTTCTGCGCAAACCATTTATGGAGTATCGGACAGTAGTCTGGTCAGTTTTTCGGCCAGCAGCCCCGGTAGTTTTCTGACGTCGGTAGCGATCACTGGCATAGCGGCGGGCCAAACGATTTCCGGGCTTGACTTCCGGCCCAATACCGGCCAATTGTACACCATCGGATACAATAATGCGACCGGCGAAACGCGTCTTTACACGATCAACCTGACTACGGGCGTAGCCACTTCCGTCGGGGCTGCCGCCATCACCTTGGCCCCGGGCATGGGACGCGTCAGTTTCGATTTTAACCCCACAGTAGATCGTATCCGGGTCACCGGTAGCAACGGTTCCAACTACCGCCTGCATCCGGTGACGGGTGCTATTGCGGCCACCGATACGAACCTGGCGTATGCTGTTACGGATGTAAACACTGCTACGACGGCTTCCATCGGGGCCGGTGCCTACACCAACAGTTTCCCCGGTACTGCGACCACTACCCTGTTCAACTACGATGTGAATCTGAACGTATTAACCACCCAGAATCCGCCGAATAATGGTACGCTGAACACGGTTGGTCCTATCGGACCCGGTTTTCTGGGTGCCGCTACCTCTACCGATCTGGACATTTACTTTGATCCGGCTACGCTGACGAATACCGCTTATCTGGTGCGCAATGACAGCTCGTCCGCGGGCACTACCCTTTACACTGTTAACCTGACTACCGGCACGGCCACTGCGGTCGGTACGCTGGATAGCGGCCTGGTGGTGCAGTATATTGCCGTACAAGTACCGGGCGTGACCACTGCGCCGCTGACCGGCAATTTAGTATATGCTGTTACGACCAATAATAACCTGGTTTCGTTTGATTCTGAAAATCCCGAACAGATCCAATCTATTGTGACGGTGACGGGTATTACGGCCGGTCAAATGCTTTCCGGCATTGATTTCCGTCCGGCTACCGGGGCCTTGTATGGCCTGGGCTACAATATGACGACCGGCGAAACGCGGATTTACACCATTAATACCACGACTGGCGCAGCCACGGCGGTCGGCGATTCTGCGGTCAACCTCGGTGTTGGCCTCGGCAATATCGGCTTTGACTTCAACCCGACGGTGGATCGCATTCGGGTTACGGGCAGCAATGGCGGCAATTTCCGCCTCAACCCCATCACCGGCGCAGTGGCCGCTACCGATAGCCCGCTGAACTTCGCTGCCGGCGATGCCAATCAGGGCAATGGCTCCATTGGTGCGTCGGCTTATACCAATAGTTTCAACGGTACCACCACCACCACGCTGTACAATATTGCCCAAAGCCTCGGCATTCTAACCACCCAGATTCCACCGAATAACGGCACCCTGAACACCGTGGGCGCATTGGGCATTCAGCTGGACAGTACTGATCGTTCTTTCGACCTGGACATCCTGTATGACCAGACGACCCAGACCAACATTGCTTATTTGGCCGCCAATACCGTGGGCAGCAACAGCGATGTGTTTTATCAGGTCAATCTGACGACCGGCGCTGCTACGGCAGTCGGGAATATCGGCCTGGGCATACCGGTCAAATCCATCGCGGTGACCCTCGATTCGGTGCCACAGCCACAGGACACGACGGGTGTTGATCTGGCCCTTACGGCTTCGGTGACTCCGACCAATTACGCGCAATATGTGGACGTAACTTACACGATTACAGTCACTAATACCGGTACCGAAACCGCCGATAGTATTACGGTGGCGGCTGGTCTGCCTACTGGCGTGGTCTATACGTCCAGTTCGGTGACGCAGGGCGAATACAACCTGTTTTTTGAACGTTGGGATGTGGGTACGCTGGCTCCCGGCCAATCGGCAACGCTGACCCTGGTGCTGTTCCCACTGGTCACTGATTCTTCGGTCGTCAATTTCTTCCAGGTCTTGTCTGCCGGCGGCGACGATTCGGACAGCACACCGGGCAACGACACCGACAATACAGCCAACGAAGATGATGAGGCTTTGGTGACTATCATTGGCCCGGTACAGCCGCCACAAGGTGGCCAAACCGCCGATTTGTCGCTTTTCGCCAGTGTGGATTCGACCAATTTCAACCTTTATGAAGACGTGACCTATCGCCTGATCCTGGTGAATAATGGCCCCGATGCTGCGGATAGCATCACGGTGAGCGCCGGTTTGCCCCAGGGGCTGGTCTATACCAGCAGCAGCACTACGGGCAGCGGCAATAGCAGCTACAATCTTTTCTTCCAACGCTGGGAAGTTGGTTTCCTGGCTGCTGGCGATACCGCCCGGCTTGATCTGACGCTGTTCCCACTGGTGGATAGTGTGGACGTCACCAACTTCTTCGAGGTAGTTACCTCCGGCCAGGACGATCCTGACAGCACACCGGGCAATGGCAACGGCACTACCGCCAACGAAGATGACGAAGCAGTCATTACTCTTGTCAATAATGGTCAGCCGCAGATGGGGGGTGATACGTCCGATTTGTCGCTTTCTATCACGACCGATTCTACGGGCTACAACATCTTTGAAGACTTTGTTTATCACCTGACTGTGGTCAACAACGGCCCCGATGATGCCGGTGGCATCACGGTGAGCGCTGGTTTGCCTGCCGGATTTGCCTTTACGGGCAGCAATGCCGGTAACCAGTATGATCCTTTCAGCGGCGTCTGGAACGTTGGCTTTCTGGCCAGCGGCGATAGCGTCCGTCTTGATCTCACGCTGTTCCCATTGGTAGATACGGCGGATGTAGTGACCTACTTCCAGATATTGACTTCCAATCAGGACGACCCGGACAGCACTCCCGGCAATGGCGCGAATAATACTGCCAGTGAGGACGACGAAGTGGTCATTACGGCCATTGCTCCGCCACAACCCCCGCAAGGCGGCGCCAGTGCCGATCTGTCCCTTTCTGCCAATATTGATTCTGTGACTTACACCGCTTTTGTGGACGTCACCTATCACCTGATGGTCGTGAACAGCGGCCCCGATGATGCTGCCGGTATTACGGTGAGCGTTGGTCTGCCGGAAGGATTTGCTTTCACGGGCGATAGCATCACAAATGGTCAGTATGATCCTTTCGTTGGTATTTGGAATATTGACTTTTTGGCGAATGGAGATACGGCTTTCCTGGATCTGGTGGCTTTCCCCCTGACCGATAGCTCGGATGTGACGGCTTATTTTGAAATTCTTACTTCCGATCAGGACGACCCGGACAGCACTCCCGGTAATGGTGTGACCAGCGAAGATGACCAGACGACGGTGACGATCAATCCTAACTTCAGTGGTGATCCATCGGAAGACCGTTTCAATCGCGTGGCTATTTACAGCGACGTCGTATTGTTCCCGGTACCGGCTACCGACTTTGTTACTTTGAAAATGAATAGCATAGAGGGCCGCGAAAACGCATTTATCTACATTTTCAATCAAATGGGCGGCCTGGTACTTACTCAGTCCACCACTGTAGCGAAAGGCGATAACCAATGGACGTTTGAAATAGGCCAACTGCCAGGCGGCACCTATTTCCTCCAGTTGCCAGGCGAGAAAAAACTCTTGCAGTTTATTAAATTGTAGAAAAAAACAGCCCGAAGTACACATCGGCGGTTAGCAGAAATTCAGGACAGGGGTCTCCTATACGGGAGGCTCCTGTTTTTTTGTGTCCAAAATATCCAGTTGAAAAAGAATTGTAACTTGCTCTTCCTCTCGGCTGCAACTTATTCTGCATGGCGAAGTCTTTACTATTCATTCACATTTTTCGTCGCTGCCATCCAACCGTTCACCACCAAAATTTTTGCTTATGAGCACCAGATTTCTTTTACTCACTATGCTCTTCCCTTTTTGCTGCGCACTACTCAAGGCACAGACCCAAAATACTACTACGATTATTGAAACGACCACAGAAGACCTTTCCACTAAAGTGGAAAAAATCTATAAAACTCATTATAAAGCTCCCTATTCCTACTCTTATTCCGGTGTTCGCAACCCTTGCCGCGTCTTCATCGGCGTGGGTACCAGCCCCGAAAATGGCGGCCTGAAAGTGGATTACACGATAGACGATACGCCGGCCAGTACCTACGGCTTGAAAGTGGGCGATATTATTCTTTCCCTGGACAATGTCGCGGTGAGCAGCCATACGGAACTGACGCGCGAACGTGACAAACATCAGCAAGGCGAGGCATTCACGCTGAACATCCTGCGCGATGGCCAAAAAATGAACATCAAGGCCCGTTTCAAAGAATGCAGCCAGGAACAACTGGAAGATGTGCGCCGGGAGCAGGAAAACATGCGTCCGATCCCGATCCTGGGGGTGTATGAAGACAAAGATGCCAGTCAGGGGCAAGGCCTGGTCGTTGGGGAAGTTATTCCCGGCAAAGGTGCCGCCACCGCTGGCCTGCAATCGGGCGATGTGATTACGAATGTCGATGGCCAATCCGTCTATGCAATCGGCGGCCTGCAGGAGGCACTGGTTGGCCGCAAGCCAGGCGAAACGGTGACCGTGGTTTATACACGCGATGGTCAGGCCCAACAAAGCGAGGTGACCCTGAGCGGCAATCGTAATTACTTCCACCAAAGTCTGCGCCGCGACCCTTGCGCCGTATTCATCGGTGTCTATACTTCCGACCGGGGTGCCACTGAAAAAGGCGTGTCCGTCACCGGCGTGATTGCCGGTACCCCGGCCAAAGAAAGCAATATTCAGTTGGGAGATGTTATTCTGGCGCTGGATGGTCAGCCGGTGAATAATTTCACCGAACTGCACCAGGAGCGTGACAAACACCAGCCAGGCGACAAATTCCAGTTGACCATCCTGCGTGGCGGCTCTACACAGACCATCAATGCAACTTTTAAGGCTTGCCCGAAAGCGGGCGAAGTACCCAAGCCGGAAGTAGTAGAGACCGTGCCCGTAAAACAGCGCGACAACTCGATTGCCAGCCTGGAAACGGATCTGCAAGTGGCTTTGGACCTGTATCCCAATCCCACCGCCGATGTACTGACGGTGCGGTTTGAAGCCGAAGCAATACCGACGACGGTGCGCGTAGCCGATGCTTCCGGCAAAGTGGTGTACAGCAACGTAATGAATCGGTTCGCCGGTGCTTTCAACGAGCAAATCAGTCTGGCTGACCAGAAGCCGGGCATTTATACCCTGACCGTACAACAGGGCAAAAAAATAGTGTCCAAAAATATCGTACTGGTCGCCAGAAATTAAACTGCCTTGGCAACACTACATGAGTCATCCCGAATTTTTTCAACCCACGATTTTAATCGTGGGAATGCGCTAAAACAGGAGGTGTGTAACCGTTTTAACGGTTTATAAGAGGACGAGATGCAGGAAAACGGTTAAAGCGTTCCTGACTCAATCCAGCCTTTTCTCCCACGATTAAAATCGTGGGTTAAAACCACATCTCCTCACTTTTTGCAAAAATTTGGGATGATTCATGTTTTTATGTAAAACCTTTATCGTTTCAATTCAAAATGCACTACCGCTTTTCCCGCTTCAAAGGAAATATCAAAAACGCCGGGTTTCAGTTGTTTTAATAGTTTGATATAGTCCGCATTCGCCTCGCTGCTTTTATTGGCGGGGCTTGCGTCCGTAAAAAACGCATTCATATAGGAAGTAATCAGTTCATTGGCCAATTCTTCCTTTATTGGAATAGTGCCTTTTAATTCGAGCCCTTCCAGGTCAGCCAGGTTATTGGCAAAAAGACGATCAAGCAGTGATGGCATATAGAGAAATTTAAATTTATTTGAAAATTTGAGGATGCGAGGATTTGAGGATGCGAGGATTTGATCAATGATCTGATGGCCAAGTGTTTTGGAATAATTGCATTGTCAATTAAGTTTATTGGAGTATTTGAAGATTCGAGTATTCGATCAACTACCTGATTGTCATGTGCTTTAATCAAATACTCAAATCCTCGCATCCTCAATAAAATCTTTATTACACCTGCAATTCAAATTCAACCAACAATTTATCTTTACTACCGCCTAACCGGACGTAAGTAATCTTATTAGCCAGAGACTTGTATTTACTATTCTTAAAAAAGAAATGATAAAGATCCACCGTCAGTATTTTACCATCTATATCCATGCCTTCGGGCAGAAATCCATCTACGGCCTTTCTGGCCAGCCAGCCCAACCCATCCACTATTCTTATTTTTAATTCCAGCTGTGGCGGCACTAAGCTCTCGTATAGTTCGACGGTAATATCAAAAACGGGCACAAGTGGAATAGTCGTCTCTATATTCAAATCCATCGTTCGGCCGTGCATGGCTTTTACATGGATGGATTTGATTTTGTCCGGCAATAATTGTTTCAAATTCCAATTGATAAACGCCCGGGTCAGTGGAATTTTGGAGTACAGGCTGCTGCCAGCCAGGTCCTTGAAATTCCCCTGTTCGATACGGTCAAGTACGGGATTGGTCATGGTTGTTTCGTTTATGTTTTTTCGTGCTGCCTCCGCTGCAAGGCATCTCCATAGGCAAATCTCGCTCTTTTCCACCACTTCCACCCAGCTGTCTCCAAAGAGGGCCAAAAAATTTCCCTGCCCGTATCGTTCCAAATTTTCAAAGCAATTCCCGACCTTTGCGCATGGAAACAAACAACAGCCACGGTCAGCCGAAGTTTCTCGGCGAATCCCTCACTTTCGACGACGTCCTGCTCGTCCCCGCGTACAGCGAAGTTTTGCCCCGCGAAGTAGATATTTCCACCCAGCTCACGCGCCAGATTCGCCTGAACATTCCTGTCGTTTCGGCGGCGATGGATACGGTGACGGATAAGAATCTGGCTATCGCCATTGCCCGGCAGGGGGGTATCGGCATTATCCACAAAAACATGACCATCGCCCACCAGGCCGATCAGGTGCGGGCGGTGAAACGCTCGGAAGCGGGCATGATCGTGGATCCGGTGACGCTCCACCCCGATGCTACGGTGGCGGAGGCACTGGGTATCATGCAAAAACACAGCATTGGCGGCATTCCGATCACCAATCAGGGCGGCCGACTGGTGGGTATTCTCACCAATCGCGATCTGCGTTTTGAAAAAAATCACAGCCTGCTGGTGCGCGATCTGATGACGAAAGAAAACCTCGTCACCGCACCGCTGGGCACCACGCTGGAGCAGGCCCGCGATATTTTGCAGACCCGGAAAATTGAGAAATTGCCGGTGGTGGACAAGGACTACCAACTTATCGGCCTCATCACGTACAAAGATATTATTAAAGGCACCAATTTCCCGCAGGCCTGCAAGGATTTGCTGGGTCGCCTCGTGGTGGGCGCGGCGGTGGGCGTTACCAGCGATGTGGAGGAGCGCGTGGCAGCACTGGTCGCGGTCGGCGTGGATGTAGTGTGCCTGGACACGGCGCATGGCCATTCGCGCGGCGTGCTGGAGGCGGTGAAGATGATAAAACAAAAATTTTCCAATCTTCAGGTCATCGGAGGCAACGTAGCGACGGGTGAAGGCGCCAAAGCGCTCGTGGCCGCCGGGGTGGACGGGGTGAAAGTCGGTGTCGGGCCGGGCAGTATTTGCACGACCCGCATCGTGGCTGGCGTGGGGGTGGCCCAGTTATCGGCCATTTTCAACGCGGCGCAAGCCCTGCGCGGTTCGGGCGTTCCGATCATCGGCGATGGCGGCATTCGTTATACCGGCGACATTGTCAAGGCTTTAAGTGCCGGAGCGAGTACGATCATGGCTGGCTCGCTGTTTGCGGGCGTGGAGGAAGCACCGGGCGAGACGATCATTTTTGATGGCCGGAAATTCAAATCCTACCGGGGCATGGGCAGCCTGGCCGCGATGGAACTTGGCTCGAAGGATCGGTATTTTCAGGATGTGGAGGATGATATTCGCAAGTTGGTCCCGGAAGGCATCGAAGGTCGCGTACCCTACAAAGGCACTTTGGCCGAAGTGATGGTGCAGTACGTCGGTGGCCTGCGGGCGGGTATGGGTTATTGCGGGGCCAGTACGGTGGTGGAGTTGCAGGAGAATGCCCAATTTGTGAAAATCACCAACGCGGGCATGACCGAGAGCCACCCACACAATATTATTATTACGCGGGAATCGCCGAATTATAGCCGGAGTTGAGGAGAGGGTTTAGTACACCGTAAATTAAGTTGCTTGGCAAAAACGAACTCTGCTTGCCTCCCCCGGCCTACGGCCACCCCCTCCAAAGGTGTGGTTTACCCATAAGTCGGGGCTTTTTCAACTATTTGTCTTCAGAATGGTCAGAATAAACCCTTTCAAATCTCCGTTTTTTAATCAAAGTTCAAAATTGCTGTGTGGATCGGGGCAGCGCCCCGGAATATTTGTAGCAAAAGGAGTAGGAATAGGGTGGGAGGTGCAGCGCACCGCAACATATTACGGTGCGCTGCACCTCCCAAACCAGATTTGGTCGCCAAAAGGCTACAAATATTTCGCCGCTCTGCGGCTTTTGTACTAATAATTCTGTCTCGACTTGTGGGTAAACCACACCTCCAAAGGGGGATACGCTCCGAGCCTGGCCTATGAAGAACGTGGCGACAGTACGCTCGGTATCCCCCTTTTGGAGGGGGTGGCCTTTAGGCCGGGGGAGGTGTACGCTACGCAGAGAGTGAGCAAAACGTGCCAAAACTTAATTTACAATGTATTTAGTTTATACCACATCGCTTGTCATTCAGAGCCGTAAGGCGTGGAATCCGAGGCCGAAGGCCGTTAAAAAACTAGTGTCGGATTTCGCTTTATCAGCATGACGTAATGTTTCTGATCACTGTAGCCGCCCATTTCGGACGGCTATCGCAAATTTTTGTCAGCCAAATTTTCATGTTGAAATATAAAATCTACACGCTTTTATTGCTGCTGGCCTGCGCTGGCATCGTCCATGCCCAATCTACCGCCACCGTCTTCGGGCGGGTCACCGATGCTTCCGACGAGCAACCCATCGAATTGGTGACGGTCTTCGTGAAAGGACAAAGCAAGGGTGTCACGACCGACGAACGCGGCAATTATGCCATTCAAGTGCCTGCCAATCAACGTATTACGCTGGGATTTCGCCGCCTGGCCTACAAGGAATCGAGCGCGGATGTGCTGGCCTTGTCGCCGGGCGCGCGGTTTGGGGTGGATTTGGCATTGGCTCCGGTGGAGTCTAATCTGGAAGTTATCATCAGTGAACGGCGGCTGGATGATGGCGGTATGGTGAAGGAAAAGAACATCCGCGACCTGAAAATGCTGCCCAGCACCACGGGCAATCTGGAAAGCGTACTGCCCCACATTGCTTTGGGCACCAATTCCGGTACGGGCGGCGAATTGAGTTCGCAGTACCAGGTGCGCGGCGGCAACTACGACGAAAACCTGGTGTATGTCAATGATTTTGAGATTTATCGCCCCCAACTGATCCGCGCCGGGCAGCAGGAAGGATTGACTTTTCCGAATATTGATCTGGTGCGCGACCTGTCGTTTTCTTCGGGCGGTTTTCAGAGCAAATACGGCGACAAAATGTCGTCGGTGCTGGATGTGAAATACAAGCGACCCGACAGCCTGCGGGCCAGTGCGAGCGCGAGTTTTCTGGGGGCCTCGGCGCATCTGGAAGGCAGCGTAAAATCGAAACGTGATAACTACCGCGCCTTTCGTTACCTCGCCGGAGCACGGTACAAAACTACGCGCAACTTGCTCGGCAGCCTCGATGTAAAGGGGGAATATGTGCCTGATTTTACGGATGTACAAACCTACCTGACCTACGATATCAGCCGCGACTGGCAGGTCGGCGTGATCGGCAATTACAACCGCTCGACCTATACTTTTATTCCCGAAAGCCTGCAACGCGCCTTTGGATTATTGAATTATGCGCTGCAATTGCGCACGGCTTTCGATGGCCAGGAAGTGGACGATTTCCAGCAGGCGATGGGCGGTGCTTCGCTCACCTATTTGCCCACCCGCAAGCGTAATCCGCTGTATCACAAACTGTTAACCTCCGTTTGGCGTAGCCAGGAAAATGAGCGTTTCGATATTCTCGGGTACTATATTCTGGGAGAAATAGACGAAAATCTGGGCTCCGGCGAATTTGGCGACATCGTCAATATCCTCGGTTCCGGTACCCAGCAAACCTGGGTGCGCAACTCGCTCACCGCCGATGTCCGCAACGTGGAATACAAAGGCGGCATCGAATTGCAGGGCGATGTGGCTGAGGCCGGCCTGACCCGCAGCCACTTCCTGCAATGGTCGGCCAAGTGGCAAAACGAGCAGATCAGCGACCGGATCAATGAATGGGAACGGCTGGATTCGGCCCTGTATTCGCTGCCCTACGATACTACGCAATTGCTGGTGCGGCGGGTGCTGAAAACGCGCAATAATTTACAGAGCGACCGTCTCAGCGGCTTTTTTCAGGATACCTGGACGTGGCGAAAAGAGGGCCTGCGCGAGTTCCAGATCATCGCCGGGGTGCGCGGCCAATACTGGACTTTGAACGGCGAAGGTTTTGTAACCCCTCGGGCGCAATTTTTGTATAAACCCTTGAATACCAAGCGTGACCTTTCGTACCGATTGGCGGGCGGCCTGTATTACCAACCGGCTTTTTATCGCGAAATGCGCCGCCTGGATGGTACGGTGAACACGAAATTGGCCGCCCAAAAATCGGCGCACATCGTTGGCGGTTTTACCTACGATTTCCTGTGGGGCCGCCGTCGTCCAGTGAAAATGCGCCTCATCACCGAGATATATTATAAGACGTTGTGGGACCTGGTGTCCTACGATCTCGACAACGTGCGGGTGCGCTACGCCGGGGAAAATAATTCGACGGGTTATGCCACCGGGATTGACGTGCGGCTCAATGGCGAATTTGTGCCGGGAGCCGAAAGCTGGGTCAATTTCTCGCTGTTGCGCACCCGCGAACGCCTCGATGGCATTCAGCATAAAGCCCGCGAAGTCGGCGACCGGGAAGGCCGCGATGTCGCCGATGTGCCGCGCCCCACCGACCGTTTTTTCACGATCTCTACTTTTTTTCAGGACTATCTGCGTACCAACAAGAACATTCGGATGCACCTGAACCTGACGGTTGGCACGGGCCTGCCCTTCGGCATCCCGGAAAACAACTTCGTTTATCGCAATCCGTACCGTTTTACCCCCTATCACCGGGTGGATATTGGTTTTGGCTTTCAACTCTGGAAAGATGCCTGGCGCGAACGCCGCCCCAACCATATTCTGCGCTTTACGCGCAACACCTGGGCCAGTCTGGAAGTGTTCAACCTGCTGAAAGTTTCCAATAAAGCGTCCAATACCTGGATCAAAACCATCGAAAATACGCAGTATGCCGTGCCGAATTACCTGACCGGGCGACGGATCAATCTGCGGTTGCGGATGGATTTTTGACGCTTCGTACCGGCGGGTTCAGCCGCCGATTATATATTGTGACGGTGGAAGCGTTGAGAAAATTTTGATTATCAACCCATTGTAAATTCATTTTGCTTACAATCACTTTGTGGTGATTATAGGCTATGGTCCGTCGGCGGCTGAACCCGCCGGTACTTTATGCTTTACTTGCCACGTAAGTTTCATTTTAATTAATGTAAATTCTACCTTTGCGCCGCCTTAAAACGACCTTTTCTGTCCATCAAAGGGCCATTTTTCCATTTAAAACAAAAAACAGCAATGCCATATCTCTTTACCTCCGAATCCGTATCCGAAGGGCATCCCGATAAAGTAGCCGATCAAATCAGCGACGCGATCCTCGACGAGTTTCTCCGTCAGGACCCCAATTCCAAGGTCGCTTGCGAAACTTTGGTCACCACCGGCCTGGTAGTTGTCGCGGGTGAAGTACGTTCCTCCGCTTACGTGGATGTACAGGAAGCGGCTCGCCGGGCGATTGAACGTATTGGTTATACCAAAGCAGAATATCAGTTTGACTACAAATCCTGCGGTATTCTGAGCGCCATTCACGAGCAAAGTGCGGACATCGCGCAGGGCGTGGATGTGGGCAAAAGCGAAAACGACCAGGGTGCCGGCGATCAGGGCATGATGTTCGGCTACGCCACCAACGAGACCGAAAACTATATGCCGCTGGCCCTCGATCTGGCGCATTTGATCCTGCGGGAATTGGCCGCTATCCGCAAGGAAGGTAAAGAAATGAAGTACCTGCGCCCCGACGCCAAGAGCCAGGTGACGATTGAATATTCCGACGCCCACGTGCCGCTCAATATCAACACCATCGTCATCAGTACCCAACACGACGATTTCGACAGCGATGCCGATATGCAGGCCCAGATCAGTGCCGATGTGCATAAAATCCTGATTCCCCGGGTCCAGGCGCATTTGCCGGAGGCGGTGCAGAAACTGTTCACCGACGAGGTAAAATACTTTATCAACCCGACTGGCAAGTTCGTTATCGGGGGTCCGCACGGCGATTCCGGCCTGACCGGACGTAAAATCATCGTAGATACCTACGGTGGTAAGGGCGCACACGGCGGCGGGGCTTTCTCTGGTAAGGACCCGTCCAAAGTGGACCGCTCGGCGGCCTATGCGACCCGCCACATTGCCAAAAACGTGGTGGCCGCGGGCCTCTGCGACCAATGCCTGGTGCAGGTGGCTTATGCCATCGGCGTAGCGCAACCCGTTGGTCTGTACGTGAATACGTATGGTACTTGTAAGGTAGCCGATCTGACGGATGGCGAAATCGCTCAAAAATTGACCGAAATATTCGACCTGCGTCCGGCGGCTATCGTGCGGCGGTATGGTTTGAAAAATCCGATTTTTTCGGAGACGGCTGCTTATGGCCACTTCGGACGTACGCCGCATAAAAAAACGGTTCAGATTGGCCTGAATGGCTCCACCAAATCGGTAGAAGTAGAGACTTTTACCTGGGAAAAACTGGATGCCGTGGACGATATTAAAAGGGCATTTGGGCTGTAAATCCGGTTTATACATTAAAAAAGCGCGTCCAGCAGTAGCCGGACGCGCTTTTTATTTTATTGCTAAACTTTTTACAGCAGCGATTCGATGATGTTTTCCTCCGTTATTCCTTCGGCTTCGGCCTTGTAATTGCGCACAATACGGTGACGCAACACCAGGTTGGCGATGGCCTGCACGTCTTCCACGTCGGGCGAATATTTACCGCGAATAGCGGCGTGGCACTTGGCTCCCAGCACCAGATACTGGCTGGCGCGTGGCCCGGCGCCCCAACTGAGGTAACTATTGGCTTCTTTCGTGGCGCGGGCAGTACCGGGGCGGGTCTTGGTAGCCAGGCCCACGGCGTATTCCAGCACATTGTCGCTCACGGGGATTTTGCGGATAACCTGCTGAAATTCCGTCACCTGCTCCGCACTGAGAATGTGGCGCAGTACGGCTTTCTGCAACGATGTGGTTTGTTTCACCACATTCACTTCCTGCTCATAAGTGGGATAAGTCAGCGGAATATTGAACATAAAACGGTCCAACTGCGCTTCCGGGAGCGGGTAGGTACCTTCCTGCTCGATGGGGTTCTGTGTGGCCAGCACGAAGAACGGCGAAGGCAGCAAATGGCGCGCACCACTCACGGTGACGGAACGCTCCTGCATGGCTTCCAGCAGGGCGGCCTGCGTCTTGGGCGGCGTCCGGTTGATCTCGTCGGCGAGTACGATATTGGAGAATACCGGGCCACGCGTGAAGCGGAAACGGCGGTCCTCGTCCAGGATTTCGTTGCCGGTAATGTCCGAAGGCATCAGGTCGGGCGTAAACTGAATACGCTTGAAGTCGAGATCAAGCACCTCCGCTATAGTGCTGACCAACAGGGTTTTAGCCAAGCCGGGCACCCCCACTAACAGGGCATGGCCATTGGAAAACATCGAGATAATGACGGCCCGCACGACGTCATCCTGACCGACGATCACTTTACCAATTTCTGCGGAAAGGTCTTTGTAGGCTTGCGCGAGGGCGTCCACGGCTTCCACATCCGATTTAAAATTTGCCATTGGGTATGGTAGAAAAATTTGAAGTTACTGAATAAATGAATGGATGAAAAATAAAACACCGCCGCCGAAGCTACCCGGTAGCGGGCTTAAACGCAGTCCACGGGCCTTTGTTTCGCCGAAAGCGCGGCAAAAGTAGCGATTCGCGACATACATGACAGTATGCAAGCGGAAAGAAAGGACGAAGCAGGGTGTTTTTCGGCGAATGAAATGAAAATAGGGGCTTACCGTCATTTTTAACGCCGGGTTCGTTACTCTACATGATACATTTGAGCAAATTCACGACTATTATCCACAGAATAGATGGAATGTCCTGCCCAGACCATTTTCCGGGCAACCTTATAGCGTACCATTACGTGCGGGAAAGTACACCTGCCTTTTAAATTTAGCCACCGCATTGGCACTATAAAATCAATTCTATGCCTCGTATCGTAAGAAATGCCAACTACCTGTTTCTTCTGCCGCTATTGCTACTATTGTTTTTTCACAGCGACCTTTTTGCCCAGCCCAGCCCCTGCGGCCCGGTTCCCGATATGACCACCACCTGCATAGAGGCCTGCGTAATATGCGACATTGACGGTTATACCGGCATCAATGACGACACGCAAGTGGGCCAGGCTCCGCCTGACTTTTGTACCAACACCGTCCACCACATGCAGTGGATCGCTTTCATCGCCGGGAGTACAAATTTGAGGATCACGGTCACGCCGTCCAATTGCGACGATGGCGAGGGGCTGGAAGTCGGGATTTATGAAAGCCTCGATTGTAACACTTTTCACCGGGTGTCCAACTGCGACGGCGATATTCAGGAGGGAGAAACGGGCGTTTTCAACAATACGGAACCGCTGGTCATCGGTCAATATTACTATTTTGTCATGGACGGCAACAATGGCGATATTTGCAATTACACCATTCACGTGACCAGTGGCAGTACGATGGTGCCGCCCTTGCTGCCCGCAGAAGCCGTGGAAGGCCCGGCGCAAGTCTGTCAGTCTGAGTCGGTCAATTATTTCATACCGGCCATCGTGGGCGCGAATTTTTATAAATGGACGCTGGATGGTCAGCCGGTCGCTAATGGCCGGGCCGCCACGCTCGCTTTCCCAACGGCTGGGCTGCACGAACTATGCGTCACCGCCTTCAATGTCTGCGATACGGTGGCCCCGTCCTGTAAAACGGTGGAAGTGTTCGCTTCGCCGGTCACCCCGATCCGGCGGGAAATATGCAGTGGCGACTGTGTGGCGGTGTTTGATACCATGATTTGCGCTCCGGGCAACTACCCTTTTCATTTTACGACCGTACATGGTTGCGACAGCACCGTGATCGTTTCGGTGGTGGTGTTGTCGAAAATTACGGTGGACTTGCAGGCCAGTATTTGCTCGACGGACAGCCTCTACGTGGGCGATAACTGGTATTCGCCGCCGGGCCAATACATGGAGCAGCAGACTTCTTACAATGGTTGCGACAGTATTATCAACCTGACGCTCCAGGCCATTATTTGTGAAATAACCGGCCTTATCGTCGCGCAACCCATTCGCTGTCACGGCGATCAGAGCGGAATGCTCACTTTTTCGGTACAGCAGGGCACCCCGCCCTTTACTTACACCTGGCAACGTTTCGGCAGTCCCCTTGGCGGCACTGGCAATTTGCCGGCACTGAACCAGTCCGAAACCATCGAAAACCTGCTGCCGGGTGCTTATCTGATCAATATTCAGGATGCTTTTGGCAATAATGCCATTCTGACGGCCAATATCACCGAACCGCCCGCCTTTTCGGTCCAGTTCGACATCCCGGATTTCAATGGCTACGGTCTCGCCTGCGCGGGCGGGCAAAACGGCACTTTGACGGCCCAGGCACAAGGCGGAACACCGGATTACACTTTCGCCTGGAATACTGGCAGCACCCAGAACAGCCTGAACGGACTTGCGGCGGGCGATTATCTAGTGACCGCCACGGATGCGAACGGGTGCAGGGCGGTAGCGGCGACGGCTCTGGCAGCCCCGCCGCCGCTGGTCTTCTCCGCCGTGTTTACCAATGCCGATTGCGACGGCTTAAATAGCGGCATGGCGGCGGCTCAAACCGTCAGCGGCGGCGTGCTGCCTTACCAGTTTTCTTTATCGAATGCCGATTTTACCAATAATAACATTTTCACCGGACTTGCCGCAGGCTTCTACACGCTCACGGCGATGGATGCCAACGGCTGCACCGTGGACACTTCGGCGACGCTCACGGGTGTCCGTATTCCCGTGCTGGAGGTGGGCAGCGACCTGGAGGTGGAACTGGGTTACGCCCAGCAGCTGCAGGTCGTGGTGGACCTGGTCCCGCAGACGATTGTCTGGACGCCGGGTGTTGGTTTGTAGTGCACCGCCTGCCTGGAGCCCACCGCAAGTCCCTATGAGACAACCGTTTATACGCTCACCGTCACTTCATCCGATGGCTGCCCGGCGGCGGATAGCCTGACCGTGCGTGTAACAAATCCGCAGCATATTTATGTGCCCAATGTCTTCTCTCCCAACGACGATGGCTACAATGACGATTTCACGGTTTTTGCGGACAAGGCCGTGCGGCAGATCAAACACCTACGCGTCTTTTCCCGCTGGGGCGAACTGGTGTTCGAGCGGGTGGATTTCCCGCCCAATGATCTGCACTATGGCTGGGATGGGACGTTCCGGGGCAAGGATTTGCCAGCGGCGGTTTTTGCCTGGTCGGCGGAGGTGGAGTTTTTAGATGGGGATGTGGTAGAGGTGGAAGGGGATGTGGCAGTGGTGCGGTGAGGGGGTATTTCAATATCTTTACTTGCGCAGGCAAGGATTTAAAATAAATGCTCTAACTTTCTTATCCAGCATCTCAAAACGAATGAAAACCCTGGCAATCTTATTATTTTTTATTATTGCAATGAATTACGCATGTAATTCTTCATTTAGTCATGACCCTTCACAGGCATATCCAGTGTTGGAAAATGGCGATTACTGGATTGATAAATTTGACCAACGAGGTCTGCAAAACGCAAAAATTTTTGGCGATAGATTATTTTGCAACACTATTAATATAACGAGAGGCCAGGATTTTCTCTATTGCCTCAATTTAAAAACCGGCAAAGTCATTTGGAGATTGCCCATCAACTGGTATGCCTCGCAACCAGTAGAAATTTATAGTAATGAAGTATATTTCTCAACTGTTTTAGGGGACATTTACAAAATATCAATAAACGGGGAACTAATATGGAAACAAAAACTGCCTTCCTCATACGCCGGACATATAGTAAATCCAATAAATGGTAATCTGATCATTCATACTGTTGTTGACGGAGCATACGAGATGGATACTTCGTTCAAAGTTATCGGCAAAAACCATTATTGATGTCAAAGGGAAAACATTATTTGTAAATATAGAAACTGGTGAGGAATTAGATTACCGGGAAGAGAAGTCTCCAGATATTTACATGATTGAAAAAGACGGGGTAAATTACAATGTAATTATCGAAGACGGGGAGGAATCTACTGGTTTAAATATCGTTATTGAGAAGAAGTAATAAAATTTCTACTTGCGCCGCTGTTCCCATTGACGAACAAGCATAACAAGTATAGTTTTTATTAGTAGCATTCGAGCGGTAGTCGTGGCATGGGTTCCAATATTTTTTTCCTGGAAAAAAATATTAGAACCCATGCCACGACTCTTCATTTACGAAGGTTAAATTATGCAAAACCCATAAAGTGAAAGAGGGCAAAACCCTGGAAGGTCGCTTCTATATATTGCTCTTAACAATATCCATTTCTACATCGTACATAAAAATGGCAATTACTGCCACTTATTCTGCTCCCGATATTCATACTGCGCTATTTTTTCCAGCAATTCGGGGATGGTCGGCGCATCCAGGCACAAGCGGCGGTTTTCCGGTTTTAAAAAACCATATTCCACCATCTGATCGAGCATGACGTGCAGCGGGTCATAATAGCCCCGTACATTGAGCAGGGCTACCGGCTTGCGATATTGTTGCAACTGGGAAAGGGTAAGGGCTTCAAAATGCTCGTCCATACTGCCGTAGCCGCCGGGCAGGGTGATGACGGCGTCGGTTTCACGCAGCAGCAAAGTACGCCGCTCGGACATTGTCTCTACCACAAACATATCTTTTACGCCAGCGTGACCCAGTTCCAGGTTGTTGAGCTGGTGGGTAATGATGCCGGTGATCTGACCATTATGGGCCAGCACGGCATCGGCCAGTACGCCCATGAGGCCGACGCTGCCGCCGCCATAGACGACCCGAATGCCGCATTCGGCGAGGGTTTGGCCCAGCAGGGCGGCTTGTTCGGCAAACCACGGTTGGTTGCCTTTATTGGCTCCGCAAAAAACGGCGATTGATTTCATCAGTGGACAATTAAAAAGCCATTAAAAATTTAAAAACCGGGCCGACTGGACCGGGGTGTATGCAGGACAAACCGGGCATGGAAAGTCATTTTGCCAGGAAATTCCCGCCTGCGGGCGCAAATATCCGGCATCGCCAGCACGTTTGGGGAAAAAATTGTGGCCTGCTTTTTGGCGAAGCTATATTCATCAGCAGGTGCTTGCACGAGCCTTTTGATTAACTTTGTCTAAAGGGCGTGTACGTATGCTGACTCGAACGCGCTAATACCCGAATTTTTAAATTTTCAAATTTCATCCATGTTATACCCAATCCGATTGGCCGGCTGTCTGGCCGCTTTGTTACTGATTTTCGCTGCCTGTGAAAAAGACCCCATCGTAAAACCCGTCGCCGACGCGCCGTATTCCGTCAATATCAAGAACGAATTCAACGAGTTACAAGCCAGATACGCCGTTTTTCTGTCCGATGGCGAGGGCAAAGTGCGCGCTTTCCGCTGGCTGCCCGGTTCCGATACGGTCCATTTGCAGGCCCCCGGAGTCGCCGCGACCGACCGTCTGGATTGTACCGTCGTGAAACTTATCACTACCGAAGCCCCCGGCTCCGGGGTCACGGATACTTCCCTCGTCATCCGTACCTACACCCAATTGGCAAATGGCGAAAACATTCGCCTGCGGACGCCAACGTATCAGCAGGTGACCAATTTGAGCATTACTTTCACCCACCTGACGTCCCTGGATACCATCATTGTGCCGGACGGACTCGCTTTTGCCCGCCCGGAGCCGGGTAATGGCTTCAGTGGTTTTTACCGGGTATTCCATACCGGCAAAATATGGCTGCGCATCAAAGTGAACGGCGAACCGAACTGGCGTTACATGCTGCTGGATAATGTCAGTGGCGAGGGCCTGGCGGCTACGGCGGATGTCACCCTGCTGCCGACTATGCTGACGGCCCCCAAAAATCTAGTGATGCCTTTCACCGCCGCCTGGCAATACAAAATAGAAGGCGTAGTGGACACGGCCAGCCAGCGTTTCCTGGCTCTGGGCGATCTGTTGCGTACGCCCGGTGGTGCCGTGCCGGTGTTCAGCGACCTGGATGTGTATGAACCGAATGCAAAGCCCTACAATGGGTATCGCATTGCGGTGACCGGTCCCGGCAGCACGTCGAGCGGCTATACTTATACTTCCGATGCGTTTTACGCGGCCCTTCCCGGTAGTCTGCCCCTCCCCTCCTTCGATCTGGAGCCCACCACCGCTTCGTCGCAGCGTTTTATTGCGGTCAAATGCGTGGGGACGTTCGACCTGCTCGTACTGGCCCGTTCCCGGACCGGCAATCCCAACATCAATTGGGAAGTACTGACCCGGCCTGCCAATGGTATTGTCACTTATCAGCTGCCGGAAGTACCGAATGAATTGGGCCAGCGGTTTGGTACGCTGAAAAGGTATGACTTCAGTGGCGGCGTACGGGTGCGCGCGGAGCAGTACCAACGACTTGATTATGAAGAGGTTATTTACCAATTGCTCCGCAGTGACGATCCGCTTTGGCAGGCGAAAGCCGGTTATTTGGGCCGGGAAGAGGTGCAATAAATAAGCAGGAGGCTGTCTTATAAATCAGAATTATATTAGTATTTACGGCAATATGAGTCATCCCGAATTTTATAGATTGACTGGGTTGGCCGCAGCGCGGCGAAATATTGGTATTAAATGGCATATCAACCAGTGTTGGAGGTGCAGCGCACCGAAATATATTCCGGTGCGCTGCACCTCCAATTGGTATTTATTCGATTTTTTACTACCAATATTGTGGGGCGCTGCCCCAGCCCGCCTCAATTACAAAAATTCGGGATGACTCATGTTTATTTGCCTAAACACCGTACATAATTCTTAATAAAAACCGCAAAATGACTTGTGAGACAGCCTCAAAATATTCAGAGTTAATTTTATAGCTGCTGCCTAGAATACCTCTACCTTTTTTGCAGCGCGGCCTTCATATCGGCCAGTAGTTTTTTGCCTTCGGCAGAAAATTTCTGGGTGTACAACGGGCTGTTTTTTTCCACCATAATGAAAGAAAAATTGTCGGCCAGCACCTCGTCGGGGTGGATGATATAGCCGGTATTGTCCTTGATCTGGCGGTAAAAATCGGGCAGCGCATCCAGTTTGAGCGGGCTGCTAAAGCCATCGTCCTGTACGCCGACCTGCCAGCTGCCATCGTCGCTGCGGGTAATGGGGAAAATATTGAACTCCACGTAGCCAAAAAATTCATTTTGTCCGGGCTGGAAACCCAGCTGTTTGGAATAAATAATCGGCACGGCATCTAAAGTTGTCCCGTCTTCTTTGCGCAGGGTTATTTTTTGGGCAAAATCCACTCCGTCGGGATTGTACATTGCCCGCGCAGCGAGGCCCGCAGGCAGGCGCAACTTGTCGAGGCCAATAGCGGAAAAACCAATTAGTTTATACAACTCGGCACTTTTAGCGGGATTCAGTCGCGAATACACGTGAAACAACTCGTGAAATATGGTGGTCGCGAACGCATTATTTTTCTTCGCTTCCAGTTCATTGGCCGGAATGATGATGCAGTTTTCGCGGGTGTACCAGACACCATCCCCGTAGTGACGGCCTTTGGTTTTGATCAGTTTCAGCGTATCAGGAAAAATGCCCGGCGCAAACGAGTGCACTGTGCTGTAGGCTTTCACGATTATTTCGGAAACGAATTTGGACTCGGCATAAGTAAAACCGGCCACATCGCTTTTCAAAAATTCCCGGTAAGCCGGTAATAACGTGGCGCGGGTGTCGTCTGCTTTCAGCGGTTTTTTCATCTGCACAGACATTTCGGAAGCGGTCACCAGGTCGAAATACCGATCATACCGATCCGTGGTGATGGCCTGGGCAGCAGCGGTGCTATCGAGCAGCAGGACTACTTTTTTGTCGTCCACCCGGACTTCCTGGATGGGATTTTGGGCCGTACAAGCGACGGCGAAAAGAACTATGCACAGAAAGGTGCGCGCAATGGTGGGTAAGTGCATATTGTAGAACAGTTATTGGTTATGTATGGGCAAAACTATGGCAAATTATGCGGTTTTGCTGTGTTTGGAAAAACCAGCCGAAACACTGCGCCTCCTTCCGGCGGGCTGTGTACCGTGAGGGTGATGTGGTGCAACGCCAGAATATTTTTTACCAGCGATAAGCCTATGCCGGTGCCGCGCAGGGCCAGGTGGCGGGGGCTGCGAAAAAACGGTTCAAAAAGTAGTGGCAGCTCGTCGGGCGGAATACCGGGGCCCCCATTGCGCACCTCCACCTCGTGCGCCCCATCGGTGTGGAAGCGGGCACTTACTTGGACTTGCTGGTCGGGCGAATATTTGCAGCCATTGTCCAGCAGATTGAGCAGGGCGGTCCGCAGCAGCGGCTCGTTGGCCTGCACCCAGAGGTCTTCTTCCCTATCCGGCATGGCCCCATAAGTCAGGGCCACCTTGTAGTCGGGGCGGCGTTTTTGCAGTCCGGCTTTGGTCTGCCAAAGCAATTCATCCAGGCGGACGGGGGCCAGCGGAATAGTCGTCGGGGCATTATAAATGCGGGCAAGTTGCAGCAGGTTCTCTTCCACTTCGGTCATGGCGTTCACGTCTTCCAGTATGCTTTGCAGGGTGCGCCGGTAGGTAGCCGGGTCGCGTTCGCGCTGCAGGCTCACGTCCAGTTGAGTACGAATGGCGGTGAGCGGATTTTTGAGTTCGTGCGATACATTGGAAAGGAAAAGCCGTTGCATCCGAAAAGCCTGCTCCACCCGATCCAGCAGGGCGTTGAACGTTTCGGCCAGGCGGCTGATTTCGTCGCCCTGCTGGCCGGTGACGACGCGGCGGTGCAAGTCGGTAGGTTCGAGCGATTGTACCTCCTGCATCATACGCGAGACGGGCACCAGGGCCTGACCGGCAAAATACCAGCCCGACACTGCCATCAGGACCAGACCACCCAGAAAACTGATAATCAGCACTTTAGCCAGATCATTCAGGCCGGTGGGATCACAATAGCCTTCGACCACGACGGCGTAGGAGCGGTTGCCCGGTTGCGTAGCCAGTTGCCCGAGGCCGCGCAGGTTGTAGTGCCGGAAGCGCACTTCGTTTTGGGTATAAATATCCTGCAACACTTTTACGGATACCGGTGCCATGTCGGGACGCACGGCGAAAATCCGTTCATACGCCTCATTGAAGACACTGATATTATCCCGGTAAGGGAGGGTATCGCCTTCCGGCGGGAGCCAGTCGGGCCGCAAAACGTGCAGCGCGGCGGGATTGCGCAACGCGGTTTGCATCGTCATATCCAGCTTCGAGCGCAGCCCATCATAGAAGGCCTCTTCGGTGCGGGTCTTGTAAATTCCGTACGCCACCAATAGCACTCCGGCCAGAATGCCCGCTGCATTGAGCAAATAAAGCATGGTGAGCCGGGTGCGTATCTGCATGATAAGAAACAAGGGGCAAAAGGCAAAAAAGCAAAAAGCAAACTAATACTTATCGGGATGGAGGATCATGTGGTGAATGAGGCGTCCAACTTCTTCGCTTTTTTGAGTCAATGTTTCCCATTGTAGTTGGTCAATGTGTTGGCATTTGAGCGAAAAATCCAGCCACACTTGGGTTTCTGTGTTCTCGGCATCTGCATCGGAGGCTTTTGCAACAAAATGAGCAGGATACTGCCTTTTCCGAAAACCTTCCGCACTGTTGGCACAAACTGCCCGGGATGAACGCCGGATTTGACTAATCAGCGCATATCTTTCTTCAGCAGGGAAGGTTTTGCTTAGTTCAAAGATTTCCATTGCCAGCGCAAAAGATTTTTTGTAAACAGTCATATCCCGAAAAGTAGAAGCAGCCATTTTATTTAGTTTTAAGTGAAAAAATCGTTCTCTTGCTCACATTTCAAAGCACTAATGAAACTGCCCTGTTGCCCCAGTAAGAATAAGGATGTTATTGTACTCCAATTGCTTATTGCCTTTTTGCTTTTTTGCCCTTTGCTCCTTGCCCTTTCATCAATACGACCATTTCAAATGCAGCGCGCCCCAGGTGAACCCGCCACCGAAAGCCGTCAGGATAATATTGTCTCCTTTTTTCAGGCGGTCTTCATATTCCCACAGGCAGAGTGGCAGGGTGGCGGCGGTGGTATTGCCATATTTTTCAATATTGACCATGACGCGCTCCATCGGGAAGTTCAGTTGTTCGGCTACGGAATTGATAATGCGCATGTTGGCCTGGTGCGGCACGATCCAGGCGACATCATCAGCGGTGAGTTTGCTGCGCCGCATGACCTCTTCCACACTGCTGGTCATCCCCTTCACGGCGTGTACATACACGCGTTTGCCATCCTGATAGGCATAGTGTTCGTGGTTGTCCACCGTCTCGTGGCTGGCCGGGCGCAGCGATCCCCCGGCTTTCATGTGCAGCAGATGCCGTCCGGCACCATCGCCCCGCAACACAAAATCCTGAATACCGGTTCCATCGCGGCGAGGTTCCAGCAGTACGGCTCCTGCACCGTCCCCGAAGATGACGCAGGTATTGCGGTCGGTATAGTCAATGATAGACGACATCATGTCGGAGCCCACCACGATGACCTTGCTGTAAGTCTCATTTTGAATGTATTGGGCACCCGTGGAGAGCGCAAACAGGAAGCCCGAGCAGGCCGCGTTGAGGTCGAATCCGAAGGCATTTTTGGCCCCTACCTTGTCGCAGACGGTATTGGCGGTATCTGGAAAGACCATATCGGCAGTGACGGTGGCGACGATAATGAGATCAATTTCGCCTGGTTTTACGCCCGTTTTTTGCAAAAGTCCGCGTACTGCTTCGGCGCACATATCGCTGGTGGCCCAGCCCGGCGTGCGCAAAATGCGCCGTTCCCGAATACCCGTCCGGCTGACGATCCACTCATCATTGGTATCCACCATTTTCTCGAGGTCGAAATTGGTCAGGCGATCTTCGGGGACCCATCCTTGTACGCCGGTGATGGCGGCGCGTATTTTATTAGGCATGTTTACGATGTTTTTACTGATTAACGGACGCAAAGGTATTTATAAGTCCGTGTAGCGGGGTTTATAAAGTTTTGCTAAACCGTTTGGGTCGTTGCCCTGTTCTCCCGACCGTATGAAAAACTATTTTTCGCTCGTCAAATTCAGTCACATGGTATTCGCTATGCCTTTTGCACTGACGGGGTTGCGGCCAATCCAGACCGCTGTGTTTGGGGCGGCGTATGCCTTACAACCTTCGGAATGCAGGCATCTAAGGTATTGCTAGTGCAGGCGGCGGCGGGTGAGTGCCTATATTTCTACATCATTTAAGCGGGGATGACCTGTTTTTTTCCGCTGCACGTGTAGCATCTTTGTTATTTAATAGGAATTTATTACGTGCTATTTAAAATGAGGGGAAATCCAAAAATAAATTTACGAAAAAGAAGGGCAAAAATGGTTATTTTATCGCGTATTTTTATTGTTTCAAGCACAAAAAATCTTATTGTCCATAAATACTGTGTTCAAATTCAGGGGGAAGTTCTCGTTTTCTGTCTTTGAATAATACCTTTGTTCTCGCCTTTCTTTGCAACTGCTATCCTTCCTTTTTCATTTTCTGCGATTTTTCTAAGTGGCTTTTCTGCCTAAGGAACTGCTTATTCAATCTGTGACTCCACCTGCGACCAGATTGCGCCCCACTGTATTCGCTTGTGAATTTTTATTGTTATTGCAATAAACCATAAACTCAACCAGTGTATGAAAGCATTAAAACCCTTTGACATGCCGCCAGAAGTCCTCGACCAGATTCTTAATTTAGGCACAAGGAGGACTTACAAACGCGGGCATCTGTTTTCAGACAGCCTTTCGCCGGTTAATTTGTTCTATGTAAGAAAGGGAGCCATGCGCAACTTCTCTTGCGTAGATGAGTGCGAGCTGACTTATTGGATCAATGTGGAAAATGAATTCTCCTGTGCGGTGAATTTTTTTACCGGTACCACTAATGAAACTTTTCTGGAAGCAATAGAAACGTCGGAGGTAATAGAACTCCGACGTGACCAATTACTTCAGGCTTATTTAAATGATCCGGCAGTAGAGCATTTTGGCCGTTTACTGGCCGAATACCAATTACGTGTCTTAGAACACAACCATTTAATCAGTAGCGATAAAAATGCTTTTAATCGCTACAACATGTTTTTGGACTGTTATCCCCATCTTAATGGACGGGTGCCCTTGAAATACATTGCGTCGCTGCTTAATTTGGATCCAGCTACCCTGAGCCGGGTGCGTGCGCGGATGCAACATTCTAATTCACTCACGTAATTTCTTGATTTCGGTCAAATTTGTAATGTGTTAGTTGAAATACCTTTGCCGAACCATTTCTGATAATCCCCTAATCTTGCGTATAACGCATCGTCCAGCCCATCTCTTTTAGCAGGCAGTAAAACCGGTCTGCAGGTTTTCCCCGATATAAGCAACACTGCTTATATCCTCTGTATTTTTTGTTAAAAACTCACTTTATTGCCTGTTTAGCGGCAATAATTTAAGTTTATTAATTGATACTTTTGATTTCGATCAATTTTGCAGTATATTGGTTAAAATACCTTTACCCGACCGTTTCTGATAATCTCCTAATCTCTGGTGTAGCGCATTTCCCATATCATTTCTTTTAACAAACAATATAAGTTGTTTGTAGGATTGCCTGTATAAGCATCACTGCTTATGCCCTCCTCTCTTTTTGTTAAAAGTTAATCCTGCTGCACTGCTTACTTATTAAATTTTGCTTAAAAAAGCACGACGTACTAGTCGAATTTATTGCGGTGTACCGCAATGAACTGGTTACATCTGTGCCTGCCGGATTATAATTCGATCCATTCATTACTTATTAAACTCTACCGCATCCGTCAAATGAAAACACTATTGCCCACCTGGTTACAATCAACATTTGAAACCAACCAAAACTTCTTCCTTATGCCTCTTTCTACTTCGCGCCCGGTGCTGAATCATTCTCAGGAGCTCATGCCGCGCACCTTCTCCAAATGTGGATTACCACTCGTATTAATGAGCATGTTCTTACTGGCGGGTAGTACCGCCTGGGGACAGCTCGCCGCCTGGGATTTTAGTACCGTGCCCATCATGGGTGACAATGGTTATGGGCCAAGTCCATACAGTGCTACGACGATTGATATGAGTGGCATTGTAAGTGCCAGCTTAGTGAGAGGTACGGGCGTTCTTACATCAGGCTCGGCTCTGGGCAACGCCTGGGGTGGCAATGGCTTTGATCTGGGCGGAGGAGGCAGCCTGAGTACTGCTATTGCTGACGGAAACTATGTGACGTTGAGCATTACCCCGGCAGCCAGTTACAAGCTGTCGCTTTTCGATATTGCCCCTTATCAGGTAAACAGAACAGGCTCTGGCCCCATGACGGGACAGTGGCAATATAAGGTAGGTAATGGCTCCTATACGGATATTGGCCCTACTATCACTTGGGCAAATGGTGATAACGCGGGTGCTTCAATTGACCTTTCCGTGGAGAGTGCTTTACAAAACGTACCCAGCGGCACAACCGTAACTTTCAGAATTGTTATCTGGGGAACGACCAATAGTTCGGGTAGTTGGTTTTTGAAGAATTTCCAACCTGGCAACGATCTTATAGTCAATGGCACCCTGGAGCTATGTAGCAATCCCCCAACGGCAGGCGGAGCGACCACTGCCATCACTTGCCCGGGTTCAAGCGTAAATATTGACGGCAGTCCTTCCGGCGGCGCAATGTCTTATTCCCATGAATGGACCAATCTGGGTACAGGTTCGGCCACCGGGGTCGTCCTGACTAATGCGAGTGCGCAAATCGTCACCGTATCTGCGGCAACTTCAGGTACAATCAATTTGCAGTATAAGGTAATTGATGGTGACGCTTGCGCCGGCACTAAACTGGTCACCGTGACGGTAAACCCGGCACCGACCGGCACCCTTACCGAGACCGATGCTTCCGGCAATACCCCCAATGACAGCCGCATCTGTGCCGGGGGAAGCGCGACTTTTACCGCCAGTGCTGGTTTTAGTACTTATGATTTTAAAGTAAGTGGTGTAAGTGTTCAGACTGGAGGAGCGAATATCTACACTACCTCAACTCTCAGTAGCTTCGATGATGTGGAAGTAGAAGTCACTGATGCCGATGGATGCAAAGCCACTTTTACTACCCCCAGTATAATAGTATATCCCCTGCCCAGCAGCCTTTCTTTGGTTGCCGATGACAATAGCGTCTGCGCAGGCACCAATGTGACTCTTACGGCCACTGCCGGATATTCCAATTACGAGTTTATAAATAATGTTCCTGTTCAAAACGGCCCCTCCAACACCTATAGTAGCGGCATATTAAGTAATGGTAACCAGATCAACGTTAACGTCACCAATATCAATGGCTGTACGGTGGCGGTTGGTACTGTCGTAATGACCGTTTATGCGCTGCCAACTCCCACTTTCACCGCTTCGGCTGGTGCCAGCACTTGTGCCAGCACCGACGTTACTTACACCACCGAGACTGGCCAAACCAACTATATCTGGACGGTGCCGGGTGTTTTAAATACTGATTATACGATTACGGCGGGCGACATCGGTATTGGTAGCCATACGGTGACGCTGCAATGGCTCACCCCCGGCAGCAAAACGGTCACGGTGAACTATACCGATACTAATGGTTGTATCGGGGCTGCGGCTTCGAATACGACGATGGTGAATGCGCTGCCGGTAGTGACTTGGGCAACCACCTTAACCAATCAGTGCGTCAGTTCCACTACCTATACGCTCACTGGCGGGATGCCAGGCGGCATGGGCGGCGTTTATAGTGGAGCAGGTGTGACCGGCACCAACTTCGATGCCAGTGTGGCCGGCACGGGTCCGCACACATTGACCTATACCTACACTGATGGGAATGGTTGTGTAAACAGCACAACCAACACCATCACGGTGAATGCCCTGCCCGTAGTGACTTGGGGTACCACCCTCACCAATCAGTGCATTACTTCTACCACCTACACATTAACTGGTGGGATGCCAAGCGGCGTTGGCGGCGTTTATAGTGGCGCAGGCGTGACTGGCACCAACTT
>JANPIV010000014.1:0-33472 GCA_031425155.1 Saprospirales bacterium | reverse complement strand
GCGGGAAGGGCAATACGTTGACCCTGCGGACGCCGAAAATCCGGTATTGTCGAAAAATGCTCGTAAAGGCTCATCTCCAAATAAAATTTGCCGCAAATTTATAACTCTCAAAGAACTATTCAGAACTTAACAACCCTGCCCGTAAGGGGGAGAGCATATTGAGCGGAGCTTTAAATTGGGAGTTGCTTCTTAGGCCTTTGTAAATTTGTTATTGGCTTCCCGATGAAAACGAGATGTCACATGTGCCATTCTGCTAATTTGCTTTTTCCACTTAATTCCTTGATTATCACCGTTCTACTGGCCTGCTTTTCCAGTCATCAAAAAATCAGCGGACAATATTTAGCCTCATTTTCAACGAGTTGTGTAAAAAACTTTCAAAAAAGTTGCGTCACCGCTTGTTGATCCGAAAATGCCGTTTTACTTTTGCGGCCTCTTTGGCGGGAGCCTACCCTTTTGAGCCTGCCAAACAATCAATATTTCAACATTTTTAACAGCAATAGCATGAACACGCTGAGTTACCGGACAGAGTCCATCAGTGCGGAGAAGGCCGAGCGCAAGTGGTATGTGGTGAACGCCGAAAACCAGGTGGCTGGTCGCCTGTGTGCCCACGTGGCGAGCATCCTGCGCGGCAAGAATAAGCCTTCCTACACCCCCCACGCCGATACGGGCGACTACATTATCGTCATCAATGCCGAGAAAATTCGGTTCACGGGCGACAAATGGAACCAAAAAGAATACAAAGACTATTCGCATCACCCCGGTGGTCTGAAAATCACTTTGGCCGTGGAAATGCTGGCCAAGCACCCTATCCGTATCGTCGAGCGCGGTGTGAAAGGCATGTTGCCTAAAACCAAACTGGGTAAGGCAATGGTGAAGAAACTCTTCGTGTATGAAGGTTCCGAGCATCCACACGTGGCCCAGAAGCCCATCGAACTCACCTTCTAACATTCAAAACCTATACTTCCGCTATATGGAAATGATAAATGCTATCGGGCGCCGCAAAACGGCTGTAGCCCGGGTCTATCTGATGAAGGGAGAAGGAAATATTACGGTCAACGGTAAAGATTACCGCGAATATTTCCCGCAAATCCACATTCAGCACAACGTGACCGATCCATTCACTACGGTCGGCGCTGAAAATATTTACGACCTCAAAGTAAACGTACGTGGTGGCGGCTATAAAGGCCAGGCCGAAGCCGTACGGATGGGTTTGAGCCGTGCGCTGGTAAAACTCAACGAAGAATTCCGCAAACCGCTGAAAGCCCGCAAGTTCCTCACCCGCGACAGCCGCTCGGTGGAACGTAAGAAATACGGTCGTCCAAAAGCACGGAAGAAATTCCAGTTCTCCAAACGCTAATCGAATGCGGAATGCAGAGTGCGGAATACGGAATTTTTACCGCTCGCACCCATTCATCGTTCATCATTCATCATTCAAACTCTGCTTTTGAACAATGCAAAAGCCCACTTATAAAGAATTGCTCGATGCCGGTTGCCACTTTGGTCACTTGCGCAAAAAATGGAACCCGAAGATGACGCCGTACATCTTCATGGAGCATAAAGGGATCCACATTATTGACCTCAACCGCACTGCCGAACTGCTGGAACGCGCCGCGATGGCCATGAAAGCAATGGCAAAAAGCGGCAAGAAGATCATGTTCGTGGCCACTAAAAAACAGGCCCGCGAAATCGTGCAGAAAGCCGCTGAAAGCGTCGGAATGCCTTTCGTAACCGAACGCTGGTTGGGTGGCATGATGACCAACTTCCAGACCATCCGCAAGTCGGTGAAGAAAATGCAGAACATCGAGCGGATGCTCGGTGATACGACGCTGACTTCGATCACCAAAAAAGAACGCCTGACCCTCAGCCGCGAACACGCCAAGATGGACAAGCACTTTGGTGGTATTGCCAGCCTCAACCGCCTTCCTTCGGCCGTGTTTATCGTGGATATTCACCACGAACACCTCGCACTCGCCGAAGCGAAGAAACTCGGCGTGAAAACGCTGGGTATGGTGGACACCAACTCCGATCCAACCCTGGTGGACTACGCTATTCCAAGTAACGACGATGCTTCCAAAGCCATCTCGTTCATCACGAACTACCTGGTGGATGCCATTCGGGAAGGTCTGGAAGAGCGCAAAGCCATGAAGGGCGACGAGAAGGAAGTAGCCGAAGCCTAAAGGGGAGTTATGAGTTATGAGTTATAAGTTATTGGTTTATAGGGAAATATCATTCGTTTCTCTATTCTATTGCAGAAAATGAACCATTAACGAATGCCCATAACTCGTGGCTCATACCTCATAACTTATAACTCATAACTCAAATAAGATGAGCGAAATCAAAATTTCCGCTGCCGATATCAATAAACTGCGCCAAATGACCGGCGCAGGCATGATGGATTGCAAAAAAGCCCTCGAAGAGTCCAACGGCGACTACGAAGAGGCACAGGATTACCTGCGTAAAAAAGGCATCGCCAAAGCCGCCAAACGCGAAGACCGCGAAGCAAAAGAAGGTGTCGTCGTGGCTCGCACCAATGCCGATCAAACAAAAGGCATTATTGTGGCGCTCAACTGCGAAACCGACTTTGTGGCCCGCAATGAAAATTTCGTGGCGATGACCCAGAAACTGGCCGACATCGCTTTGGAAAACTTTCCGCCTACGCTGGAAGACCTGCTCAATCTGCCTTTCGACGAAAAAGGTACTATTCGGGAGAAAGTGGGTGAGCAAACCGGTATCGTCGGCGAAAAAATCGAACTCAGCCGCTACGAGCCAATCACCGGCGCACGTATCCTGACCTACAACCACTCGAACAACAAACGTTCGGTATTGGTGGCCTTGAGCATGTCGAACGAAAATTTCGATCAGGCCGGTCGTGATGTGGCTATGCAAATTGCTGCCATGAGCCCGGTATCGGTCAGCAAAGATGACGTGGATCCACGTACCATCGAAAGAGAGCTGGAAATCGGTAAAGAACTGGCGCGCAACGAAGGTAAAGCCGAAGAAATGCTGGAAAAGATTGCCCTGGGCCGTCTCAACAAATTCTTCCAGGAAAGCACCTTATTGAGCCAGAAGTTTGTCAAAGACGACAGCCAATCGGTGGATCAATATCTGAAATCATTGGATAAAGGCCTGACGGTGACGGGTTTCAAACACGTAGCACTGTAAAACAGATTTAAAACGCCAGGTGATGTCAATCTCTTTTATTTTACAAATGACATTTGGTGTTTTTACATAATATAGAAAGGGCAACGGTACAAACCGTTGCCCTTTTTTTGTGCTTTGAGCGCGCTTTCTTTTTGGTTTTATCAGACGCATTGTTTGCATTTTGAGGCCGAAATATGATCAGTCTGCTTTGGCCTTGGCACAATTTTATGACCTTTGCGGTCGCAAGTTCTACCTTCCACAAAAAGCACCCACCTTCATCAAAAAAATTTAAATGAGCAGCATCAAATATGGGCGTATCCTGCTGAAACTATCGGGCGAGAGCCTGATGGGCAAGCAAAAATTCGGCATCACAGCAGATATGTTACAACATTATGCCCGTCAGATCAAGGATTTACGCGAGGTAGGCATTCAGGTGGCGGTAGTCATCGGCGGCGGCAATATCTTCCGGGGCATTCAATCGGACGGCACGGGCATTGAAGACGTGACCGGCGATTATATGGGCATGCTGGCTACCGTCATCAACGGATTGGCCTTGCAGAGTGCCCTCGAAAGCGTGGGCGTACAAACCCGCCTGATGACCGCTCTGCGGATGGAAAGTGTCGCCGAACCTTATATTCGTCGCCGCGCCATTCGCCACCTCGAAAAAGGCCGCGTGGTGATCTGTGCCGCCGGTACGGGTAATCCGTTCTTTACTACCGACAGTGCCGCCGCTTTGCGCGCCAATGAAATTCGCGCCGATGTTATTTTGAAAGGCACCCGCGTGGACGGTATTTACAACGCCGATCCCGAAAAAGACCCGATGGCCGTGAAATTTGACAAACTCACTTTCGCCAAAGTCATCAGCCTCGGCCTCGAAGTAATGGATATGACCGCCTTCACGCTCTGCCAGGAAAATAATATGCCGATCATTGTTTTTGATATTAATGAGCCGGAAAACCTGCGCCGCATTGTATTGGGAGAAATGGTGGGTACTTTGGTAGAAGGATGACCAATGGCTGATTTTACGAGTATTTGAAGATCTGAGTATTCGACCAGAATGCATTGCCGTCAAATACTCAAATCTTCAAATAACCAAATACTCATTTTCCTGATATGCTCACTATTACCTCTTATAATGTCAATGGTATTCGTTCGGCCGTTTCCAAAGGGCTGTGGCAGTGGCTGCGCGACGACCAGTCGGATATTATATGTCTGCAGGAAACCAAGGCCCGCACCGAAGATGTGGACATGCTGGAACTGGAAGCCCTGGGCTATTGTCACCACTGGCACTCTGCCGATAAAAAAGGTTATAGTGGTGTGCTTACGATGTCTAAACGTGAGCCGGATAACGTAGTGATTGGTTGTGGTATGCCCATTATAGACTGTGAAGGCCGGATCCTGCGGACGGATTTTGGGGACTGGACGCTGCTGAATTGCTACTTTCCGTCGGGCACGATGGGCGAAGTGCGGCAGGGCTTTAAAATGCAATTTCTGGAAGATTTTTCCCGCTGGATCAATGAATTAAAGCAGGAACGCCCGCAACTGATCATCGTCGGCGACTACAATATTGCCCACGAGGAAATAGATATTCACAACCCGAAAGCCAATCGCAACACCACCGGATTCTTGCCGGAAGAACGGGCCTGGTTCGATCAGTGGCTGGCCAGCGGATTTACAGATGCCTTTCGTTACAAAAATCCGGAGCTGGTGGAATACAGCTGGTGGAGTTACCGGGCCGGGGTACGCGCCAGCAACAAGGGTTGGCGCATTGACTACCAATGTGTGACCGATAATTTACGCGACCGCATTGTCCGCGCCCGTCATTTGGGCGACGTGGTGCATTCCGATCATTGTCCGATGCAAATGATTATTGACTTATAAAAGTCCGGCAAAAACTCTCTCTCCCGTTACCGACCGACTTTTCCTACCTTTGCCCGGTTGCCCCTGGCCCAATCCGCTATAATCTCATCTTTTTATTCCATCCTCTTCCGGCATGAAGGTCACTGCCGCCTATCTCGCACAACTCCTCGATGGATCGCTCGACGGCGACCCAAACGCTCAGGTGAGCCGCCCCGCCCGCATTGAAGAAGCTACCGCCGGTGATTTCGCCTTTCTCGATAATATTAAATACGAGAACTTCGCGTACACTACCGAGGCTTCGGTCCTGTTGGTCCACCGCTCTTTTCACCCCAGTCAGCCAGTCAAACCGACGCTGATCCGGGTGGATGATGTGCGTAGCTCCCTGGCTTTGCTGCTACAAAAATTTGATGAAAGCAACCAAAGCAGTGGGACTTCCACTGCCACGAACGCCTCTGTGCATCCCACTGCCAAAATTGGTATTGGCACCAGTATTGGAGCCTTTGCAGTCATTGAAGAAGGAGCCATCATTGGTACCAACTGCATTATCTATCCACAGACCTATATTGGTCGCAATGTCCGTATTGGCGACAACTGCCGTCTTTATCCAGGTGTGCGGGTGCTGTTCGACTGTGTAATCGGCAAAAACTGCATTTTACATGCGAATGCCGTGGTGGGATCGGATGGCTTTGGCTTCGCCCCGCAGGAGGATCTTACGTGGGTGAAAGTGCCGCAAGTCGGCCATGTGGTGCTCGAAAATGATGTGGAAATTGGAGCCTGCACCTGCATTGATCGGGCCTCTATGGGCAGCACACTTATTCGGGCGGGTGCCAAATTAGACAACTTGGTCCACATCGCGCACAATGTGGAAATCGGTAAAAATACCGCCTTGGCTGCCCAAATTGGGATTGCCGGCAGTACCCGCCTCGGCGATAACTGTCAGATCGGTGGACAGGCAGGTTTTGCCGGACACCTGACGATAGCCGACGGCACCCGTGTACAAGCCCAAAGCGGCATTGGTTCCAACATCACCGAAACTAATTCTGCCCTATTTGGCTCTCCTGCTATTGGTTACAAGAATTTTATGCGCTCCCACGTGGTGTTCAAACATCTGCCGGAATTGCAAAAAAAGGTGCTGGACCTGGAAAAGCGCGTCAAGGATTTAATAGGAAAAAAATAAAGAGGCAGGTGGCAGGTGGCGATCATAAACTGAGCTATTGCCCCTCAAAATGTTTGCCAGCCCGACGCTCCAATTCAGTCATCAGAAACCGATCCACGAGCCGCGACTCCAGGTGATAGTCGCCAAAGGACTTTCGGCTGTACACCAGACCGAGGCCCCGGGCGTACCATTCTTCCCCCGTTCCTTCCACTTCCGAAGCACCTTCTTTTTCATTGCCTACTACCTCGCGCACGCCAAAACGAACGCAGGAATAGGATTTGCCCTGCAACTCAAAAGCAGGGCCGTCACCTAGAAAACGGCGATTGCGGATCAGGTAGATTTTAGTAGCCGTATCATTGGCGGGGGCATAGTGCAAGCGAAACAGAAAGATGCCCAGCGAATCTGTTACATGAAAGGGAAAGACATTGGCAGATTCCACGGTGGCGCGTACCTGCACCACTGTACCATGCAGGGTATCCGGCTCATACACAAAGTAATCGCGGGATACTGCACCACTGTCGAAGAGTTTCTCCGTTGTAATCTGCGAAATCTGGTAGTTCCGGTCATAATTAGTGGCCGTCAGAAACAGTCCGCTATCACGTAAAACAGAACGATAGTACCAGTACTCATTTGCGGGAGTACCATTTTGGGTCACGGCGTATTGATACACCTGCCCCTTGTAAAGGTCTTCTGCCGGAAAATAATAGGCCCGGATGTCCCGCTTGCCATTGTTTTGGCAGGTAATCAAAAGAATGGAAATGAGCAGGGCACTCCCCCATAAAAGTCTGCGCATACAGGAAAAATAAAACCTGAACCGATACGGAAGATCGGCTCAGGTCAGATTGGACAGATGAATGATGACTAATTAAAAAGGCAAATCATCGTCGCCACCCGCACTTACATCGGCGGTGGGCATTGGACTGCTGCTCTTAGCCATTGGTTCGGTAGAGGGAAAACGGCTATCATTATTGCCTCCGGCACCGCCCTCGCGTTTTTCAAGACTGCGGAAAGTGTTGGCGACAATGTCAGTGGTGTTGCGTTCCACCCCATCTTTATCGGTGTATTTGCGGTAGGATATTTTTCCTTCCACAAAGACCATCATGCCTTTTTTCAGCATCTTTTCAGCGCGGTCAGCATCTTCCCGCCAAACGACCACATTGTGCCATTCGGTGCGGGTTTGCCAGTTACCTTCTTTGTCCTTGTAATTCTCATTGGTAGCCAGGGAAAAACGGCCCACGGAGCTACCACCTTCGAGGTGACGGATCTCCGGATCGCCACCAAGATTCCCGATAAGGGTGACTTTGTTAATCATGGTAAATGTGTGATTTATAGGTGAAAACTGTGTTTGACGAAAAGTTTTTCCAGCTTTTCCGAAACAGTTTTTCCATTAAAAATAAGTGCCTGTTTAGAGCCTTAAAGTTAAGGCTATATCCTGTAAGTACCAATCAATTACCCGCGGAACAGCAATATTTTTTTTCAATTTTTCCCTCGAAATCCGTACCCACCCGGCAAAAGGCAGACTATCCAAAAAGCCTGCGAAAAGCGCGTCAGGAAGCGGTATTTCGCAGAAAACCGCCGTGATCTGACGATGCGTCAAGGTTTGACGAAAGGGTTGGGAAATAGTCACTTCTTCCGGCCTGACTGGCATACCTTCAGGCAGCCAATGATGCAGCAATAAAGGTGGCAATTCGTTGAAATCCGCTGGCCAGGCCGTCAGTTCCAGCAAGGGAAATTCATAGAGATTCTGCCAAATATCTTTTTCCAGACGTTGATGCACGAAGGTGTCGCCCTGATAGTTGAAAACAGCATACACGAAAAAGCGATCCTTCCGGGCTTTGGCTTTCGATTTGCGTGGCAGCTCAGCGACCTTATCCAGGCGGTAGGCTACGCAGTCGGCCTGTAACGGACACATGCGGCACAGGGGCTGTGCCGGGGTACAGATAGTGGCCCCGAAGTCCATCATCGCCTGGTTGAACGCTGCGGGCTGTGTCGGGTCGAGCAGAGCGTTGGCCAATGTGGTAAATTCACGCTTCGCAGCAGGCGTATCGGTCGGCATTTCTATACCGAAGTAGCGGGCCAGCACCCGATATACATTGCCATCCAGCACAGCGTGGGGCAGATCATAAGCAAAGGACGCAATGGCCGCTGCGGTGTATTCCCCGACGCCTTTCAGCGTGAGCAGCCCGGCGTAGGAATCCGGGAATTGTCCGGCCAGCTGATTGGCCACATGTTTGGCGGTAGCATGCAGATTGCGGGCACGCGAATAATAACCGAGCCCTTCCCACAGCTTCAGCACCTCATCTTCCAGGGCCTCGGCCAGCTGGCGCACCGTGGGGTAGGCCTCCACAAACCGCAGATAGTACGGCCAACCCTGCTCTACCCGCGTCTGCTGCAAAATTACTTCCGATAACCATATCCGGTAAGGATCACGTTCTCCCTTCCAGGGCATGGGCCGATGATGGGTAGCCGCCCATTGGAGTAAATCAGGGGTAAATTGGGATAAAATAACGTCGTGATTCATTTTAAGCGGTTCGTCGCCCCAGGATTCCACAAAATTGAGGCAATGATTCTACAATTCAGGATATGCAGGCAGATGTTCTCTAGTGGCCCAACATTTTACCTGGTAGGCATACTGATTGCATCCTCTGTAAACCAATTTCCGGCCTTTTTGTCGCACGTTCGGTTGGATTTATCAGTCACCTATTTACTATTAAACAGAATTTTGAATATGCCTAGGATCAAGACCATACTCGCTGTTGCTTTGGGTGCTGCTGTAGGTGGTGCCATTGTATCGCTGCTTGCACCCCAAACTGGTAATCAGACCCGCGCTATGCTGCGCGCTTTGTTGATAAAGCGTTTTGATAATTTGTTGGCCAAGGCCGAACGGAAGCTGGAAGATGCTTACGAACGGGCCGTCTCTGAACAGTATTCGCCAGAAGAGCCAACAACGGAACGCTCATTTTTTTAACCAAACACTAATCTACTTTAAAGTATGAACGCAAAATCTCTTTTCCTGTTCGCCGCATTTATTTGTGTGGCATTCTTGCCCGCATCCTTTGCCCAAATCGGCATAAAAGCAGGTATCAATCTGGCCAACATTGCCCAGGACGAATCAATTGATAATTACTCGGATTATGAAAATAAATCCGTGGTTGGTTTTCAGGCTGGTTTGACCTTCGATTTAGGTCTTTCTGACCTGTTCACCATTCAGCCGGAAGTATTGTATATTCAGAAAGGTGGTAAATCTACTTTCTCTGCCAATGATAATAACCGACTGGAAAGCCGCTACTACTACAATTATGTGGAAGTACCGGTGTTGGCCAAGCTCAAATTCTATGGCGACGATGGTGGTTCCGGTTTCTATTTCATCGCTGGCCCTTATGCGGCTCTGGCTTTGGGTGGAAAAGTGAAATCTGATCTTACTTTGCTGGGACAGACCACTTCTACAGAAGATGACTTCGTGTTTAACAACGACGATGAAGGCGAACGAGCTAAACGTCTGGACTATGGCGTTACATTCGGCGGTGGTGTCAAAATCAACCGTCTGTTTTTGGACCTGCGCTACAGCTACGGCCTGAACAACGTACTGGATAACGATGCGGACAACACCAATGACGACAAGCCTTTCCTGCGCCATCGCGGTATTGGTTTGACGGCCGGTGTTGAATTCTAAGTAGTATTCTGCTTTACAGCCAACGTACTGTTGAATGAATGCTGGAATTCGTTTCTGAGCTAACCATAATAATTTATTAGTCTTTTCGACTATCGCCTGCCGACCACTTATGTGGTTCGGCAGGTTTTTTATTTTAGGTTTAGAATGAGTGAGCAATAAGGGCTCATTTTTCTACATCTGGATGTCATTTCGACGGTAGGAGCCGCAGGAGTCTTATATGAATAACTCCAGTATAAGCTAGAGATAAAAGGTGAAAGCCGACACAACCCAAAAATATGAGTCATACCGGATTTTGTAACAATATATTTTTAGGTCAGAGGTGCCGGTTATGCCAAGTTGCACCCTAGTTAGTCGCCGCGCTTGGTGATCCTATTTGCTCACTCATCCTTTAACAGCAAAAAATAAGCGGGAATCTCCCGAAGGTGATTCCCGCTTACGAAGCGAATAAATTCGTGGCGTTGATCTTGCCTATTGCGCTCCGCCTTTCAGATAATCTTCCACCATCTGTTTGTAAAATGGTTTCAGGGCGGGCGATACGGTGCGGAATTGCTCTACTTCGGCGCGGCGTTTTTTCAGATACTCTTCCAGAGCGGGCGGCATTTTGGCCGGTTGCTGCTTGGCGGCTTCGGCCTGGCGTTGTTCATCCTGGTCGCGTTCGCGTTCCGCGCGTTCTTCTTCCAGCAGACGGGACATGATCTGTTCCTGCCGCTGGAGCATTTCGTTGGTCAGTCGCTTATTCACGAGATCGGTTTCTACCTTATTCATATCGTTCATGATCTCATCCAGGGCTTTGCTGCCTTTGCCTTGCTCTTGTTTCTGCTTTTGCAATTCCCGCAGGGCATTGCGCATCGCGGCCTGCTTGGCGGCCATTTTGGCAAATTCCTGACTGGTACCGTTGCCATCACCTTGACCGCCGCCCCCCTGGCCACCGGGGTCTTTACCGCCCGGGTTTTTGCCACCGGGATTCTTACCCTGCTCTTCCAGGCGTTTTTTCAGATCTTTCATTTGCTGGTTCACATCGCCCTGGCCTTTGGTGATCTTATCCATTGGCACTTTACCAGATTTGCCTTCGCCCTTGCCTTTGCCCTTGCCGGGTTTTTGGCAGGCCTGTGCACCGGGCATATCCATCGCCATTTGTTCCTGCATCTGTTTCATCACTTCGGACAGCATCAGGGCCAGGTCATTGAGGCCCTTCATGCTCTGCTGCTGCTGGTCGTTGGCGGTATTGATACGGCGCTCTTCGATCTCCTCGATGCTGTACTTGATGGAGGTCTTGATATCGGTCACTTTTTGAGTCACCATGCCTTCGATCTGGAAGTTGCGGCTGGCGAGGGCTTGCAGGCTGTCTTCTACCAATTTGAAATCATCCTTGATCTTGTATTGCTGCTGACCCAGTTCCACATAACGCGGGGTGTTGATCGTCGCGCCCTCAATGTCTTTCATGTTTTTTTCTTGGGCAAAGGAAAGGCCCACCAGGTTTTCCAGAAGTTGGCGCAGTGATTTGATATCCTCTTCCATTTGCTCCTGTTCGCCGCCCTGACTGGCTTTTTTCATTTTGTTGGCCATGTCCTTCATCTTCCCGGCTGCACTTTTCTGTTTTTTCCCGGCTTTCTTTTTATCGCTCTTTTCCAGGCCTTCTTTGGCGTCTTTCATGTCATTTTTGGCATCCTCCATTTCCTCTTTGGTGTTCTCTATTTTTTGCGGACGCTTCAGGTCTTCATTTTTCTCCATCATCTCCTGCTGCTTTTTTTGCAGTTCTTCCATTTGCTTATTCAGTTCTTCCTGCTCTTTTTTCAATTCTTCATCCGTCTTTTTGTCTTCGCCATTCTTGTCGGCCTCTTCGGTTTTTTCGGCCAATTCTTCCTGGTCTTTGGCCAATTCTTCCAAGCCCTGAATTTGCTGATCGAGCATTTGCTCTACTTCCAGTTGCTTATAAAGTTCCTGCAGGCGTTCCAGTTCTTTGGTATTTTCTTCCGTATTCATCTCCATTTTTTCCATTTTTTGCAGCATCTCCTCCTTATTCATTTCCTGCAGCAACTTCTGAATATCTTCCACCAGCTTTTTCATCTCTTCAGACAGGGCATCGTCGAACAGTTTTTCCAACTGCTCCTGCTTTTCCTCCAATTCCGGGTTGTCCTGTTTGAATTCCTGCTGCTGCTGTTTGTTCTGATCAAAATTCTGTTTAGCCTGCTGGATTTGCTGTTCGAGTTGTTTCTGGCGATCCAGCAATTTCTCCATTTCCTTACGCGACTGCCAATCCAACTCCTTCTGTTGCAGCACTTTATTACGCAATTTTTTCAGTTCTTCCTGTACTTTGGCACTTTCTTTCACCGCCTTTTCCAAGTCTTTTTTTATTTCTTCGCTGTTCTGCGATTGCTGCTCGCGGAACTCACTCATCGTTGGCATTTTGTACTGCATTATGGTCGTACGGGCACTTTTAGAGCCATTCACGCCATCATTGTCGAACACCTCAAAATAATAACTCACCTCATCGCCGGGTTCGAGATTCAGATCGCGCACATCCCAGTTATGCTCGTATTGTACGGCTTTACCGGCAGGTTTGGCTATTTTTACGGTAGTCATCGGCAGTTGGCCGCTTTTTGCCTTTTTGATCTGATAATTGAAAGTCAGATTCAGCAGACCATAGTCGTCGGAGGCATCGCCAGCGAAGAAAGAGATGTTGCTCTGCGTACTATCCCGGAACTCTTCGACGGCTATTTGCGGGTGCAAATCGGGGATAACGGTGATGGTGTAGGCGACCGAATCGGCACCCGGCAGGCGGGCATTACTGAGAAATATTTTGTAGGTCTCGTCGCGGAGGGCCCGGCGATTGAAAGAGAAAAGTTCATCGTCGAAACGTTTGGCATCGGCACCCTGCTCACCGCCAAAGCGCAGCGACATCTGGTCGGTGCTTTGCGCATTGAACACCCAGCCAATGTTGGTGCCCTGCGGGATTACCAGATCGCCCACGTTGGCCAGTTCTTCACTGGCGCGGCCCAGATAATCGGGGAAATTCAGTTTGGTCGTAAAAGACATAATACTCGGCTTGCGCACTACGGCCAGCGTATAATCGCGGCTTTCGACACCTCCGGCAAACAGCTGGAAAGGTATATCCTGCTGCACGTTCACGAACTTGTACGAAAACTCATTGGCGGCGTCTTTCGTCAGCCGGTATTGGACATTTCCCAATGTGACGAATACCTCATTGGGTAGCACCTGACCATCCACTTTTACTTTCAAAAGATAGTCGGAAAACTGTACGGCCTGCAGGCTGTCGGGATTGATCAAAAAATGGAAAGGCGCGGGTTTTTCGTAGGCAATGCGGGTGTTCCAAAGGCGCATGGTACCCTCGCGCAGGATATTGGGCGCGCCCAACAGCAGAAACATCAGCATCAGCACCGGCGGCAGGGCATAGCGCAGGTATTTGCGGTTTTTCCCCAGATCAATGGCCGACTGAAAAGGGACCAGGCGGATGGCCTCGCTTTTCTGGTTGATGCTTGCATTGATAAGTTCCGCATAAATAGCGTTGCTGCTCTGCTGCTTCAGTTGCAGGATATTCAGTAATTTATCCTTCACATCGGCAAAATGCTGCCCGACGATGGTGGCGGCCTGCTCGTGGCTGATGACCTGGCCCAAATGAAAATAGTGCATCAGCGGCAGAGCCACCCAGCGATAAAGTGCCGCGCCACTCAACAGCAGAAAACTCCAGAACATGGCGGTGCGAACCCCCGTTCCAAAGTAGAAATAATATTCCAGGATGTTGAGCAGGATGAATAATCCCAGCACCGCGCCGACGGTATAAAGGGCACCGCGAAGCAATTGGTTAATGTAAAACTTGCGGATAAAACCGTCCAGTTTTTCAATAAGCAGGGTATAATTGTCTTTGACCATGAGATTTTACAGTACCGGCAGGTGGAGCCACCGAGTGTAGATTGGATAATGATTTAATGTGCTCCTGCGCTTTTAACTTTCGCAGGGGCGACAAAGTAAATTCAAGAGGGCCAAGATAAACGGAATTTCCGACGAAATGGTTGGATGTTCAGGCGATTTAACACGCTTGGCCGCGCGGCGACGAAAAATTGACCGAGTAATGGCAAAAAACGAATATTAAGTGGAAATAACGGCCATACATTTCAATTCAATAGCAATGGGTGTGGGCAGGCGATCAATGCCCACGGTGGTGCGGCAGGGCTGGTTGTCGGCAAAATATTCGGCATACAGGCGATTGAACGTGTGAAAATCGCGCTCCATATTCGTGAGAAAGACGGTCACATCCACCAAATCCTCCCAGCGGGCCCCCGAAGCCTCCAGCACGGTACGCACATTTTGAAAGACAGAACGCACCTGGGCCTCAAAATCAAAATCGGTGTAATTGCCAGTCACACTGCGCTGTAGGCCCGGTACGCCATCTGTCGCCGGATCACGTGGGCCGATGCCGGAGAGAAACAGCAAATTGCCCACCCGGCGGGCATGGGGATACAAACCAACGGGTTTCGGGGCCTGGGCAGCGTTTATTTTTTCGGAAGAGGTCATTTTAAAAAATTGACAGCGTGGGTAAAGGTTATTCGCGCACTGAATGCAACGACGTGCGGCTTTGTTTCTAAAACCTGGTGTCAAATCATAATTTGCAGCGATGCGCGGCATTCTTCGATAGACTTTTGTGCCAACATTCGATTTAAAACGATGTCTATCAACATTTTCAGCACAATTTCAATCTATTGAAAAAATGAAAAATTTAATTTTTGCCTGCATCGCCTTGTTTGCTTTAACGGCCACCAGCTGTTCTGTCACGTCCAGTACGCTCATCAAATCAAAAGAAAGTTTCGTTTTGGGCAACAACCAACATGGTTCTTTTTCGGTGAGGATGAAAAATGAATCGCCGGGTAATCTCACTTATTATCATGCACCGATTGGCGGTGGCAAACACTCTACTCAAATTATTAAACCCAATCAAAGTGCAAAGATCAAGGTTGAAAAAAACACGGCATTGGTTATTGACAATCAAACGGATACCCAAGCAACAGTGAAATTGAAAATCACAGGGGATGTGGGGCTTTCAATGGGGTATAATCAATAGTTTTTCCTTGCGAATGCCTTATTTTTATCCCAAATAAAAACCCAGCGGATAAATTAAATACTCCAGAAAAAACAATCCCCAGAAAAACATGTAAAACCGCTTGACCTGCCGGTCGTCGCCCACGTGCAGTTGGCGTGCCTGAAACAAGAAAAGCAGTAAGGCCAGCACGTGCGTGACCATGTAAAAAACGGGCGCAGGCAAATATCCACGCCACGCCGCCAACAGGACGTATAAATAGGCCACTGACACGACTACCACACCCGCGACGAAAGCCCTTTGCCGCCCGGAACGTACCGCGAGGGTGCCGAATTGATACTCGGCATCACCGCGCGTATCGGGAATATCCTTGAACCAGGCAATGCCCAGGCTGAAAGCAAACACGAAAACGGCCAACGGCCAAATACTGGCATCCAATCCCCATTCGCCGGTCAATTCGTAGTGGAAATGTAAGTAAAAACCGATGTTGACCAATAAACCGCGCACCACAGAAATGCAGGCGGCGGCGAGAATATGATTGCGTTTAAATTTGAGCGGCGGCAGAGAATAAGCCGTACCGATGGCCATGATGAGCGCAATGAGGCCCACAAACCAGACCGAAAAGTAAGCAGCCGTCGCCAGCGCAATAATGCCGCAAGCCAGCACGATGCGCAGGGCCTGCGAACGCGAAAGAAGCCCCGCCGCAATAGGCAGCCAGGGCTTGTTTATACGGTCCACTTCCACATCCGACCACTGATTGAGGCCGGTAATATATACATTGCAGCCCCAGGCACTGACCAGACTCCCCAGTAATAGTGCTGGCTGAAACGTCGTGCCGACCGCAGCAATCGCGTATAATGCACAGATACTCAACGTACTGCCTATAATAGTATGGGGCCGGGTGAACTTCCAGAAAGTATAAAGCGTCTGCTGCATCCACGAAGTAACACGAAAAAAACAAAACTGGATGATAAATTCCGATGGAGAACTTCTGGCTGTATTAGGCAGTGCCGTGCTCCTGCTGGCCGTAGCCACCGAAATGCTTTCGCGACGCGGCCTCCTGCCGCAGTGGTTTTGTCGCAAATTGCTGCACATCGGCGCGGTCGGTGCCTGTGCGCTGGCACCGCTGTGGTTACAAGATTTGACCGTATTGCGTTGGATCGTGGCCCTCGTCCTGCCGGGTTTGCTGTATTTGGTGGCCACCGGGCGATTGTTTCGCGAAACGAATGGACGGCGTAGTTGGGGTATTGTGTGGTTTGCGGTGGCTTACCTGCTGCTGCTTATTTTTGCGGAGGAGCGTTTTTTCATCGTTGTGCCAATGGCCATTCTCGCTTTGAGCGATGCGATGGCGGCTATCGTGGGTCAGTTGTTTGCCCGTCGTTTTTTCCAACTGACGGGGGACAAAAAATCCTTAATTGGCAGCTGCGCTTTTCTGGTGATTACCTTACTGGTTATTTGGGCCAGCCAGTACATTTTTCCAGCAAGATGGAGTTTCATGGATGGATTACCCAATATGCTCCAAGTAAATCTGGAAGACCATTGGGTGTGGAGCAAAGTAGGATTTGTGGTGCTTCTCCTAACGGCTTTGGAGGCTCTGGGCTCCAACGGTTTGGACAATTTGCTGATTCCTTTGGCGGCAGCGGTCCTTCTGCCGCACTCTTTACATCAGACGGATAACAACATTATTGCTGAATGGTGGATAGGCGTGGGGCTGGGCCTGGCCTTCATTTGGTTGACCGTGCGCCGCCAGTCTTTAACTTGGGATGGGGCAGTTTCCGCCGCTGTGCTGGGTCTTTGGGTGCTGTTTTTCGCTGGAAAAGCCTTTCTGCTGCCGCTGTTTTTCTTTTTTATCAGCAGTACTTTGATCGGAAAATTGACCAAACGCCGGGCAGTTGTTTCCGATGCTAAACACGGCAAGGCCCGCGATTATCGGCAGGTGCTGTGCAATGGGGGCATTTACGCGTTGCTCGCTACTTTTCTGCCCAATTCCGTGGAAATGTTGATGGTCATATCCTTGTCCATCAGCACTGCCGATACCTGGGCTTCCGAGATCGGCATATATTTTCAAGGTCGTACTTATGATGTGTGGCGGTGGCGGCCTGCACCGGTTGGTTTGTCGGGCGGCGTCAGTTGGGCGGGCACGTTGGGTGGATTTTTTGGTGCATTGGCCACGGTAGTGGTTAGTTTCGCCACTCTGTACTACGATATGAATATGGCAGCGGTTTTAGCCTTCGCTGCCGCCGGATTTTTGGGAATGCTGATTGACAGCCTGTTGGGGGCCACCCTGCAAGCCCGCTATCGCCAGGAAGAAACCGGCGACTTCACCGACATTCCTACAAATATTTTACATTCCGGCTACCGATGGATGAGCAATGATGCCGTAAATTTGTTAAGTAATCTGCTGACCATCTTGTTAGTAACCGGCTGTTTTTTTGGTTGGTTATTTTTTATCAAATAAGTGCCAGCAATTCAATTACTTCGATATTTGCCTGATTTTTTCTCAACCCCACCACCTCCACCTTTTCTCAACAACCACTTATCATGCCCGAAGCATATATTATTACCGGTTATCGTTCCGCCGTCGGCAAGGCCGGCAAAGGCGGATTCAAAGCCTACCGTTCCGACGATCTGGCCGTAGATGTCATTAAACATTTGCTGGCGCAAACGCCCGAACTCGACCCAAAAATGGTGGACGACTGCATTGTCGGCTGCGCCAATCCCGAAGGCGAGCAGGGTTTGCAAATTGGTCGCCTCATCTCCAATCGTGCCCTTGGCAAAGACGTGCCGGGCATGACCGTCAATCGCTATTGCGCTTCCGGCCTCGAAACCATCAGCATTGCCGTGGCCAAAATCCGGGCCGGGATGGGCGATTGTTACATTGCCGGCGGCACCGAAAGCATGTCTTTTATTCCAATGACGGGCTACAAACTCGCCCCCAACTATAATATTGCCGCCAACACGCCCGACTATTTGGTCGGTATGGGCCTGACAGCCGAGGCTGTTTCGCAGAAATACCACGTCAGCCGCGAAGATGCCGACGCGTTTTCGGTACAAAGCCACCAACGCGCCGCGGCGGCCATTGATGCGGGCAAATTCACCGCCGAAATCGTGCCGGTGACCGTGCCCGAAGTCTGGGTCGAAAACGACAAACGCCAGGAAAGAAGCAAAGTCGTGGCAATGGACGAAGGCGTACGCCGCGATACCACGCTGCAAGGACTGGCCAAATTGCGCCCGGCTTTCGCCCAGGATGGCGTAGTGACCGCCGGTAATTCTTCGCAGACTTCCGATGGAGCCGCCTTCGTGCTGGTCATGTCCGAGCCGATGATGAAAGCCCTAGGTCTGGAACCCGTAGCGCGTCTGGTGTCCTGCGCGGTGGCGGGAGTGGAGCCGATTTTAATGGGTATCGGCCCGTGTGCCGCCATTCCGAAAGCCCTCAAACAAGCGGGCATGAAACTCGACCAGATCGAAGCGGTGGAATTGAACGAAGCCTTTGGTGCCCAGGCACTGGCCGTCATTCGCGAAGTAGGCCTGAATCCCGACATTGTCAACGTGAATGGCGGAGCTATTGCGCTGGGTCACCCATTGGGCTGTACAGGGGCCAAACTTTCCGTACAAATCCTGAATGAAATGCGCCGCAGCCAGCAGCGTTACGGCATGGTCACGGCCTGCGTGGGCGGTGGGCAGGGTATTGCCGGGATTTATGAAAGATTGAATTAATACTGCGTACCGCCGATCAGGGATCGGAGACGAAACAGCCTTTTCTATTGCCAACGCATAAAAACGCAGCGCGGGCTGACTCGATAAGTTAGCCCACGGGTTTTGGCATGTCAGCATAAGTTCACAATTCCTGCGGCTATGGCTTGGTTTTTCAAAAACCAGGCAGTACCTTTGCCCGCCCTTTGCGAAAAGGGGTCTTTTTTTCACTAGTTTTTACCTATTTTCTATGTTCGCAATCGTTTCCATTGCCGGTCAACAATTTAAAGTTGAGGAAGGTCAACAGATCTTCGTCCACCGGCTGGCAGCTCAGGAAGGCGACGCTGTCTCCTTCGACGCCGTGCATCTCATTGAGAATGACGGCAATTTCACCATTGGTGTCCCGAATATCGGCGGCGCGCTCATCAAAGCCAGTGTCCTAGGGCACGTGCAGGGTGATAAAGTGATCGTTTTCAAAAAGAAACGCCGCAAAGGCTATCGGAAGAAAAACGGCCACCGCCAGCAGTTCACCAAAATCAAAATTGAGGGGATTACCGTGTAAAGCCAAATATTTGAGTATGTGAAGATTTGAGTATTTGATCAAATCCTCGACTCCTCAAATATTCAAATCCTCAAATCCTCTGAAAAACCACATTCACTCAACTATTCACGCATTCATAGTTTTTTGAGTCATGGCACACAAAAAAGGTGCAGGTAGTACCGACAACGGCCGCGATAGCCATAGCAAACGGCTTGGCGTAAAAATGTTCGGCGGCGAACGCGCTATCGCCGGCAATATCCTCGTTCGCCAACGGGGCACCAAATACCATCCGGGCGAAAACGTCTATATGGGTCGCGACCACACGCTGCACGCCGGTATTGAAGGCGCAGTTACTTTCAAACGTACCAAGAACGACCGCGTATTCGTCAGCGTTCTGCCGTTTGAGTTGGTCGCTAATAACACTGCTGTTTTGGAAGCTCCCGTCGCTAAAAAAGCAACGGTTACGGAGAAACCCGCCAAGAAAGCCGCCGTGGTCGAAGATGTCGCTCCAGTCGCCGTCGAAGAAGTTGCTGCTCCGGTAGTAGAAGAAACCGCTACCGTTTCGGCTCCTGAAGTGGAACCAGAAGAAGTGGCTACCGCTGCTGCTCCTGAAGCAGTAGAGGAAGTAAAGGCTCCCGCTGCTCAAAAGGTGCCAACGCTCGACGATCTGAAAATCGTGGAAGGCATTGGTCCAAAAATTGAACAACTGCTGAACGAAGGCGGTATTTCTACTTGGGCGGAATTGGCTGCTACACCAATTGACCGGCTGAAGGAAATCCTCGATGCTGCCGGTGCGCGTTACCAAATCCACGACCCCAGCACTTGGCCTGCACAGTCCAAATTCGCCATGGAAGGCCAGTGGGAAGAATTGAAAGAATATCAGGATATGCTTACGGGCGGTCGCGATGTGACTGAATAATCCCGTCATCCTTTCGAGAAACACATTAATACGCTTGCCCCGGTTGTCCTCAACCGGGGTTTTTTTTGTACCACCGACTTCAGTCGGTACTATTTCCATACCGACTGGAGTCGGTGGTACTATGCAACAATTACTCTTTTTCGGTCTGGTCTTTCTGGGCGGTGGCATCGGTAGTATTTGCCGCTATGGACTGGCCCTGCTCGCCCAGCCCTGGTCACTGCGTTTTCCCTGGGCTACCCTGCTCGCCAACGCACTGGCCTGCCTGGTGCTGGGGCTGGTGCTGGGCTTGCATCAACAAGCTTTGCTCTCCGATCAACGCCGCTTGCTGCTGGCCACGGGATTTTGCGGCGGATTCAGCACGTTTTCCACCTTTACCGCCGAAAGTTTACGTTTATTTCAACAGGGGCACAGCACATTGGCATATCTCAATGTGGTCTTGAGTTTGACGCTGTCTCTGGGTTGCCTACTTTTGGGCTTGAAAATGGCTGCCTAACCAACCACCACCATGCAAGCAGAAATACTAGATCGCCTGAGTCAACTCGAGGAAAAATACGGCGCAATGGGACAGGATATGAAATCCTACCTCGATGGCCTCCTCTATGCGGACTACCTCACCTACTGGGATTATATTCATCTGGATACGCTGCTCAGTCTGCAAAATCCGCGCACGCCGATCCCCGACGAGCGGATTTTTATCATGTACCACCAGATTACCGAGTTGTATTTCCGACTAACCCTTGATGCAATTGCGCAGTTGGCAACGGCACCAACCAACCTGATTTTTTTCAAACGGCAAGTAATTCGCATCAATCGCTACTTCAAGCAACTCATTGATTCTTTTGATATTATGGTGGATGGCATGGACCGCGATGAGTTCCTGCGTTTCCGCATGAGCCTGCTGCCAGCGAGTGGTTTCCAAAGTGTGCAATACCGGATGATCGAGATCGCCAGCACCGATATGCAGCAACTGGTGCATACCGACAAGCGCGAACTCACGGCTGATGTGACGGATGTTAAATTGCTCTGCTCGGTGCTGTATTGGCGTTCCGGGGCGACGGAATTGGCCTCCGGCAAAAAAACGCTGACGCTGCGCCAGTTTGAACAGAAATACGCCGCCGAACTGGTGCGCTTTGCCGAACAATACCAAACCACCAACCTCCGTGCGCTTTACCATAAACTATCACCGGAAGAACAACAAGATGCCGAATTGATCGAATTAATGCGCGAACTGGACCTCAATGCTAATGTCCGCTGGGCCTTGTCGCACTACCGTTCGGCGGTGCGCTACCTGGATGCCAAACCCAAGGAAATAGCGGCGACTGGTGGCACCAATTGGCAGAAATACCTGCCTCCACGGTTCCAGCGGGTGGTCTTTTTCCCGGAACTCTGGGCCGCCGATGAAATAAATGACTGGGGAAGATTTCTAAATAAAGTCTCTGAAAATCAACCTGTTACTTCGGAAAGCCTGCATCCCTGAACCATTATGGAAGCCACTATTATTCGTCCCCACGCGGAAACCGCCTACGCCCATGAACTGGTCGCGCTGGCTGCCCATGATGATAAGCCCCGCCCGACCAACTGGCGGCTCTCTCCCTGGGCCGTAGTGACTTATTTGCTCGGCGGTCAGGCGGGCGATGTGACCATCGAACCAAAATATTACGGCCAACGGCGGCTCATCGAAATCGCCGTGGCGACCCTGGCTACCGACCGCGCTTTGCTGCTGCTGGGCGTACCCGGCACCGCGAAAACCTGGGTGAGCGAACATCTGGCCGCCGCGATCAGTGGCGACAGCACCCTCATGGTGCAGGGTACGGCGGGCATGAACGAAGAGGCCCTGCGTTACGGCTGGAATTACGCCCGTTTATTGGCAGAAGGCCCTACTGAGCAGGCCCTGGTGCCCAGCCCCATCCTGAACGGGATGCGCGATGGCAAACTGGTGCGCGTGGAAGAATTAACCCGTATTCCTTCCGACGTACAGGATACGCTCATTACTTTGCTTTCCGAAAAAACACTGCCCGTGCCGGAACTGGGCATAGAAGTGCAGGCACGGCGTGGTTTCAACGTCATTGCCACTTCCAACGACCGCGACAAAGGCGTGAATGAACTTTCCTCAGCCCTGCGCCGTCGCTTTAATACGGTGATTTTGCCTTTGCCGGATAGCCTGGCCGAAGAAGTGGCTATTGTCCAAAACCGGGTCGCCGCGCTGGGTGTCTCGCTCGAATTGCCCGCCGATGCCGCCCCGGTACAGGAAATACAGCGTTTAGTGCGTATTTTTCGGGAATTGCGCAGCGGAAAAACGGAAGATGGCCGCGAAAAGCTGAAAAGCCCCACGGCCACTCTCAGCACGGCGGAGGCTATTTCCGTCATCCATCAGGGGCAGGCATTAGCCGTCCATTTTGGTTCCGGCGAACTGAATGCGCACGATCTGGCGGCAGGTTTGGTCGGTGCTATTGTGAAAGACCCGAGTGCTGACCTGCAAGTATGGCAGGAGTATCTGGAATCAGTAGTGAAAAAACGCGCAGACTGGCAAGACCTGTACCGGGCGTGCCGTGAATTGGGGTGAAATAAAAAAAATAAGCAAAGGGCAAATTTGCAAGGGGCAAAACAAAAGGGCATCCGAGGTTTTATGGGGATTGCCAATCCCGATAAAAATCGGGATGTCGCTTTGCTCCATTTGCTTGTTGCTCCATTTGCCTTTTGCAATTTTGCCCATTTTACTTAGTCATCCTCTAAATTGAAAACCTATGCTGCATTTAGACAAACAAATTTATTCCGGGCTGCTGGAAGCCAAACAGCAAGGCAAAAAGAAATTAGTCATCCTTTTTGACCCCGACAAACTGCGGCTGAAACAAATGGAATCTGCGCTTGACCTGGCCGTGGAGTGTGGTGTGGACTATTTTTTCATTGGCGGCAGCCTGGTGGTCAATGACATGCTCGATGAGTTGCTGGTGAAAATTCACCGCCGCTGCTCTATTCCGCTGATCCTGTTTCCGGGCAATTCCTTCCAGCTCAGTTACCGCGCCGACGCGCTGCTATTTCTCTCGCTCATCAGCGGGCGCAATGCAGAATTGCTTATTGGGCAGCATGTTATCTCGGCACCGTTCCTGAAAATGTCGCCGCTGGAAATTATTTCCACCGGCTATATGCTCATTGATGGCGGCGTACAGACTGCCGTGCAATACATGTCCAACACCTATCCCATCCCGGCTACCAAAGATGACATCGCCGTTTGCACCGCCATTGCGGGCGAGATGCTGGGCCTGAAACTCATTTTCATGGATGCCGGGTCGGGCGCGCGTAATCCGATTGCCGAAAGCATGATCGAAGCGGTCAGTGGTGCGGTCTCGGTGCCGCTCATTGTCGGTGGCGGTATTCGGACGCCGGAAAAAGTGGCGGCTAATTTAAAAGCGGGTGCCGATCTGGTGGTCATTGGGAACGCCATCGAAAAAGACCCGGGTTTGATCCGGGAAATGGCCGCCGCCGTGCGGAGTTGTAATGAACAGGCGCAGCCATTGTTGCGGTAGGGGCAACCCTCGCGGTTGCCCATTGTACCGGCGGGTTCAGTCAGGGCAGACACATAAAGACTTCGCTGTTGGTTTGCTTTTTACCAAATAATATTTTGATTTAAGATTGCAGATTACATGATAGTTGATTTTAGATGTATCCGTGACTTATAAAACCAAATCTTCATAATGAACTGTTGGTTTTGGGGCTTTATGTTTGACATCAACAATCTTAAATCATGTAATCTGCAATCTTAAATCAAATAAAATTTCGACATTTTGGGTATTTGCTTCCAAATTTTTATGCGTCTGCCCTGGCCGGTACCCTGCGCGGAACGATTTGCCCCACCTCGCTGTTATAGCCCTTACGTATGGAAATAGGAACCGTTATCAAATCCACCGGCAGTTGGTACAACGTCCGGCTGGATAATCAACCGGAAGTAATGACCTGCCGCATTATCGGCAAGTTTCGCCTGGACGACATACCGCTCACCAACCCGGTGGCGGTGGGCGACCGCGTGGAAGTAGAACCGGAAGGCGACGGGCATGGCATGATCAAAAAAATATTGCCGCGCAAAAACTACGTCGTGCGCCAGTCGCCGCGCCGCAAGCACGATATGCACCTGCTGGCCGCCAATATTGACCAGGCGGTGCTGATCGTGACCATTGTGCAGCCGACCATCAAACCTGGCTTCATTGATCGTTTTCTGGTGATGATCGAGCGCGACGATATTCCCGTGACTATTGTTTTTAATAAAGCCGATTTATACGACGACGAAGATGTGGCCAAGTTCTTTGAATTCAAGGCTATATATGAAAAAATAGGTTATAATGTGTTGGCTACCTCGGTGGTGGAGCAGCGCGGTCTGGAAGCGTTCCGGGAAATATTGAAAGATAAAACCACCTTAATGAGTGGGCAGTCCGGCGTTGGCAAAAGCAGTCTGGTCAATGCCATACAGTCCCAACTCGATCTGCGGACAGGCGATATCAGCGGCTATTCCGGTAAGGGCCAGCACACGACTACGTTTGCGGAAATGTTCGAACTGGATTTTGGCGGGCGGCTCATTGATACGCCGGGCATGAAGACTTTGTCCTTCAATAATAAAGACAAACATAACCTGGCCCACAGTTTCCGGGAATTTTTCGCCCTATCGCCTCAGTGCCGTTTTGGCGGTGCCTGCCTGCACCGCAACGAGCCCGGCTGCGCAGTACACGAGGCTCTGCGCCAGGGCGAAGTGAGCGAATTGCGGTTTACGCACTATCTGGGCTTGCTGGAAGAAATTGAAGAGCAGAATCACTGGGAGCGGACGAGCTTGTAGCAAATAAGGAATACTGGAGTGCGGAATGATTTACTCCATTTCCTCGGAATCCGCCAGCGGCACCAGCCCGGCTCCGCCCAGCATACCCAGGGCAGTCATCGCCCGTTCGCTGGCCAATTGTTCAGCACTTTTCTTGTTAAAATCGTCGGCGGTGCCAAGTTTTTTGCCGTCCACGAACACGGCTACTTTGAATTTATCGCGCTTTTCGCTCTTGTATTTAGCCACTACTTTATACTCGATGCTGTGGCCATTTTTCTGGCACCATTCCAGCAGTTGGCTTTTGTAATTATCATCAAAACTCTCTAACTCGTGGATATCCAGGTATTTACGTAGCACCCGCTGCACCACGTAATGTTTGGTGCCATCGTAACCCACTTCGATATACACGGCTCCGACCAGGGCTTCCAGGGCATTGCCGAGCATGGATTTGGATAGCCGCGTCTGGTTGTAATTGGCCAGAAACATATCGAGTCCCATTTTGTCGGCGATGTCGTCGAGCGAGTTGCGCTTCACGATTTTGGAGCGCATTTTCGTCAGAAAACCCTCGTCGCAGTTGGGGTATTTTTTGAATAAATATTCCCCGACGATAGTACTCAACACGGCGTCGCCCAGAAATTCGAGCCGTTCGTTGTTGGAAATAGCGTAGTCGCGGGTGGTATAGGTGCTTTTGTGAAAAAACGCCAGTTTGAACAGGGGCAGATGCACGGGCGTGAAGCCAATGAGATGGCGGAGCCGACGCGCCAATTCTTTATCAGGATGGAAGTAATAATTGTAAAAACGTCGAAGAAATCGCACAGAATCAAGGTTTTGGACGGGTACTCAGACCTGTCGGAAAATGATGGAAGCATTGTGACCACCAAAACCGAACGTATTGCTCAGGGCCGCCCGGATATGGCGCTGCTGCGGTTCGTTGAAGGTCAGGTTCAGATTTGGATCTATTTCCGGGTCGTCCGTAAAGTGATTGATAGTAGGCGGCACAAAACCGTGTTGCATGCCCAGAATACAGGCAATAGCCTCTACCGAACCGGCCGCACCCAATAGGTGGCCCATCATGCTCTTAGTGGAAGAAATATTTACTTTGGCAGCCTCGTCGCCGAATATTTTCACGATGGCTTTCAATTCCGCCACATCGCCCAGCGGCGTGGAAGTGCCGTGGGTATTGATGTAATCTATATCGCTAGGCCGCATATTGGCTTCTTCCAGTGCCACCCGCATTACTTCGACCACGCCAATGCCTTCCGGGTGTGGAGCCGTGATGTGGTAAGCATCCGCCGTCATGCCGCCGCCGACGTATTCGGCGTAGATATGCGCTCCGCGCTGGCGGGCGTGTTCGTATTCTTCCAAAATCAAGGCCGCCCCGCCTTCGCCCAGCACAAAACCATCGCGGTCTTTATCGTAAGGCCGGGAAGCCGTCATCGGGTCGTCATTGCGCTCGCTCATCGCTTTCATGGAAGTAAAACCACCGACCGCCGTTTTGGAAATCGTGGATTCGGATCCACCCGCCACCATAATATCGGCTTTGCCCATCCGAATATAATCGGCTGCATTGATAATAGCGTGCGAGGAAGAAGCGCAGGCCGATACCGTCGCATAGTTGATGCCCATGAAACCATATTGGATGGAAATCATACCTGCCCCCATATTGCTGATCATTTTCGGGATCAGGAATGGATTGTGCCGGGGTGTGCCATTGCCCAGCACGTGCTCTTCCACTTCTTTTTCAAAAGTATGAATACCGCCAATGCCCGAGGCCCAGATCACCCCGGCCCGGAGTTTATTTATTTTTTCCAGGTCCAGGCCGGAATTGGTGATGGCTTCGGCAGCGGAAGCCATCGCAAACTGCGTAAAGCGGTCCACCCGCCGTACTTCCCGCTTGTCCATGATCGTCGCCGGGTCGAAGTCTTTGATCTCGCAGGCAAAGCGGGTTTTGAATAAAGCAGCATCAAATTGCGTAATGGGACCGGCTCCGCTCGCGCCTTTTTGCAGCCCTTCCAGATAAGCGGCGACGGTATTGCCAATAGGAGTAATGGCACCCATGCCGGTGACGACGACTCGTTTCATGAATTCAATTTTGTAAAACCAAATTTGAAAGTAAAACCCTAAAATGCACTAACGGCAAAAAGGGCTCAAGTAAGCGAGCAAATGTACGATCTCTCGTATAAATGCTGCTAACGTCCACCTTGTTGATGGCTGACAAGTGACGAAAAAACACAAAAGGTTCAAAACCACTACGGCTTTGAACCTTTTTGATCAAAAACATCAGCGCACAAATGAATGTGGACGCTGAAATTTAGGCGTTGGTCTGTGCTTCCAGATATTCTACTGCCTGGCCGACGGTCTGAATTTTTTCTGCCTGCTCGTCTGGAATAGAAACGTCGAATTCTTTTTCAAATTCCATGATCAGTTCCACCGTGTCGAGCGAGTCGGCGCCGAGGTCTTGGATGAAGTTAGCTTCGTTGATGACTTCATTGTCGTCCACACCCAATTTGTCGACAATAATTTTCTTTACGCGTGCGGCTACGGTAAGTGCTTCTGCCATGATTTTTAAAAAACTTTAGTGAAAAAAGGTCAATTTTTCGAGGGGCAAAGAAAGGCAAATCTCTTCGCTCTACCAAAGTTTTTTCAAGTCATTTTTTTCCGGTGTTCCACCGAAAATTCGGCCTGCCCAAATCACAAGACAGGTTTTCCCTTCTTCTCCTGGGTAAGCCCTCCAACATTTCCTGCATTAAATCTGTAAAAACAATGCCTTAATATAGTTATAATGGCTTTGGTCGTTCTACTTTTGCGCACTACTTATTGTAGATTGTACACATCAAAAAAAGGGTTGGCTATGCGCAAAGACGGTTCGCAAAACACTAAAATCGTGGCCACAGTGGGTCCCGCTTGTAATACGTACGAAAAATTGCTGGAAATAGCACAGGCCGGCGTGGACGTTTTCCGGCTCAACTTCAGCCACGGTACGCACGAGGATCACCTGAAAGTCATTCAGCACATCCTGCGTATCAACGCGGAAAACAACACGCACCTCAGTATTCTGGCTGATTTGCAAGGCCCGAAACTTCGCGTTGGAAAAATAAAAGATAATGCCCTGGCCCTGGCACCCGGCGACATTATTACCATCGTCAATGAAGAGGTGCTGGGCACGATGGAGAAAATTTACATGTCGTACAACGAATTCGCGGAGGACTGCGAAGTGGGCGAACGCATCCTGATGGACGACGGCAAACTGGTCTTCGAAGTGGCCGAGACCAACAAAAAAGATATGGTGCGGCTCCGCTGCCTTTATGGCGGTATCCTCAGCAGCAACAAAGGGGTGAACCTGCCAGACACGAATGTGAAGCAGCCATCCATGACCACCAAAGACCGCGAGGACCTGGAATTCATCCTCACCCAGCCGGTGAACTGGGTGGCCCTGTCCTTTGTGCGTCGCGCAGAAGATATTACCGAATTGCGGGAAATACTCGATCAACGCGGCCACCCGGCCAAAGCAATGGCCAAAATAGAAAAGCCGGAGGCCGTCAAAAACATCCGCGAGATCATCAAAGCCGCCAATGGGATTATGGTGGCGCGGGGTGACCTCGGCGTGGAAATGCCCATCGAGCAGTTGCCGATCACGCAAAAGGAGATCGTGCTGCTGTGTATGCAATACGCCCGCCCCGTCATTGTGGCTACGCAAATGATGGATAGTATGATTACGAATCCTTCTCCGACCCGCGCCGAAGTCACCGACGTGGCCAACGCCGTGCTGGACGGTGCCGATGCCGTCATGTTGAGTGCCGAGACTTCGGTGGGTGCGCACCCTGCATTAGTGGTGCAAGCCATGACCCGTATTATTGGCCAGGCCGAAAAACATTACTGGCCACAGATTTTCAGCAAACGTCCCCATGCTATCGAAAAATCACGCCTGTTTCACTCCGATGTGGTGTGTTTCAATGCCTGCCGGGTCGCCGAGGAAATCGGGGCAAAAGGCATTATCGGGATGACCACTTCCGGTTATACGGCTTTCAAAGTGAGCAGTTTCCGGCCAAAATCGCGTATCTATATTTTCAGCGATTCTATGGCCATGCTCAATACACTAAATCTGGTTTGGGGTGTACAATGCTTTCATTATGACCGTTTTACCACAACCGACGAGACTATTGAAGACTGCACCGCTATCCTGAAAGCCGCCGGCTATGTGGAGGCTGGCGACAGCGTTATCAATACCGCTTCTATTCCTATTCACCGCCGGTTCAGGACGAATATGTTGAAAATAACGGAAGTAGAATAATGATAAATGATGAATGTTTTAATGATGAGTAGTGGCGATTCATCATTTATCATTAAAACATTTATCATTAAAATTCAGTCTCCCCAGCCCGGCTCATCTTCCAGCACTTTGGGTTGGTTGCGGACAATCCCGAATTCGATCTCTTTTTGGCAAGTTCCGCAAATGCCGTAGAGATTGAGGGCATGGTGCGTAATGCGGAAATTGAGCAAATCGCCCACCATATCCTTGATCTGTTGCACGCGCGGGTCGCAAAACTCGACTACCTTGCCGCAATTGGCGCAGATGACATGGTCGTGCTGTTTGTAGCCATACGACTTCTCGTACTGCGCGAGATTCTTGCCAAACTGGTGCTTTTTTACCAGATCGCAGGTCACCAGTAGGTCCAGCGTGTTATATACCGTGGCCCGGCTGACGCGGTAGCTGCGGTTTTTCATGTGGATATACAGTGCTTCCGCGTCGAAGTGGTCGGTACGCTTGTATATTTCTTCTAAAATGGCAAAGCGTTCCGGCGTCTTGCGAAAACTGCTTTTTTCCAGATATGCGGAGAAAATATTCAGCACCTGCTGAATAATATCCTGTTCGTTGCGGACAGTGGTTATGGACATAATAATTTTATAATGTGGCCAAGGTGGTCAATGGGTGAGGAGGCAAAGCGGGCCTGCTATTTGGCAAAAGTATTTAAAAGCCCTGTTTAAACAGTACAAGATACTAGTTGGTTGTATATCCAATTCCTTGCGCCAAACAAAAATATCCTTTGGGAAATGCAGATTTTTTCAGAATTTGGCCCCGCAGTGCTTAAACTCACCATATAATATGGAAGAAAAACGCGTATTTGAATATTTACACGACCAATTGGACACTCATCCGTTGGAAAAAGCCTTTGGGCATAAAGTAGATGGCCAGTGGAAATACTATTCCTCGGTGGAAATGGTAAGTTGGGTCAATCGCGCCAGCGTAGGACTTCTCCTGCTGGGACTGCGGCCTGGCGACAAAGTGGCCAGCGTAGTCTATAAAGCCAGTCCCGAATGGGTCGTGCTGGACTATGCGATGATGCAGATAGGGGTGCTGCACGTACCCATGTACCCCACCATCAGTTCCCGCGAGTACGAGTACATTCTGAATGAATCGGGGGCGCAATATTGCTTTGTGGGCGATGGCGACTTGTACCAGAAAGTCACTGACGCCCGGGCCAAAGTGCCCACACTGCATGAGGTGTTCACTTTTTATGAACATCCGGTGGCCCGGCATTGGTCGGCGGTCTTGGCCGAGCCGGGCAGCGATCTGGCGGAAGTGGATCGCATCAAAGCCACCATCCGCCCGGATGATGTGATGACTTTGATCTATACGTCCGGCACCACCGGCAATCCCAAAGGCGTGATGCTGACCCACCGCAATATCGTGTTCAATGTGGAGTCGGTCAGTAAAGTTGTGCCAATAGACGCCGGAGATCGTTGCCTCAGTTTTTTGCCCGTCAGTCACGTCTTTGAACGGGTAGCAGTGTATTTTTTTACCAGTAAATGCCTGACTACCGTTTTCACCGGCACGGATAATCTGGGCGGTGAAAACGGCGATTTGAAGGCCATCTGTCCGCATTTCTTCACCACAGTGCCACGCCTATTGGAAAAAGTATATGAGCGGATTATTGCTAAAGGCATGGAATTGAAGGGTTTAAAGCGGGCATTGTTCTTCTGGGCCGTACAACTGACTGATGATTGGGATTTCGATAAAAAATACACCGGCTGGAAAGCCTTGCAGTGGCGAATAGCCGACCGGCTTATTTTTTCCAAATGGCGGGAAGCACTGGGCGGCTGCATCAAAGGCATTGTCACCGGGGCGAGTGCTTGCCCCGTGCGGGTGTTGCGCACGTTCAATGCGGCGGGTATTCGGGTGCGCGAGGCGTACGGTATGACGGAATCCGCACCGGGCCTGACCTTCAATCGGTTTGAATCGGGTGCCGCAAGACTGGGCACCGTCGGGTTGCTGCTGGATGGGGTGGATGTGCGTATCGAGCCAAGTTCCGATTACCGGCCCGGAGAAGGCGAAATATTGGTCAGCGGCCCCAATGTAATGGAGGGTTACTACCAACAACCCGAAAAAACCGCCGAGGTGATCCGCTACATAGATGGCAAACGCTGGCTGGTGACCGGCGATGTCGGTACGCTGGAACCGGCCCCGAATGGCCAACAATTTCTCCGCATCACCGACCGTAAAAAGGAATTGTTGAAAACCAGCGGCGGAAAATATGTCGCGCCTTCGCCCATCGAATCGAAATTCAAGGAACATCACCTGGTGGAGCAGGCGATGGTAGTGGGCGAAAATCTGAAATTCGTATCCGCCCTGCTGGTGCCGTCCGAAATCGGGTTGAAAGAATGGTGCGCCAAACACGGTCTCGCCTGGACGACCCTGCCCGACATGATCGAAAATCCGAAAGTGCAGGAACGCTACCAGATGCTGGTGGACCGTATCAACCCGAACTTTGGCCATGCCGAACAGGTCAAGAAATTTGCTTTGCTCGCCAATACCTGGGATGCCGTAAAAACCGATGGCTCGGAGGCGGAATTGACGCCCACGCTCAAACTCAAACGCCGGGTAATTATGAAGAAGTTCGAATCGGAGATTGAGGGGATGTATGCTTAAATGCAACACAAAGGGCATTATTTTAAACAATTGAAAAAGGGTTTTTTTTAACACAAAAGGTGTTCTTCTAAACAATTGAAAAAAGGTTTTTTAACACAAAAGGTACAAAAGAGATACAAAAGAAGGCTAACTGTACTTGTCTAACCTTTTGTGTTTCTTTTGTGCCTTTTGTGTTTCAAATTATTTTTGTGTTTCAAATTCCTGTCGTAGTACAAATGTCTTTTGTGTTTCAAACCCTTGTCGTAACACAAATACCTTTTGTGTTTCAAAATATTACGAATGGCCGCGCCCGAAAAATTGCCCCCACCTGCTGCATTTGATCCCCGTGCAACCCGCCTGGCCCAAGCCCAATTTTTCTCCGAATACTTTGTTTGTCAGCAAGTTATCTATGCCGAAATGCCCGCTGGCGAAGGCATAATTTACAGCATGGCTGTAGATGTAGAAAAAAACCGGCTGCATTGCACCTGCGATTTCCGGCCACAGCCTTGTCTGCATGCTTTGGCATTGCACGGCTTATTTCTGCTGGCACCCGATAATTTTCCGAGTGCTGACGAGTTGCCCGATTGGGTACAGGCATTGTTGGCAGGTCAGGGTGGAAAAGCAAAGCGCAGTGTACCGATTGACCAGTCTGCGGCCCGCCAGCAACGCCGCTACGAGCGTCTCGAACGGGCAACCAATGGGTTTGAAGATTTGGAAGGCTGGCTTTTGGACGTTATACGGCGGGGTTTGGCCACTACTGTTTCAGAAGACCCGCACTGGGCGGCTGGAATTGCCACGCGGGTCGCCGATGCGTCCATGACTGGACTGAGCCGGTCTTTGCGCCTGATCGGCAGTATTTCTCCCAACCGACCCGATTGGGCGGAAAGGACGCTCACGGTGCTGGCCGAAACCTATCTGGCGGTGCGGGCTTTTCGCAAACGCGAGTCCTTGCCGGAAACCCAAATGGCGGAGTTGCAGCAGTGGCTCGGTATTGTGGCCAAAAAAGAAGAAGTGCTGGCGAAAGGCGAGCAAATGACCGATGCATGGGCGGTGATCGGTCAGGTCGAGGAAGCGGTGGAAGACCGATTGAAAGTACGCCGCACGTGGCTGCTCGGGCAGACCAGTCACCGTTACGCGCTGCTGTTGGACTACGCTTTTGGTGGTGCGCCGTTTGCGCCGGGCTGGTCGCCGGGCACCATACAACGCGGCACTTTGGCCTGGTATCCTTCGGGCTGGCCGCTACGGGCACTACCCTTCGATGATTTTCAGTACCTGTCGAAAATAACGCGGTTGGAAGCCTACGACGATTTCCCGGCCTTCGCGGCAGACTACGCGCGGGCGGTAGGTGCCCAACCCTGGATTTCTATTTTTCCTGCCATTTTTTCGGAAGTCGCCATTTTTTTCAAAAATGAAAACCTGTTTGCGATGGATACAACGGGAAAAATGCTGCCATTGCGGGCCACAGAGAAGGATATTTGGCGACTATTAGCCGTGAGTGGCGGACATCCGGTCAGCCTGTTTGGCGAGTGGGACGGAGCGGTGGTGCGGCCATTGACGGTGGTGGCGGAAGGGCGATTGGTGGTTATTGGTCTTTAAGGGTTGGTCTTTGGTCTTTGGCTGCTAGTGGGCAGCATGGGTTAAATTACTGTTCTTGAAATTTTACTTGCAGAACTGATTTAATACGGGAGAAGGTCATTGAGCGGCTGCTAGTGGTGGCATGGGTTCCAT